>JBFLWU010000020.1:0-74049 GCA_040757625.1 Thermodesulfobacteriota bacterium | reverse complement strand
AGTCCGGGGGCAATCGAACGCGCCCTCTATGAACTGAAAACCACCGGCCGCCCGGATGCACCCCGGATCATCATCCTGCTCACGGACGGCATCGTGGACACCGGAGACCCCGCCAGAGATCTGGAAAAGGAACGCTGGCTGAAAGAAGACCTGGCCCTTGAATGTAAAAAAGAAAATGTCCGTATTTTCGGCATTGCCTTTACCGACAAGGCTGATTTCAGCCTGATCCAGACCCTGGCGTTTAAAACCCAGGGCGAGTATTACCGTGCGTTCAGCGCAGCGGAGATTCAAGGCATCTTTGCCAGAATCAACGAAGCGATCAGCCGCCCGATACGCCAGCAGGTCACGGCCGCAGCCAAGCCTGCCGCTATCGCCGCAACCGTCCCGGCAGGCGTCCCTGCAGCGCAAAGCGCGCCGAACCGGGCGGAACCGCTTCCTTTGAAAGCGGAGCCGGCCACCGCGCCTCCACCGGCGGGCAGCCGGCTGCTGGTATATATCCTGGCAGGGGCGGCGGTGTTGCTGGGCATTGTTGTTTTGATCATGGTCCTGACCGGGAAATCAAAGACCGCTTCACCCGGCGGCCTGTTGAGCGGCTTCAGCGGCCAGGCCCTGAAAAAGAAAGTCTTCATGCCCCGGGCCGAACTGATCGACGTTAAAAATATCACGACTCAGGAAACGATTAAAATTGACAAAAAGATTTTCACCATCGGCCGGGACGCCAACAATGCCGTCAGCATCCCCAAAGACACGGTTTCGAGCTTTCATGCCGCCATCGAATACCGCGACGGCTTTTTTTATCTGGAAGATCAGCGCAGCAAGAACAAAACCTTTCTAAACGGCGAGGAAGTCCCGCCGCATCATCCCCAGAAACTGAAAAGCGGCGACGTTATCTCCTTCAATATTTTTAAATTCATCTTCATCCTGCCCGATCTGATCCCGGCCGGTAAAACCATTATGGATTTCGGCGGAGAATCCGAATTGACCCGGACCAGAGACCTGGAAGACAAAACACCGCCTCCCGCCCGAAAAGCATCCGACTTGCCCCAGGCCATGCTGATCGATATCAAAAACATTACCGGCAGGAAAACCATCATGCTGGAAAAACCACTCACCACCATCGGCCGGGGCGTTCACAATGATCTGGATATACCCAAGACATCCATCTCAGGCTCCCATGCCACCATCGAATATAAAAACGGCAACTTCTTCCTGGAAGACCAGCGCAGCAAAAACACCACCGGTTTGAACGGCAAGGCCGTAGAGCCCTTTTCTCCCCAGAAGCTCAAAAGCGGTGATGAAATCACCTTCGACGTCTATAAGTTCATCTTCCTGCTGGAGCACCAGACCCCCACGGGCGATACGAAAGAAAGTCTATAATCTCCAGCCCGGTTACCTGCAAAGCACTGGTTGACTCAAGCGCGCCCGCTGTCTCTCCCGGGGTTACACCCCTTCCCCGCCCCTGCATGTTAAAAATTAATGGTCTGATTTAATTATAGATTTTAATTCCATTTTTACCGGCACTTGGCATAATTTTTGAATGCTTTTTTTGTGTTACCCCACGGGAATGCCTTGAATTTCTATTTCGGTATCATACGGGCGGACGGACGTGTTTCAGGCAAGGCTTGAAAATCGGTAGGAAAGGTCTTTGCGGGTGTCCGGGTTCAGAGTCTATTGGGCTCACATAATAATTTCCCCATAAGATTGTATACAATGAAAACAGGTAAAACCACAGAGCAAAGCAATCATTCAAGCGGCGGCGAAAAACAGCAAAAATCCCACTATTCCAGGCTGTTTCGCAAATTCATTTTGCTCACGATCATCTGTTCGCTGATCCCGCTGCTGCTGGTGGGCTGGGGCATTAATATCCACTATACCCGCTTTTCCAACGACCGCATGATCAACGCGTTTCAGATCCAGGTCGAATATCACCGTAAAATCATCGAACTGTTTCTAAAGAAACACAGTTCCAAACTTCAACTGATCGCCCAATCCCATCCGAAGGAGTACCTGCTCAGCGGATCCAATCTCAACACCATTTTCGAAATACTGAATCGGGAGTACCACTCCTTTACCGACCTGGGCATTATTGATTCCCGCGGCAAACACCTGAAATATATCGGCCCCTATGACCTGATGGACAAGAATTATTCCGATACGTTCTGGTTCAAGCATGTGATGGAAGAAGATCTTTTTATCAGCGATATGTTCATGGGATTCAGAAAAGTTCCCCATTTCATCATCGCCGTTACCCGGCTTGAAAAAGGGGAAAAGTGGATCCTCAGGGCCACCATTGACACGGAAGTATTCCGCTCGCTGGTCGAAAACGTTCGAATCGGGAACACCGGCGAAGTCTACCTCCTGAACGCAAAGGGTATTTTTCAGACCAGCCCCCGCTACAGCGGCAAGATCATGGACAAGGCCGCCATGCCGGTAGAATCCTTTCAAGAGGGCATCAAGGTTCGCATTATCGAAAAACATACCGACAACCGGGGCAACAAAATCCCGCGTCAGATATACACTCAAACCTGGCTGAAAGAACCGCCCTGGCAGCTGGTGGTAAAACAGGATTATGCCGAAGCGTTCAGCGATGTCAACTATGCCAACTATGCCACCCTGATATTTCTGCACCTGAGCGCCCTGATCATCCTTATCGTCGCCGTCTTTATCACCCGGCACATGATATCCGTCATCAAAAATCGGGATGTGGAGGCCGAGAAGCTGAACCGGCAGCTCCTGCAGACCAGTAAGTTGGCATCCATCGGAGAGCTTTCGGCCGGTGTCGCCCATGAGATCAATAATCCCCTGGCCATTATTTTAACGGAAAAACAAATCCTGGTGGACATGCTCACGAACACGCCGGCCCGGCCGCCCGAACTCGACAAACAGCTGGCGGAATCCCTGGAACAGATCGACGTTCAGATCAAACGCTGCAAACACATCACCCAGGGCCTGCTCAAGTTCTCCCGCCGCACCCGCTCGGTCATTGAAACCATCAATATCAACCAGTTTGTCCGGGAAGTGATCGACCTGATGGAACGGGAAGCCAGGTCAAGCGGCATCAAGTTTTTCACGGATTTTGAGGATAACCTTCCCCATATTCTTTCGGATCCTTCCCAGTTGCAACAGGTCATGCTGAACCTGATAACCAACTCCATCGACGCTCATGATGATAAGGCCTACGGCAGTATCCATGTCCGTACGAAATCCGACGATCCGCAGGGAGTGCAAATTATCGTGTCCGATTCGGGGGTGGGAATTGCGCCTGAAAATATCGACAAGATTTTCGACCCGTTTTTTACGACCAAGCCGGTGGGGAAAGGGACCGGCCTGGGGCTATCCATCTGCTACAGCACCATAAAAAACCTGGGCGGAGATATTTCCGTCTGGAGCGAACCGGGCAAAGGCGCCGAGTTCAAGGTCTTTTTACCTTTCAGCCCACCGCCGCATCTGCTGGAGGGGATGGACGACAGCCTAAAAGGCTAACAGGTAACGATCCGGCCCCGCAGGAGCCCCGGCTGAGTTCTAAATCAGGATGGCATGATTTCTGCAGTTATACCATTGACGAAATGCGACTAGGTTCGGGGCTCGCTGCCCTGAGAAAAATCGACGTGCAAATTCAAACAGCAGCAGCCCGAACGACAACATAAAATTTGTTTGCGATGTGAGATACCCAGATCGTTTGGATCAATTTGGACCTAAGAACCAGGTTTTTATACTGGAATACATATTCCGACCTTCTAATAATAAGGGGGGAATGCATATGCAAAAGGGTAAAATTTTACTCGTCGATGATGAAGCCGCTTTCACCGCTTCAATGGCAAAACTGCTGCGGGTAAGGGGCTATCAGGTGGCAACGGCAGCCGGCGGCAAAGAGGCGATTCAAGTGCTGGAAGCTGAAAACTTCGATGTGGTCGTGCTGGACCTGAAAATGCCCGGCATGGACGGCATAGCCACCCTGAACGAAATAAAAAAATTGAAACTGCACACCGAAACGCTGATTCTGACCGGCCACGGCTCCATTGATTCGGCCCTGGACGCTTTTAATCTGGGAGCGTACGATTACCTCACCAAGCCCTGCGCGCTGGAAGACCTACTGAATAAAATCGAAGGCGCCGGGAAAAAAAAGGATGTGGCTGAGAAAAGAGAGTCACTGGACGGGATGATTCGAATCAAAGGCTGAAAAAAACACGCAATCCTGCGGCAGCCGGGTCCTCCGACCCGAAAACAGAAAAAACGCGGGGATCTTAACGGGGGCCGGCTCCCGTTTGTCCATCTTATCACATAAGGAGGGGATATTATGAAGGGATCTAAGATCTTGCTGGTTGATGATGAAGTCACTTTTACTAACAACGTCTCCAAGCTATTGACGAACAGGGGGTACCGGGTTTCCGCGGTCAACAGCGGGGACAGCGCCATCCGTTCCCTTGAAGAAGAAAATTTCGACGTGGTCGTACTGGACCTGAAAATGCCCGGCATGGACGGACTGGCCACGCTGAAAGAAATTAAAAAACTGGGGCTGTTTACCGAAACCCTCATCCTGACCGGTCATGGCTCGATCGATTCGGCCCTTGAAGCGATGAAACTGGGAGCCTACGATTATCTGACCAAACCGTGTGAAATCGACGAACTGGTGGCAAAAATCGAAGGCGCATGGGTGAAGAAGGACGATCAGGAAAAAAAGGACATCCAGGAAAAAATTCATAAACTGGTGGAATCGCCGGCGTCCGCTTTTGATCTTTTTCCCCGCAACAAAAAGAAGCGCTGAAATGCTCGTCGGGGTGAAAGCTGCCGCGGTCCGTTGTGTCTTTTTCCGCCAACGACTTTACAGCCTGTAAAAAATACCGACACCCCGCGGACGGAGTGGGCAACTGTCTTTCACGTTTTTCCAGGTATCAATAATTATTATAAATGGTTATCTGAATCTGTCGTTGCAGCCTGATTTGGCATAGAGATTGCTCTTTGGGGTATCGAGGCCTTTGAAAGCGGACAGAAAACACGTCACAGACAGGCATCCATTTGAAGCCCAACCAATACAGTACGATTCGAAAGATCATTCTCACCTGCATGATACTGGTGCCCTTCATCCCTTTTATTTCAATACTGGGCACCGGCTATTATTATTTTGCAAACTCACTTGAAGCCAGCACCACGGCCAGATTGAAACGGGTTGTGGATGACCACAGCCAGATGATCCAGTCCTTTTTAAATGAGCGCAAAGCCGACCTGGAATTTGTACAAAACGCATACACGTTCGAAGAGTTGAGCCGGCCCCAGGGCCTGACCGGTGTTTTTCAACTGCTCCAGAACAAATCCAGCGCATTTCTTGACTTGGGAGTTTTCGATCAGGCCGGCGTTCATGTCGCCTACCAGGGCCCCTACCAGCTTAAGGGTAAGGTCTATAACCAATATGAATGGTTTAAAAACGTCATGCGGCAGGGATATTACATCAGCGATATTTTTCTAGGGTACCGCAATGTGCCGCATTTTATTATCGCCGTAGTCCGGGAGGAAAACAACCGCAAATGGGTCATCCGGGCCACCATCGACACGTTTACGTTCAACGATCTGGTAAAAAAAATCCGCATCGGCACCACCGGTGAAGCATACATCCTAAACGCCGAAGGGCTCCTGCAGACGGAAAGGCGTTCAGGTGGAAGCCTGATGGAGCAGGATGCCCATTACCGGCCGCACCTTGTCTATCATGAGGATATGAGAGTGTTCATCGACACGGACGAACGCAAGCGTGAATTCCTGTACGTTACCACCTGGCTGAAAAACAGGCAGTGGCAGCTGGTGGTCCGCCAGGAAAAGGCCGACGCCTTTAAAGCGCTTCGAACCGCCACCTATCTGATTGTCATCATTTCAGTCGTGGGAGGTGTCCTCATCATCGGGGTCGCATTTTTTTTGACTGAGCGGATTGTTCGGCGGATGGAGCAGATGGATGCTGAAAAAGACAGCTTGAGCGAACAGCTCATCCGGGCCAGCCGACTGGCCGAGCTGGGGGAGATGGCCGCCGGCTTTGCCCATGAAATCAACAATCCGCTTCAGATCATCAAAAACGAACAAACCCTGATTGAAATGCTGATGGCGGAAATTAAACAAAAGGGAGAGCTGAAAGATTCCGAAAATCTGGCCGATATTGAAGATTCCATAAAGCAGATCAACCTGCAAATATCGAGATGCGCCGAGATTACCCAGTCGATACTCAAGTTCGGCCGAAAAACCGAAGCCGCCCGGCAGGACATCGAACTGAACAGTTTTATACCCGAAGTCATCGCCATGGTGTCCAAGAAGGCCAGCGTCAACGGCATCACCGTCACGCAACAGCTTCAGGACCACCCGCTCTACGTGCATGCCGACCCCTCCCAGCTGCAACAGGTGTTTCTGAATCTTTTCAACAACGCCATTGACGCCGTGATCGAACGCCATGGGGGTTCCGGGGGCCAAATCCTGATTGAATCGGCTGTGGCGACCGACGGCAACATCAACATCCACGTTCGCGACAACGGCTGCGGGATCACCCCTGAGAATCTGAATAAAATATTTTCACCTTTTTTTACCACCAAACCGGTAGGTAAGGGAACAGGCCTGGGGCTATCGGTATGTTACGGCATCATCAACAACATGGGTGGATCCATGCGCGTCAGCAGCGACCCGGGCAGCGGGACGACCTTTACGCTGGATCTTCCCGCCGGCAAACCTTAGCGAGACCGGAAAAATCCGGTTTTTCAAAAATATTATGGGGACAATTCTTATCCGGGAGCAAAAAAATGGAAAAAATGAAATTGATGCTGGTCGATGACGAAGAACGGTTCCTCGCCACCACCAAAAAACTGCTTGACAAAAAAGACATCGAAGTCGTTACCGCCGCAAACGGCATGGACGCCCTTGAAATCTTGCGGCAGAAAAACATTCACGTGGTCATTCTGGATGTTAAAATGCCCGGGATGGACGGCATTGCCACCCTGAAAGAGATCAAAAGCCGCTTTCCGATGGTTGAAGTCATTATGTTGACCGGTCACGCCACGGTCGAATCCGCCATCGAAGGGTTGAAATCAGGAGCGACTGACTACCTGATGAAACCCACCGGCATTGATGAACTTGTCGGCCGGGCCGAGGAAGCCTTTCAAAAGCGGCAGCGGCTCGAGGAAAAAATCCGGCTGGCCCAGTCACGGAAATTTATGAAGTCGCCCCGGGATATTCTCCGGGACGCTGAAAAGCCGGAATAACGCGCAGGGATCTGAGACCGGGTTTCGGGGATCGAACGCGGGGGAAATCAACATCATAAAGATTAAGCCAGTTTATCTTGAACTCTGACCCCTGATACCCGACACCCGACATCTGGCATCTGGCATCTGATCGTTACGACATTCAACAAAATTGAAACAGCAAAGTAAAAGGAGAAACCGGTAATGGGGGATAAAATCCGTGTATTGATGGTAGACGACGAAGAACAGTTTCGCGCCTCAACATCAAAGATCCTGACCAAAAAGGGCTATGAGACCACCATGGCTGCCAGCGGTGAAGAGGCCATCCGTATCTTAAAGGAAAAACCCCAGGACGTCATCGTCCTTGACATCAAAATGCCGGGAATGGGCGGGCATGAAGCCCTGGCTGAAATCAAGAAAATCAGACCCCAGGTCCAGGTCATCATGCTGACCGGTCATGGAACAGTCGATTCCGCCAAGGAATCCCTTGTCACGGGGGCCTATGATTACCTCGGCAAGCCCTGCGACATAGACCTTTTGGCCGCCAAGATCAACGATGCTTTCGCCGCCGCGCGCAAAGGGGTCCCCCTGCGGGAGAAAAGCGCCCGCGACATCATGATCCATATTGACGACTACAGCAGTGTCACCGTCGACAACACCGTCAAAGAGGCCATCGAGCAACTCCGGCGTTCTTTTGAAGGATTCGTTTCAAGCGGCCGCGTCATGGAAACCGGCCATCGCTCCCTGCTGGTATTTGATCGGAAAAACGAACTGGTTGGAATTCTCAGTATTCTGGATCTGATCGATGCGGTCCGGCCTGCTTATCTGTCCGCTCCAAAGCCTTCCATGGCGGACAGCATGCAGTTTTCTCCGATGTTCTGGAGCGGTCTGTTTACTACCCAGGTTAAGGCCCTGGCCCTGAAAAAAGTCGGCACTGTCATGTCCGAATCCCCGCCCAGCGTGGATGAGGATACCAACCTGATGGAAATCGCCGACCTCATGTACCGTGAACAGATCCGGCGCATCATCGTCAGGAGCAAGGGCAAGGTCATCGGCATCGTCAGGGAGCAGGAACTCTTTTTCGAAATGGCGCGAATCATCCTATAGCAGCCCGAAGGTACGTTTAATGAACCGGCTGAGGCGGGCAATCCACAAGACTGGAAAAGATTGTTGATATGTAAGGAGAATAACATGGCGGCAGTTAAACCGAAACAAGAAACCGGATACGACAAATATGTAGACTGGAAAATGTTTATCATTCCCGTCGTCGTCCTTATCGTCATTCTGATGATTCCCACACCGTACGGCATGAAAGATGTGGCCACTGAATACAAGATCGGCCCCAAGGCCGTGATTGATTTTATTACCCAGTCGCTTTTTAACAAAACCAGTTCGGATGTAGAGCAATGGCAATTGGTGGCGGCCCAGGTTATTGAGCAAAACATGCAAATGGGGGCTTTGAAAAAAACCCGGTTTTTAAAAAGAGATGTCAAGTGGGCCCATCAGAACAAAATCCAGACCGATGCAAAAAATTTTGAACGGGCCAAAACTTATATCAAGGACAATGTCAGTGAAGAAGATTATTTAACCATCGCGACCAAAAGCCTGGACCTTCGCCGCCAGGGCCTTAAATATGAAAACCTTTCGGAAAAAGACCGCGCGGCCGCGGATGCCGGCGCCAGACATATCAAGATCGCCATTGCCATGGCTGCCTTTGTCGTGATCTGCTTTGTTACCGAATGCATTCCGCTCCCCGGGGTAGCTTTTTCTATTGGGCTGATCCTTGTTTTTGGAGGCGTCGTCAGCAGGCAGCAGGTCGCCATGCTTTACTGGGATGATGCCTGCTGGTTTATCATGGGCAGTCTGATGTTCGCCGCTGCGTTTGTCAAGACAGGTGTTGACAAACGCGTCTGTATGGCCATGTTCCGCAGACTGGCCGTTCCCAATGCCAAATGGATCACCCTGATATTTTTTATTATCATTGCCCCCCTGGCGGCATTTATTTCCGACCACGCACTGGCCGCCATGTTTCTCCCCATCGGCATGCTGCTGTATCAAAATAGCCTGACGGATGCGATACCGGAAGATCCGGAACTGGGGAAAATGCTGATGATCGGCATTGCCATGGCGTGTAATATCGGTGGCATGGGCACACCGTCGGGCGGCGCCCGCAATGTCATTATGATGACCTATCTCACCGATATGTTCGGAATAGACATCGGCTACCTTCAATGGGCCACCTATTGCTTCCCTTTCCTCATCATTATGATTCCGATCACCTGGTTTTTCCTGAACTGGCGCTTTAAGCCCCGCGTTATTTCCCTGGCCCCCGCCATGGAACAGCTTAGATACGAAATCGGCAAGATGGGCCCCTGGAACCGCAAACAGATCTATGCCCTGATAATATTTGTTGTCATGGTATTCGGCTGGTTTACGGAAAAAAGTTTTTATGAATTTGGCATCTATCCGGTACGGTTGGGTATCGGCGTGATCGCGATGGCAGGCGCCGTTGCCTATCTTCTTACGGGTATCGTGAACTGGAGAGATTATCAGCAAAAAGTCGACTGGGGCGTGGTCTGGCTGTATGCCGGCGCCATGATTTTCGGCCGAACCCTGGACAGCACGGGCGCGGCCTACTGGCTGGCCAGAACCTGCATTGATTTCCTGGCGCCGTTTGGGATGGACGCCGGCCTGCCGCTGATGGCGGCCTCCAACGGCATTACCGCTATCATCACCAACCTGATGGCAGACGGTCCGGCCGCCGCCGCCGTCGGGCCCATTACCTTGAACATGGCCGGCCTGGTACACCCCGGCACAACCTTTCTGCCCTTTATGGCAATGGCCACCGCCATCGCGTCTTCCTTTGCGTACTGCCTGATTATCGGTACGCCGCCCAACGCCATTGTATACGCCAGCGGTTATCTCGAACCCAAAGACTTTTTGAGGATCGGCCTGCCGCTGTGGTTTGTCGCCAATATCGTCCTGCTGCTTTTTACAGCAGTATTCTGGAACTTCCGGGGGTTTGCAGGGTTGCCTAATTTCTAACCGTTGAGTTGCTTGGGTTTTCACCCATACAGGGAATTACAGCTATGACGAATCGGCATCACGATCAAATCGCTGACCCAAAAAAATCACGCTTTTATCGGAACGGGAAAATATATTTCAGCAAAAAAACAGAGCGAAATTTTTTCTTCGTAATGACACTGGTGATGCTGGTGCTGGGTATTTTGGCAAAAATAGATTGTTTTTAAAAGTGTTTGAAACGGACTCACAATCAGACAAATTTTCCATCGGCTTCTATTTTAGGACTCTGACCCGGCTCTTGGGAGAACCCCGCAAGTTTTTCGATGAGTTCCCCCCTGAGCCGGGTTTTATAAAGCCGGTTGGGTTCCTGATCCTTTCAGGCCTCTTTTTCACAATCGCCAGCCTGATTACAAACACATACACCCAACCGGCTTTAATGGCCGCCATCTTGTTTGTCAATGCCGTAGGCATGCCCCTGATCGCATCTTCGCTGGGTTTTGTGGTGATCATTTGGGCCATGGGAAGGCCTCAGACCTTTCCAAGATTTTTCAGTATTTATGCCTTTGCTTCAGGTGTTACCCTCCTGGCCTCATGGATTCCCTATTTTGTCTGGTTCACGGAACCCTGGAAATGGTGGCTGATCGCTATCGGCCTCGTCCATGGCTGCGGATTCAGCTGGAAGCAGAGCCTGATGGTCACCACGGCTTCCTTTGGCCTTTTGGTTTTTATTTTTTGGGCGATAACGGCCGCAATAACTTGAAGCGGGTATTGATTTTTGGTAGCGTAAGTTCGATGAGGGTCGGGAAGTCAAATTACAAATATCTATGGGAGAGCCGTTGTCACTTCACCGTTTGTCGTCGGTCCGCCTGGGGATATCGTCCAGGCGGACAGGACAAGGCTTTTAAAAAATTCCCCGACCATGATATAAGATACATCATTTACGAAAGGTTTGTCGGATGATGGGCAATGGATTTTTCCCGGTTATCAGTGCGGAAGAGGCCGTCGCAGGATTAAAAAACGGCAATACGGTGGCCTTCAGCGGATTTTCACCGGCCGGCGCGGCCAAGGCGGTTCCCCGCGCACTTGCCCGCAAGGCCCGTGAAGAACATGCCAAGGGAGCTGCTTTCAGGGTCCGCATTCTGACCGGGGCGTCTACGGACCGGGGCATTGACGACGAGCTTGCTGCGGCCGAAGCCATTTCCTGGCGGGCCCCCTATCAGTCGGCCCCGGCGTTGCGGGACCAGATCAACCGCCAGGAAGTGGAATATGTCGATATGCACCTGTCGCATGTCCCCCAGACAGTGGCTTTCGGATTTTTCGGCCGGATCGACCTGGCGGTGGTGGAAGCCACCGAAATCACACCGGACGGCCGCGTGTACCTGACCACCTCCATCGGCGCTTCACCCACCTATTTGAAATACGCTGACAAGGTGATCATCGAGATCAACCGGCGCCAGTCCCCTAGGCTGCGGGAAATGGCGGATATTTTTGTCATGCCCCCGCCGCCGCGCAGGACGCCGATTCACATCTATGACCCGCTGACACGCATCGGCTGGCCCTATGCGGTGGTGGATCCCAAAAAAATCGTCGGGATTGTCCCAAACGATGAAGTCGACCATGTCGGCGAGTTCAGCCCGCCCGATGAAACCGGCCAGCGGATCGCCGAGCATGTGGTCGAGTTCATTCTGGCTGAAAAAGCGGCCGGCCGCATCCCGGAAAGCTTTCTGCCCCTGCAGGCCGGCGTCGGCAATGTGGCCAACAGCGTCATGGCCGCCCTGGGACGGCACCCGGATATCCCGCCCTTTTACATGTACTCCGAGGTTTTCCAGGACGCCATGTTTGATCTGATGACGACGGAAAAGCTCCTGGGGGCCAGTGCCACCAGCCTGACGGTCACGGTGGAAAAACTCCAGCAGCTTGTGGAGAACATGGACTTTTTCGGACCCCGCATCGTCCTGCGGCCTCAGGAAATCTCCAACAACCCCGGCATCATTCGCCGGCTGGGTGTCATCGCCCTGAACACGGCCCTTGAAATAGACATCTACGGCAATGTCAACTCCTCGCATCTGTACGGCATGGATGTGATGAACGGCGTCGGCGGCAGCGGCGAGTTTACGCGCAACAGCTATCTGTCGTTCCTGATGGCCCCCTCCGTTGCCAAAGGCGGTAAAATTTCCACGGTTGTGCCGATGTGCCCGCACATCGACAACAACGAACACTCGGTCCAGATCATCGTCACCGAACAGGGCCTGGCGGATTTAAGGGGCGTGGGCCCCCAGCAGCGCGCCAAAATGATTATTGAAAAATGCGCACATCCCATCTACCGGGAGTACCTGGAACGATATGCCCGTGAGTCCCGCCTGGGACATATCCGCCACGATCTCAGCCGTTGTTTCGAGCTGCACCGCAACCTGCTGGAATACGGCACGATGCTGACACCCCGGCATTAACCGATTGTTATACGCCGCCGGTTCGGATTGGCTTTTTCTATTGATATTTCCGGATAATGAGACCATAATTCATCAATATGAATAAATCCGGCATATTGTTCGACAATTCCCTACTGGAAAACGCCCGTGACAAAAAGCTGGTTCCCGATTCGGGTTCGTGGGCTTCCCGTCTGCTTTTCGACCGAAGAGATTATGAACTGATCCGGATCGTCAACGATGTCTGCGCAAGGGATCGTGATTTTGAATATGCCCGCCGTCAATATTACGGTTATTTTCATCCGCACGGCATCAAGGAAATGGCTGAATCCAGAAGCTTGCGGACGGCCTATGCCATGGTTCACCTGCTCACCTCCCTCGAAATCGGCGGCATGGATGACCGCCTGAGCGCCCTGCGCTCCCTGCGCGCCGAAGTATTGGATACTGCCGAGGGGCCGATGCCGAAGAATACGGCCCGTGTTCTAATGCAAATCATGAAGGATGTCGTCCGCACCCGGCATGACCCGAGACGGCAGCTTGAACTGGCCCACGATTTCCGCATCACCGCTTCAGGCAAACCCCGGATTGTCCGAAAGCAGTTGAATCGATACCACCTTCTTGAAATGCCCGAAGAGTGGAATCAAATTACCTTCGACGATCATGTCCATGACGTCAACACCAAGGGGCGCAAGTCCTCCACCCACCTGATTATGGATGCCTGGATAAAAGGCATCCGGCGCTTGAGGGTCGTTCACTACAATTATATTGAACCGCGCTTTGCGACCGAGCTCCTCGAGGCCGCCCGCATCATGGAAATCGACATCCGCATCGGAATCGAATTTTCAGCCCGGCTCAGAAACAAGTATATCAATCTGATCTGGGCTCCCAGAGGGTTCCCGGACTCCCAGGCGTTTCTCTGCTTCCTTGAGGAGCCGGAGGTCGTGAAGCTCATGGAGGAAGGCCGCAATGTTTCGGCCTATCAGCAGGCCTATGTGATGGACCTGCTTAAAGCGTTCAATCACAATCATCTGTCGGACGTCGGGAGTGCTTGCGGCATCGAGCTGGAACCGATTGATGAAAAAGAATTCCTTGCCTTCGTCGGCATCGGCCAGAAGTCGACGCTGCACCTGGAAAAATTTATCCAGCAGAAAATTTTAGCAGCGCTGCAGCAAAACGCGCAGCAACTCCGAACGACTTATCAGAATGCCGGCGACGAAGAACGCCGGCGGGTTGAAACCTGGTTCGATGAAAAGAATCGGCTGGATGTTGAATCGCTGATTGCAGACTTTCTCACGCCGCCGCGCAATCCCGATATCCCCGATCCCTCAGTCCCCTCGGACGATCCGGCCGTTCCGGCGATGCTGATGCTCACCCCGGCCGAACTGCTCAACCGTTTGGCAGCCCTGCAGTCGGGCTACCGGATCACGTTGAATCTTTCTAATCTTGAAGTTGAAGATGTGCTGGAATTACTTTACGATTGCGACGGAAAGATTTCGCGGCTGGAACTCTTCAACCTCAAGGACTGGGCTGCCGGTAAAACGGGCCATATCGACGCCATCAGCCGGCTTCAGGAAGCCATCAACGAGCAGAGCCCGATCGCACTGAAGCGAATGATCCAGGAGGTCATCCAGAAAGTGGCGGCCGCTGAATCCCGCTCCCGCCAAACACGGACTGAAAAACTGACCGCTATTCTTCACGATATCGCCTCGTTGCAGATCATGTACAAGGGCAGACCGCTGAAAGCGCGCCTGGGAAGCGATTCTACGGGGCGGTCATTTCGGTCGCACGGCATGGGGTTGGCGGTGGCCGAGACGCTTCCGCGCAAGGCCCGCAAACAGATCAAACGGGATATCGGTGTCAGCCGGGAAATCGTCCCCATCCGGATCGCTGTCCATAAGCGCCACACTTTCCTGCATCGCGAGAATATGAACCAGATGGTTCTGTATCTCATCAAATCCATTCCGTTCCTGCGATGGCTGGGGTATAGACGCAGGGCTGACTGGGACGTGCTGGGCGATGAAACCCGCATGGTCCCGAAGGGGAATGTTGTGACCCTGGGCGGCGCCAACAAGCTGATCAACAATGATCTTTTTCTTCATCATCCGGATCTGAATTCGCGCCGCAAACGGATCCCCTGGGGATATTTCAATTCCCATTTGCGAAACATCGTGAAAGTATTGATCGGATTTGTGCCGGCATTCGCAACCTTTGCGCTGACCAAGGACTGGTGGCTGCTGGCCTATTTCGGGGCGTTCATCTGGTTCGGCATCACCGGAATCCGCAACGTGCTTCAATCGGTTCTGGGCGGTGGCGGTTTTCGCCGCTCTCCCCTGCTGAGATGGAACGCCTATGTGAGCTGGGACCGAATCTCCGACTCATTGCTGTTTACCGGATTTTCAGTGCCGCTGCTGGAGTACCTCGTTAAAACCGTGATTCTGGATCGAATGTTTAATATTACCACCTCAACCCAGCCGGCCCTGCTCTATTCCGTTATGGCGCTGGTCAACGGTATCTATCTTTCCAGCCATAATGCCTTCCGGGGTCTCTCCAAGGGGGCGATTTTCGGCAATTTTTTCCGCAGTGTGCTGTCCATCCCTATTGCGATAGGCCTGAATTATACCGCCGGTGCGATTCTGACGGCGTCGGGAGTGGCCGCAGCCGCCGGGGCACTGCAGAAGTGGGCGGCAATCATATCCAAGACGGCTTCGGATATTGTGGCCGGAATCATCGAGGGGACCGCCGACCGTTTCGCGAATATCCGTTTGCGATCCCGCGAATATTACAGCAAGCTCTTAGACCTGATAGAAATTTACGCACAGCTGGAACTGCTGTTCCCCGAGTCCAGTACCTTTGAGCGGCTGACAAACCCGCAAAAATTTAAAGAAAAAACCAATGCGGAAGCACAGGCTCTGGAAAAAATTATCTGTATTCATGCTCTGGACGGCCTCTATTTCTGGATGTATCAACCGCGCGCCCGCGGCGCCCTGCGGCAGCTCATGGACTCCATCTCGGAAGAAGAGCGACACATCTGGGTCACTTCCCAGTTTACCCTGCTGCGCCAGAGGGAAATCAGCCAGATGTTCATCGACGGCGTCCTCGGCCCTGATTTTGGGCGCGCCCTTTCATTTTACTTGTCGCGTCATCCTGAATATTTAGAGTCAATGAAGCATTTTGCTTAGGAGCCGTTGCAAAACCTCGGACCTCTATCAGGCTGTTGAAAAACAAGGATCAGATTTCATGCAAGGCGTGCCGCGATTCGACAGGCGCAGCATATTCAAGCAAGTGAGCATTGGCGAGAGCTGCGCAACGCCGCATGGCGGCCTTAGACGCAATTTTTCAACAGCCGGATAGAAGCCATCTCAAAAAATTAATACGCCAATTGCGTGAGAGGTCAGAGCGTTTTATAACAAATGCCTATGGAGTGAGCCCTGCCGGCGCCCCCTGACCGTTGCGCTCATCCGGAACAGACAGAGACGACCCTCCCGTGGCAATCAGTCCTTTGGGGCTGGCGTAATGGAACGTGGCGGGATCGCTGCCGTGCGGTTATGAAGCGATAAGGTGGTTACGGATCCCACGGAGGCTATTCCCGGGCGCACCGGAGAACTGGTCAAACACCCTCCGGGGCTGAAATAATTATATTTTTTGGGGACAGCTTCTAATCATGTGGGAACTATTCACTGGAGAGGCGCTGTTTGGAAAAGCCGCAGCCTATTACGGCGGGATGACGCTGCTGCCCAAGATCGCCCTTGCATGTCTTACGGTGGTTGCCGCCGCTGCCCTCATAATGACGGCCGTCAGCCTGATCAGTCTCATCATGTCCGGGGCCCCCTTCATTGCAACGTCTAAAAGCCTTACGCGCAAAATCGTATCCCTGGCGGATATCTTGCCCGGTGAAGTGGTATATGATCTGGGCTGCGGTGATGGCAGGTTCCTGATCGAAGCGAATAAAACTTACGGCGCACGGGCCGTGGGCATTGAAATATCCCCGCCGGTCTGCGGGCTTGCCATGCTCACCGCCTGGATCAGCCGGGCTGATGTCGTCATCCGTTGCGCCAGTTTCAGAGCATGCGATTTCTCGGACGCCGATGTGATTTTCTGTTACCTGGTGCCCGACCAGATGGCCGTCCTGAAGGAAAAATTCAAGGAACTCAAAAAGGGGTGCCGGATTTTGTCGCGCCGTTTTGAAATCCCCGGATGGGAACCACAGCAGCATCTAACGATCGGAAAACGGTTTGGTTCTGAACCGATTTTCATCTACCGGATTTGATGGCAACGCATTCGATCGTCGGACAAACTCGATGTCGGGGCCTATAACAGCTCCCAACCCATCGCACATTTTCGATTCACTCTCTTCCCAGAAGCGAATTCTTATCAGTCAAATCCATGGCGGCCGTTGCGGAAAGCGGTCTCAAATTGAAGCGGAGGTTGAGTCTCGTTCCCAGCCCGGGTTTGCTCTTGAGCTCGAAATGATCTACGCAGCGTTTGATATTGCCCAGCCCCATACCGGCCCCGAAGCCAAGACTCCGGACAAAGTCGCTGGCGGTGGAGAAGCCCGGTTGCATCGCCTGCTCGATGTTTTCGATGCCCGGACCGTTGTCGGTGACGGTAAGCCGGATGTTCTCCGGCTCGAGAACGGCGATGATGGTGCCCCCCGACGTGCTGTGGATGATCAGGTTCGTTTCGGCCTCATGGGTGGCGATAGCGACACGACGCAGAAGCGCAGGGTCCACGCCTCGTGCAGCCAGCTCTCTTTTTAATTGTACGCTGGCCAGGCCTGCCCGATCGTAATCGCCGGCCTCGACATCAAACCGCAGCCGCAGGGTCTCGTTCTCAAGGGTTTCAATCGTCACCTCGCTCTTTTCATCTCTTGCCAGCAAACGGTTCAGCTCGTTGAGAAGCGCCCGGAGGATGCTATTGGGTGTGATCAAGCCGCAGAGGCTTCCCTCCTTGTCCAGCACCGGCAGCCGCCCGAAACGGGTCCGATCCAGAACAGACATGGCCCGGCTCAGGGGCCAATTCGATTCGACGGTGACGACGTCCCGCGTCATCCAGCGGTCGACTGGTTCCTCAATATAGCCGTGGTCCAGGGCCTGAATGACATCCTCAATGGTCACGATACCGATCATGATGTTGTCCTTGACGACGGGAAGACCCGAAACGCGGGCATCACGCATGGTGATCTGCGCGTCGCGAAGGGTGTTTTGGGGAGCGATGGTCACCACATTCTTGGACATGGCTTGGAAGACTTTGAGCCGATGAACTAACTCTTCGACGAAGGAGAACTCCAAAGCAAACCTCCGAGGGTGGCGCAGGCCTCAAACATTTTGATCCGGGTGGTAGCGAGTGGAATGCAATAGTCACGGGCGGCGTTGATGCTCCCGAGGGGGACCTGCTTGCCGCGGACGATGATGATGCCGAGAGCGCCGACGGCAAAGGCCGTGCGAATGGCCTGGGGCGAGGTTTGCCCGGTCAGGATGACGAAATCTTCTTTGGAAGTGGCCAGGATGTCACTCAGAAGATCCGCGGCGGCGATGTTTTTAACCTCGAAATCCGGCCCGTCCACCAGTGTTTGCGCCGCCAGGGCCTGTGTCAAATCCGACCATAACATGATGATACCGCCTCACACTTTTTATTTGATCTCTTATAATCCGCTGAATGATCTACCATCCGAATGGTGTATCCCGTTGTGTTGACATACGCCGTTTATTATTTAAGCAATTTATATGCCGGGCCTTGTTCAAGTGATCATAGCAAATAACCTTCTAATAAACAATAATCAATCATTTGAATTGGTTGGTGATGATTTACATCCACCGGGCATATGCCTTCAGGGAGAAAATTGTATACTGCGGGGTTACATTGCCATCCGGCAGGTGAAACCCGGAAAGAGATATGCTGCCTTCCCCGGCATGGGTGTTAAGGCGGGGGGTCAAATTTTTCCATAAACGCAACCGCCACCTCTACGTAGTGCATTTTTCAATAGGGTTATCCTGAAAACTCCGGCTCGCTTTCTGGCCACCAGGGTGTGCTGGTTCTGCGCGCAGGCAGCTCTCGCATAAATCAATTGACAGCATCCCATGTATATGATAAAAAAAATATTTAGTAATATCCAGATATTGAGCTGCATTTGGCAATTGTGAATACTTGGTTGAACGTATCTCTGAAACAATTTAATACCGTTGCAAGGAGATCAACGTGAAACTGAATGAAGTCAAAGCAATTTTGGATGCCGATATTCTGGTTGGACAGGAGCTATTGGAAATGGAGGTCGACACGGCCTTCGGCGCCGATCTGCTGAGCGATGTCCTTTCCTTTGCGAAACCAGGCTGCATGCTTTTAACCGGCTTGACCAATCCTCAGATCATCCGCACGGCGGACATTCTCGAAATTTCAGCAATTATCATAGTCCGCGGCAAAAGGCCTGCGCCGGAAACCCTTCGTCTCGCAAAAGAACTCGAGCTTCCAGTTCTTTCAACAAAATACATCCTATTTGAAGCCGCCGGACGATTGTATGAAAAGGGCATCAGGGGATGTGTGGAAAGAGGCGAAGACAACTTTGCACGTCCATGAGAAACCGGTGCACGAAGGCAATTATAAGATTCAGGGCGGCAATGCTGACGAATGGGGGAACATCTCAGAAATCGGTTAGGGAACGCCTGAATATGATTATTCAACGGGAAGTTGCCCCGCAAGCCGGGCGGGTCCACCATAGAAAGGAAAACGACCGACATTGGATCTGAATACCATTGCAGAAACGTTAAACCTGAAAGTGTTTTCCGGCTTTAACAGGCTTCAAACGGAAGTGCTGAACGCCTATACGGGAGACCTGCTCAGCGATGTAATGGCCAACAGCAAGGCAGGAGACCTCTGGATCACGCGACAGGTGCATCAGAATATCATCGCCGTGGCCAGCCTGAAGGATCATGCCGGGATCGTTCTGGTCCAGGGGGCCGAGCCGGCAAAAGATACACTGTCGAAAGCCGTCGAGGAAAACATTCCACTCCTGGGTACGGATCTTTCGGGATTCGAAATCGCCGGAAAAATTTATAATTTGATCAAGGCGAAAAAAGGTTTTGCCGCATCTGAATCTTAAGGGGCCATGGGATCATGGTCTTTTTTTGATCATTCTTCAGGAAAAAGTTCATGCTCAGGGCATTGCGCTGTGATCTGCATATCCATACCTGTCTTTCCCCCTGCGCGGAGCTTGATATGTTTCCCCGCGCGATCATCGAAAAATCAGTAGCTGAACAAATAGATGTCATCGCCGTCTGCGACCACAACGCATCGGAAAACGCGGCCCACGTGATCAAGCTGTCGCAGGGAAAACCTGTCACCGTTCTGCCCGGCATGGAAATATCCACCCTTGAAGAGGCCCACCTGCTGGCCCTTTTCGACGACCTTGAAAGTCTTGACAGGCTGCAGGCAGTGATTTACGAACACCTGTTCGGCGTCAACCAGGAGGAGATCTTCGGTTGTCAGGCTATTGTAAACGACCGGGATGAGGTGGAGGGCATCAACGACCATCTGCTCATCGGCGCCGTTGCTCTGCCCCTTCAGGACGTCATCGAGCGGATCCATCGGCTGGGAGGCCTTGCCGTGGCTTCCCATATCGACCGCCCCAGTTTCAGCGTCATCAGCCAGCTCGGGTTCATCGACCCTTCCATGCGGTTCGACGCCCTGGAGGTCAGTCATGCCATGGGAATCGGACGCGCCCGCCGGCAATACCCCGAACTGGCATCCTTTGCCATGATTACGTCATCGGACGCGCATGCCATCCGCGATGTGGGTCGGGCGTGCACCACGATGGTCCTCAAGGAAGGAAATGTCCGGGAGCTGAGACTGGCCTTCCAAAATCGCGAAGGGCGCTGTATTGAAACGGCATAGAGCCTGCAGGTGCAAAAAAATATGACAACAGGGTAAACCATGATTGAACTGTCGCTTCATATTCTGGACATTACCGAAAACGCCGTCCGCGCCAAGGCCCGGCATGTCTTCATTTCCATAACGGAAGACCGGAAAAACGATCGCCTGTCGCTGGAAATCCGCGATAACGGGACAGGGATGACGGCAGAGGACCTCAAGCGGGCACTGGACCCCTTTTATACGACGAAAAAAGTCCGCCGGGTTGGGCTGGGGCTGCCCATGCTGGCGCAGGCCGCCGAAAATGCCGGCGGCAGCTTTGCGATCGAATCGGAACCGGGAAAAGGAACCGTCGTAACCGTAGCGTTTCAATTGACCCATGTGGACCGCCAGCCGCTGGGGGATCTGGCGGACACGCTGGCAGCGCTGATCACGGGAAACCCGGAGATGCATTTTGTTTACCGGCATCGCTGCAACGGTCGGACCTATACGCTCGATACGGATGAAATCAAAAAGGAAATCGATGATGTGCCCATCAATCACATTGAGGTTTTGAAGTGGATCCGCCTCGATGTGGAAGCGGGTTTAAAGAAAATAAATTCCCAGGCATAAATGCGGCCGAAGGCAAATCCTTTTCACGGCCGTCGCTCTGATCAGCCTCATCCTGCCCGACGCCCCATTCATTATTTCCGGTTGCTTTACAGTGTCAGTTCAAATATATTCACCCGAAAATAATTGCGGGGCAAAGCCTGTGAAATTGGAATCTGTAATCAAAAAAACCGTCTTCATCCTCATTTTTCTGCTGCCGGCGCTCCTGCCGTCCGCACCCTTTTGCGCCGGACCGCCCTTATGGGTGGAAGCGTCCGGCGAGGCCGTCCTGGGCGACATCGACACCCCCAATGAGGTCAAGGAGCGGGCCCGACGCGACGCCCAGAAAAACGCCCTGGAAACAGCGGTGGGCGTTTTCATGAAATCCCATACCCTGGTGTCCAACAGCCAGCTGGCGGAAGACCTTGTTTATGCCGCGGTAAGGGGCCGGATCGACAAATCCGAGGTCCTCCAGGAAGGGTGGGATGCCAAGGACCGGTCCCTTTACCGGGTAAAGATCAAGGCCCTTATTCAGCCCGTTTTTCCGGAAAAGGGGGATGGGCTCGCCGTCAAGGCCTATCTTTCCAGAACAAACCTCAAGGCCGGGGAGGACGTCCGAATCTTTTACGAGCCCAACCGGGACTGCTATATTTATATTTTCTCGGTGGCCGCCGATGGATCTGTGACCCTGCTCCTTCCCAATTCCACAGACACGCAAAACCTTGCGAAATCCGGTAAGATTCACGTGTTTCCGCCAGAAGGAAGCCAGATCCGTCTGACGGCGGCATTTCTGCCCGGAGCTAAGGAAGATGTTGCCGAGGAACGCCTCAAGCTGATCGCCACCCGCAAAAAGGAGAACCTGATACCCCTCGGGTTTCAGGAAGGCCTTTTCAAGGTTTACGACTCAAAATCGACGGGAATGATCAGCGACCTGGTGCGTCGGCTGAGCCACCTGGAACCGGCCGACTGGGCCGAAGCCACAGTCATTTACAACCTGACACGGTAAAAGAGGACATTTATGAAAAGAATCTGGCTGTTTTTAATACTGATTTCAGTCTTTACAATGGGCGGATGCTCAACCGTTACACCCTTGGGGAGGGCGGCCAAGAGCGGGAATATGAAAGAAGTCCAGGCCCTTTTAAACAGCGGCGCCGATGTCAACGAGGTCGTGACGCCCGGTCTTGCGCCCCTGCATGAAGCCGTTTTTAACAATGCCCCTTTGGATATCGTCCGGCTTTTGATCGATAAAGGCGCCGACGTGAACAAAAAAAGCTGCGGCGACGGCTGGGCGACCAGCTGCAACTGCGGTACCCCTTTGCATATCACCGCATGCAAAGGCAACATCAATATGATGAAACTTCTCATCGAAAAGGGCGCCGAGGTTGATGCCCTTGACCTGTGGGGGGCTACGCCGCTGGTGTCGGCAGCCTACGCCGGCCAGAACGCCGCCATAAGGCTGCTGATCGAAAATGGGGCGGACACGGACAATGCCAAAGGCTACCTTGTATCGAAACAGGCGGACGCCGCCGCCCGGGTTATAGAAATGGCGGAGAGAAGCGTGCGGAAGGGGGGAGCACTAACCGCGGCAAACAGAGTGCCCCTTTCCGCCCCTGCTCCGGTCAAATCCGACATCGATGATCTCCCAACAGTTAAAGCGAAGCCCAACCCGAACGCCTATGCCATCGTCATCGGAATTGAGCAATACCGCCAGAAGTTACCGAAGGCAGAATTTGCAATACAGGACGCACGGCTTGTTGCCGACTACCTCATAAAAGCGTTGGGCTATCCCGAGCAAAATGTCATTTCGCTCTTGAACGATCACGCATCGTATGTCGATCTGGCAAAATATTTTGAAAAATGGTTGCCGAACAATATCGAAAAAAACGGCTCTGTATTCATCTATTTCTCAGGCCACGGTGCGCCGAATCCTAAAACCGGCGATGCCTATCTGGTCCCTTACGACGGAGACCCTTCTTTTATCGACCAGACGGGATATTCTTTGAAAAGGATGTATGAAGCCCTCGGCAAACTTCAGGCCAAGGAAATCATCGTCGCTCTCGATTCCTGTTTTTCCGGCGCAGGCGGCAAGTCGGTGATCGCCAAGGGAGCCCGGCCCCTGGTGATGAATCCCCAGAACACCATCGTCCCGGCAAAAAATATGACAATCCTGTCCGCTTCCTCGGGCGAACAGATCAGCTCGACTTATGATGAAAAAGGACACGGACTCTTTACCTACTTCATGCTCAAAGGAATTAAATACGAAGACGTCGTCACTCCGGACGGTTCCATTAAAATGGACGATCTGTTTGCTTACATCAAACCCCAGGTGGAGCGCATCGCGCGCAAGCAATACAACAACGAGCAGACGCCGCAACTGATCGGGGCAAAATAGAATTAAATCTCTTGGCGGCAAAGGTCAGGGAGTAAGTAGTTGGAAAGACTATCAGGTTAGGATAATAAGACTATGACATTAGGAAACAACATGAAGAAAAAGATTTCATATATGGTTTTACTTTTGGTCATGCTCAGCATGCTGCTGAGTGCCTGCGCTTCCGTACCGGTGGCCTCTCCGGAAATGGACATGAAAGCGAAGAACATGACGCCGCCGCCGGGCAAGGCGCTGCTGTATGTTTACCGAAGTGCTGTATTTGTCAGTAGTGGCGTCCTTTATAAAATTATTGTCGATGGAAACACTATTGGCGCGCTTGCAGAAAGAACATATTTGACGGTAGTGCTTGAGCCGGGGAAGCATCGCATTAACTTCGGCGCAGAACACGGTGCTACTCCCGCTGCTCGTTCCCTCACTGTCGAAGCGGGCACTACATACTATGCCGAATTATCGGTGTTTCCAACAGATTTACTTATGGTTAGCGAGGATACAGCCCGAAAAGCAATGGTCGCGTACGCGCTGATTTATGAGAGCGAAGAGCCCATCCTGGTCACGTCGGCAAAAGCCAAATCGACGAATATCGACAGTGCTTCGTCAACAAACCCCACGGCTGCTTTGAAAACCCGGTCTGATATAGACGAATTGCCGGCCATCATGTCGGAGCCGAAAGATAATGCCTTTGCTGTCGTGATCGGCATCGAAAACTATCGCAGTTTGCCGAAATCCGATTATTCCGGGAATGACGCGGCCCTGGTAAAATCCTATCTTAAATCCTTAGGCTTTCAGGAAAGGAATATAGACTTTATTGTCGATGAAAGGGCCACAAAAACGGATGTTGAAAAATCTCTGGAAGCATGGCTCCCCAATCGAGCAACCAAAGACAGCCTGATTATCGTTTATTTTTCAGGACACGGTGCGCCGGAGCCCGCCACCGGGGAAGCCTATATGGTGCCCTACGACGGCGATCCGAATTATCTCCCGGTCACCGGCTACCCCTTAAAACGACTTTACGCGCGCCTGGCGAAACTGGAAGCCAAAGAGATTATCGTGGTCCTGGATTCCTGCTTTTCCGGCGCCGGGGGAAGGAGCGTCCTGGCCAAAGGCACCCGGCCCCTGGTGATGATGGCAGCCACGGAAGCCCCGCCGGCCCATATGGCCGTTCTGACGGCGACCCAGGGAAGTCAGATTTCCACGTCCTCCCCTGATAAGGGACATGGTGTTTTTACATACTATTTTCTTAAAGCGCTCAAGGACGGCAAAAAAAATATTGCCGAGATCTACGATTACCTCAAACCGCTGGTTGAAGATGAGGCCAAGGCGATGAATGTCCAGCAAACGCCTTCACTCTCGCCGGATGCAACACAACTCAAAAAACGATTTGTATTGATGAGGTGACGGGCCGATGAAAAATGAAACATTTCTTATTATTATGACCTTATTTATTATGTACTTTACGTTAAATAAAATAAGGGAAAATAGGATATGAAAAGATTATTACCCTTATTATTAATTATTGCCTTATCATCTTCGTTTTCAGGGTGCGCTGTTACGGGTACGGCCTTAACGACAGCCTCATTCAAAGGGCAGACAGATGTCGTAAAAGACATATTAAATAAGGGCGCTGATGTAAATGAGAGAAGCGGCTGTGGTCTTGGGTGGGACCCGAACGTAACGGCCTTGACATGTGCGGCACATGGCGGCCACATGGAAACCGTCAAGGTGTTGATTGAAAAAGGCGCTGATGTGAACGCACGGTCCAACGACGGCTGGACCCCTCTTGTGTCAGCTGCATATGCGGGTCATGCCGACATAGCGAAACTCCTTATTGAGAGGGGCGCCGATGTTGATGTCACCATGGCGTTCCTTGATAGGTGGCCTCTCGGCAAGGATGGCTTCAAGTTGCTGGAAAGGCTCGTAAAGAAACAGCCTTCAAGGCAGCCTGAAATCGTCGCTGCCAAACCGTCCCCACAAGCCCGTCCCGCCATCAAATCGGATGTTGACGAACCTCCTTCGATAAAAGCCAAACTCAATAAAAATGCCTATGCCATTGTCATCGGTATTGAAGAATACAGGCAGAAGCTGCCAAAAGCCGACTTTGCGGATGCTGATGCAAAGATCATCTCGGAGTATTTGACCCAGACAATGGGATATCCGGAAGAGAATGTCGTCCTGCTGACGAACGATAAGGCCCTGCAAAGCGATCTTGCCAAGTACTTTGAAAAATGGCTGCAAAACAATGTTGAAAAAGGCGGCACGGTTTTCATCTACTATTCCGGCCATGGCGCCCCGGACCCAAAGACAGGCGGTGCTTATCTTGTTCCCTATGACGGGGATCCGTCGTTTATCGCCGAAACCGGCTTTTCCCTGCAGCGGCTGTACGACGCCCTCGGCAAACTTCAGGCCGGAAAGGTCATTGTCGCGCTTGATTCCTGCTTTTCCGGCGCGGGCGGCCGCTCGGTGATCGCCAAGGGGGCCCGACCCCTGGTGATGAACCTCCAGAGCGCTATCGTCCCGGCAAAGAATATCACGATTCTATCGGCTTCGTCAGGCGATCAGATCAGCTCTACCTATGATGAGAAGGGACACGGGCTGTTCACTTACTTCATGCTGAAAGGCATTAAAAACGAGGATGTCATCGCCCCGGACGGGTCCATCCGGGTGGACGACCTGTTCGGCTACCTCAAGCCCCAGGTGGAGCGCATCGCCCGCAAGCAATACAACAACGAGCAGACCCCGCAGCTGATCGGAGGGAAATAGCGGTGAAATCCGCCGCCGATCATAGAATTTTGCCTCAGCCGCAGATCCCTCTTTTACGGTGCGGTTGTCATCCCCACAGAAACGCGACGGCGCGCTTGCCCAGGATGAAGTCGTCGAAGATTGTTTTTGCCGGCATATCCGCCATGCCCAGGCACACATGCAGCGGCAGCAGGTGATCTTCACGGGGATGGCAGTAGCGTGCGGAAGGCGCTTCTTCCCAATTGATCAGGCGACGTTCCCGCTCTGAATGGGGTATCGGGCCGGTGCACGCTTCGATCAGCCAATTTTGAAAAGAATCATTGGCTGGATCCGACCTGTACTTCCCCTCCCAATCAAATGCCCGCATGTTGTGAAATGAGAAACCGGAACCGACCACCAGGATGTTTGCATGCAGCAATTCGCGCAGTGCTTTGCCCAGGGCGATATGCGCGGCCGGGTCAAGGCCCCGCAGGAGCGACAACTGAAGCGAGGGTATCTCCGCTTTGGGATACATCAATTTCAGCGGGATGAATAATCCGTGGTCAAAGCCCCGCTCAGTGTTGATACGGGCCTGTATATTATTGTCGGCCAGCAATGCGACAATTCTTTTCGCAAGGTCCGGGCTTCCTGGCGCCGGGTAGGTGATTTCATAGGCTTCATCGGGGAATCCGTAATAGTCATAGAACATGGCCGGGGCGTCTGCGCCCAACACTGTCGCCGCGCGTTCTTCCCAATGGGCGCTGACGACCAGCACGGCATCCGGCTTGCCAATCTGCGACGGAAGCCGCCGCATGAAAGCCACCATCGCCTGATGGCTTTTATCCCCGAGAATCGGCAGGGGGCCGCCCCCATGGGAGAAATAGACGATCCGGCCCTTGTCTTTCTGGTTGTTTTGTTTCATGACCGTTCAAGTCTCCGATTCAATCTTTCTGATTTTTCCGGCATGCGGTCAAGCGTCAAACGTCAAACGGGACGCTCTTTTATAATTTTAAAATGAATATTTCCGCTTGGATCTGTTCGTTATACGAACTGTATATGGCGTGCCGCTTCCGGATCGGATCAGATGCTGGTTCAGTGCTGATTGGGATCGTTTCCTGATCTTAAAATCAGGGGCTTTACAAACGTGGTGAGAAATTCAGGCGAATTTAATTTGCCCATATCATATGAACATCTGAACATTCAATATTAAATCCGGTAGCCGCTTCAGCAGCTTGCGATGGCCGGAATTGACTTGTTGAGAGATTTTTTTCGAGAATATGATTTGGCTCGCCTATTAAAGGAATCAACCACTATCTTATCACTTCATTTCCACCCCGTCATACTTTAAAATATCCTTAAAACCATCCGGGTTCGCTTTAACTTCCTTGAGGTATTCATCAATGGCTTGCTGGTATAATTGGGGGTCCATAGGTTCCTGGCCGGTCTTGGGATCATATTCCAGATAGCTGCAATTCATCATTGCTTTAACCGCGTCCTCTTGCGTCATTGGGTAAAAGCCGGAAGTTCTGGCGCGCCATACCCCCATGGCAATCCCTTCCCCTAGAAAATAGGTTTTTCCCGGCTTAAAATCAAAATGGGCTACAGCAGTGTTTTCGGTTGCGATCACCACATAATGCGGACCCGGCGGGACTGGGGTTACAAAATACGTGTTGCCCGTGGTTTCGCCTATCAGCTTGCCGTCCAGATAGTGCCAGAAAACGATGGCCCCTCCAAAGAACGTTTCCCGAATGATGACCAGAGTGGCTCGGTCGGGCCGAAATGTCAGCTCGGGCGCCCTGTCGGGTTTGGCCATATGGGTGGTGGCGCATCCCGTAAGCATAAATACAACAGAAAAGATAAATATTAATTTCTTCATTTCTCACCTCTTGATTGTAAACGCGAAACATTCTTTAAATAATCAAACGCAACGCGTTTGAGAACTGGCTTGCGCGCCTTTTGGCTTTCAAGTGACCGGTGCAGCGTTTTGAAATAATATCAGTAAATGGCAATGCCGGGTTACGGGCCTGAACATGCTGTGGAACTGCTTTGCATTAATCCGCTTTCGCCTCATCCAGGACTTTGCGTACTGTTTTGGCCAACTCATCTCTTCCATACGGTTTCATGATAAATGCCTTAATCCCTATTTCAGCGGCCTTTCTTTCCGATAATATCCGACTATATCCGGTGCATAAGATAACAGGGATATCGGGTCTTATTTTCATCAGTTCAACGGCCAGCCGGTCGCCGGTCATGCTCGGCATGGTCATGTCGGTCAATATGAGGTCAAATTCATTCGGTCGTTTTTTAAAGAGTTCGAGGGATTCAATACTGCTGGTTCTGAAGGTTACCTTATACCCAAAACTGATAAGCATCTGTTTACACATATTCACAATCGGCGTCTCGTCATCAATTACTAAAATATTCTCATTACCTCCTGGAAGCCCTTCTAATGTTTCCGATTCTATCTTCACGCTTTTTCGTAACACAGGTAAATAGATTGTAAAAGTTGATCCTTTTCCAAGTTCGCTCTCAACTGTGATTTCACCGCCGATCTGTTTAACAATGCCATGAACGACGGACAGACCCAAACCGGTGCCGACACCGGGTTTCTTGGTTGTAAAATAAGGATCAAAGATAAATTCGATAATTTCCGGTCGAATTCCCGAGCCGGTGTCGGCAACGACCAATTTCAGGTAGTCGCCCTGGGAAAGATCGACATGCTTACGGGCATCGGCGTCATCAAGTAAAACATCGGTCAATTCAACCGCCAGGGTGCCTCCGCTGTCTTCCATTGCATGGGCCGCATTGACGCACAGATTCATCACTATCTGATGAATCTGTGTTGGGTCACTCATTATCAGAGAGTCGCTTTCAATGTTCTGCTTTATCGTAATCGTTGTTGGAATGGATGACCTTAACAGCTTTAATGATTCTTCAACTATCATGCGGGGCCTGATCGGTTTCAGTTCATTCTTGCCCTGGCGGCTGAAGGCGAGGATTTGCTTCACCAACTCTTTAGCTCGGTTTCCGGCGATTTTAACTTCTTTGATGTTCCCTTCCAAGGTCGATCCCGTTTCCACATCAATAAGCGCCAAATCAGTATAACCGATTATGGAGGTCAATATGTTGTTAAAATCATGAGCGATGCCGCCGGCCAACGTCCCGATGGACTCCATCTTTTGGGCTTGTGCAAGTTGAAACGCCAATTCGCGTTTTTCCTTTTCGGCCTTCTCCCTTTCAGAAATATCTCTGATAATCCCGATTGCGTTCCACGCCCCTTTTATCTTTACGGATGACAGAGACAGGTCCATTGGAAACTCTTCACCGTCTTTTCGCTTCGCCCACAAGTTGCCTATCTTTCCGATAGCCTGGCCGTTTCCGGTAAGGATAAATTTTTCAAAACTCTTTTTAAACGGTTCTGCGTATCTCTGAGGAGCAAGAAGCGTTTGAAGATCTTTATGAAGAATTTCATCGCTTTTATATTGGAAGATGTGTTCCGCCGCTTTATTCCAATATGTTATTTCCCCCTTATTATTCATCATGACAATTGCGTCCTGGGCGGAATCACTGATTTTTCGAAACCTTTCCTCGCTTTCTTGAAGCGATTCCTGCGCCTGTTTTCGCTCGGCTATTTCATTCATTAATTCCGCGTTGGATTTTTTAAGATCTATTGTTCGTTCATTTACCTGGCTTTCTAATCCTTCATAGGCTTCTCGCAGAGCCAATTCCGCCTGTTCGCGGTCAAGGATATTTCTGCTGGCTTTGAACAATATGAATAGAACCGTAACCATCAGAATCGATGCGATCGCAAACAATACCAAATAAATAAGAGTCAAAAGGCTGTCCAAATCTTTTTTTCTGGAGGTTATGTCATAATAGATCTCAAAGGCGCCTATGAACGCTTCATTGAAAAGCACCGGCACATATGTTTCCACCACGTCTGCGGTCACGGTGTTGCCTTCCAAGGATTTGGCATCCTTCCTGACCACCTTTGTATAGATATTTCCCTTGGCAACAATGTCGAAAAAATAGTCATTCTTATTTATTTCACCGATTTCCGTTGATGTGGTTGAAAATATAATTTCGCCCTGTTTTGAAAAAATCTTGAGCTTTTCCAGCCGGAAAGCCTTTTTCACTGTTTCGATCTCACTGATGCTGTCATTTGAAAGAGAACCCCTCGTTAATTCTGTTTGATTCTTTAGGATGAGATGTTCCAAGTACGATGCGGTTCGCACCGCTTCATCTTCCGTATTTCTCGCAAGCTGATTGCTGAACGATGGGATAATTACAAAAACGCTGTATATGGGGAATATTACCGAAACGATCAAACTTGTTATAAGCAGGTTTCTCAATAAGGGCGTATTCAGGATATTAGACAAAACTCGGGGCGTTTTTCCTGTCTTCATTTCACAACCATTCGAATGCGTTTCGCCATAGTCGTCTGAACACGTGTTCAAACGGTAGGAGGATAATTTCTAAAAACCCGAAGGTCAGCAAACTGTTGGTTTTCAAGCCGGTTGTAAGCTGGCAAAGGTCAGGAATCCTTTTCCCTGTTAAGGAACTTATTCAGCACATCGTCCGGCGCCCCCAGGAAATAGAGCAGCCCGGAAATATTGTCGGAGGTGATGATGCCGTCGCTGAAATCCTTCAGGATCTCCTTGGGGTTGAAGGCGATGGCAAGGCCGGCCTTCTGCAGCATGAAGCGGTCGTTGGCGCCGTCGCCCACGGCCACGATCTGCTCCACCGAGATGTTTTCCATTTCGGCGATCTGGTTGATGATCTCGGCCTTGCTGTGGCTGAGCAGGGGTTTCCCCTTGATCCGGCCGGTGGTCACGCCGTTTTCGATCTCCAGCTCATTGGCGTAGACGTAATCCAGGTTGAGGCGTTCTTTGAGGTAGTTGGTAAAAAACGAAAATCCGCCGGAGATAACCCCCACCTTGAATCCCATGAAGCGCAGGGCCGAGATGAGCTCTTCGGCCCCGGGGGTGAGGTGAAGGGTCTGGGTCATTTTTTCAAGCTGCTCCACGGTAAGCCCCTTTAAGAGCTTGACCCGCTCCCGCAGCGCCTGTTCGAAATCGATCTCCCCGTTCATGGCGCGGGTCGTCAGCCGTTTTACCCGCGCTTCGACCCCGGCGACCTTGGCCAGCTCGTCGACGACCTCTTCCTTTATGATGGTGCTGTCGCAGTCAAAAATGACCACCCGCTTGGGCTTCTGGAAGATATCGCCTTTGCGCAGGGAAACGTCGAAGCCGGACTTTTCGGAAAAGTCGTAGATGACCTTGCGAAAAGCCTTGACATCTTCGATGGCCGAGGTGTCCAGGGAAATCTCCATGGCGATGTAGTCGCCCCGGGCGATCATCTTGACGGCCTCGATGTTGACCATGTGTTCGGCCATCAGCCCGGATAGCTCCGCCACGATCCCCGGCCGGTCGTTGCCCATCAGGGTCATCAGCATCATCTGCTTGTTGGGAACCCGGCGGCCTTCATCATAGGGCTTTACATTGAGGCCCAGATCGAAATAAGCCCCCACCGGAGACAGGCGCTCGAGCATCTCCCCGGCGCTGCAGGCCGATGTGCTCAGATCAACAACCAGGAACATGGTAAAGTAACCGCGAATCGAGCGGGCATCGATGTCAACGATGTTGATCCCCATGTCGCCCAGGACCCTGGCGACCCGATGCACCAGTCCCGCCTGGTCCTTGCCGGCGGCGGATATGACGTACAGGTTGTTCATGGCAATTAAACGGATTTTGGTTTTTCCAATTTACTGTTTGAAGCAACTGAATATGAGGTCTTTGAAAAATGTCAATTTCGCTCAAGTTCATGGAAGACGAAAATTTCAACCGCAGAAATACACGGAGTATTTCGAGGATTAAAATTTGAGCCTGACGCCGAAATTGAGCGAAAGGAAGTGTTTTACAAAGGTCTCATTCTATCCCAAGAATACGGTTAATACATCCCTGCGGGCATTGACATGCTGCAGGGTGACCTGCACCATGTCCTGGGGCTTTAAATTCACGCCCCCGGACAGCGGCAGGTTGCACTCCATCATATACTCGGTCAGAAGCAGCAGATAATTACTCTTGCGCTTGCTCAGGACAATGGCTTCTTCTTTCTGTCCGATTTTACCTTCCAGGTATTTCATCAGCCAGTAGCGGTTCCGGTTGTATTGGATCCGCCAGACCTCGCTCATGGGCGTTTCCAGCCGGTGAATGATCTCCCGGATTTCGTCCGTGTCATACGGGACTTCCAGGCCGAAGATTGCGCGAATCTGCCGCTGGGTGGCCAGGTCAAAATACTTTCGAATGGGCGAAGTTGCCGTGACGTATGCATCCAGCCCCAGTCCGGAGTGATGCAGCGGCTCGGGCGTCAACATAAAACGGTTTAAATGCTTGCGCTGCATCCAGTTTTGAAACAGGCTGCCCTCGCCGTTTTTAAAGAGACGCTCCTTGGGGTCGGGCTGAGACCGGAAAATCGCCGGCATGTTCTGCCGGGACAGAAACCGGGCCATCAGCCAGTTGGCCATTATCATGATTTCGGCGACCAGCATCCGTCCCGGGCTCTCCCGGTTGGTTTTGCTCACAGACAGGTTCCTGTCCGGGTCTATCCAGATATTGACTTCAGGCAGCGAAATATGCATGGCGCCCTGATCCAGCCGTTTTCGGCGGAACTTTTTGGCGATGTCGTAGAGGCAGGCGATCTCCCAGCTTTCGTCCACCATCAGGTTCACCTCATAATAGGTCAACTGGCGTCCGATGTTAACCACACTGGGAAAAATTTCAAAATCAATGACCTCGGCGCCGGGACTCAGTCTCGCCAGGGTGCTGATGGCGGGCCTCAATTTGCCGGCCTTGAGGCTGCAGAGATCTTCCGCCAGAACGTTCGGCAGCATGGGTATTTTGCCGTCCGGCATGTAAATCGAACTGCCCCGAACGCCGGCTTCCTGGTCGATGACATCCCCTTTCTTGATGAAATGCCCGACGTCGGCGATATGGATTCCCAGCTGGTAGCAGTCGCCCTTTTTTTCAATGCTCAGGGCATCATCGAAGTCCAGGGTAAACTGTCCGTCAATCGTGATCAGTGGAAGTCCGGTCAAATCCTTCCGCTCCGGAGCCGCAGCAAAAACAGGCGGTGAATTTAACAGTTCCCCTGCCCGTACGGCCACCTTGTCGGGAATATCCGCGGATACCCGATACCGGTGCAGGTCGATGTTTTCATCCTCATGCCAGATCCCCAGCCTGACCAGAAAGCGGAAAATTTCCCCCCCGTCCCTGGCACCGGCCCGGGACAGGATGGCTTTTGCCAGGGCCGACCGGGAAGCCTCATTTTCAAAAAGATAAAAATCCTGGAGAATATCAACGACTTCCCGCTCTTCGTCGGAAATCAGGGTATTTGCCGGCCAGGGTTTGTTCTCGTAAACTACCTTTTTAAACCAGGTTCCGCCGTTTTCAATGATCCGGTTTTTTCGTTCGGCCTCTCTCTGCTGTTGGACAACCCGTTCGACCTGCTCTTCGGAATTTGGAAAAAACTTATTGTGGTCGAACTTGAAATAGAGTCTGTTTTTAAAAAAGGCCCTTACCACCGCGGAGGCATGGTCGCTGTCCGTCTCGTTGGGAAAACAAAACGCCGTCATGGTTGCCAGATCGATCCATTCCTGCTCCGAATTGAGAACCTCCCACAATTCCTTGATATCCACACAACGAGTCAGTTCCTCCCGCCGGCCGGCGATATGTTTCAGCATTTCAACCAGTTTGTCGCGGCCGATGGAAACATCCAGAACCATTTCGCCATTATGCGAAAGCCGCCCGGCCGACAGATTGACCTCGCGGTTGGTCTCGGTCAGCAGCCGCAGGCGCGTTTCCTTTATCTCCAGCACCACTGCGCACATGATCTGCTGGCGATCAATATATTCAACAACATGTCCTGTTTTCATTAGAAAAATATCATACCAACCGGCCCAGTTAAAGTCAATGAGGAGAAAATTGCCCCTGATGCTTGCAGTCAGTCAAAAAAGAATTATTTTCAAGCAATTGCCATAAAATGACAGTGACTCCGTAATAGGGCGCACGGGATTGCCGCCCACTGCCGAACGGCTTATTCTGCGGGGACGGTGAGTAGAGGCTATGCCGAAGAAAGAAAGAAACTGACCCTGGACCTATCGTTCTGTTCTGACTGCTTCCCGACATCCGGCCGGCGGATCCGGTCCCCAGAGAAGGCACGCGGCGATTCGGCAGGCGTAGCACATTCAAGAGCCGCGCAACACCGCATGGCAGCCTCAGAGGCAGTTTTCCATCAGCCAGTCTAAACAGCGTTGACCTGAAGGTGCATCCGGGGTAGTAATTTTTTTTTGGATCGTCCCAACAAGTTGGGCGCCCCGAAAAGGAGTGAAGGAATCAAGAGGAAAGAGTCATCCAAAAATTGAAATCCATCCGCCTGATAAAACCATATTTTCTGGAAAACCGGCCGATCATCGCATTCGGCATCGTTTGCCTGATCACCGTTGATTTTCTCCAGCTGTTCATTCCGCGGGTATTAAAATGGGCGGTGGATGATCTGACGGCCTTTAAGGTCGACGCCGCCGGTCTGGCGGTCTATGCGCTCTATATTGCCGCTATCGGGGTTCTCATCGGCGTGTTTCGATATTTCTGGCGCTGGTGCCTGATCGGCGCCTCCCGGCGGGTGGAAGAAGGACTGCGCAACCGGCTGTTTGCCCATATCCAGACCCTTTCGGCCGCCTACTTCAACGGCGTCAAAACCGGCGATCTGATGGCCCATGCCACCAACGACCTTCAGCACATCCGCATGGCCATGGGCATGGGGCTGGTGGCCCTCACCGATTCGGTTGTCCTGGGTGCGGCCGCCCTCGGATTCATGGTTTACATCAACCTGAAACTGACGCTGTTTGTCCTCATTCCCATGCCGCTGATTGTTCTGGGGGCCCGTTTTTTCAGCAAAAAGATGCACCGCCTGTACCAGAAGGTCCAGGCTTCTTTTTCGGATCTGACCGAAGTAGCCCGGGAACAGTTTGCCGGCATCCGCATCATTAAGGCCTACAACCGCCAGACGGCGGCCGCATCCAAATTTATTTCAGCTTCCGGCGATTATGTTGCCAGCAACATCCGGCTGGTCAGGATTACCGGCTCTTTTTTTCCGATGATGCTCCTGTTTTCAAACCTGAGCCTGGCCATTGTTCTTTTTCTGGGCGGACGCCAGACCATTGCCGCCACGATCACGCCGGGCGACTTTGTCGCCTTTATCAGCTACCTGGGGCTTCTGACCTGGCCGATGATGGCCATGGGATGGGTGACAAACCTGATCCAGCGCGGAACGGCTTCTCTGGACCGGATCGATAAAATTTTGACAACACCACCGGAAGTTGACGACGGCCCCGATGCCGTCGCCCTCGCCCGGATCAGCGGCCGCTTTGTTTTCGAAAATGTCTCGTTTGCCTATAAACCCGGCGACCGGCCCGCGCTGGACACCGTTACCCTGATGGTTGAATCCGGGCAAACCGTCGGCATCGTCGGTCCTCCTGGCAGCGGCAAGTCGACCCTGCTGAGCCTGGTCCCCCGGATATACGATGTCTCCACAGGGCGAATTCTGCTGGACGGCAGCGATATCCGCGGCTTGACACTCAAAAGCCTCCGCTCCCGGATCGCCTTCATGCCCCAGGAACCGTTTCTGTTTTCAGGAACGATCCGTGAAAACATCACCCTTGCCGGCACTCAGGCCCGGGAGGACGACCTGCTGGAGGCGGTCCGCAACGCCGCCCTTGACGATACCATCCAGTCCTTTCCGGAGGGGCTCGAAACCCGGGTCGGTGAAAAAGGGATTATCCTCTCCGGCGGCCAGAAGCAGCGCATTGCGCTGGCCCGCGCCCTGCTCCCGGCCTCCCCCGTCTTGGTCCTGGACGACCCCATCAGCCAGGTTGATGTGGAAACCGGCGCCCGGATTATCCGGAACATCCGGGCGCTTTCCGTCGGCCGCACCGTTTTCATTGTATCCCACCGGCTTTCCGCCCTTTGTTTTGCCGACATCATTGTGGTGTTGGACGGCGGCCGCATGGTTGAATCCGGCAGCCATGCCGAACTGATGGCCACCGGCCGCTACTATGCCAAAACCTTTCGGCTGCAGGAACTGGAAGAGGCCTATCATGCGGACTGATTACGGCTATTTCGAAGAAAAGGAACTGGGCAAGCCTTACGACGTCAAGCTGCTCCGGCGGCTTTACCCCTTTTCACGGCCCTATCACCGCTGGTTGCTGAGCGCCATTGTGCTGGTGGTGATGATCACGGTGCTGGACCTGTCCCTTCCCTATGTTACCAAAATCGCCATCGACCGCTACATCGTCCCGGACCGACCGCAGGCGGCCGCAGGCGCTTCCGCCGCACCGGAAAAAGGGCGCATCCGGTACCTGACGGTCAATCTGGCGGATGCCGACATCCGGGCCGTGGTCGATAGATACCGGGACCGCTTCAGCATCGATGGAACGCTGGCCCGGATCGCCTACGCGGACCTCTCAGTCCTGACGGGGAAAGATCTCGCCATCCTGCGCAAAGACGACCTGTCCGGGGTCAGCCGCGTGACCGCCCTGTTCCTGCTGCTGGTCATCCTGAGCTTCGTGTTGAACTTTTTACAGGAAATGATCATGGAAATTGCCGGCCAGCGCATCATGCACGATCTCAGGGTCCAGCTCTTCAACCACATCCAGTCGCTGTCGGTGGCTTTTTTTACCCGCAACCCGGTGGGCCGACTGGTTACGCGGGTCACCAACGATGTCCAGAATATGCAGGAACTTTTTACGTCCGTGATCGTGTTCGTTTTCAAGGACCTGTTTCTGCTGGCGGGCATCGCCGTCGTGCTCCTGAGCATCCACTGGAAACTGGCCCTGGTATCCTTTGCCGTTCTCCCCTTTGTGGCCTACGCCTCCATGACCTTTTCCGGCCATGCCCGCGAAGCCTTCCGCCTGCTGCGCATCAAGGTGGCTGAAATCAACACCCGGCTTTCGGAAACCCTCGGCGGGCTGAAAGTCCTGCAGCTCTTCGGCCGCGAGCAAGAAAATTATCTCAAATTCGAAAAACTGAACCATGAAAATTACCTGGCCGGCATGCTGCAGATCCGGATTTTTGCCGTATTCATGCCTGTCATCGAATTGTTGGGCGTTGTCGCCCTGGCGGTCGTCATATTTTACGGCGGCAGCCGGGTTCTGGAAGGTTCGATCAGCCTGGGAGCCCTGGTGGCCTTTATTTCCTATGTCAAGATGTTTTTTCGCCCCATCCGGGATATCGCCGAAAAATACAATGTTCTCCAGAACGCCATGGCATCGGCCGAACGTATCTTCCTGATCCTGGACGAACGGGAGAGGCTGCCCCAACCCCTGCCGGAAAATGCCGACAGATCCCTTGCGACGGACAAAATCAGGGACATCCGGTTCCATGCAGTGTCCTTCAGCTACGTGGCGGGCGAAAGGGTTTTAAAGTGCTTATCCTTCAGCGTCCGGGCCGGTGAAGTGCTGGCAGTGGTCGGACCCACCGGCTCCGGCAAAACAACCTTGATCCAGCTGCTCATCCGCTTTTACGACCCCGACGAAGGCGAAATCCTCATAAACGGCCGCAGCATCAGACAGATCGAAACCCCGCTGCTGAGATCCAAAATCGCGCTGGTCACCCAGGACCCGTTTCTGTTTTCAGGATCGATCCGGGAAAATATCGCCCCGGGTCGGGCCGATATGTCCGAAACGGAAATGAACGCGATCCTGCAGAGATCCAACTGCAGGCATCTCATCGACAAACTGCCCGGGGGACTCGACACCGTTTTGTCGGAAGGCGGCGCGTCGATTTCAAGCGGCGAGCGCCAGCTGATCTCCATTGCCAGGGCGTTTGCCCACAATCCGGACCTGATTATTTTTGATGAAGCCACTTCTTACGTCGATTCGGAAACGGAACAAAAAATACAGGGGGCCCTGTTTAACCTCATGAAAAACAGAACCTCCATCATCATCGCCCACCGCCTCCTGATTGCGCGCAACGCCGATCGTATTCTGGTGGTCAACCGGGGACGGGTCGTTGAATCCGGAACCCATGCCGAGCTCATAGGGAAGAAAGGATTTTATTTTAATCTGAACCAGTTACAGGGTTGAGTGTCGGTCCCTGACGCCTGATCCCCGATCCCCGATCCCCGGCACCTTATTCAGGCAACATATCGCTTGCCAAACCCAAATGCGCATGTTATAAAATTTTTTCTTAATTTTACCGGTTGTCTGTAAAATCAGCGCTGAAGCGGTTTCTCCTTTGGCAAACCCAAGGGAAAAATTGAAGCGATTCGGCTGAAACCCGGCCGGGCCGCCTACCCTCCGAAACCCACCGATAGCGCCATTGATCAGAGAGTAATACTATTGAAAGCTGAACAACAGGGGACTATCCCGCAATTACTAACCATCATAAGAGGAGGAATGGATTCATGGCTTACAATGCAGTGAAAATGGCCGACTGGCAGATTTCTGAAGAAGCAGAAAAAAACATGCCGACGCCGCAGGAGTGGGGTGAAAAGCTGGGTCTGAAGCAGGATGAACTCCTGCCCATGGGGCGCCTGGCCAAACTTGATTTTTTGAAAATCATCGAACGTCTCAAAAGTAAAAAAGATGGGAAATACATTGAAGTGACCGCCATCACCCCGACGCCGCTGGGTGAAGGCAAAAGCACGACTTCCTGCGGCCTGATGGAGGGCCTGGGCAAACGCGGCGTCAATGTCGGCGGCTGCCTGCGCCAACCTTCCGGCGGTCCCACCATGAACGTAAAAGGCACTGCGGCCGGCGGCGGCAACTCCCTGCTGATCCCCATGACGGAGTTTTCCCTTGGGCTCACCGGCGACATCAACGACATCATGAACGCCCATAACCTGGCCATGGTGGCCCTCACCGCCCGGATGCAGCACGAACGCAACTACAATGACGAGCAGCTCCAGCGCCTGACCGGCATGCGGCGGCTCGATGTCGATCCCACCCGCGTGGAAATGGGCTGGATCATGGACTTCTGCGCCCAGGCGCTTCGCAACATCGTCATCGGTCTGGGCGGCCGCCAGGACGGCTTTACCATGCAGTCCAAATTCGGCATTGCCGTAGGATCCGAGTGCATGGCGATCCTGTCGGTTGCCAAAGACCTGGCGGATCTGAAAGAACGTCTCAACAACATTACCGTGGCCTTTGACAAAAGCGGCAAGCCCGTCACCACCAGAGATCTTGAGGTCGGCAACGCCATGGCCGCCTTCATGCGCAACACCATCAACCCGACCCTGATGTGCACGGCCGAATACAACCCCTGCATGGTTCACGCCGGTCCGTTTGCCAACATCGCCGTGGGCCAATCCTCCATCATCGCCGACCGCGTCGGGCTGAAGCTGTTTGATTATCACGTGACCGAGTCCGGTTTCGCGGCCGACATCGGTTTTGAAAAGTTCTGGAACGTTAAATGCCGCTTCAGCGGTCTTAAACCGCATGTATCGGTCCTGACCACCACCGTCCGCGCACTGAAGATGCACGGCGGCGGACCCAAGGTCGTGGCCGGCAAAGCCCTGCCGGATGAATACACCAAGGAAAATATCGCCCTGGTGGAAAAAGGCTGCGAAAACATGGTCCACATGATCAACGTCATCCGCAAGTCCGGCATCAACCCGGTGGTTTGCATCAACTGCTTCCATACCGATACGGAAGCCGAAATCGCGGTGATCCGCAAGGCCGCCGAGGCTGCCGGCGCCCGCTGCGCCAAATCGACCCACTGGGCCAACGGCGGCGACGGCGCCCTGGAACTGGCCGACGCAGTCATCGAGGCCTGCAACGACAAGGTGGATTTTAAATTCCTGTATCCGCTGGAAATGAAGCTGCGCGACCGCGTAAACCTGATTGCCAAGGAAGTCTACGGTGCCGACGGCGTCGACTGGCTGCCGGATGCCGAAGCCAAGGCCAAGATGCTCGAAAGCGATCCCAAGTATGCCGATTTTGCCACCATGATGGTCAAGACCCACCTGAGCCTTACGCACGATCCCGTGCTCAAGGGCGTGCCCAAGGGCTGGCGTCTGCCCATCCGCGACGTGCTCATTTACTCCGGCGCCAAATTCCTGTGCCCCTGCGCCGGCACCATCAGCCTGATGCCCGGAACCAGCTCCAACCCGGCCTTCAGAAGAGTCGACGTGGACGTCAAGACCGGTAAGGTCAGCGGACTGTTCTAATTACTTAAATCCGCCTGGATAACATAAAGAGCCCGGAAATTATTCCGGGCTCTTTTTTTTGAAAAAACACAACTGTCGCTGAGCCCGTTTCATTTCTGTTTAACTTCTTCACAACCTCTCAGAGCATCAACATACGATCCGATATCCCAAAAGAAGGGGATTTCACTTCAAGGCTGCAGAAATTGCCCGCTTAACTTTATTATTTATAGCAGTCCGGCCCCGGGCTAACGACCGAAGAACTCGCCCCGCCCCCCCGGGGCCACGAATGTCTTGAGCCGTTATTTTATGATATTCACAAATAAAAGATAAATAATTTTGATTATCATAATAAAATAGCTTTATTTTATTGACATCAGCAAATTTTACGGGTTAGGTTATAAACAATTCCCGCCACCTTATACAAGGAGAAATCGGCTTGATTGACAATCTTGACCGCGCGCTCATTGACGCCATGCAGAAAGACGGCAGAATAACCAGTGTCGAGCTTGCAAAAAAATTAAAAATTTCAGATGCCACCGTTCGATTCCGCCTGAAAAAACTTACGGGCCAGAATATCCTCAGGATCACCGCCGGTATCAACCCGCTGGCTTTTCAGGAAGGGATCGCCGCTTATATCGGAATCGAACTTGAAAAGCGGACCCATCCGACAACCATGCAGGCCATCGCAAATGTCAAAGGGGTGGTATCGGTTTGTAACGTTACCGGAAGATACGATCTTCTGGTGGAAGTATTTTTTGAGTCCCGCCAGGACCTGCGAAAATTCCTTTTTGAAGATTTATTGACCATCAAAGGGATCAACCGTACCGAAACGTTTGTCGTTCTGGAGGGGATTAATAAATGGACCGAACTCGCAGCCAGTTGACGGCCCAACCATAGAAAACGGAGACAGATCATGACGATCACGGATTCATATACCGGCAGGGAAACCACCTTTTCGATCGAAGAAATCGAACACAAAACAAGGCGCATGCGGGCATACACCCTGACCGCCATTACGTGTGCCCAATCCGGTCATCCCGGAGGATCGCTTTCGGCCATGGAAATCGTGGCGGCTCTTTTTCTGGATGAACTGAAGCATGATCCTGCCAATAGCGACTGGCCGGACCGTGACCGGTTTTTTCTATCCAAGGCCCATGCCGTTCCGGCTCTGTATGCCGCCCTGGTGGAGACAGGATACCATCGACTCGAAGACATGGTGACGCTTCGTCGCCTGGGGAGCCCCTTTCAGGGTCATACCGACAGGATCAAATTAAAAGGAATCGAAATGAGCGGCGGTTCTCTGGGGCAGGGATTCGGCGTGGCGGTCGGCTGCGCGCGAGCCGCCAAAATAGACATAAAACCCTACCGGGTCTATGTGCTCATGGGCGACGGCGAACAGCAGGAAGGCTCCATCTGGGAAGCGGCCATGTCGGCCGCAGATTTCAGGCTCGACAACCTGGTGGCCATCGTCGACAAGAACAACCTGCAAATCGACGGGCGGGTTGAAAGCGTGATGGACATCGACCCCCTTGCCGACAAGTACAAGGCGTTCAACTGGAACGTCATCGAGATCGACGGACACAGCATCCCGCAACTGTTGGATGCATTTAAGACGGCCCGAGAGGCCAAAGGCAGGCCCACCGCAATCATTGCCCGGACAATCAAGGGAAAAGGCGTCGGTTTTATGGAAGGTGCGGCCGGATGGCACGGCAAGGCGCCGTCCAAAGAACAGTACCTGAAGGCAATCGAGGAACTGAACCTGGAGGAGTTCACCCCCGCTTATATCGAAAAACTGTTCGATGCCGCCGCCGGGTTTCATCACCGCTCCGACAAAAAAACCTTTGACGACATGCCCGCTTTCAGCCGGAGCTACTGGTGGAACTGCCAGAAAGACATGGTCGTCCGAATGGAGCCCACCCGCTTCGGCTTCGGCAAAGCCCTGGCGAATATCGGCGACGATCCACGGGTCTGCACCATCCATGCCGACATCTCCGATTCCATCAAAATAACCGACTTCGAAAAAGATCACCCCGAAAGGCTCAAGCGGGTGGTCAGCGTCGGGATTGCGGAACAAAACATGATGCTGGTGGCCGCCGGCCTGGCAAAGGAGGGAAAAATACCGGTTACCGGCACCTATGGGGTGTTTTGTACCGGCAGACCCTGGGATCAGATCCGGACCACCATCTGTTATGCCGGCTTGAATGTTAAAATCGCCGGGGCCCACGGGGGAATTTCGGTCGGCCCGGACGGGGCCACCCATCAGGCCTTGGAAGAGCTCGCCCTGATGTCGATCCTGCCCAACATGACGATCATCGTGGGCTGCGACTCCCTGGAAACCCAAAAGGTGGTTGAATACGGAACCCTGAAGGTAGCCGGCCCCACCTATTTTCGTTTCGGCCGCGAGGCCACGCCGGTGGTTACCCGGACAGATACACCCTTTACGTTCGGCGTCTCAAACGTATATCGTTACCGGCACAGAGCGCCTGAATTCCTCGATGCTTTTGAAATCATCCCGTCCGACCGGTATCAAAATGAAAAGGAAGCCGTCGCCATCATCGCCTGCGGCGCCATGGTGCCGGAAGCCATGCGCGCCGCCTGGATCCTGAAGGAAGAAACGAATATCGAGGCGCGCGTCGTAAACCTGCACACCATTAAACCCCTGGACGAAAAGACCATCATGGCGGCCGTCAGCGATATCGGAACCCTCTTGACGGTGGAAGAACACCAGGTGGGCGGATTCGGCAATCTTGTTGCGGGCGCGGCCGCGCGGCTCAAAACCAGACAGGCCCCGCTCAAAATCGACATGGTGGGAGTTTGCGACCGCTTCGGCGAAAGCGGGGACGCCTGGCTGCTGACCCGCCACTTCGGCCTGAGCGCCGAGTGGATCGCCGCGCGGGCCCTGAATTTATTGAAATCATAGCGCCCGCGTCCCGGGAATATCTTCAATTTCGGATCATCGCCAGATTAGTAAAAGCCATCTCAATAAAACGGTACGCTAAATGAGAGAGAGTTCGGGGAGTTTTATTACAAATGTCTATGGAGAGAGATGTCGCCAATTCATCGTTCACCGGCGGTCCGGCCGGGGCACATAAAATACTCCCCGATACCAGAACGAATTAATTGACCAGAGGCTCCTGCCCCACCTCAATTGGCGATCACACGCTGCCGTGTTGTTCAGGCAGCGTTGGGGTAGACCCCGACTTGTTGAAGATAGCGGCACATTTCCATCATAGCCTCCAGGTGGATACCCTCGTGGGCTGATCCCGCAATGGAGAGCATGTATCCGCCGCCTTTCATCCCTTCTTGCAGGCATCGGTCCACTTCCCTGCGCACCAGCTCCAGGTCCGGCTGGCACAGGATATGGTTCCCGTCCACATTCCCCAACAGCACCAGATCCTTGCCGAATTCTTTTTTAATCTCCCCCATGTTCATGCCCGCCTCGGCTTCAATCGCATGGAGCCCTTTAATCCCGGCTTCGATGGCCGTGGGAATATAATCCCGTATGTACCCTTCGGAGTGCCAGAACACGGGAACTGAAAGGGAGTCGACAATGCGGCGGTAATAGGGAAAGGCGAGCTCCTTGAAATCAGCAGGAGATACATAACCGTGGCCTTTGAACCCCATGTCATCGCCCATGACGACAAAATCCACTCCCAGCTCAACGGCGCGCTTTGCTGTTTCGATAAACCACTGGGTCTTTAATTCCGCGCTTTCCTGAATCAAGGCCCTTTTGTCGAAAAGGGCATAGCAGAAGTCGATCAGCCCAAAGGCTTCGATGGTCAACCCGAGCGGGCCGCTGTGGGAAAAAAGGGCAACGGCGCGGTCGGAATGGTTCTTTTTCCAGTCCGCCATCATCGGGCGGCTGTAGCGCTCCTCCAGTTTCAATTCGGGTGAATACCGCTGAAGGTCCTCCCGGGTGCTGACGGCGCCCCCGACATAGCGGCCATGCTTCCATCTTCTGCCGAACTCGTCGACCCCGTTCCAGCCGGCATAAATGGCGCCTCCAAGTGAGTCTTCCGGCGGGGGCGGCTCCGGGGAATAGCCGAGGCCGGTGGGCTTGCCTTCGCACCACGACCGGCGGGCGATGACAAACACATCCACGCCGAGCTGCTTCCAGGTCTGGATCATGTCGCCCCGGCTGATGGCGCGAACAAACTTGGCCTCGATGGCATTGAAAAAGAGGGGAACCCTGTCCGGTTCTTTGTGAGCGATCGTGGTGAGGACCCTTTCGCGGGAGTTCATCGGATGTTCTCCTTTCAATTTATCAACTGCTGCACATTTTTTTCGCGGCGCAGGATTGTCACCTGAGGCATTCGGCAACCTGAAAATTATTTAATTGAAGAATCCTGCCGTCCCCCCAGCGACGGGACGGGGAATGCGATCGCGGTTGCGGTACAAGACAAGGGCCAGGGAGCGTCTAAAATGTCGTCGTGCCCGTCCCTTCATTTCATTTAATATGACTTATAGGCGTCAGTCGGAAAAACCAAAATCTGTGATTTATGTTTATATATTATTGATATCGTTAAGTGCGAAGTCACAGAAACTGCGATCTTGGGAGTTTTCCGACAGGCGCCTAGTACGTTATGAAATTCGGCAAATACGTCGCAATCTGCGGGTAAACCATTAATAGAATCGTCATAGTTATCAATGCTACCAGGAAGGGGAATATGCCTTTAAAGATCGTTTCAAGGGGCACATGCGGCGCAATCCCCTTAATGACAAATACGTTGACGCCCACCGGCGGCGTGATCACCCCCATCTCGCCTACTAGCACGATGATGACTCCGAACCAGATCGGGTCGAAGCCGAGCTTGACAACCAGCGGGTAGAAGATGGGAATGGTCAAAACGATCAGGCCCATGGAATCCATAAAGAAGCCGCCGATAAAGTAAATGAAGATGATGACGCTCATGACGGCCATGGGGGGTATGGGAAGCCCCCCGAGCCAGTCCGCCAGTACAAACGGTATCCGCGATACCGCCATGAAATGACCGAAGATGATCGCCCCGGTGATAATGAATATCACCATGCAGGAGGTTCGCAGGCCCTCTTTGCCGGAATCGAAAAATGCCCGCCAGCTCAGCTGCCGCCGCCCAATGCCGATGAGCAGCGCGCCGCCGGCGCCGATGGCGCCGGCCTGAGTGGGGCTGAACCATCCGAGGAACAGTCCCCCGATAGCCAGAAGAAAAAGAATCAGCGTTTCAATAATCCCCGTCGTGGCCCGCAGCTTCTCTTTCCAGCTGGTTGGGTCGCCGGGAGGACCGATGGAGGGCTTGCGCCAGCAAAGCAGCGCCACGGTTGCCGCGAAAAAGATGCTCAGGATTATTCCCGGCAATATCCCGGCGACGAAAAGTTTTCCTATGGATTGCTCGGTCAATATCCCGTAGACAAGCAAAACGGTGCTCGGCGGAATCAGGATGCCGAGGGTGCCGGCAGCGGCAACGGTGCCGGTGGCGAGCTTGTCGTCGTATTTATACTTCTTCATCTCCGGAAGGGCGATATGGCCCATGGTGGCCGCCGTTGCCGTGCTCGACCCGCAGATTGCGCCGAACCCGGCACAGGCAAAGACGGTGGCGATGGTCAGACCGCCCCGAAGCTGCCCCGTCCAGGTATAAGCCGTCTTATAAAGCCTTCGGCTGATTCCCGAGGCGAAAGCGAAGGTCCCCATGATGATGAACATCGGGATGACGCTTAAAGGGTAAGAGGAAAACGTGTCGAAGATATCGCGGCTGAGAAGCGTCAGCGCCGCTTTGGGAGACGTTAGAAAGGCAAAACCCGCAAATCCGACCAACGCCATGGCGAAGGCAACCGGCATCCTGAGCAGAAAGAGTAAGATGAGAAGACCGATGCCGATGATGCCTGCGGTAACTGGGTTCATTTCTGTGTGATCCTTCCTATGGATTTGATTAACTCAAGCAAAAATATCAGGCAGACGGGGATACTGGCAAGGGCAATAGCATATGCAAACGGATAATAGGGGATATCGGCGGTTGCACTCTGCTCGCCTGAAGTCTGAAAGGAATAACCCAGCACGCAAAGCTGCCAGATAATCAAACAGAAGAACCCCAGCCCCAGTAGAAGAACCAGACTGTCGATAACTGCCTGGACGCGCTTCGGCAGCCGGGAGATAAAAAATTCCACCTGGATATGCCGGCCTAGAATCAGTACGCTGGCGGCGGCAAAGGCAATTGCCACTATCTGGGAAAGCATCACGGCGTCAATGGCGCCGAAGAGACGCCATTGAAATACCTTGGCTCCCACGACATCGATGCAGGTAATCGCCATCATCAGCAGCATTGCTGCAAGTCCGATCCACTCAAACCAGTCGCTGATGCGACGAATAATCTTTTCGAATGTATCCAACACCGGGCCTCCCTGACCGCCTGCGGCGGGTGCCGGGGCGACTCCCCGGCACCCGCATTCAAGCGGAAATATTTTACAATCCAGATTGACGAGCCGTCACAGTCCGGCAAGCTGGCGCCTCCCTGGCCGGCGGTTTATCCGGCCGGTTGTGGCGGCACCTTCCTCAGGGGAACGGCGTGATTATTTGATCAGGGCTTCGGGTTTTACCTCAGCGGGTCCGGCTGCAGATGAGATGCGCAGTGCGATTTGCTTTTTCGTCCAGTAATCGATTCGCTCACGCATGAATTTAATCCAGCCTTTCACCTCTGTCTCGGGGAAGCCTTTGCCCACCATGGTTTTGATATAATTGTTTATGACCGGTTCGACCGCAGCCTGCCACTTTGAGACCTCATCCGGCGGGAGTTCGATAAATTCCACGCCCTTTTCCATCCCGTATTTCTTGCCGGCGAAATCAACGGAATTCCACATCAGGATATACTGCTCCTTGTACTCGCCGACGAGGGTGTCAAATATCGACTTAACGTCCGGCGGCAGCTTGTTGTAGCTGTCCTTGTTCATCGCCAGATAAAAAGGATAGGGATTGGTGATCTGCCAGACGGACGTCGAATATTTCGCGACCTCGGCAAACCGGAAAGTTCTGAGGGTTTCAAAGTTGGAAGCCTCCCCGTCGATCACGCCTTTCGAGATCGCATCATAAACTTCCGGCATGGGCGTGGGGGCCGGGGTTCCGCCCAGGGCCTTGATGACATCGCCGGCGATCCCGGGCGCTCTCAAGGTCAATCCCTTTAGGTCTTCGAGCTTGCGCACCGGCTTCTTGGCGGTGGCGATGGCGCTGGGGGTGGAGGTATTCATCCAGAGAATCTTGACCTTGTCAAACTCTTTGGGCTTGAACTGCTGGTAGAAATCGTTAAGGGCCTGACTGCTGACCCAGGCGCTGGGATAGCCGAGAGGTAGGCCGGAAGCTTCGGTTACCGGCATGCGGCCCGCGGTGTAATACACATGCGTGTATCCGATGTCGGCGATTCCGCTCACTACCCCGTCGAACATCGCCGTGGCGGCAAGCAGTGAACCACCGGCATAGTAATCAACCTTGACCCTGCCGCCGGTGCGTTTTTCCAGTTGGCGGCAAAACTCTTCCAATACCGTGGACTGGCTGGAAGGCGCCGGAAAGTAATTCGCAACTTTCAGCCTTATTTCCTGTGCCTGGGCCTTTTCGGAGGGCAAGGGAGATACCAAGAGCCCTACGATAAGAATCACCATCAGGACTACCATCAATTGCTTCTTCTGTCTCATTTTGATGCCTCCTTTGTTGAGATGCTGTCATCGGTTGGGCCTGAAGGATCCGGCCGTGATCCCCCATCGCCATCATGAATCACACGATTACAACTGTTTCCGCCGGCTGCAGCTCCGTGCCGGAGTCCCGGAAGACAAACAACCCATAAAATTGGAATTTCCAGGTTGCTTCACGGAACCGCTATGCAGGCGGCTGGCAAGCAGGGTGAAGATTACCGCAACTGATTGTTATTTGATCTAAAACGAAATCAATTGGGCTGCCGTTTTTGGGCAAAATCCCCTGGAGGGGCAGGTCTTTCGCGAATCCGATACGGCCTGCTGAAAAACGAAACCGCCAATGCCGACGGCAAAATGGAATTTTCATAATCTTTGTAAAACTTGCTGAAACATATTCATGAAATGACCGGGCCAACCCGGTTTAAACTGTATCAAAAGGTTTCTACAGGCGGCGATACAAAACAATTTTGCGATTCAGGAAATGGAACTCAGGGCAGCAGCAAAAAATGAGCACAGATGGAATTAGTTGAGATATTTTTGTATTAAATAATCGATAGGCGGGAATTGTCAAGAAAATTCATGTGGATTTGACCTGTATCAATTTTAATTAAATACCAGGTTGTACCGACCGGGAGCAGACTTCGATATTTGGGATTCTATTCAGTTGCCGGATGGATTTAATCTGAAAAGCCTGACTGCTGGTTTAACTTCACGATTACCAGCGTTACGTCATCTTCCTGTTTAACGCCATCCCTGAAGGTTTTGAGTTCCTGCATGACGGCTTTTAAAATACTGTCGGATGAAGCCCTTGACTGTTTGCGGACTATTTCCCTGATGCGGTCTTTGCCGAACATTTCCCCTGCAGGATTTTTTGTTTCCCAGACGCCGTCGGTTCCGATTAAGATAATCTGGTTTTCGGCCAGGCTGGTCAGAATGTTATGGCGATATTGCGTATCGCCTGCAACGCCCATTGAAATCCCTTTTCCCCGCAGTTCATCAAACGCATCCGCATCGGGACGATACAGGAACGCGGGTTCATGTCCGGCCCGGATCCATTCGGCCTTTTTTTCTTTTGCGTTCAATTCCATATAAAACAAAGTCAAAAAATGACCGGTCTCGCTCCAGTCGCTGGTCATCATCCGGTTCACATCATTAATGATTTCAGCAAGCCCGCCGGGCTGAGTTGCGCGGCATTTCAGGAAGGCCCTGGCAGACGCCATTAAAAGGGCCGCCGGTATGCCGTGTCCGGATACATCACCCACAACAATACCGGCAATACTTTGTCCCCCGCGGGCAAATTCAATAAAATCGAAAAAGTCCCCGCCGGTTTCATCACAGTAAATACTTTCGGCGGCTATATCCAGGCCATCAAATACCGGCATTCGGCGCGGAAGTAAATTCTGCTGGATCTGCATGGCCAGGTCCAGTGACTGCTTCATTTGAATCCGCTCTTCCAGCTCCGGAACCATACGGTCGAAAGTCCGTCCCAGCTCGCCGATTTCATCGTTGGACCGGATGCGGACTCGGATTTTAAAATCACCGGATGCGATGCGACGCGACGCTTCAACCAGTCGTTGTATGTTGTCGGTTACGCTGTGAGATAAAATCAGCGCCAGACAAATGACGGCCACAAGAACACCCGCTAAAATAATGGTGTTAATATGAACCTGGGTGTTTATTTGATCCAGAACATACCGTTCCATCTGAACCGCTTCCGTTACCATGTCCGCCTTTCCGACAATCAGCATCAGCGCCGATCCGAACGCATCGATGCCTCCATAGGCGGCAATGCTTTCCTCGCCGTTATAGAGGATTTCGATCACGCCGCCATGCTGTTTCTCGATATCCTCTATTAAACGGGCAAGGGGCTCTTCTGCAACGGCAAGCCATTCATCTGTCCGCGACTGATGCCAGAATGGGTACATCTGTTCCAGTCTGTGTTCCCGCGCCAAAATACGCACCCCTGGCTTGCCGAGCTTGGGTGAATATTCTGAACGGATAAGCAGGGAGCTGAATTTTTTTGACAGGTTTCGAATATGTTCATCCTCCTGAAGGACGACATTTACAGGAACCATAATTGAGGTCGCCCCTAAAAAGGCGCCTTTAGCGGTAAAGAGCGGAGCAGACGCAACAAATACAAATCGATTCGTAAGCGGATCAATGCGCGGGATTGACCAGAAGATATCCTTTTTTGTTCGCGAGCTTTGATACCACTCTGTTTTCAGGACATCGTACCAGTCGGGGTAATCGCGTACCGCCGGATAGATCGTTTGGGTTCCGTTTTCAAATGCCGTGATCTGCCAGAGAACAAGGTCGGGGTGTTTGGCCGCCAGTGAAGAATAGATCGGCACCATGGGCGACAGCCTGGACAGGTATGCCGGATCCATTTGGCTCGACAGGACAGCCTGATCTTCGAAGGAAACGTATAAGGGGATGCTTCTTCTCATCCCCATGAGCCTGAAATGCCTGTCCGACTGTCGAAAAGCCACCTGGTTTGGCTTGCCGCCTTGAGATCGCTTGCCTTTATCTTGATGATCCTTCCCTTGAGTTCCGGAAAATTTTTGTTCAATCTCCGAGACCTGCCGCCGCAAAGCCATCTCGATCAAATCGCGTTCTCGCTGCAGAATCCGGGCATGTTCTTCCACGATAATTTTTAATTCCAGGTTTGCCTTTTTAACCAAGGCCTCCCGGGTGCTGGCGGCAAGCTCTTTTCCTAAATTCTGCATATCCCGCTGTCCATGCCAGATCATCAGCATCATGGGGATAAGAGAAATGAGCAGCATGACCAGGAGTAACTTCCAACGGATTTTCATAAGAATTCTCAGCGGTCTAAAACCGCCCGTTTGATCGAGACATATTCACAGGTGTCATGTCCCGGAAATAGCTTCAATTTTTATTTATCGGCAGAAGGGATGCGGTCGTTTTTTGGAGAAGGCCGGTATGTTTTTCAGTTGGCAAGACCTTGGCGGGTGTCCAGGATTCGAATCGGATAATAAAAAAAATCCTTCAACATTTAATATGTCGTGCCGATTCGAATCCGGACTTCTGAGAACAATAGGGTTCATGCCGGCCGAATCCAAAATATGACCGAGACTTTTATGTGTTATTTCCGGGATGCATCGCAGGGGTTATTTCAATTCATAGGAAACCCCGGCCGTCTTTTTCACTTCTCCGGTTCTAACCAGAACCAGGAGTTCGTAGCGTCCTTTCTGCGGCAGGCTGAAATAGGCGTCAAAACTTTTCATGTCGCTTTCATATTTGAGACTTTTGATCTGGTCCTTGCCCTTGGGATCCACCACCTTCATGCTGACGGCAGCGTCGGTGACCGTCTTCTGGGTCTTCTGGTCGGTCAGCACGACCGTTACGTTGTGAGTGGTGCCCGCCTCGACGTCGTCCTTCATTTTCATGTCCTGGAGCATTTTACGATGCTCGGCATTGGCCATGATCTGGAAAGTCACCTTGAGGCCCTCCACCAGCACTTCCCGGACGTCCATCTTCATTTTGCTGCCGCCTGCCTGTCCATGGCTGTGCTGGGCTGAAGCGATCGCAGGAACCAGCAGGCAGACGATACCGATAACGAAAATCGCATGTATATATGTTTTCATTTTATTCTTTCCTTTTTAATCTTAATGATCCGATTTTGAAACCTGCAGCCGTCCTTTCCGGCGCGCCCGTTCCTTCACCATGGCAAAAATCACCGGGGTGATGATGAGCACGTGAATGGTCGAAGTGATGACCCCGCCGATGATGGGAGCGGCGATGGGCTTCATGATGTCCGCTCCCACACCCGCCGACCACATGATCGGGACCAGGCCGATCAGGGTGGTACCGACCGTCATGACTTTCGGGCGCAACCTCAAGACCGAGCCCTCGATCGTAGCATCGAGAATATCCTGGGAGCTTAGCGGCCCTTGCTGCAGCCGGCGATCCAGGGCTTCGTGCAGATAAATGATCATCACCACGCCGGTTTCCACGGCGATTCCGTAAAGCGCGATATAGCCGACCCAGACGGCCACGCTGAAGTTATAGCCCAAGAGATACTGCAGGATCACTCCCCCGGTCATGGCATACACCACGGCGACCATCAGGATGATCGACTCGGATATGGAGCGAAACGTCAGGTACAGGAGGATGAAGATGACGAAAAACACGACCGGCAGCAGGATCTTGAGCCGCTCTTTGGCGCGCAGCTGAAATTCGTACTGGCCGCTCCACGAGAGGAAATAGCCAGCCGGAAGCTTGAGGTTTTCCCGAATCGCCCGCTTGGCCGCTTCCACATACCCGCCGATGTCCCTAGCGGTGACATCGACAAACACGTACCCGGCGAGCATGGCGTCTTCATCCCGGATCATGGCCGGCCCGGTAGTGACACGGATGTCGGCCAACTGGGCCAGAGGGATCTGCGCCATGCCCGGTTCAACGGGACCGGCCGGCGTCATGCGCACGCTGCCGCCCAGGCGCGCCGGAACCAGGATGCGGCTGAGCTTCTCGACATCGTCCCGCAGCTCCCGCGGGTAGCGCACATTAACGGGATAGCGTTCCCGCCCCTCGACGGTGCGGGTGATGTTCATGCCGCCGACGGCCGAGCGAATCACCTCCTGGACTTCGTCCAGGGTCAGACCGTAGCGTGCGATGGCGTCGCGCCGGATGTCGATGTCGATGAAGAAACCACCGGCCACCCGCTCGGCGTAGACACTGCGTGTGCCGGGGATTTCCTTTAAAACTGCTTCAATCTGTACGCCCAAATCCTGGATGGTTTCCAGGTTGGAGCCGAATATTTTAATGCCCACAGGCGTGCGGATGCCGGTGCTGAGCATGTCGAGCCGGGCGCGAATCGGCATGGTCCAGGCGTTCTGGAGCCCCGGAAACTGCATCTTCCCATCCATCTCCGCCACCAGTTCATCGTAAGACAGGGGGCGCTCGGCGCCGAACAGGGTTTCAGCGGCGGGCCGCAGCCATTCGGGCAGATGGGTATAATCCTTTTTGACCCTGCGCCACTCGCTCCTGGGCTTCAGATGGACGGTGGTTTCCATCATGCTGAAGGGGGCCGGGTCGGTGGCGGTCTCCGCCCGTCCGGCCTTGCCGAACACGGTTTCGACCTCGGGAAAGCTTTTCAGGATCCTGTCCTGCACGGCCAGCAGCCTACCGGTCTCGGTCACGGAAATGCCCGGGCTGGTGACCGGCATGTAGAAGATGGTGCCCTCATAAAGCGGCGGCATGAATTCGCTGCCGATTCTCAGTACAAGGACAACGCTGAGCGGAATCAGCAGAAAGTTGACCAGCAGGGCGGTTTTTTTGAACCGCAGCACCCAGCGGATCACCGGCGCATAGATCCATTTCAAAAACCGCGAAACCGGGTTGGCGCTTTCCGGCCTGAAGCCCTTGCCCTTTAGAAAAATCGTCATCAAAACCGGGACCAGGGTGATGGCCAGAAGCGAGGAGGCGGCCATCGCGAACGTCTTGGTGAAGGCCAGCGGACGGAACAACCGCCCCTCCTGGGCCTCCAGCATGAAAACGGGCACAAAGGAGATGATGATGATGATCAATGCAAAAAAGATCCCCCGCCCCACCTGCTGGCAGGAGCGGATCACGGTGGCGGTGCTGTTGCGGCGGTCTTCTTCCGATCCTTCCGACAGGTGGCGATAGCCGTTTTCAACCATGACGATGGAGGCGTCCACCAGAACGCCGATGGAAAGCGCGATGCCCCCAAGAGACATGATGTTGGAAGTCAGCCGCAGAAAATACATGGGAATAAAGGCCACCACCACGGCAATGGGCAGGGCGAATATCGGGACAAAAGCGGACTTGAAATGCAGCAGGAAGAAGATCACCACCAGGCTGACGACCACAATTTCCTCGATCAGTGTTTTCCGAAGGTTTTCGATGGACAACCGGATCAGCTCGGAACGGTCATAGGTCGGGACGATTTTCACGCCTTCCGGAAGTCCCGGCGTGATTTCCCGGATCTTGGCCTTTACGGCATTGATGACATTAAGCGCGTTTTCACCGTGGCGCATCACCACGATGCCGCCGGCCACCTCCCCCCGCCCGTCCAGTTCCACGATCCCGCGGCGGATGTCCGGCCCGAAGGCGATGTGGGCGATATCGCGCAGCAGGACCGGGGTTCCGCCCTTGCTGCTGACCACGATGGCCTGGATGTCGGCAGGCGACTTGATATAGCCCCGGCCGCGCACCATGTATTCCCGGCCGGACATTTCCAGCAGGCGACCCTCCACGTCATTGTTGGACATTTTGATGCGTTCGATCACCTCGCGGATGGAAAGCCCATAGGCCGACAGGCGGTTGGGGTCGACATTGACCTGGTACTGCTTGACGAAGCCGCCCACGCTGGCCACTTCGGCCACGCCCTCGACACTCGCCAGGGCGTAGCGGATGTACCAGTCCTGCAGGGTGCGCAGAAAGGCAAGATCGTACCGGCCGCTTTCGTCCACCAGGGCGTAGGTGAACACCCATCCCACGCCCGTGGCATCGGGCCCGAGAACCGGGGCGGCGCCTTCAGGCAGCCGCTTTGATATCTGCTGAAGGTATTCCAGCACCCGTGAGCGTGCCCAGTAGATGTCGGTGCCGTCTTCAAAGATGGCGTAGATAAAGGAAAACCCGAAATCCGAAAACCCCCTGACGGTCTTGACCCGCGGGGCCGAAATCAGAGCGGTGACGATGGGGTAGGTGACCTGGTCCTCGATCAGGTCCGGGCTGCGGCCTTCCCAGGGCGTATAAATGATCACCTGCACGTCGGAGATGTCCGGCACGGCGTCCAGGGGAATATGTCTGAGGGTATATACGCCGCCCAGGGTCAGCAGCAGCACCGCCGCGAACACCAGGAACCGGTTCTTAGCGCAGCTTTCTATGATTTTCTCGATCATGGCGGATAAATCCTTTATTTCACCTTGAGCGGCGCCCGGCTTAATGCTGATGCCCCGTGCCGCCTACGGCCTCCTTGAGCTTTGATTCCGAATCGATCAGAAAATTGGCGCTGGTGACCACCCGCTCCCCTGCCTTGAGGCCGGCCAGAACCTCAAAGAAGTCGCCCGCCTTGGCGCCCAGTTTGACTTCGCGGGGCTCGAAATAGCCGGAACCCCGGTCGATGATAACCACCTTGCGCACCCCGGTATCGATGACCGCCCCTTCCGGGACCGCCAGCCGGCTGCCGAAATCGATGCGAATCTCGACGTTTGCGAACATTTCCGGTTTGAGCTTGCCGTGAGGGTTGGCGAACTCGAACCGGACCTTGGCAGTGCGGGTCTGGGGTTCCATATAAGGATAAATATAAATGGCCCTGCCCGTGAAGGTTTCACCGGGATAGTAAGCCATCTGAATGGCCGCCTGCTGATCCATGTGAATGAAGGGCATTTCATATTCGTAGATATCGGCGATGAGCCAGACCACCGAAAGGTCGGCGATCTTGTAAAGTGCCATGCCCGCTTCCACGAACTGGCCGCGGGTGACCATTTTCTCGATGACGAAACCTGTAAAAGGGCTGTAGAGCGTCAGGGTCTTTTTCGGTTCGCGGGTTTCCTCGAGCGCCTTGATCTGGTCGTCGCTGATGTCCCAGAGCTTCAAGCGCCGGCGCGCGGATTCGGCCAGGAGACTGCCGCTTTCGGAAACTTCTGAAAACGGGCTTTTAGCAAGGTCCCTCCTGGCGCTGAGCGCCAGGAGGTATTCCTCCTGGGTCGCGACCAGTTCCGGGCTGTAGATGGTAAGCAGCGGCTCCCCCTTGCGAACGAACTGCCCCGTAAAATCCACTAAAAGCTCATCGATCCAGCCGCCGATCTTGGGGGAAGCCGTGCCGATGCGCTTTTCGTCGTAGTCGATCCGTCCCACGGTGCGGATGACTTTCTGCATGGCCCGCTTTTCGACTTTACCGAAGCGCACGCCGATAAGCTGCTGGCGTTCCGGAGAGACATGCACGGTCCCCGGGGCGATTTCCTGAACCTTGCCCTTTTTCTGGACGGACTCAAGGGTCAGTCCTTTCAGTTCCTGCAGGTCGTCGGTTTTCCGGGCCGGCGGCGCCTTGTCGGCATCGTGCCCGGCCGGATGCTGCGCCCGGCCGGAGACGGGCCAGACCGACAGCGCCAGCAGCGTCAGGAGCAGCCACAGCTTGCGATTCATTGTTTCACCTCCCTGGAAAAGGTTGATCCCACCGCGGCCTCCAGCCCCGCCAGGTTCTTTTCATATTCCGTCAGGGCCTCGTGAAAATCGAGTTCATAGCGGTAAAGGCGCATGCGGCTGTCGAGCAGGGTCATGAAATCGGCCTTGTTCACCTTGTAAGCGCTTACGGCCGACTCGAACTGCAGCAGGGCCTGGGGGATGATGCCGGTGCGGTAGAGCGCTATCTTGCGTTCCAGTCGCTGAGTCATTGATCCCATGTCGGCGATCATGTAGAGGAGTTCATTACGAGCGTTATCGTATTTTGCCTGCAGGGATCGCACATCGGCTCCGGTCTCGGCCACCTTGCGCTCGGACTTGGATTTGTAAAAAACCGGCAGATTCATTTCCACTGTGCCGGTGTAAGTGTCCCTGCGGTCATCCCGCTGGCCGTACGCCAGCCGCAGGTTAAAGTCCGGGAAAAAATCCCGTCTGGCCAATTCAACGGCCTTGCTGCGGGCGGCGATCTCCCGGGTCAGGGTCCTGAGCATGGGGTTTTCCGCCAGGGCCTGCTGCTGAAGTTCGGCGATGGAGAAGGCCGCCGGCCGGAATTCGACCGCCGCAGGCAGCCCCACGGCGCGATCGGGCGGACGATTGAGAATAAAGTTGAGCTTGGCCGCCAGCGACGCTTTCTGCTGCTCCAGCATGATGAGTTCGTCCAGCATCTTGGATATCTCCACCTGGATGCGTATGATGTCCTCCTGGATGCTCATCCCCAGGGAATAGCGGGCCTGGGTGATCCTGGAAAGCTCCTCCAGGATCCCCTTGTTGCGGCGGGTGACTTCCATGGCGCGGTAAACATGGGAGAGATCGTAAAAAGCCGTTTTCACTTCCTTTTCCACCTGGTTGGCGATCTCTTCGATCTCGGCCGCCCCGGCATCCGCCTCCCTGGCGGCCGCTTCCCTGCTCAGGTCTCTTTTACCCGGAAAGGGAAGCTTCTGGGAAACGGAGATTTCCTTCATGGTCATGTCTTCCGCACCAAAATCGAAATTGTCGGGAAGGTTGATCACGCCGAATTCCAGCATGGGGTCCTCAAGGGCACCCGCCTGGGGAACCCGCTCCTGGAGGGCGGCGTATTTTTCCCTGGCGGCGATAATCTTGGGACTCGCCGCCAGGGCTTCTTTTACAAGCAGCTCCACCTGCAGGGCCGGTTCTTCCGCGAACCCGATGCAGGTGGCTGAAAACGACAACACCGCTACCAGCAGCGAAATGATCTTTTTCATTTTCGACAGGGTCCTTATCCGGTTTGAATGTAATGAGTAATTTTTATTGAATGATTTTCCCTTGTTTGAGGACGGGTTGTTCGACCATACCACATCAGCAAACAATCCTTATCTGGGCGCCACATACGGGATCAGCAATTATCCACAACTGACGCAGGTGCAGGAGTCGGGGCGCAGGGATTTCACGATTCAAGAATCGGAATTCACAACCGTAGTGCAACTATAAGCATTGGTGCAACAGGTTGCAAGATAAGGGGTTAAATATTTTAACAGTTTGAAATAAAATGGAATTTCAGTAGTGTCACACCAAGGATCTCTTTGGGGAATAAGGCTTTAAGCTCTATCAAAAAAATAATTATATTGCAGGAGCCGGGGAGTATGTTACATGTTCTCCGGTCCGTTCGGGAACAGGCCCCCTGGGAACCGTTACCGCCTCATTGAATCATAACCGCGCGGCAGCGGTCCCGCCCAGGTTCCATTGAACCGGCTGCAAGCATCCTGTTTTTCAAGCAGAAAGTCGATCTATTTTTTTAGCATCCTCCCGGCTTCTCTCTTCGTAATGCTTCTGCTTGAGTTGATACCATTTTAATTCGTATTCAAGAGCCAGCCGTATCCCCGCCTCCAGGTTGTGCGCCGACCGGCTGTAGTTGCCGAACACCACTTTGAGCGTCTCGAACCCGTCCACCAACCCGTCGAGCTGCTTTAAAAACGCCGCGGTTTCGGCGGTTACCCCGCCCCCCACCAGACACCGGATATGGCGCGGCTTCAATGTGGTGAACAGCGCTCGCGCTGTTTCCAGAACTCCCGGTGCGTTGACATCCGTGATGTTCATCGAATTGCATAAATCCGTGCGGCCCAGAACCACGGTTTCCAGCATCTTAACGTTGTAGGCCGATGTGATCTCCTCAATCCGCCTGCAACCCTCAACCGTTTCGATATTGATCAGGTACTTGACGTCCTCCTCGGCCGTAAAGGTCCGTGCACACAGCTCCAGATACTTTTCCAGAGCAAACCTTGACTCGATCATGGGGCCTAAAACAGCCGTCGCACCCAGCATTTTCGCGAGCCGAATGTCCGTCAGCGCCTCGCTGCCGCCCAGCTTCACCACGATGCCGACACCGGCAGCGGCGGCAAACTCAACGATTCTCAGCTGTTCGAACAATTGAATGTCTTCCGTTTCAAAAGATGCCTTGATGGCTGTAATGCCATGGGATTGACGCAAGCCCTTTAATATCTGAATCATCTCATTTTTTAATGTTTTCATCTCTACCGACTCCTGTTTTTAACCTGATTCACCACCCCGCCGGCCTTAACCGCATCAAGTTCTTCCTGGCACAGGGGTGAAGCAACCAGAAATTCCAGTTTTTTGGTATCGTTGATCACCCTGTATTTTTTTCCATCTTTCAATTCGCGCGTGTCGATGCTCAAGCAATCTCCCTGTCCGATCCGGTCATAGTCTTCCCCGTTAACAAATACCAGCGGCAGCAGCCCCCAGTTGACCATATTGGCCAGGTGCAGGCGGGCGAAATCCTTTGCGATCACGGCCCTGATCCCCAAATAGCGGGGGACCATGGCGGCCTGTTCACGACTGGAGCCCTGGGCGTAGTTGGCGCCGCCCACAAGGATGCCCCCGCCGGCCTTTTGGGCGCGCGTTGCAAAGGCGTCATCCACGACCTTAAAGGCGTGTTTGGCGATCTCCGGAATATTCGACCGGATCGGGATATAGAGCGCACCGGCCGGACAGATGTGGTCGGTGGTAATATTGTCGCCCAGCTTGAGCAAGACCTCTCCGCTGGTTACCTCCGGCAAGGGCGGCATGTCCGGCATGGGCCGGATATTGGGTCCCCGACGGATTTTTATTTTGCCGGGTTCGCTCGCTGGCGGCAGAAAGATATCGCGATCGTCGATAAATACCTCCGGCATCTCGTAGACAAACGGGGCAAGGCCCAGATCCCGCGGATCGGTAATCACGCCGGTCAGGGCCGAGGCCGCCGCGGTCTCCGGCGCAATCAGATATACTTGAGCACTTGCCGTCCCACTGCGCCCCAAAAAGTTGCGCGGGGTCGTCCGCAGCGAAACGCCGTCGGTCTGGGGGGCGAAGCCGCACCCGTTGCAGCCGCCGCAGACCGCTTCAAATATGCGCACCCCTGAAGCGGCTATCGTTTCAAATGCCCCCCGGGCAATGCTTTCGCGCTGGACCGTTCGGGTGGCCGGATAGAGCCCTGCATCCACATGGCGATGAACTGTTTTGCCCCGCAGGATATGCGCAATCGCAAGAATATCCTGCAGGGAGGCATTGGTACAGCTGCCCATCATGACCTGATCCACTCTCGTTCCCGCAACCTCGCGCACCGGCACGACCCGGTCGGGCTGATGCGGCAGAGAGATCAAAGGCTCCAAGGCGGAGAGGTCAATTTCAATGACCTCGTCATAAACCGCATCCGGGTCCGCCTCCAGAAGAACCCATTGCTGCTCTCGACGATAGGCCCGCATCCATCGGCGGGTGTGCTCATCGCTGGGAAACACCGATGTGGTCGCACCGGTTTCAGCGCCCATATTGGCGATGGTGGAGCGCTCGGCAACATTCAAGGCGGCAACCCCCGGACCGGTATATTCCAGAATTTTGCTCACACCGCCCTTAACCGAGATCCGCCGCAGGACTTCCAGGATCACATTCTTGGCCGACACAAAGGGCTGCAGGCGCCCGGTCAGCCGAACATTGACGACCCGGGGCATCTTAAAATAAAAGGGCTCCCCGGCCATGGTCATGGCGCCGTCAAATCCGCCGACGCCGATAGAGAGCATGCCGATGCCGCCGGCGGCGACCGTGTGGGAATCCGCGCCGATCAGGGTCCGTCCCGGAACGGCCCAGTGCTCCAGGTGCAGCATGTGGCAGATGCCGCTCCCCTTGCGGGCGGTCGTAACCCCCAGTTTGGCGGTAATATCGTACAAATAACTGTGGTCGTCGGCGTTTTTAAAGTCGGCCTGAAGGATGTTATGGTCCATGTAGTGCACGGCCACCTTGGCTTTAACCCTTTCAACCCCCATGGCCTCCAAGACCAGATACGACATCACCCCGTTCAGGTCGTGCGACAACGTCTGGTCTGCACGGATCCCGATCCGGTTTCCTATCTTCATTTCACCGTCGACAAGCGCCGCGGCGATCAATTTCTCTGTGAGCGTCAGCCCCATGCGACCTCTCTTTTGTTTTTGAAAATATAGACAGGATTAAAGCAAGTTACAACAAACTTTTGTACCTGGGAATCGGTGTTCTGACTGCAGGACTTGTCGCTAACCATGAACAGCAGCATATGAATGCAAAAACAAGGGGGAAGGCTCGGCACTTGGGAAAAAAATTGGTTTCCAGGAAAACGGCCACCGTAGCAGCAATTTCCACTTGGGTAGCAAGCGGATTATACATTCATACTCTAAACACTTTCATCACCTCATCACCAAGGTGGTTGATAACTTTAACGGCGATGCGGCCGGACTTCGGTTTGTCGAAAGGCCGCGACGTGTCGCTGTTGAGCGTGGACCAGGCTTCCGCATTGATCTCGGCCTTAAGGGTGGTCTTAAGCGCCTTGTAAGGGTCGCTCGCGCCGAGAAAATAGGCGTGGCGGACGAAAAAGCTCTCCTCGTTGTAATCGGTGTCGATGAACCAGCAGGCGATGCCGTCGGGGCCGTCGCTGCGAACCTCGCCGGTCTGGGGGTGAAAGACGTCCACACCGTTGACCTTCACGCGCAGTTTGCCGTCTTTTTCCGGCAGGATGTCTATGTCCGGCTCGCCGAAGATGACAAAAAGGTTGCCTTTGCCGGTGTTCTTGAGGTCTTCGGCCATATGCAGGTCGGCGTTCATGCGGGCCTTGAGCACGGGGATGCGGCCCAGCTTGCTGAACTCCGTGGCATGGGCCTCGTAGTTGAAGGCGCAGGCGATCAGTACGTCAAAATCGGCGTCGCCGGCCTCGCGGGCGGCTGCCACCAGGTCGGGCCGGGTAACGGTGCCGAATTCCGGGCCGATGAAGATGGCGGCGCGTTTTTCCGTTCCCGACTCGGCATTGCCTTCCAGGTAGCGGCCTTCAGCGTTTACAAGTTCACCGGGCCAGGGTATGAGCGATGTGAAGGTGATCCGGTCTTCCCTGTGGGCCTGCTGGACGCCGGCGGTCTTGAGGTTTTCCAGGATCATCTGGGGGAAGGTCTGTCTGGCGCCGTATTCGGCGCTTTTTTCTTTCAGGTTGTCGATCAATTCATCATTTTCGTCCACGCCCAGGACGCGGTGGGGACTCAGACTCTCGACGGTGAAGGGACCGGCCACGCGAACGATTTTCCTGCTTTCGTAAGGCTTGTCGTATAGGTATTCAAATTCGGCCTTGGCTTTGATGGAGGCATCGATCTCCTTTTGGCGGGAAATGCGGGCCTGCCACCAGTCGGCATGCAGCTTTCCGATAGCATTCGACCATTTGGCATCGGCCTCACGCGGGATTTCCCACTCCTGCCAGACTTTCTTGAGGGAGGCGTTCAGCGACTCGCGCAAGGGCTCCAGCTTCTCCTGCCACTTTTCCCAGATGACGTCGATCTCCGCGTTGTTGGCGATGGATTTGAGCGTGATGTGAGGCACGCGCTCATAGACAAAGCCCTGGCGGATGTCGCCGCGAGTGGGCTGGCACGACGGCGCTGTGCGGGCAACTTCGGCCTCCTTGAGCTGGCCGTCGCGGCTGTCGGCCAGCAGGTAGTACGGATATCGGGCGCCCATGATGCGCGCCCGGGCCAGCGCCAAAGCAACCCGAGACGTGTCAATGGTGATCCAGCGGCGGCCCCATTGTTCGGCGACATAGGCCGTGGTGCCGGAACCGCAGGTGGGATCGAGGACAAGACCACCAGGGTCTGTTGCCATGAGAACACAACGCTGGACTACAAATTCATTAGTTTCCACGACGTAGCGTTGGTCTCGCGCTCCAACTGTGTCCATCCAAGTAAGGTTAAGCTTTGTTGTATCATCATCCGTCAACTTCATCACGTAACGTACAAATTGGCCCTCAATCTCAAGTCTGTCTGCCTTTGCAACGCGTTCAAGTTTCTCAGTCCCAGTCGGATAGCATTGCCCTGGTGCAGGTCGCCATTTCTTCCCACGAAATGGCAGGTCATAAACATCCTTTGCACTGAATGAAGGTGGCCACATCGAGACAAGACGAAATGGATCGCCAGGCGGGTTGTCTTCCAGCTCTTTTTTGGAATACTTCCGACGGAAAGTTTCATCCACTTGTCGCCAGTTCCAATGAAAATCTCCAGTGATGTCAATCTGTCTAAAAAGCCGCCTGAATTTTGTCTGCGATGAATTCTTCCCAAACCAGATTATGTAGTCTCCCATCCGTTCAAGGTAGGTTGCACCAAGCGGCATCGTTTTTTTTCGAAACCAAATCAATCCGATAAAGTTACCCTCCCCAAACACCTCATCCATCAACGCCCTGACGCGGTGGACGTTTTCATCACCGATCTGCACGAAAATTGAACCTGAATCGGTCAACAAATCCCGCGCCACAGTCAGCCGGTCGCGCAAGTACGTAAGGTAGCTGTGAATGCCGTCGCGCCAGGTGTCGCGAAAGGCTTTGACCTGCTCAGGCTCGCGGGTGATGTGGTCGGTTTTGCCGTCCTTGACGTCGCGGCTGGTGGTGGACCACTGGAAATTGGAATTGAACTTGATGCCGTAGGGCGGGTCGAAATAGATGCACTGCACCTTGCCGCGCAGCCCCTCGCGCTCGGCCAGACTGGCCATGACCTGCAGGGAGTCGCCCAGGATCATGCGGTTCGACCAGTTCTGGTCGTGCTGGTAGAATTCGGTCTTGTCCACGCTCCCGGGGATGCCGTTAAAATCGGCGAAAAGATCGATCTGGCTGCCGGATTCCTGGGCCTTGCTTTCGGCCGTTTGGCGCAGCAGGACATCTACCAGCACCTTGGGATGGACCTTTTCCTGGATATAGAGCGGCGGCGCATGGACAATCAGCTCGCTCCAGTCCTTTTCGTCCTTGCCGCGCCAGACAAGCTGCGGATCGAGGTCGCGGTTGCGGCGCTCGTAGGCCACGCGCACCGGGTTCTGCTCGTTCTTCTGCATCACCGACTGGTATTCGGCGGTGGGGATGTTCTTCCGGCTGGCTTCGTCGTGTTTGAGCGTTTCAACCGATTTGGGGGTGGTTCGCTTCCTGGCCATCGTTATTATCCTTGCTGTTTAAGATGCCTTACCAATGCCTTATTTTCCATGGCGCCCGTCCTTTTTTTGCCTCTTTGCCGCATTATCGTGACGGGTTTGGCGGGTTACTGAAACGAGTATCACACTGCGGACATTGCATCTCTGTCGTGTTTGTCGGGTTTATGTCGGGTTTCTCAATTTCATCTGCCAGCCGTTGTGTGTTTCTAAGTTGCTCATCAGAGACGATCAATTGGTCAGACGGTGTCTGACTAATTAGCGACAGCTTGTGAGGAATCGCATATTGCACAAAATTTACAGTCGTGCTCCTCTTTTCGCCCTTCGCCCTTTTTCTCGCGAGCCCTAAATGATCCGTTTGAGCCATTTATGAGTCCTTTGATTGGATGACTGGTAATGTCCCCATTGTCCCTATTATGTCCCTTTTCCAACACTGCGGAGTTCACGTCCCTATTGTCCCCATTTTGTCCCTTCTCTTGGCCAGGACATAGTAGACACCTGGCCCTCGATTGCCTCTTTGCTCGATGATCCCTTTTTCCCTTAGGTCACTGAGATCACGCGTCGCGGTCTTTTTGATGGAATTTGCCACCCGTTGATACTCTGTGTTGGAGATTTTACCCTGGGTTTTCAGATAACCGATGGCCAGCTTCTGGCGTCCGTTCAGCCCAAGCTTTGCTACGACTTCATCCGTTAGCCAATCACGCCAGAGGGTAATGACAAAGGAGCCGCTGCGTTGCTCGAATTGCGGCTCCGGCAGGCCGGCGGACCGGCAAAGTTCAATCATACGCTGGGTGCCTGACCCGGCCTTTTCAATGTAGCGCGTCAGGTAAAGCGATTCTGCTATAAGGGGGTTGTGGGGCACCGAAGGGTGGTCGTTACGCAGATCTTCGAGCGTTAGGGTTCCAGGGAGTCTGCCGGGGTTCCAGACTTCGAGACGGTCGGCAAAGAGCCGGACTTCGACGGAGGCGTTGCTGTGGTAATCCCGGTGGGCGATAGCGTTGACTATCGCCTCGCCGATAGCGTCTGGGGGCAGTTCGTAAGTGGCGGGTGCAGTGATGCTGGTTGCACGTGTGCCGATGGCGCGATTGATCTTGGCCAGTACGAAATCTCGTGCTTGGTTGGCCTGCTGAAAGAGATCGTCGCCGTACACCTGCATTGAGTCAAACGGGCGGCGGTATTCAGTGCCGTGGCAATGCATGCATTTGGTTTCAGCGGTACGGTGGAAACGTTGTGGATTGCTGCCGAACAGCAGCATGGCGGCGTTGGACGGTTTTCCGTCGTCGAGCAGGTTGAGGTGGGTGAGCAAGGCCTGCGTGGTCGTGTTGGACTTGAGGGGAAAGCCACGCTCTCGGCGAGCGGTTTCCAGGAACCAGTCGATACGTTTGTGGGAGAGATCTTTCAGATTGGCCCTATCGCAAGCGGAGGTGTCAAAAGGCGGGACACGCAGCGCGCCCATTCCGTCCAGGTAATCCACGAGGCTGGCGTAGACCTCCGCAGTCAGGGCGCTGATATCCTGGACTCGGCGGCGGATCAGTTCACTACCGGCCTTACTGACCAAGCGCCGCATTTTAGGCGCACGTCTTTTTTCATCCGTACCCCATACATAAACCAGTCGGGTTTTTCGGTGTTTGGCGGCGTGGTTGTATTCATATTCGGTCGGTGAGACGCCGTCTTGGTCTTCATTGCCGTATTCGTATCCGAATATGCCCAGGTAGATGTCACAGCGCTCCACTTGTTCGAGATAAACCTGGTCCGCGCGACGGTCCGTAGCCGGAAGTTCCTCAAAAAGAAAAACTTCGGAAACGAAACGGTGCAGGAAGGCATCGCCGAGAAGAAAGGCCTTCAAGTCCAGGCGAATTTGTTTAAATTCCTTCTGGACACTGCTGACGAATATTTTCAGACGCGTGGCAGGCACGACAAAGTTATAAGGGTGAAGTGTGACGGGTGAAAGTCATGCATTCCACGATTCAAACTTCGTCCCTCATTTCCTCCTTTATTCATTTTTTGTTCTGCACTTCTTTACAATCGAGGTCAATATCGCAACAAGCTCGTTTGCTTCATCTGTGATTTCTCTTATCTCTTCTTTTGCCACTATCTCTGATGCAGCAAGCAATCGGAGCCAATAGTGTGTCTCGCGAGCTTCTTTACAGGCTATATAGTATTTGGCAGTAAAATTGGCACGGCTTTGGCTTGCTTGACCTTCTTCGACATTTGCACCGATCGACGTACCCGACCGCAGAAGCTGACCGGCCAATGTCCGGCTCACCCCCGGTTTCTGGTCTAAAGTTTGACAAAGCTTCACCACCTGGCGGGCAAAATTAAACGTCCTTTCCGGCAAATCTCGCTTTGGCTTTTTCATTTCACCCTTCACCATTCACTCTTCAGCTTTCACTCTTTCATCGATCATCTTACTGAATTCGCCCTCGACCCCGGCTTTGAAGTCGGCCCCGATCTGATAGACCTCGGTGAACTCGACAAAGTCCCAGCGGCCGTATTGAGCCGTGTTGTTCACACCGGGTATCCAGTAAGTGTCCATGGTGGATTTCTTTACCTTGGCATCTTCGCGCCGGTAGCCTTTGATCTCGACGATCAGATGCAGAAGGTCATCGTCGCCGTGGCCGTCATCCACCAGCACGATGAAATCGGGCAGATATTTCCTCATTTCCGAACCGAAGCGATAAGGCACTTCAAGGCCGAGGTTGTGATTTTTGACATAAGCGCGGACGCGCGGGTGGGACTCGACCACCCGGCAGAGTTCACCTTCCCAATCGCTGTCGAGGATAACCCAGTTGATGTGACATCGGCGGGCGTCCGTTTCCCAGCGGTCCTTTTTGGAGGTAGTAAAATTGACGTATCTGGTGGAACCGGCGGGATTGTAAGGGTCCAGCACGGCCATGATGGGGCGCTGCCCGACAAAGGCACGCGTGATTCCGTCGGTGATGCGCTGGCAGGCCATGTCGGCCAGCATCTTATATTTTAACTGCGCCGGATAGGTGCCGCCCTTGCAGACGAGGTACCCATCGAGCCACTGGCGGGCGATGCGCTTGAGCTGGCCGAATAGGTGAAGCCTGGGGTCTTCGCCCGGATCGCGATACTTGGTGAGGACCAGGTGAGACACGAGCTCATATAAAACCTGCGAGGGTCGAACGTCGCCGGTGTGAACCAGATTGAGGTCCACCCGTTTGCCGATGATTCCGGAGTTTTGAGTCTCCGTTGCGCCGACCAGATCCGGGGTCAGTTCCATCACGGAGTCGTCGTTGAACTCGGCGGTAAGCCTTTCTTCAGGCAACTCGACACGGTAGCCTACCACGCGGGGAAAACGGATTTCGAGTCTATCGCGTTCGGGCCGCACGGCCCTGACGTGGATCGTCTCCCGAGGCGGCTGCGGGGGGGCCACCACCGGTTTGGCGGTAAAGTCAAAGGGAATGCCCAACACATCGGCGTATTCCACATTGAACAAGCCATCTTCGTTGAGATCGTATGACTGGCGGCGAAGCGCCCGGCCGATGACCTGCTCGCAAAGAAGCTGGGTGCCGAAGGCCCTGACGCCCAGCACATGCGTGACCGTTCTCGCATCCCATCCCTCGGTGAGCATGGAGACGGAAACCACGCAGCGGACCGATCCGCCCAGCTGACCGGGTTTGCCCACCGTATTCATGACTTCACGAAGAAGCGTCACGTCATCAAGTTCCTTGCCCTGTTGAAGCTGATCGGCAAGTTTCCCGCCGCGTTCGTAGATCTCGCGGCGGAAGCGCTCAATTTCATCGGCGGCCATGGCACGGAAGTTGTCGTCCAGCGCTTCACCGGATTCAAGCTGCTCACTGTCGATGAGCAGCGTGTTCGGCCGGGGGAAAGGATCGCCATGCTCATCAAAGTTTCGGAACAGCGCGAAGCGGCCGGCCACGAGAGTTTTTGAGCCGTCAGTGTTATCGCGGAGAAAGCCGGAAATGAAATCATATACCAGCTTGGAGATGGCCGTGTTTTGGCAAACGACGATAAAACAGGGCGGCACGTCGATGCCCGCTTTGTCCCACAGCTCAAAGGTCTTTTCGTAATGACCGTAGAGGGCCTCCAGGGCGGTCTGAAGTTGCGGCGGCTGGCTGAGCGGATCGAGGGCGGCGGACTTGCTTCGGCCTTTCCTGGGCATTTTCGGCCCAATGTGATCCCATAAGTTGCGGAACATGGGCATGTCTTTGCCGGGGATATTGTCGGCCACAGGAACGCGCGGCAGTTTGACGATGCCGCACTCGATGGCGTCCATAAGCGAAAAATCGCTCATGGTCCAGGGAAAGAGAGTGCCCTCGACCTCGCCAGAGCCTCGCAGGAAAAAGGGGGTTGCCGACAGGTCGATGACCCGTGCGATCCCGAGCTTGCGATTTATCGTCTCAAGACCGGAAATCCAAAGGCGGGCGGCCTCGTTGTTCTTATCGGCCGCTTTCCTCTCATCGCCCTTGAGATTATAATCCACTTTTTCGGCATCCGGTTTCTCACGGTAGCAGTGATGCGCCTCATCATTGAATACAAGGATATTCTTCATGCCCATCAGGTCGGGCATCACCCGCTGGATCATCTGCCCCTCGGTCTCGAGGGTGTTCAACTCTTCGCCCCGACCTTTCAGCAGCGAACGCCCGCCCCTTGAAAGATCAATCCGTTCGCGGTGCTTGAAGGCGTGATAGTTGGTGATGACGATTTTGGCCCGGTTCACATCGTCCAGCATGTCGGTCGGTACGAGTTCACGGCCGGCGTAGTAGCTGTCCGGGTCGTTCGGGTAAAGAACACGCAGCCGGTCTTTAATGGTCAGTCCGGGTGTGACAACCAGAAAGCCGCGGGTGAATTTCTTGCTCTGGGGTCGCCTCACCGCATTGACGGTCTGCCATGCAATCAACATGGCCATCACAGTAGTCTTGCCTGCACCGGTGGCCATCTTCAGAGCCAGCCGCATCAGATCCGGATTGTAATTAGTATTGGCATACGCCAGGTGTTCAATAAAAAACCTGCCGGACTTTCCAGCTTGAGGCGCTACTTCGATAAGCCAGATCGCGGTTTCCACCGCCTCGACCTGACAAAAAAACGGTCGGATGTTGTTGAACTTATGGTGCCGCCAGTGCTGGAGCAGACGAGCCGTTTCGGGAGTAACCTGCCACTGGTTGGGATTCTGTAGGCTGCGCCACTGGTCCACATGTCGGCGCATCTGATTGATGATCGAGGTCGGGTCGTACTGCTGCTTTTCTGTTGAAAGGCCTTTGCCCTCATCAAAGACGAACTGCCGTTGTTCGGCTGCAACTTTACGCTTTCTGGGCTTTGGAATCGGGGTGATGAACTCAGCCCGACGGCGTTTTTCGATGATCCGCTGCGTAGGCTGGCCGCCAGCGTCAAGCTCCCAGTGACGTTCCGGGTACTCATAGGGTGAGTTGATTACAGGTTTTTCAAAGAATCGGTTATCCATGCTTCCCCCAGCAAGGTTTATAAGAACCCGGCACTATGGTTTTCACCATGCCATCTATTTCTTAACGCCCTGTAATCCTATAGAAATTTATGTGGGCACCATACGAAATCAAGCATTAATTGTCAACGATATTGAGCAATGGAATGAAATTTGGGGCCTGAAAAGAATGAGACACTTCAAATTGTTGCTTAACAACTCGGCCCGGCAAAAATCTTTTACTGGTTTCCAAATAGGCGCATTAAGGAATGGGCAGGACCGCAAACACCACGGTGCTCCAGATGGAATGGGAAATGATCACCGGCGCAAGGTTGTTTAGGCGCCGGTAGATCGCCCCCCAGAAGGCGCCGGCCACGGCCGCCGCGCCGATGAGCATGAAATTAAAGGACCAGACGTGCACCCCGGCGTAGACCGCGGTGGCCAGGAGCCATCCCCCCCGGGCCCCGAAGCGCTCGCTGAGGTTGCGCTGCAGAAAGCCGCGCCAGTAGAGTTCCTCGCTGGGGCCGGTCACAAAAAAGAGCAGCGCGGCGATCACCCCCATGGGGGTCCCTTCGCCCTTGCCGTAAATGGATCCGATCTGGTGCTCGGCAAAAGGGAAGATGGTGGTGGAAACTTTCTTCCCCAGCCAGAAAATAAAATAAAGCGCTGCCGCCGACAGGACCCCGATAAGGATGGATTTCAGATCGAATTTTAATTCCTTGAGAGGATCCGGCTGCAGCCGCAGGGATATCACGGCCAGGGAGGCGGCCGACAGGGAAATTTTAATCCAGAACGTGCTCCATGTCAGATAAAAGGTCACAAACCAGAAAACGGCCGCCAGGGCGACCGTTCCCGCGACATGCAGCCAGTGGAAGTGACGGCCTGTCAAACCAGATGCTCCAGGACCAGCGATGCCACCAGCAGGATGCCGAAAGCGGTATTCAACTGCGCGGTGCGGGCGTCGGCGTCCAGCGGAACTTTCCGCAAAATCTGGCCCAGCAGGCGATACGCCAGCGGCAGGGAAAAGAAAATCGCCAGGGACCACAATTGCAGCGGGCCCATAAGCGCCATCCACAAGACGCTGGCATAAGCCAGTACCACTAGGGCGATATAGAGCCGGATGCCGTTCTGGCGACCGATCAGGATGGGAATGGTCTGAATACCCTTGTCTCTGTCGTAAAAGATGTCGCGAATGTTGTTGGCCAGCAGCACCAGCGCCACCAGCACCCCGAAGGGAATGGATACCCACAGGGCGTTCAGACTGAAAGCCTGCCGCTGGACAAAGTAGGCGCCTTCCACCATCAGCGGCCCCCACATTAAAAATACCGATACTTCACCCAGGGCGTGATACTTGTAATTAAACGGAGGCGCCGTATAAGCCAGGCCGGCCAGAACACCCGTGATGCCGATGGCAAGAATCGGCCAGCCCCGGGTCGCCGCCAGGTATAGGCCCGCCAGGCCGGCGGCTGCAAACAGAAGATAGGATTCGATCAGAACGTGTTTCGGTTTCAGCCTGCCTTCCATAAGCGGATGGGGCCGGTAGCGGGCGGTGGGCGCGTCCGCCGTATCGACGCCGCGGCGGACATCGTGGTAATCGTTGTTCAGGTTTGAAGCTGCATGCAGAAATACGATGCCGGCCATGGTGATCAGGTACAGTCTCCAGGAAAAATCTCCGTCAATGGCGCCCATTGCGGCGCCGACGCTGACCGAAATAGCCGACATCGTAAACGACCACGGCCGGCTGGCTAGAAACCAGTTGCGAAATATGTTCATATTGAAACAACTCCCGGAATGAATTTGATTGCTGTAAAATATGAATGCAGCCCTTAAATGTCAACCCTCGGGCAACTGACAAATATCTTGGTGGCGATTTTTGCGGCAGTAAATTCGGAAACATGGGAGCCCTCGACGGGTGCCAGTTCGGTAATATCGGCTGCGATAACAGCCCGCTGCCGTCCCACCGCCTTTATCAGGCCGACGAGCTGCCGGTAGCTCAGCCCGCCGGGTTCAGGAGTCCCGGTCCCCGGAAGCACGCTGGGGTCCAGACCGTCTAGGTCGATGGTCACATAAACCCTCCGGGGCAGCCTATCAACAACTTCCTGAATCCAGGACGGGTCAGCCGGATCGAGCCGGTGCGCAAAAAACGGCTTAAGCCCCTTTGATTGGATATAGTCCGCTTCTTCCGTGGAAAACGACCGGATCCCCACCTGGACGACGGGGACGCCCATGTCTTCCACCACCCGGCGCATGACGCAGGCATGGTTGAACCTGCTGCCGTTCCATTTTTCGCGCAGGTCCAGATGGGCATCGAACTGAAGCACCCCGATATCCGGATATTGCCGGGCGGCCGCCCGGATCGGTCCGATGGACACGGCGTGATCGCCGCCAAGTGACAAGAGAAATTTTTTTCGGGAAATCATATCTGCGGCGACGGCTTCCATCCGGGCCACCGCCGTTTCCGGATCTCCGGGCGGAAAGAGCGGGGCGGCGGTATGAATCCGAAACTCGCCCCAGTTTACCAGGCTTTCCTCGTCCATGCTTTCAAGCTGCACGGACGCATCCAGGATATGAAAGGGGCCTTCCTTGCTGCCGGTCCCGTAAGACACCGCCTGTTCATAACACAGCGGCAGGACAACGATATCGGCACCTTCAAGGCCGGCGGCCGGAACTTCGTCGCCGCCGAAATTTATAAATTTGGGGCATTGCATTACTCGATAAATATCGCCGCGGCCAGAACGGTCGTCCACAGATTCCCTTCCGCCCCCGTGGCGCCCTGGCTGGTATGCTGGGATTTGACGATTTTGCCAGACATCTGATAGATGTTGCGACGCTCGTCATAGTCCTTGTCCGCATCGAATTCGATGCCCAGGGTATTGGCCAGCATCGATGCGGCCAGATCCTCGGCATATTCGCCTGCTTCGGTTTCCGTCTGCCCGAAGCCGTGATGCTCGGAAAGATAACCATACCTGCCGGCTTCCGCCGGAATCGCCAGACCGATACTGGCAACTATCCGCCTGCCGGGTTCGTTGATCTGCTGCTTGGCCATTACGCAGTGGGTGATTTCCCCCGGTTCCAGCCGGGTCAGGCCGGTATCGATGTCGAGGATGTGGCAGTGGGGAGGGAAAATGGATGAAACCGTAACCAGGTTAAGGTGTGCTATGCGCGCATCCCGCAGGGCATTCTCGAAAGACGCCAGCTTTTCCCTGTCGACACCGACCCCTTTTGTAAAAAACATATATCTTGGAACAGACATGGTTGTCCCTCCTCTTCAAATGATATATAATTGGAACAATAATAAAGCTGATATTTATAAATTGGTGAATATTATTTTGTCAAATTAAAAAATGAAACAAAATCCCATCAATTTCGAACAAGGCCCGATCCGCCCGCCGAATGAAGCTAAAAGCTTGCTGCTGCGCCTGACCCGCAACTGCCCCTGGAACCGATGCCTTTTCTGCCCGGTATACAAAGGCCGCAAGTTCTCCCTGCGATCGGTTGAGGAAATCAAAGAGGACATCCGGGCCGCCCGCAACATCGCCGATGATATCAAAGCGTTATCCTGGAAGCTCGGGTTCAGCGGCGACGTCACCGATGCCGTCGTCAGCGCGGTATTGAATGATCCCGGCAGCAGTGAAAGCTCCCGCAGTGTTGCCGTCTGGCTTTATTACGGCACGGATGCCTGTTTTCTGCAGGATGCCGACAACCTGATCATGCGAACCGAAGACCTGCTGTCTGTCCTGAAATTTTTAAAAGAAAAATTTCCGCAAATTACCCGGATTACCACCTATTCCCGGTCCCGAACCGTCATCCGCAAGTCGCTGGACGCCCTGCGGCAGATCCGGGCGGCCGGTCTGGACCGGGTCCACATCGGACTGGAAAGCGGCCATGATCCCCTGCTCAGGCTGATGAAAAAGGGGATCACCGGCGCACAGCATATCGAGGCCGGCCGAAAACTGCTGGAGGCCGGCCTCGAACTTTCCGAGTACGTGATGCCGGGGCTTGGCGGCCGGGAAATGTGGAGGGAGCATGCCCTGGCAACGGCACGGGTTCTCAGTCAGATCAATCCCCATTTCATCCGGCTGCGCAGCCTGCGGGTGCCTGAACGGGTTCCGCTCTACCGGCACCTTCAGAACGGCGGCTTCCGCATGCAGACCGATGATCTGCTGGCTGAGGAAATCAAACGCTTTATTGAAAACCTTAACGGCATCACCAGCACGGTAACCAGTGATCATATCATGAATCTGCTGGAAGAAGTCAGCGGAAGACTCCCTGAAGATAAGGAGCGGATGCTCGCCGTTGTCAATAAATATCAGCTGCTTTCTGAAACCGACCGCCTGATTTACCGGGTCGGGCGCCGCGGCGGTGCCTACCGTTCCACCGACGACCTGACGCAGGATCCGCAAACCTACCGGAAAATACACGCCCTGATCGAGGATGTCCGCTCAAGGGAAGGCGCACAGGGAATAGAAGATCTGATAACCGGATTGGTTGATCAATACCTATAGTGAGGGAGCCACAAATTTATGTCCTAAGGATGAGGACAGCTCCCAATTTGACCCACTTTTCGGGGACAGGCAAATCCCAAACCCGAATTTCGAAACTTTAAATAAATTCAAATGAACAAAATACGAATGGTCAAAAAAGGGGAACCCAAGACGTAGCCCCTTTTTCTAACTTTAAAGCTTTACCATTTTGATATTGTTTCGTATTTCGCATTTCGATATTCGGATTTTCAATTTCACTCTAATGTGATGAACCGATAGCAAGCACCGAACATATGAAACGGCGCACTATCCCTCATAAAGCACGGCCAATATGGTGGCCTTGCCGCTTTTGGATGCAATCAGATGGGGTGTGGTGGAAAGGTAATACACACTGTCCCCCGGCTCCAGTTTATATGTGTCCTCGCCGATGTCCAGCACCACCTCCCCGCTCAGGACATATATAAATTCTTCGCCGTCATGGACGGACTTCTTT
>JBFLWU010000019.1:0-77241 GCA_040757625.1 Thermodesulfobacteriota bacterium | reverse complement strand
CCCCTTTGACGAGGGGGTCGGCTTTCGGCCCGGTGCCCGTTTCGGTCCCAGAGCCGTTCGGGAATACTCCATGCGATTTGCTTATTTCGACCCGGCCGCACCGGAGCGAGGATATTGGGATCTTGAAAAGCGGAAACGACTTCTTACCGATGTCACCCTCCTCGACTGCGGTGATGTAGACATCGTTCCACTGGATCGAGTCTATGTCTACGACCAAATCGATGCGGCCGTAAAGGAAATTATAAAACAGGGCGCGTTTCCCGTTTTCTTGGGAGGAGACCACTCGGTCACCTACCCGATAGTCTCGGCTTTTAAAGACGGCGGCCCATTGAGCATCGTTCAGCTCGACGCTCATCTGGACCGCAGGGACGAAGTTGTCTCTTCAAAATACGGGCATGGAAGCCCCATCCGGCGGATCAGCGAACTTTCATTTATCGAATCGATTTCGACCATCGGCATCCGGGGCCTGCGTGCACCGGAACGGGACTTCCGCGAGGCCGAGGCCCGCGGTGACGTCCTGATCCTATCCCATGAAGTTCATGAAAAGGGGACGGATGCAATCATTCAGGCGGTTCCTCAAATGGATCGGTGCTATGTGACCATCGACATCGATGCGTTAGATCCGGCGATTGCACCCGGAACCGGGACCCCGGAAGCCGATGGATTAAGCTATCGTCAGATTAAAACGATCCTGTCCGGAATCGCAAAGCGGTCGCAGATCGTCGGCTTTGATCTGGTGGAAGTAAACCCCGGCCTGGATCCTTCCGGTAGAACGCCGCTGTTTGCCGCTCAGCTCTGCGTGGAGTTCCTGGGAGCGATATTCGAGCACAAGAAAAAAATTAAGAACACTGAAACCTTGTAAGAAGGACCATTCAGAGGCCACAAGATGATCATCGATTCCGAGGCGTGCATCGCCTGTGAAAACTGCGTTCCATACTGTCCTGTTGGAGCCATTGCAATAAAAGATGCTTATGCAACAATCGATCAGGACCTTTGCGTCGAATGCGGGGTCTGCCTTCGGGCAGAGGTCTGCCCGTCCGATGCCGTCAGCCAACCGGCCCTTGAATGGCCACGGACGCTGCGGGCACTCTTCAGCAACCCAATTACGGTTTTTGAGGAAACAGGTGTGGCCGGAAGGGGCACAGACGAGGTCAAATCAAACGATGTGACCGGCAGGTATCGGAGGGGGGAGGTCGGCTTCGGAGTCGAAATGGGGCGACCCGGCACCGGGACCACCTTCCGGCAGGTCCAGCAACTGACCACGACCCTGGCATGCCTCGGGGTCCGGTTCGAAGAAAAAAATCCCTTGACGACCCTGTTGTCCGACCCTGTAGCGGGGACAGTGCGGAAGGATATCCTGGATGAACGGGTCCTGACCGCCATCATCGAGTTCAAAGTTCCCGTTGCCCGAATATCCGAAATCCTGGAAACGCTCCGGCAGGTGGAAAAAGAGTTGGAGACCGTCTTTAGCCTCGATTTCATCAGCCGCCCGGAGGTAGACGGCAGCCTGCCTGCAATCGAAGAACTCAAGAGGCTCAACTATAATCCGTCGGAACATGTAAAAATCTGCACGGGACTCGGACGCCCGAAAATCGACTGAGGGAAAAGCATATGACGCACTCACTACACAGGTTCGGTTCGCATATGGATGAAGAGATAGTCTTTATCCTTACCCCCTCCAGGGAGATCAACTCGGAAGGCGCAGAAGAAAAGATCCGGAAGTTTCTGGACATCGTCGTCGCCAACAACCCGATCCACTATGGTGACGACAGGGTGGGCAACCGCTACACGGCCGGATACGAAAAAATCACAAACCGGCTGGAGGGAATTACGAACATTCACGCGGTATTCAACGATCTTGCATCGGCGGAAAAAGTTCTTAAGGAGATTGCAGACGCCGATTTGGGACTGTCGGTGGTCGTATCCGGTCTTTTCAATAATGGCGTAATCTGTTGCCGCGCGGCCGGAATTTCCTACCACAGCATCGAACATTCCCTCGGTATCTGGGGGAAAAAAGAGCTCCTGCCGGATGAAAGATCGCTCGAGATTCTGACCATGTGCGGCCATGGCCTGGTTTCGGCAAGACTGATCCAAAAACTCGTCGATGAGGTCCGCAGGGATGAAAAAAGTCCGGCGGCGGCGGCGGCCGAAATGGCCAGACTTTGCCTGTGCGGCATTTTCAATACCGAGCGGGCTGCGACCGTTTTAAAGGAACTTGCTGGAGCAGCGAACAGGCAGAGTACGCCTGAAACCTACACTATGAGAAAGGATGAGAGATGATCACAGCAAAGGATGTCACAGGGATTATTGCCGCCATTGCAACGCCGTTTAAGGAAAATGAGGACCTCGATCCGGAAGGGTTGAAAACACTTACCCGGCACCTCATTGAAAGAGGCGTGGACGGGATCATGGCGGTCGGTGGGACGGGGGAGTTCCCGCACCTGGACAGGGAAGAGAAAAAAGCGGCCATCAGAGCCATCTGCCAAGAGGCAAAGGGGCACGTGCCGGTTATGGCCGGGACGTCGGGCTGCACTATCCGGGAATGCCTCCGACTGATGACAGATGCCAAGGAGGCGGGTGCGGACGGCGCCATCATGGTGCCCCCCTACTATTTTGTCCTGGATGAGGGTGCGCTCTTTACCCATTTCAAGACGCTTGCGGAGGCGCGTATTCTTCCGGTAGTCGTCTACAACAATCCGCTCTATACGGGCAACCCCATGGGGCCTGCGCTGCTTGCCCGGCTGATGGAAGTCGATAACATCATCGGTCTGAAACAAAGCAACACAGATATGGGGCAGTTGGTAGAGGTGATCCGGTTGAACCGGAGAGAATCCTCCATATGCACCGGAATCGACAGCCAGCTTTTCCCCGCGCTGGCCCTCGGCGTAAGGGGGATCTACTCTACGGCTGCCACCGTCATACCGCGCCAGATGAAAAAGGTATACACCCTTTTTACCGAAGGAAAAATTGAGGAGTCTCGGCAGCTGCATCTGAAAATCCAGGTCGTAAACCGGTTCCTGGAATATGACCCTGGCTATGTTTCCCCAGCCAAGGAGGCCTTGAGAATGCTGGGCCTGCCAGCCGGCCCGGTACGGCGGCCGATGCCAGAGCTGACTACAGAGCAGCGGGAAGGCTTGCGGGAGGCGCTGAAAGCGATCGGCGAACTATAATGGCTGTCAGCCCCATGAAGAAAACCTCTTACTCGCCGGCAAAAACCGTCAAAAAGGCTTTTGCCCTGTTGGAGATTGTGGCCGAAATGCAGCCGGTGCATGTTTCCGACATTACGGAACGGCTTGGACTTTCCCGCAGCAATGTGCACCGGCTGCTTTCAACGCTTACCGAACTGGGCTATGTTGAGACCGGCCATGATTCCGCGTTTCGGTTGGGAGTAAGGGCTTTCATTCTCGGCGCCAACTTTTCCACCCCTAACAACCTTTCAGATCTCGCCTATCCGCATATGAAACAGTTGGCAGAACTGTCTCAGGAGAACGTCAACCTAGGCGTGATATTTGAAAATAAAGTGCTGTACCTAAACAAGATCAAAAGCTCCCATTACCTGAAGCTCGATACCCCCATGGGCAAAATGGATCCGCTCTATTGCACGGGGCTCGGTAAGGCGCTTCTTTCGGGCTTCACCGAGGAGGAGCTGGATCATTATCTTTCGACGACCCCCCTTATACCCCAAACCCGAAAGACGATAACCGACCGCAACGGCTTGATCGTCCATATCAAAAAAATCAGGCGTCGTGGGATTGCCGTCGACTTCGAGGAACTCGACGAGGGGGTCCACTGCATGGCAGCCCCCATTTTCGACCATCGAATGAAAATTATTGCCGCAATGAGCATTTCGGCCCCGGCTGTGAGGCTGACGTCGAAAAAAATGTCTGCTTTGGAACCGCATCTGCTGGAAGTCTGCCGATCCGTCTCTAAAAAATTAGAAGCGATAGGAAAAAGGAGAAACGATGACCGAAAATCGTCTTGAGAAGATACGCAATTTCATGAAAAAAAACGGAATACCCGGGCGGGACCTCTATGAACTTCCCGCCTCCCAAAAAACCTTTCCAGACGGAGCCCACTACAGGATGGAAATCGCGGGTGTGGAGCGGGCATCGACGCTTAAAGCCCTCATCGAGGAAACGAATAAACGGAAGCTGCCGATTCATCGGGTCATTGCTACGGTCGGCGGCTCCACATACTGTGATTTCAACGAACTGAAGGATATGGCGCAGATGGCATCCGATGCAGGGCTCGAAGTAATCATGACCGTCGGGCACAGGAAAGGATGGGATGCCGGAGCCAAGGAGATATCGACTCCGGAAGGAGCTATGCAAGGATTTCGACTGAGAGGTTCTGACAACATTTCCTATTGGATTGCGGATATGATGCGGTGCATCGACGCCGGTTTCCGGGGGTTTCTTGTTTACGACGAAGGGGTCCTTTTTCTGGTTGACCGAATGCGCAAGGAAGGAATGATTCCGGAAGAGACCCTGTTTAAATTCTCGGTTTTCGGCGGTTGCTGCAGCCCTGTAGGCGCACGGGTGATCGAATCGATGGGCGCCGACACGATGAATCCGTCTTCGGACGTATCCCTGCCAATCCTTGCGGCCATCCGCAAGGCGGTCCAAATTCCGCTCGATGTCTATATCCTGATCGTGGACTCTTTCGGGGGGATGTTCAGGGCGTACGAAGCCCCTGAAATCGCCCGGATCGCATCTCCCTGCTACTTTAAATTCGAACCCGGCTCCTCGGAGGGAGAAATATACAAGCCGTGGGTCCCAGAGTCGTGGCACGAGGAGTTCGTCCGGCAGAAAGTCAAGATTGCCGGAATCGTCAAGGAAATCATGGATGCCCATGCACCGGAACTCAAGTTCTCCGAACCCGGCGCTGCGGATCTGACACGGACGGTGGTTTAAAATGGTGAAGAGGTTTCAAATTTCAGGCAAAGAAAGAAAAATCGGAGGCATTTGAAATGACCCACACGCTGCATAGAAGAACCGTTATGGAGGGTTTTAAAGACGACTTTACACTGCTTTGCATGGCGTCGCAGGGTTACAACGACAGGGGTGCCGGAGAAAAGCTCAAGGAAATCTACCGACTGGTGGCTTTAAGCGGTCCGGACAATCTGGCCGACGATAACCAGGGGGGGCGATATACCGGGCTTACCGACAAGGGAATCCTCAGGAAAATGGGAGACAAGGCATACGTCGGCGTCGCCTTTACCGGTAAAAACCGTCTGAAAGATGCACTAAAAAAAGTACGGGATGCGGACCTCGGCATGTCTGTGGTGGTCTCAGGCGACTACTCCTCGGTCTTTGAGGTTTTGAAGGAACTTGGTCTCAAGCCTCACACCGTGAACATGTCCTTGGGAATTTTCGGCAACGAGGGTCGGCTTCCCCCAAAAAACTTGTTAGCAATCGCCACCATGTGCGGGCACGGTATGGTTCCACCGAAGCGGATCGAGACAGTGGGAGAAGATGTTAAACGAGGTGAATGTTCGGCGGAAGAGGGGGGGCAGCGACTAGCGGCCACCTGCACTTGTGGTATTTTCAACCCGAAGGTGGCCGGAAAGATGCTTCAAAAGCTGAGCGGGCAAGGAGAATAAAATCATGATCATCGACGCGGATTTGTGCATCGGCTGTGAGGACTGCATTACCTACTGTCCTGTTGCGGCCATCTCCATGGATGGAGAACACGCGACCGTCGACGCCGGCCGCTGCACCGAGTGCAACAACTGCTTTCGGGCCGGGGTTTGCCCGGTGGATGCCATCGTTCAAAATGAAATGGAATGGCCACGGTCCATCCGAAACATTTTCAGCGACCCGATTTCGGTGTGTAAGGAAACCGGGGTTTCGGGAAGGGGCACTGAAGAGTCCAAGACCAACGATATCACCAATCGGTTCAAGTCTGGTGAAGTCGGCTTCGCCGTAGACGTGGGAAGGCCCAACGCCGGAGGCGTCAAACTGAAAGAAGTAGAGGAAATCACTACGGCCCTCGCCGGGTTGAATCTTACCTTCGACCCGGACAACCCGCTGACCTATCTGATGGAGGATCATCGAACCGGAAAGTTAAAAGCCGAAGTTCTGGCGGAGATGGTAATTTCGGCCATCATCGAATTTCGGGTGCCGCTGGACCGGTGCGCAGATGTGGTAAAAACGCTGGAAGGCATCGGCCGGCGGGTCGATACCGTGTTTAGCGTGGGGGTAATCAGCCGAGTGGAAGACAACGGGCGCATCCCCGCACGCGATGCAATCGAAGCGGCAGGCTACCGGTTCATGCCGAATGGTAAGACCACACTCGCTTTGGGGCGTCCTGCAAAATAAAACTGAACCACCTTACATGTTTTCTTGAAATTCAAAACCTATGCCGGATGCATTTCCCATCACCGTCTGAATCTGATAGGATGCCGACGGGACATGCCAGTTCACAGACGCAATGACATTGACCTTATTGATCATTCTGTCAGAGAGTTAAAGTTACACCCATACCAGCTTGAGTGGCATTATTAAAGACCAGTTCAGCAGCCGTCAGATCGAAGAGGGCCATGCCGGTCGTTTTATATACCCTCGTTTTTGACACTGTAAGTGATACAGATTTATCAACGAGTTTCCCCAGTGTAAAGATATGCTCCTTCTTTATGATCCCTTTTTTGATGGGATCGATCAGGTCACCGCACTCTTCTGCGGCAAATGGAGTATCAACATATATCTGGTCAGCCAGTTCCAATAGTGAATCGGGAAATTCTCTCATGTCAGGTCTGAATGCACCTACACCGACAAAACATTTTCCTTTCAGAAGCTCAGGGTCATCTGGCAAAACCGGTGAGGGTGCTGTGGTGGCTGTGATAACCACTCCAGAACCTACCACGCATTCCTCCGGTGTAGTTACTACTTTGCAGGAAAGCTGCTTATGGGTTATCCTTAACTCTTCGCATAAAGCGGATGCCTTTGCAGGGTCACTGTCGAAGAGTGTCACCCGCCTGAACTCCCGCTGGGCAAGTGATGAGAAGATGAGGCTCCTGCCCTGAACCCCGGTACCGATCAGGCCAATTGAATCTGTCTCTGGTAACGCCAGGTACTTCACTCCGACTGATCCGACGGCCCCTGTACGCAGGGCGGTCACTTCAGCACCGTTCATAAGTGCAATCGGCTCACCCGTAGTGGCGCTGTTAAGTATTATCAGCCCGGTAAGAGAGGGCAGTCCCATAGAACGGTTGCCGGGAAAAATGCTTACGAGTTTGGTAGCAATAACACTTTTGCCCATGCACGGCATCAAAAGAAATGTATCCATTCCCCTGTGAATATGCATCCGGTCAGGCATGATGAAGTCACCCTTCTCAAAAACCAACATGGCCTCTTCCATGGCCAGGTTGACTTCTGCCCGGGAGACTGCCTTATTTATTTCTGAGGCAGATAAAAAGATCATTTCTTTCTATACCACATGATTTTATTGACAATTGACAAGAACTTGCATTTTTAGAAGCGGGTGTATCGAAGTGTTTCAATAAAATTCAACAACACGTCAAATGCCACTATAGGAAGTTTTTCAGTTTCGGTGATAATTGTTTATTTGATATCTGATGAAATCCGGGTTGTCAATTGCTTTTTCTAAAGCTTCATAACCCAACAGGCGAATCGGTAAAACTCTTTGCCTGGTCCTGACTGATTAACGCTTACAGACAGGCTTCAACCAGATTCAACATCAACCCGGCAGTCATCATCCACTGTGGAATGGGGTGTGAATCCGGGAAGATAGCAGGGCGTCATGCCGGAATTGAACTAAAGGGGACGTTCTGCAGAAATCCCCGCCCCATTATGATGCTGGTGGAAATGGTTGAAAAACGTAAAAAGCAAGATTTTACCTAAACCTGACTCGCCACCAAAAAACAAGGCCGATGAAGCAAACCCATCGGCCTTAACTTATTGAAATGGCGGAGAGAATGGGATTCGAACCCATGGTGGAGGTTTCCCCCCACACTCGCTTAGCAGGCGAGCGCCTTCAGCCTACTCGGCCATCTCTCCGAAATTTTGATAAATCAAAATACATTTTCAAAGAATTTTCTGGCGGAGGGAGTAGGATTCGAACCCACGGAGCTTTGACACTCAACGGTTTTCAAGACCGCCGCCTTAAACCACTCGGCCATCCCTCCTTAAGAATCAGGCAGTTCCTTAACATCTTAAAATAGGCAGGTCAATATTTTTATACCGCCCCGGCGGACCCGCGGTCGGCAGGGGTGACGGAAATAAATTTGACGGCCGCAAAAAAATTATTTTGGGTATTGACAGGATGCTTATTTTGTGGTTTCCCAATAAAACTTTTTAATATATAACTGATTCCATTGACACCGGTCAGTGAACATTTTTGTCCATATTGGAGATTTACAATGAAGCACAAGTATCTAATTGAAAAAAATACGGCGCAAAAACAGGTGACCATTAAAGAGTTTGCCGAACTGGACAAGGAAGTCTTATCTTTTCTCTGTCAGGAAATATATGCCGAAGAAAAAATTGCCGCCGCCATTCCCAAAGGCAAGGAAGCGCTGATTGCCGCGCTGCGCACCCCGAACATGTATCCATCCGGATTGTTTGCGAATAAAATTGCCGAAGCCGTTTTGACGATGTACGGTCCTGAACGGGGGGCATCCAGCGAGGTCATCCTGGACGATGTCGACTTCATCATCAAACAGCGTGTCAAACGCAAAATCGTGGAGGATGTCGAAGAAGACGCCGCCGGAATCGAGGACTTGTTGGACGACGATATTGAAGAGAATTTCGACGATAAACCGCCCCTTAAAAAAATCAATTCTTCCCTTAAAATTGTAGACGATGAGTTCGAAGATTTCGACGATGACGAGAAATAATCCTGTTTTCCGCGCAGCAATCTTGTGTTGATGTCCTGAACCAATTCCCTGCTGAAAACACGGCCTGCGGTAAGACTGACTTCCGCAGGCCGCATCATTTTTAAGCTTTCAACCCGATCCAATCCGTGTTAAATTCAGATGGCTACTCAGTAACAGCATGACAAGGTTCGGTAAATATTATGAAAGATTTTTTTAAAGTAACCGACTTGGACAGGGTTTTGGCATATCGGACCGATTTTAATCCGGTTGGCGCAGAAGAAATTCCCCTGGCAAACGCCAGCGGGCGGGTGCTGGCCGCTGATGCCGTCTCCGATGTCGACCTCCCGGATTTTCCCCGCTCCACCATGGACGGCTATGCGGTGAAGGCTTCCTCAACCTACGGCGCAAGCGAAGGCAATCCGGCCTATCTGTCCGTAACGGGTTCGATTGCCATGGGGGAAACCCCGTCTATTGAAATCGGTCCCGGAGAAGCCGCCCGGATATCGACCGGCGGGATGCTGCCGGCGGGCGCGGACAGCATTGTCATGATTGAGCATGCGGGCGCCATAGACGACCGGACCATTGAGGTTTACCGCAGCGCAGCCCCCGGCCAGCATGTTATCGAGATTGCCGAAGACTTTCAAAAAGATGCCAAAATCCTTGGCAGGGGACGGAAGCTCAGACCCCAGGAAGTTGGCTTGCTGGCGGCATTCGGACGAAAATCGATTGCCGTTTTTAAAAAACCGCGAGTTGCCGTCATATCCACCGGGGATGAAATTATACCGATAGATCAAAAACCCGGGCGGGGGCAGGTTCGGGATATCAATACCTACACCCTTTCCTGCCTGCTTCAGGATGCAGGGGCGGTCCCCATACCATTCGGCATCGTACGCGATAATGCCGACGATCTTTTTCGAACCTGCGCGCGGGCCCTTGACCGGACGGACATGGTCCTGATTTCCGGCGGCAGTTCCGTGGGGGTTCGGGATTACAGCATCGATGTGCTGTCGGCCCTGCCGGACCCCCGAATTCTGGTCCACGGCATTTCCATCAGCCCCGGCAAACCTACGATCCTGGCCCGATCCGGCCCCAAAGCGCTGTGGGGGCTGCCGGGGCATGTGGTTTCCGCCATGGTTGTTTTCACCGTTGTGGTGCGACCGTTTGTTGAGCATATCGGCGGTCTTGACGAAGACAGCCGGCAGCGCCCCCTGCTCTGTGCCCGTCTCAGCCGCAATGTTCCCTCCGCCCAGGGGCGCGTCGATTTTATCCGTGTAAAATTGACCCGTAGGGATGGCATCCTGTGGGCCCATCCCGTTCTGGGAAAATCCGGTCTGATCAACACCATGGTAAAAGCCGACGGACTGATTCAGATCGGGATCAACACGGAAGGGCTGGATGAGGGGACCGAAGTGGAAGTCCTGCCGCTATAGAGACCGATGACAACTTTCATGCTATCGGGAAAAGATATAACCGTAAGTTTTCGGAGAGGTTATGAAATCAAGCCGCAATGTCTATCTGAAAATGAAAACGCTGGGTGAGGCCCGAAACATCCTTTTCCGGCATTTTCATTCATCTTTAACACTTTCCAGCGAATCCGTTCCCGTACCGGATGCCGTGGGCAGGGTCCTTTCCGAATCGGTAACCGCCAGGCTCTCCTCTCCCGGATTCCATTCAGCCGCGATGGACGGCATCGCCGTCAAGGCCGCTTCCAGTTTCGGTGCGAGCGAGGGAAGACCCCGGCGCCTGAAAATCGGTGCGGACGCGTTTTATGTCAATACCGGTCATGTCATGCCTGAAAATACGGATGCCGTGATCATGATCGAACAGGTTCATGTGCTGGATTCCCAACAGGTCGAGATCGAAGCGCCGGTCTTCCCCTGGCAGAACGTACGCAAAATGGGCGAAGACATTGTGGCTACGGAACTTCTGTTCCCCCAGAATCATGTCATCACGCCCTATTGCGTGGGGGCATTGCTGTCCGGCGGAATCTTCTCGGTTCAGGTTAAAGCCCGTCCCCGGGTTTTTATCATCCCCACGGGGACGGAGCTTGTGGACTGGCGCCGCACCGCCATCGAAACCCTCCGACCCGGTCAGATACTGGAAACCAACTCTTATGTACTGGGTGCGCTGGCGGAATCCACCGGCGGCTGCTATACCCGCCACGACATGCTCGCCGATGACCTCGAAAAGATCAAACAGGCCGTTACCGACGCGATCAAAGCCGATTTTGATATCATCCTGATTATCGGCGGGTCTTCCGCCGGATCGGAAGATTACGCCAAAGATGTCGTTTCCGATCTGGGCACCGTGCTGGTGCATGGCGTGACCATTATGCCGGGCAAGCCGGTCATCATCGGCGCAGTCCGTTCCAAGCCGGTCATCGGAATTCCCGGCTACCCGGTTTCAGCGATTGTCGCCTTTGAGCAGTTTGTCGCCCCGCTCATCTGTCGACTGCTGGGTCAGCCGGACCGGGAGCGTCCCGTCGTCATGGTGGAACCGACAAAAAAAATTGCGTCCAAGCTGGGGGTGGAGGAATTTCTGCGGGTAAAGCTGGGCGCCGTCGGCAAGAAAATCGTCGCAACCCAGCTTCCGCGCGGCGCGGGCTGCATTACCTCGATTACCGAAGCGGACGGCATCATCCGGATCCCCAACAACGTTGAAGGCTTGAAAGAATTTGAACCGGTCCCGGCCGAACTGCTGCGTCCGCTTGCATCGGTTAACAATACCATCGTCGTGGTCGGCAGCCATGATATGACCCTGGACGTACTGGCCGATGAAATCAAGGCTACTCACAGCCGTCTGACCCTTTCATCCAGCCATGTGGGAAGTCTGGGCGGCCTGATGGCAATCAAAAAGGGAGTTTGCCATGTGGCCGGTTCCCATCTGCTGGATACGGAAAACGGAACTTACAACCTTTCGTATATCCAAAAATATCTCTCCGATGACAGCCCTCCCGGCGGCGTCCGACTGGTCCAGCTCGTGTTTCGCGACCAAGGGCTGATCGTCGCTCCGGGAAATCCCAAGAGAATAAAAGGGATAGAAGACCTTGTCCGGGACGACATTGTTTTTATCAATCGACAGGCCGGCTCCGGCACCCGCATTTTACTTGATTATCAGCTCAAGGAGCTTGGATTGAATACCGCCCGAATAAATGGATATGAGACCGATGAGTTTACCCACATGTCGGTGGCCGTTGCCGTTCTCAGCGGCTCTGTGGATGTCGGGCTGGGTATTTACGCTGCCGCCAAGGCGCTTGGGCTGGATTTTATTCCCGTTGTCACCGAGCGCTACGACCTAGTCATCCCGCAAATGTTCTTTGAAACTGAAAATATCCGGATTCTTCTTAACATCATTCATTCCCCGCAATTTAAAAAGCGGGTGGAAGCCCTGGGGGGATACAGTACCCGGCAGACCGGAGAGATCATTCTTTGATTTTACCCAATATGTTGTATTTTTTTTATTGACATACGGAACATCTTGTATTACTAGCCAACGCAAAAGGATTTTTCTGCATGGATACCGACGTGCAGATCGAGTGGTAATGTAACAACCCGAAAACGGTTTTTTACATGGAAGCGATGGGGTATGGCGTGAGACGTCAGACCCGGTACGAAATTTTATCTTTGATTGCTCAGTATCTCGACACATCGGGAATTCTGATCTCCTTGCTGAAACCTTCTTCTTCCGCAAGACCCTGCACGCCTGTTTTTCGCCGACTTGTTTTTTTCACACCCCCCGATTGTGGAATCCTTCAATGGGATCAACCTGTTAAGAATGGCAATGGATTTCGGAGAATAAAGATTTTTTTTAGAACAATCAGTTCCGACGAAATCAAAAACAGGAACTATTATTTCCGATTTTTTCAACGAATGATTTTCTGTCTAAATATACATCAGTTCCGCCTTTACAAAAACTTTAATAAATTCTTCCATGCAAAATCGGAACTGGGGGTGCCGATTCTGCAATCCTCCTGATTGTATTTATTTAATAAAATCAGACTGTTATAATTGGCACGGATGTTGCTCTTTAAGGATTAATTAATTTTTTCGACGGCACTGGAGTCGAAAATAGTCGTTAATATACTGAATTTTTTATGAAACTGAGCGTATTAGCGCTCACTGATTCCCATAGGGAGGTGCAATACTAATGGCAAAAGAAATGTTGCTGAACGATGAAAAGGAACCTCCGAGTACGTTGCCTGGTTTGAGCGTCATGGCGCTTCAATCAGACGATGTCTCACCAGGTTATTCAACAAAAACAAAATTAAAAGTCGTTTGGAATTTAAATTCAAACGGCCCAGGCAGTTTCAAGTCCAGCAAAAAAACGCTGGAATTTCGGAGACAGCATTTTAAAGATGTCGCCGAAACAGAATGGAACAACTGGCACTGGCAGCTTCGCCATCGGATTACAAGCTTAAACGAACTCGAACGGTACCTTTCTCTTTCCGAGGAAGAACGCGAAGCCGGTGTGCATCGTGATGCAATTTTTCCGGTTGCCATCACTCCCTACTACCTGAGTCTGCTGGAAAAAGACAACCCCGATCAGGCGTTGCGCCGCAGCGTCGTCCCGGTAAAAAAGGAGTACCTGCACGCCCCGGAAGAATCAGAAGACCCGCTGGGGGAAGAAAATGATTCCCCTGTACACGGGTTGGTTCATCGCTATCCGGACCGGGTTCTTTTTCTGGTAACCGACTACTGTTCCACCTATTGTCGCTATTGCACCAGATCCCGCATGGTCGGCAAACGCCTTGCCCATCGTTTTAATCCATCTCGGTGGGAAGCGGGCCTGGAATATATCCAATCAACCCCTGCGGTGCGGGACGTGTTGCTGTCCGGCGGAGACCCGTTGACGCTCTCGGACGACCGGCTGGAATGGCTGCTTTCCCGGCTGCGCAGGATACCGCATGTTGAAATTATCCGCATCGGGACCAAAGCCCCGGTTGTTCTTCCCCAGCGGATCACCAGCGGGCTGGTCCGGATGCTCAAACGCTATCATCCGTTATGGATGAGCATCCATTTTACCCATCCCGATGAACTGACGCCGGAAACCCAGGCGGCCTGTCAACGCTTGGCCGACGCGGGAATCCCCCTGGGAAGCCAGACAGTTCTTCTGGCAGGCGTAAATGACCGTGTGGAAACGATGAAACAGCTCTACCACGGCTTGCTGAAAAACCGAGTGAAACCCTACTACCTTTATCAGTGCGACCCCATTATCGGGTCGGCCCATTTCAGAACTCCGGTCACAAAAGGGCTTGAAATCATTCGCGGCCTGAGGGGGCATACCAGCGGTTACGCAGTCCCCACTTATGTCATTGACGGGCCCGGCGGGGGCGGCAAAATCCCGCTGCTTCCGGAATATGTTGTCGGCAGGGAAGGCGACGACCTGTTGCTGCAAAACTATCAGGGTCGTATTTGCCGCTACCCGGATGCCGCCCAAAATCCGGCAGGACCATTGCCGAACGCATGAGGATTCGAATCGCATGAAGATCGGCATGACGTATGATCTGCGGGAGGATTACCTGGCGGAAGGATTCAGCGAAGAGGCAACCGCCGAGTTTGATAAGCCCGAAACCATCGCAGCCATTGAAAGCGCGCTTCAGGAACTGGGGCACCAGACCGACCGGATCGGCAATATCCGCTCGCTGGCCGCCCGCCTGGTTGCTGGCAATCGCTGGGACATGGTGTTCAATATCGCCGAAGGACTCCAGGGCTTCGGACGCGAAGCCCTGGTCCCGGCATTGCTGGATGCTTATGGAATTCCCTATACATTTTCCGATCCGATGGTTCTCTCCCTCACCCTGCATAAGGGTATGACCAAACGGGTGGTTCGCGACCTGGGGGTCCCCACCCCCGACTTTTTCGTATGGGAAAAGGGGACCAGCGCAAACGGACAGGGCTTCGACTTTCCCCTGTTTGCAAAACCCGTTGCCGAAGGAACCGGCAAGGGCATCACGGCCAGATCGAAAATTTCAAGTCAAAAAGAACTGGCTGCCGTCTGCAACAGCCTGGCGGAAACCTTCAAGCAGCCCGTCCTGGTTGAAGCGTTCCTTCCGGGGAGAGAATTTACGGTCGGGATCCTCGGCAGCGGAAGCGAAGCCGTTGCCATCGGCGTTATGGAAGTCGTCCTCAATAAGGATGCGGAAGCGGAAGTCTATTCCTATCACAACAAGGAGCACTATAAAAAACTGCTCGAATATCTTCTGGTTGAAGATGCGCTGGCGGAAAAGGCCAAACAAGTCGCATTGGACGCATGGCGGGGGCTTGGCTGTCTGGACGGCGGCAGGATTGATTTGCGCACGGATAAAAACGGAATCCCGAATTTTCTGGAAGTCAATCCCCTGGCGGGTCTTCACCCGCAGAATTCCGACCTTTGTATTCTTGCCTACAAAGCCGGAATGACCTATAAAGCGCTGATCGGCGCGATCGTTTCATCCGCCGTTAAACGCTATTTTCCTGGATAATAAAGGGGGAACGGGAATAGGCTGACATCATGTCTGAAAACACTATCGGCATTGTGTATAACCTGCCGGCGTCTGCCGGCACCCTTTTTTCTGAGGCTTCCCAAGATGTGCTGACCCAGGTTGAAGCCATTGAAGACGCCCTCTCCCGCTTAAACTATCCTTCGGTGCGAATCCCTTTTACGCGTGATCTTGCCGCGTTTGTCCAGATGGTACAGACCAGTCGGGTCAATATGATATTCAACCTGTGTGAAACCGTGGATGAGGACGCGCACCTGTGTGGGCATCCGGCGGCGGTTTTTGAACTTCTCGGCATCCCGTTCACGGGTTCTCCTTCCACGGCATTGATGCTGACAACCGACAAGCTCCTGACCAAACGGCTGCTGCGGGCCACCGGAATTTCAACACCGAAGCATGTGGTTTTCAACCATGCGGATTCAGTCAATCCGGCCGAGTTACAATTTCCCGTCATCATCAAGCCGCGCTTTGAAGATGCCAGTGTCGGCATCACCCAGGAATCAATCGTCACCGATGAAAAAGCCCTTAAAAGCAGAACCGCCGATTTATCAAACCGGTTCGGGACCCTGCTGATAGAGGAATATATCGCAGGGCGTGAATTTAATATTTCCCTTTTCGGGCACCCGTCGGCCCGGCTCCTACCCGTAGCGGAGATCGATTTTGTTGATTATCCCGACAGCACCTACCCCATCCTGGACTATAATGCCAAGTGGGATAAATCATCGTTTGAATATCAGCACACCACCCGGAAATTTCCCGGCGATCTTTCACTTGCTCTGCAACGGAAGCTGGAAATGGCCGCCCACGTCTGCTTTCGCGTCTTGATGCTCAGAGACTACGGACGCATCGACCTCCGCATGGACGATCAGAAAAGATTCTTTATTCTTGAAGTGAATGCCAATCCATGCCTCAGTCCTGATGCCGGATTTGCCGCTGCGATCGAAAAGTCCGGCTTAAGTTATGTCCAGATGGTCGAGCGTTTTATAAATTTTATGAAACAAAGGTCCGCCAGCAATGTTAATACGGCCGCTTATTCCCCAGGACAGAACTAACATTCACCATACCCTTTGCCAGGGCGATACCTTCAACGAGAGTGAAGTTCTGGTGGCGCTGGAACTTGTTGATGAAGTTTTAAAAAACCCGGCAAACCCGGATTACCTTATCTATACGGCCGTCTACCCCACCGAAGTGTTTGCCGGCTATATCTGTTTCGGCCCCATCCCGATGACGGCCTACTGCTATGATCTATACTGGATTGCAGTGGACCGTCAGTTTTCAAAGAAAGGGGTCGGCGGCCGGCTGGTTGTTTTTATGGAATCAGCCATCCGGCGCAGTGGCGGAAAGCACATTTATGTCGACACATCTTCGACCCCTCCCTATGCTCCGGCCAGATCCTTTTACGAAAAACACGGCTACCGTCCCGTCTGTACATTGAACGATTTTTTTAAAAAAGGCGACCATAAGATCATTTTCAGAAAGGAACTATAAATATACACGAACGCAGATCTCTACCTGAAACATCTATATGAAAGACCTAATTATTTCCTGTATTCAGTGCAACCGTTCCTTTATCTTTACTGTCAGAGAACAGGAACGCGCCCTATCCAGGGGATTCAGTAATCCCAAGCGATGCCCGGAGTGTCGCAACAGAAAAGAACGAACGCCCGACCTTCAGATCGGTTGGCGCGATAAAAACAAGAAGAAGCCGCACCATCACAAGTTGAACATGGATCTTGAAGAAGATTGACCCTTATTCCACCGTTTGGGGAGGTATGAGTGGCCAGGATTCCTTATGGAGACCCATTTAGCGGGCAGGTGTTGTCGGTTGCCGAAAGAGGCGGCTGTCCGCTGTGGTTTAAATTTGCCGGTGAAAGCTAATTTCTCCCCCTTCTCCCAACCGTATGTCCATTTAGCTTTGTTCCCTTTTTTATCCAAGGAGGCATTACATGTTAGAAGGCATGTTGGGTGGTTTTAAACTACTGCTGGACTGGCAGGTCGTCTGGTTGATGCTTTTAGCAACTTTTATCGGAAATTTTTTCGGTGCGGTTCCCGGCTTGGGCGGAAACCTGGCGCTGGCCCTGCTGATACCGTTTGTATTCGGGATGACACCCTTTACAGGGCTTGCCTTTCTGCTGGCCATGCATTCGGTGGTCCATACCGGCGGCTCTATTCCGAGCATTCTTTTCGGCATTCCCGGTACCGGGCCGACGGTTGCAACTATTATTGACGGCTTTCCCATGGCCCAGCAGGGCAAGGCCGGTGAAGCCATGGGCGCTCAGCTGGCGGCCTCCGCAACCGGCGGCGTCATCGGCGCGTTTGTGCTGGCGCTGCTGATACCGGTGCTGCGGCCGATTACGCTCTCCTTTGGGTCTCCTGAAGTCTTCATGCTGATCGTTTTCGGTCTGACCACGATTGTCGTGGTCAGTCAAGAGTCCATGGCCAAGGGCTTTACGACCGCCCTGATCGGTCTGTTGCTGGGCATGGTCGGCCTGAGCCCCCATACCGGGGTGGGACGTTTTACCTTTGATCAGCTCTGGCTGTGGGACGGCCTGAACATCGTCACCATCGTCCTGGGTCTTTTCGCCTTTACCGAAATGATGGAACTGGGCGCCCGAGGCAGCAGCGCCAAAATCTCACAGGTCGATGTCAAAATGAGCTGGAAGCAGCTCTGGGATGGAACCAAGGTCGTTTATAAAGAATGGTGGTTGACGCTGCGCACTTCCATCATCGGGGTCATTATTGGAATTATTCCCGGTCTAGGCGGCGATGCCGCCACCTGGATCTGCTACGGCCATGCCGCCCAAACCTGTAAAAATAGCGAAAACTTCGGAAAGGGAGACATCCGCGGGGTTATCGCGGTGGAAACCGCCAACAACTCCAAGGAAGGCGGCGCCCTCCTGCCGACCCTGGGTTTCGGGATTCCCGGCAGCAGCGGCATGGCAATTTTGCTGGGCGCTTTCCTTATTCTCGGCATCACCCCCGGGCCGAAAATGCTTGTGGATCATCTCGATCTGGTCTGGGGAATGGTGTGGATATTGGTACTTGCCAATATTTTAGGGGCGGTGACCCTTTATCCCCTTTCCCGCTATATGGGCGTATTGGCATATCTGCGCAGCAGCCTGCTGATACCGCCGATCATGTTCATGGCCGCCATGGGCGCTTTTCTGATTCGAAACTTCTGGCAGGATGTTATCCTGTCGGTTTCCTTTGGATTTTTAGGCTATGCCATGAAACGCTGGAAATATCCGCGCGCGCCGCTGATCCTCGGTTTTATATTGGGCCCCCTGGCGGAAGATTACTTCTACAAGTCGATGACGGCCTGGGGAATCGACTTCATGATGCGGCCGGTAACGGTGGTACTGCTGATACTGTCCATTCTGTCGCTGGCTTATTCGGGCTGGCGCATCTACCGGGAAAAAGGCAAGCAGAAACAGGATGTTTCGAAAATTAAAGCTGAAATGTTTTTCGGGCTGTTTCTTTTATTGATTTTTGTTTTCGCCTTGTATCTCTCCTTCGCCTTTCCGCGCAAATTATATCCGCTGCTCGTCACAACTCTCGGCATCATGTTTTCCGGCTGGCGGCTGCTTGTTCTGTTAAAACGCCTGCAATCCAAAGACGTCGCGACAGCCGAACCCCCCAAAGAAGCGACCGGACCGGCTGATCAGGCAGGGGTAAAAGTTTTGTCGAAGGACGAACGCATTATCATGCTGTGGCTTCTGAGTTTCCTGGGGATGATTATGCTGGTCGGCTTCTGGTTGTCCATGATCCTTTTCATACCGCTGTTCATGATTAAATTCGGCAATGAAAAACTCAGGTTGGTATTGCCTTACACCGTCTGTTTCGCTCTGTCCATGTATGTGGTATTTGAAATAATGATGCAAACGCCTCTTTTCAACGGAATTATTGCCACTTATTTTTTTAACTGATCACATGAATATCTTTTGTCTGAAATTTGCAGGTTTTTGAAAACCTGACCCTCCCTTCCGGCCGGTTTTGGAATCAAACCGGCCGGAACTGTATTTAGAGGTTGAAATCGATCTGCTCTTTCAAGTATCTTGTGAGGTGGATCACCTTGACGGCTGCGCTTTAATCAGCTTGTGATGAATAGATAATTATCGATCCCTGGAGTAAATGAGGTTGTCACATGTTCCAAATCCGCCGCATTTACGATGAAATTCTGCCGGTAAACAAAGAGGCCCTGCGCCAGATAAGGGAAATCTTTTGGGCACAGTTTAAAGAAGCCCCCAAATCCGATGCAAAAAATATCGGTGAAAAGCTGCACAACCCGTTTATCCAGCAGTTTCGATCCATCATCCATGTGGCCGAGACTGCCCGGCGCAAGGTGCTGGGGTTTGCCCTGGTGCACCACGATCCGGATCTCCGGTTCTGCTTCCTGGACTATCTGGCCGCCGCCAAATGGCTGACCGGCGGCGGCATCGGCGGCGCCCTGTACGAGAAAGTCCGGGAAGAAGCTTTCGACCTTGGCGCGAAGGGCTTGTTTTTTGAATGCCTTCCCGATGACCCGGCTGAATGCTCCGATCCCAGACTGCTTAAAGAAAATGCCGCACGCCTGCGCTTTTACGAGCATTACGGTGCCCGGCCGGTTGTCAATACGAAATACGAAATGCCCATTAAGCCGGAAGACACCTGCATGCCGCATTTCGTCTACGATGCCCTGGCGCGTAAAGAGCCTTTGCGTCGTGCCTTCGCCCGGAAAGTCGTCAAAGCGATACTGGAGCGAAAGTACTCGGACTTGTGCCCGCCGGCGTATGTTAAAAGCGTCGTTGGCTCCTTCAGGGAAGACCCGGTTCGGCTGCGCGAATTCAAATACATCAAACCCCAAAAAGTCCAGCATCGGGTGATTCGAAAATTAAGACAGAAAGTGGCCCTGGTGGTCAATGACCGGCATTCGTTTCATCATGTCCATGAGCGAGGATACGTTGAATCCCCTGTGCGGGTTCGAAGTATCCTCTCCAAAATAGTCTCCAGCGAGATGTTTGACCGAATCCCGCCGGCAAATTTTCCCGACAAACACATTCGGGAGGTTCATGCCCCGGACTTCCTCGCTTATTTGCGCCTGGCTTGTGAAAAAATATCGGGAAACAGATCCCTCTATCCTTATGTGTTCCCGATCCGCAACCGGATGCGCCCGCCAAAAGACCGCAGCGTCCTGGCGGGTTATTATTGCATCGACACTTTTACGCCGCTGAACCATACCGCCTACCTGGCCGCTCGCAGAGGGGTGGACTGCGTCCTGAGCGCCGCCCGGCAGCTCATTAAGGGGCGCGCCATGGCTTACGCGCTGGTCCGTCCGCCCGGACATCACGCCGAACGACGCTCTTTCGGCGGGTTCTGTTATTTCAATAATAACGCCGTTGCGGCCCAGTATTTGCGGACATACGGCAACGTTGCCATTCTGGATGTCGACTACCATCACGGCAACGGCCAGCAGGATATTTTTTATGACTGCCCGGATGTCTTAACGGTTTCGATTCACGGACACCCGCGCTTTGCCTACCCCTATTTCTCCGGTTTTGAGGATGAACTTGGCAGCGGACCCGGTATGGGCTATAATATCAATTTTCCGTTGCCGGAACGTCAGAACGGCGAGACCTATCGCCGCACACTGAAAAAAGCCCTGCGCCTGATCAAAGATTTCCAACCTGAATTTTTAATCGTTGCCCTGGGGCTGGATACGGCCAAAGACGACCCCACCGGGAGCTGGACGCTCTTGGCCAAAGATTTTGCCGAAAACGGAAAGCTGATCGGAAGCTTTAAAATCCCCATCCTGATTGTGCAGGAAGGCGGCTACCTGACAAAGACACTGGGTGTCAATGTTCGCAACTTCTTTGCCGGCCTGGTCGGTTGAATGAGAGGTTGCAGCAGCGGAAAACAGCATCAACCGGAAACAGTCAAACAGCCGGCGGCGAAATCATGTCCATTCACTTATGTACGCCTTAATAGCTTGAATTCATCCTGTTTAAGATGGTATAAAGACGCATCTTCTGATGGAGGCCGAGTGTGAAAAAACGCGTGATCCTGATTTTCTTTCTGGTTCTGCTTTTAGGCGTCGGTACGCTCGTTTACCTGGGTCAGCACCGGAAACAGACCGCCGAGCTTTATTATTCCGGCACCATTGAGGCCACCCAGGCCAACCTGTCCTTTCAGGTCAGCGGAAAGGTGGCGCAGGTTTTCATCGACGAAGGGCAGCCGGCCGAAAAGGACCAGTGCCTGGCCCGGCTCGCCGACGAAGAGTTTTCAACCCTGCTCAACCAGCGGCAAACTGAACTGATCCGCTCCCAGGAAACCCTCAAACAGCTTCAAGCGCTCCGGGACCTTTATCAGGCAACGCTGCCCGCTGAAGTGGAGCGGGCGACGGCTACGGTCGGCTTATTAAGCTCGCAACTGGAAGAACTGGAGTCCGGTTATCGAACCCAGGAAATCGAACAGGCCCGACTGACCGCCCGGTCCGCCCAGGCCGTACTGGATGAGGCCCGCCGGAATAAAGAGCGTTTTGATGCCCTCTATCAAAAACGGGTCATTGCCGAAAAGGAGAAAGACCTCGTCGATCTGAAGTATGAAACCGCCTTGAAAGATTACGAACGGGCCCAGGCGGCCCATAGTCTTTTAAAGGAAGGGTTTCGCAAGGAATCGATCCAGGCGGCAAAGGCCAGGTTGTCGGAAGGCCGGGCGACGCTGAAGCAGGCCCGAAGCAATCTGAAAAAAATCGAGGCCGCTGAAAAAGAGGTGGCGGCCGCCCGGGCAATGGTTGAAACCGCCCGCGCAGCCGTTGATCTGGCGAAAATCCAGCTCGGTTATACCTGCCTTACCGCACCTTTTAAAGGAACCCTCACCAGCCGCAACGTTGAACCGGGCGAGGTGGTGTCTCCGGGCCGCGAAGTTCTGACACTGGCTGATTTGTCGACGGTGGAGCTGAAAATCTTTGTGGATGAGCCTGAAATCGGAAAGGTGAAACCGGGACAACGCGTGGAGATAAGAACCGATACCTATCCGCAGAAAATCTATCCGGGTCAGGTCTCTTTTATTTCACCCGAGGCCGAGTTTACACCCAAAATCATCCAGACGCACAAGGAGCGGGTCAAGCTGGTCTACCTGGTTAAAATTGCCATTTTAAATCCCGACCTGGAATTAAAACCGGGAATGCCCGCAGATGCCTGGCTGCGGTGATCACTTGTTGAAATTCCAACTGTCAAATTCCAAATAACAATCAAATTCAACTGACCGAAATTCAGTAATATAAGCAATATTGGGTCCTGAAAAATATTTATCATTGATGATTGAAATTTGAGATTCGTTTGGAATTTGTATTTTAAGAAGATGCCATGTCAATCGTCAGGGTTGAAGCCGTCTCAAAAAATTTTGAAGGAAACGAAGCCGTTTCGCAGGTTTCGTTTTCGGTAGCCGAAGGAACCATCCTGGGACTGGTGGGATCGGACGGCGCCGGCAAGACCACCCTGCTGCGCATGATCGCCACCATGCTCAAGCCAACCGCTGGCAGGATATGTATTAAAGACCTCGATGTCGTCAGGGAAAAAACAGCCGTCAAACCGCTGATCGGCTACATGCCCCAGCGCTTTGGGCTGTATCAGGACCTGACCGTTGACGAAAACATCAACTTTTTCATGGATATTTTCGGCATCACCGGCAATGAGCGGCGTTCCCGTAAAGATTTTTATCTCGGCTTTTCGAATTTGCATCCCTTTGTCGATCGGCTGGCGCGCGATCTGTCCGGCGGCATGAAGCAGAAGCTGGGACTGGCCTGCGTCCTGGTGCACGAGCCCGCCGTCCTGATTCTGGATGAACCCACCAACGGCGTGGACCCGGTTTCCCGGCAGGAGTTCTGGGACATCCTCACGCAGATGCGCAAGGAAGGCATGACCATCCTGGTTTCAACTGCCTATCTGGACGAGGGCGAAAAATGCGACCGGCTGATGTTAATGCACAATGCCCATCTGCTGGCGGAAGCACCCCCGCAAGACCTGCGATCAAACTTTCCCGACCTGGAAACGGCCATGATTCACCGCATCCGGGCCGTAGACAAGGCGCTGGCCGATGAACGCTTCACCCCCTGAGGCTGTCCGGGTTACCGACCTGGAAAAGAAATTCGGCCGTTTTACGGCCGTGGACAGGATTTCCTTTGCGGTCCGCAAAGGTGAAATATTCGGATTCCTGGGTCCGAACGGCGCCGGCAAATCCACCACCATCCGAATGCTGTGCGGCATTATCACCCCCAGCGCCGGGTCCGGACAGGTGGCCGGATTCGACATCTTCAAGGAGGCCGAGAAGATCAAACAGGCCATCGGGTATATGTCTCAAAAATTTTCACTCTATGAAGACATGACCCCTTTTGAGAATATCCGTTTTTATCTGGGCATTTATAACGTTGCGACCGGAGAATGGAAAGACCGGATCGACTGGGTGCTGCGGACGACCCGCCTTCAGGATGTCTGCAATCGCCCGACCCGGGAGCTGCCTCCGGGCTGGCGCCAGCGTCTGGCCCTGGGGTGCGCTTTGCTGCATCGGCCCCGGATCCTTTTTTTGGACGAACCCACCTCGGGCGTCGATCCCATCACGCGCCAGCATTTCTGGGACTTTATCAGACACCTCACCGCTGAAGGCGTCACGGTTTTTGTAACGACCCATTACATGGACGAGGCCGAGCACTGTGACCGCGTGGTGATGATCAACGCCGGCAGAATCGTCGCCGCCGGGCCACCGTCCGAAATTGTCGACGATCTCTTTCCGGACCGGACAGGCGCGGACCTGAACGACGTTTTTATCAAACTCATGAGCCGACAAACCGGACAGCCGAACCCATGAACCTGAGAACCATCCAGGCAATCACCCGCAAGGAATTCTATCATCTCATCCGGGATTTCCGCAGCCTGTATCTGGCCTTTATGATCCCGCTGCTCCTGATCCTGCTGTTCGGCTATGCCCTGAGCCTGGATGTCGATAACGTCCGGACCGTTGTCGTGGACCATGACAAAACCCCGCTGAGCCGCGACCTGATTCGCATGCTGGACGCCTCGTCCTATTTTGATGTCATTGCACACTTGCCGGACGCAGAAGCCCTTGAGCAGTTTCTTGATCACAACCGTGCCACCATGGGACTTGTCATTCCGCCCGGCTGGACGGCAAATATCAGGGCCGACCGCCTGAGCCCCCTGCAGGTTCTGCTTGACGGCAGCGATCCCAACTACGCCGGCATTTCCCGGGGCTACATCACCATTTTTATGGAAAACTACAATCAGAAACTGCGGGCGGATTTTTTTAACCGTAAAAGCATGGAAACCATCCGGCCGCCGGTTGAAGGCCGCATTCGCGTCTGGTTTAATGAGGACCTGGAAAGCCGCGCCTTTATCGTTCCCGGCATTATCGCCATCATTATCATGATAGTGGGAGCCATGCTGACCTCCCTGGTCATTGCCCGCGAATACGAAAACGGCACCATGGAAACCCTGCTGTCCCTGCCGGTGCGGGCACCGGATTTTTTAGCCGGCAAAGCGATCCCGTATTTTTTTATCGGACTGGTGGATGTTCTCGTGGCCATTTTGATGGGCCAGCTCCTGTTCGGGGTTGTCATGAAAGCAAGCTTCTGGCTGATGATTCTGGCTTCCTCCATTTACCTGGGGGTGGCCCTGAGCCTGGGCCTGCTGATTTCGGTTGTGACCAAATCCCAGCTGGTGGCAAATCAGGCGGCCATCCTGATTACTTATCTGCCCTCCCTGCTGCTGTCCGATTTTGTCTTTCCGATCAGCAACATGCCGGCGGTGCTGCAAAAGCTCACCCGCATCGTTCCGGCAACCTATTTTATCGACATCCTCAACGGGCTGTACCTGCGAAATATCGGACTGAGCCTGCTCTGGCCCAGCTATCTGGTCCTGGTCGGCATGTTCGGCTTCCTGTGTGTGCTCAACCTGCTGTTTCTCAAACGGGAGGGTTTGTAAGATGAGCTGGCTCAGGGTCCGGGAACTGGTCCGCAAAGAATTTATTCAGCTCTTCAGGGACAAAAAAAACCGCCCGCTTCTGATCATCGCCCCCCTGATTCAGCTGGTTCTGTTCGGCTATGTCGTCACCACCGACGTCAGGGATATCCGCGTCGGGCTTTACGACCAGAGCCGCACGCTCGAAAGCCGGCGATTCACAGATGCCGTCAATGCCAATAAAACGTTCCGGATCACTCATATTTATAACCGCTCCCAAAACCTGGACCAACTCCTGCTCGAGCGCAAGGTGGACCTCATCATCAAGATCCCTCCGGATTTCAGCAGCCGGATCCGCAAAGGGGATACCGCCGTCATTCAGATTCTGGCCGACGGCAGCATGAGCAATATGACGGCCGTCAGGCTATCGCATACCCTCACGGTTCTGGATGCCTTCAACAATCAAATGATCCGGGAGCGATACCAGCGGGATCTGAACTTCGGGCGCATTGATCTGCGCTTCCGCACCTGGTACAATCCCAACCTGGACAGCCGCAATTTCTATGTTCCCGGTATCGTCGCTTTTCTGGTGATGCTGCTGACGCTGCTGTTGACGTCCATGGCGATTATCCGGGAAAAGGAGTCCGGGACCATGGAACAGCTGATCGTCACACCCTTAAAACCCACCGAACTGATCCTGGGAAAAACCATCCCCTTTATTATCATCGCCCAGGCGCAAATGGTCATGGTCACCATTTTTGCGGTGTTCTGGTTTCAAATTCCCCTGGTAGGCAGCGTCACCCTGCTGTTTGCCGCAACCTGCCTCTTTTTGTTGAGCACTCTGGGGATCGGGCTTTTCATCTCGACGATATCGGCCACCCAGCAGCAGGCCATGATGACCACTTTTTTCTTTATCCTGCCCTTTTTCATGCTCAGCGGATTCGTATTTCCCATCGCCAATATGCCGGCACTGGTGCAGTGGCTGACCTATCTGAATCCGCTGCGATACTTTCTGGTTATCATTAGAGGCATTTTTCTGAAAGGGACCGGCATCCACGTCTTGTGGCCGCAGCTCACGGGCCTGGCAATCCTGGGCGGCATCGTCTTTGCCGGCGCCGTCAGCCGCTTTAAAAAGCGTTTGGACTAACAGGAGCTAAGTGTTATGAGAGCGATGGTATTACGAAAAACCTGCTTCCTTGATGAAAATCAGAACCCCCTTGAGCTGACGACCCTGCCGGATCCCGTCCCTGCGGAAACGGAAATCCTGGTGAAAGTCAGCGCCTGCGGTGTTTGCCACACGGAACTGGATGAAATTGAAGGGCGCACACCGCCGCCCCGCTTTCCCATCGTTCCAGGCCACCAGGTAGTAGGAAGAGTCGTCCAAACCGGCAGCCGGTCAAAACAATTCCGCCCGGGAGATCGTGTCGGCATCGGCTGGATTTTCTCGGCCTGCGGGCACTGCGAATACTGTCGGTCGGGGCAGGAAAATCTATGCGGCCAATTTGTCGCCACCGGCAGGGACGCCCATGGCGGGTATGCCGAGTATGTCCGGATTTCGGAAAATTTTGCTTACCCCATACCCGATGCGTTCTCCGACGCCCAGGCCGCACCGCTTCTGTGCGCCGGCGCCATCGGTTACCGGTCACTCAACCTGTCCGGCCTTCAGGACGGAAAATCACTGGGGCTGACGGGTTTCGGCGCTTCCGCCCACCTGGTTCTGAAAATGACCCGTCACAAATTCCCCGCTTCGGGCATTTTTGTCTTTGCCAGAAGTGAAAAAGAAAGGTCGTTTGCAATGGACCTCGGCGCGTCCTGGGCCGGTGACATCGGCGCGTTGTCGCCCCAAAAGCTGGACGGCATCATCGACACCACTCCTGCCTGGAAGCCGGTAGTCGAATCCCTGAAAAATTTAAACCCCGGCGGCCGCCTGGTGATCAATGCCATCCGCAAAGAGGATCGCGATAAAGACCGCCTTTTGGGGCTTGACTACCCTGCTCATTTATGCCTGGAAAAAGAGATCAAAAGCGTCGCCAATGTTACCCGAAGCGATATCCGCGATTTTCTTAAACTTGCGGCCGCCATCGATATCAAGCCGGAATTTGATGAGTTTCCCCTAAAGGACGCCAACCGGGCGCTGCGGGAACTGAAACAAAGAAGCGTCAGAGGGGCCAAGGTGCTGAAAATTGAGTAAAAATTACCGGATGATCGAGCATACCGCCGACTTCGGCATCCATGTCTTTGGCAGGGACCCCGCGGATCTTTTTGCCAATGCCGCCCTTGCCCTTTTTGACCTGGTTGCGGACAGCCGCACGCTAAAGGGGGCAAACAGAAAAGAGATCACCGTCACCGGTTCCGACCGGCCCGATCTGATGGTGAACTGGCTCCGGGAGCTTTTGTATCTATGGACCGGCAACGAATTGTTGGTCAAATCGATCAAGATCCAAAAAATCAGCACGTGTGAAGTCAACGCTGTCCTCTGGTACGACCGTTATGATCCGGGCCGACACGTTGTCAATAATGAAATCAAGGCGGTCACTTACCACCAGATTCAGGTGACCCCATACCCCAAAGGCTGGAAAGCCCGGATCATATTTGACGTCTGATCCGCAAATACGGCCGCAACTATTATAACTTACTTGTAAAACACAACGATAGAACCCATCGCTTCTTTGCCCATCGTTTACTGAAAAGTTCTTGCAAGATCTGGCCCGTCCTGATAGCATTTCCAATTGGAGGTGATTCCCATGGCCATGATTCCGTTGACACCTGAGTTGTTTCCCAACGAGCCGGTATACTGGATGGATGATGTCGGTCCGGTTGTTATGATTGGAGAGTTTGCTTTTTGCTGCGAATGCGGTTGTGAATCAGAAAAGGACCAGCAGGAAATATTTGTGTGGATTTATGAAAAGCCGGACGCCCTGCCGGATGATCCCGACGAAATGATCCTCAAGACCCATGCGGTGGCAAAAAGAAGTTTCAAGGACGAAAATTCCCTGGTCCATATCCGAAATTTTATTGTGAAATTTGTTAATGACGAGGGGTATCGTAAGGATTTTATGATTCCAGCGTAGCGTTTTTTGCTGATTGTTACGCTCTTTCTTCGATAAAGAAACGGAGCAGGCTTTAATGGCCTTGCTCCGTTTCTTTTAATGCATCAGGCGCTGCTTTCACTCGGCGTTCCGGGCGCCCGGACCATTAGAACCGGAACCCGGGATGCCCGCAGGATACGATCGGCAATGCTGCCCCGCACCCAGCGGCTGACCCCTGAGCGACCGTGGGTTGCGATGATGATCAAATCAACACCGTTTGCCTCCACATAATCCACCAGGCTTTCAGCTACTTTCCCGGAAAGAACCTCTGTTTGGCATTTCACCCCTTCCCGCTTGAGTTGACTCACCACCCGCTCCAGATATTCCACGGCGTTGCTTTTCCGATGTTCCTCAATTTTTTTTGTATTGATTTCAATTTTTTCCAAATCTTCTTTGCTGGTCACATATGTGCCTCTATATGTCACCGGCGTCGATTCAATCACCCGGACAAAAACCAGTGAGCTCACCTGGCAGCCTGAAATAAATGTCTCCACGTGCGGCAGGACGCATTCGGCCAGCTCGGAACCGTCCAATGGAACCATAATCTTCTGATACATATTCCCTCCTTTTGTTGAGAGATTTTCCTGATTAAAATTCCATTGAAAAAACTCTCCGTGTATGAACCCTCTGTCATGCTGTCTGCACAGGGTCAGGGTCAGCTCCCTGCAGGCGCGGACGTGCCTGCAGGGCGTCATCCGCACAATTTAAGCTTTATATCCATGCGACCTCCTTCGAGACGATTCTCTTAAGTTGTAAAAAAGGTCCTTCAATTTTTTTGCGCGCAACCGAGCAAGACAAACCAAAAGGAGCCTCAGTCAGGGCCGGCCGCAGAGAAGTGAGCAGGCGTTGTCGTGATATGAATTGGGAGTGGAGGTGCTGAAACGAGCTGACTATAAAATATTAGATGTCGCTGGAGAAGTCAAAAAAAATCGCGCAGGCATCAGTTCAACTGTTTTTTGAAATTGTTGAAGGTGTTTTTTATTTCTTTTGTCGCCGATTTGGCCCCATCGCTGATTTCCCGTCCGATTTCCTTGGAGGACCGTTTGATTTCAGCGCCGGCTTTGCGGGCATCCCGGCTGATGTCGCTGCCGGCTTTTTGGGAATCCTCTTTGATGCTCCTGCTTGAGGTTTTGGCCTCTTTTTTAAATTTGTTGTAGAATTTTTTACATCCTTCCTTGAAATCCGTCCACAATCCTGCCTGAACATTGCCGGCGAAGTATAAAGGAATCGTGATTGCCAGGATAATCGCAACGATCTTCATCAGTTTCATGTCACGCTCCGTGTTTTGGCCGATTAACGGGGTGTTTGGATGTCAGAATGTATTGTAAAAAAATCAATTCGACTGTATGCATATGGATGGACATTTTATCCCATTACCGGACAAATTTCAAGCGCCGCGCTTTAGCGCCCCCAAAATAATTGAAAAATGTTATTTGAGGATTCTCTGTCGCCCCGGGCGGGATTCGACCGTAAGGACGTTGATTCTAATTCCAATGTTCGATCGCTATTCCCGTCGACGCGCTCAAACCGGGTTGATATGGAAAACACGATCGCTGTGGCGGTTTAAACTTTTATTTATGATTTTACAAGATGACACGATATTATAAAATATTAGGGTCCATAGCGGCGATCCTTATCTTTATCGCCGCGTTAACTATACCGAAGGTCTCATTTGCCGAGGGCGGGTTTATGAATCCGGGACCATCTCAATATGGATTCGCGGGCATCTGGGGAAAAACGTTTGATCCGGTGTCGGACATTCAGTTTTTTCAAGTTGCCGGCGTTGCCAAGTGGGATTATGATCCCATCTGGCGTGACTGGGCGCCGGAATCCATGAAGTTTAAAATCGAAGGTACTGCCGGAGCGTCCTACGCACCCAAAACCCGCGCAATGATTTCACTCGGCCTGGTGGCGCATTATGAACTCAATTTCATATCAAAATCCCGGCTGGTCCCTTACCTGGAAGGTGGCCTTGGACTGGCTTATACTGATTTTCAGGTTAAAGACCCCCACCCGCCCGGTGAATCACAGGGATCCCGTTTTAATTTTAATCCCCTGTTGGGAATCGGTCTGGAATTTAACGAAAAGCCCGGCGAATCCTATTTTACGGCTGTCCGGCTCAGTCATATTTCAAACGGCGATCTGAACAGTGAAAACCGCGGCGTCAACGCCGTTGTTTTTTTAGTCGGCCGTTTATTCGGCAAAAACAGGTAAGGTTGTGTCAACCCTTGTATCGGATTTAATATCTTCACCACCTTCTAAAGGAACTGAAGCGATTGTCCCGGTGATTACCGATGCGGTCGCCATTACCGGTCTCGGGGACGGTCTGGGGGTGCTGTGGCAGAAGCTGATGAGGGGCCTGAGCGCTGTCAGGCCTGTCGATCGCTTCCGGACCGATCGCTACACCGCCGGGGTTGCCGCCTGTATTGAAGATTTAACGACGCCCCCTGATGGATCCCTGATCCATCCCCTTTTAGATCGCCTCTTTTGTCAGATGGGCCCGATTTCCCCCGATACGTTTCTGATCACCGCAACAACCAAAGCCGGAATCGATGTTCTGGAAAAGATTCAAACGGGCATGCCGGCTGATCTTCAGGATGTCTCGCTCCTGTCACCGGCCGTTGCGGTTATGAAAGCGTTCAACCTCACAGAGGGAGGAATCAATATCAGCGCAGCCTGTGCCTCCTCAACGGTCGCTGTGGCCCGGGCCGCGGCGATGGTCGCATCCAATAGGGCGAATGCCGTACTGGTGTGCGGTGTGGATGTGGTGACGGAATTTGTTTTTTCGGGCTTCTCGGCCCTGAAGGCCTTGTCCCCGGCTGCGTGCCGCCCCTTTGACCGCAACAGAAATGGTTTGTCGCTAGGCGACGGCGCCGCTGCGCTGGTCATCATGAATCCGGAAGCGGCCCGGCGTAAAAAGCGCCCCCCCCTCGGAAAAATTATCGGGTGGGGCGTTTCCAATGATGCCGCCCATATCACCGCACCGGACCAGAACGGCACCGGCCTGATCAGGGCCGTCTCCCGCGCGATGGGGATGTCGGGAAAACTTCCGGATGACATTTCAGCCGTCTGCGCCCACGGAACCGGCACCCTTTTTAACGACCGGATGGAAATGACCGCTTTCCGGCAGTTTTTCGGCCCCAGAAGGGTCCCGACATATTCCATTAAAGGGGCTGTCGGCCATACCCTGGCGGCCACCGGCGCAATTGAGGTTGCCGTAGGCCTTCAGGCTTTAAAAAACCGGGCCGCCCCGCCGACAATCGGACTGCAGGAACCGATGAGTGAAGCCGTCGGATGGGTCAATAACGAACCCGTCGCATTCGCCGGCAACTGTCTGCTGACAACCAATTCGGGATTTGGAGGAGTGAACGCCGCCCTTATTCTGGAAGGTTGAGATATCATGAACGCTGTAATCACAGGAATCGGCTGGGTGACCGCAACCGCTGCGGGCTGCGCCGGCGACTTTAAGGATTTTGCGATGCCGGAAAAACCGCTGCCCGACATTACCAGCCGCGCCATATTCGGCCCCTTATATCCATATGCCCGCAGAATGGACGCTTATTCAAAGTCAGGCCTGGCGGCGGTTGCCTTCGCGCTGAAAGATGCGGATCAGGACCAGTGGACTGAAAAACGCAACATCGGCATTATTGCCGCCACCGAAACCGGGTGCCTGAAAACCGATCTGGATTACTTCGAAACCGTAAAACCGTCAAAAGATTTTCAACCCAGCCCCGCCCTGTTTTCCTATACCCTTCCCAACACCTACCTGGGTGAGGCCGCCATCCGGTTCGGGCTGACCGGACCGAATTTTGTGATCCACGAACAGGCGCCGCTGGGCCTTTCCGCTTTAAAGCTGGCCATGGAAAGTCTGGAGTTGGGCGAAGCGGAAAAAATGCTTTGCGGCTTCTGCAGCCTGGCCGTTCCCGCCCCTTTTGACGCCATCCGAAAGGGTCCCCCCGGTGCGGTCTTTTTTCTGCTTGAAAAGCTTCCGGAAGACACTGCCTCCGTCTACGGACCGGTCCGCCTGGATCGGAAAAATCGGATCTTCTTTAACCGGACTCAGATAGAAGACCTCGCCGTCCTCGTCCAAATAGCCATGGCAAGCCGTCGGGCCCGGCAGCGAAAAACATGAACCGCGCGCTCAGGGGTTCGGTTCAAAATGCCGCCGGGCCGCTAAAAATGCGGGAAGGTGAGCCGCAAAATACATGATGCTTTTCCGGTGCTGCCAGAGTCGTTTCATGAATTTGCGCCGCCATTGTCGGGAGTTATAGAACCGTTTGACGCTCGTGTTGTAAAGCTGTTCGAGTTTTGCGATGGAACCGATCCCTTTGGGGACGAACACAAAATTGATGCAATTCATTTTTTTCCAGTCTTCTTCGAACGTTCCAAATTCAGAGATGCGCGTCCAGATCGGGGCGCCGTGAAAAGGGGTAAATTTGGACATGTTCATGTCGTCTAGATCCAGGGACATGATATACTCCATTGTTTTACGGATCGACGCTTCGGTTTCTCCGGGAAGCCCCATCATAAAGAGCCCTTTGACCCTGAGATCATTGGCCTGAATCTGCCTGACCGCGGCGCGGATATCATCCAGGTCGACACCCGGTTTGTGAAATTCAAGCAGTTCCGGGTCTCCGGTTTCCATGCCCAGCGAAAGCATCAAGCAGCCGGCTCTTTTTAAAATTTTCAGCAGCTCGTCATCCGCTTGTCCGGCGCGGATCGCACAGTTGAACTGGATTCCCAGCGGTTTTCGGATCAGCATTTCACACAACGCGATCGTACGCTGTCGATTGGCCGTAAACAGATCGTCATAAATGTTGACGTGGCGAATCCCGAATTGTTTGCGCAGATATCGCATGTGCTCATAAATGTATTCGGCCGAATTAAACCGATAGCTTTTTTTAAATACCGAGCGGTCGCAGTAGGAACATTGGTATGGGCAGCCCCGGCTGGTGACCATGGTGGCCCCGGGGCTCTGAATAAAGCTGAAAAGCGGCAGATGATAGCCCCTGGGGAACCCTTTGAGCTTTTCGTAGGTAGGAAAAGGGAGCGCATCCAGATTCGTGAAAACGGACCGGGGCGGATTGGTCACAATCCGGTCGCCGTCTCTCCAGATCAGACCGTCAATGCGTTCCGGCGGCTTGCCCGACGCCAGTTCCGCCAGAGTGACTTCTCCCTCGCCCCGGCAAAGATAATCGATGTGTTCAAATTTTTCCAGGAGCACCGCGCCCAGGGACGAAATGTGGACGCCGCCGAACACGGTCTGAACTTCGGGGCGCAGGGTTTTGATCCGTTCGGCCAGTTCATAGCCGTCCAGAAAACCGGAGGTTGTCGCGGAAACCCCTACCAGATCCGGACGATGACTGAGAATGTTTTCGGCATGCACGGCATTTTTTTTGGGCATCCGCGGCCCTAAACAATCATAGACAAATACCTCGTTGCCATCCTTTCCCAGCCAGGCGGCAATGGACAAAAGTCCGAGCGGCGCCATTCGATTCGCTGTCGCGGTAATATCTTTTTTGCCGGGCACCCAGTTCGACCCGGTGGGATGGACAAGTACGACTCTCATAATGTTTATTACCCATCGGACAGGTATAAGCAATCCGATATAAGATCCATGAATAATGTCTTGGACCAACGCATCTTGGAATAAAGTATGAAACGATGCGGTTTTCTACAAAACACAAGTTGGCTCAAAAGCGGCCGCCATGGCGACCCGATTCGGAGCGTGGACTGTTTGAACGCATTAGCGTGCATGCAACGGAGCCGCTTTAAAATCGTTCTGCCTATCACTGTTATTCAATTCTTCTCCGTAACATGTTGCGGTTTTTAGATCCGGTTGCGTGCTACGCACGCTTATGCGTGAGTTTCACATGCGCAGAAACGGATTGTTATGGCGGCTGAATTCCTTGCTGGAACTTTCTGAATAATCCGCTTCCGCTATTCCATCATTTCACTTCAACTTCACCATCACCGATCGGCCGATAATCTCAGCCAGCGGCCGAACCGCCAATCCCTTGTTCCTTAAGCCTGCCAGAATCAGCTCCACCTCGTTCAGCCAGTCGGGTAAAGCAAAGGGCGGATGCGGACTGACGTCGTGGAGGAGAACGATATCCCCCGGTCCGATCCGCCTTAAGATTTTGCCGGCAAGCCCTTTAATCCACCTGTTCCCACCGTCAAAGGCGCGGCAACTGAAATTGACGATGAACCGGTCTGTTTTCACCAGGGCCGGCCAGAGCCTGGGACCGGTAATGCCGACCGGCGGGCGAAAAGCCAGCGCCAGAACCCCGAAAGCGCTCAGCACGTTCTGGGCGGCCTCAATTTCCCTGGTGATGGATTTGGCGCTTCGGAACATCACCAGATTGTTATGGGTGTAAGAATGGTTGCCGACGGAATGGCCCTGAAGCAAAATTTCCTTCATCAGCTCAGGATGCTCTGCGGCTTTCCGGCCGGTAACAAAAAAAGTTGCTTTGACCTGATGCTTTCGGAGCAGCTCCAGCAGCTGCAGGGTGGAGACCGGGTCCGGTCCGTCGTCAAAGGTTAGGGCAACCGCTTTTGGGTCCGGCGCTCCCCGGCTGATCACCGGGAGATAAAAACCGAATCGGGGGAAAAAGGGAGCGGCAACGCAAAGGCTGACAAACCCCGCCAGAAGAAGAACGGACAGACGCGCATCGCAAAAAAGCAGCAGGCCCGCTGCCAGCAACGAAGCCAAGCCGACCTTTTCGGCCAGGGACAGGGAATGGCGCGCTGATGGGATCGTTTTCATGTTAGCACATATTTCATAAGCTTTAATGCCGCCGGGGGGGGGGGCCGGGGGGGGGCCCCCGGGGGGGCCCCCCCCCCCCCACCCCGGCGCGGAGGGCCGCGGGGGGATCCCCCGCGGGGCCGCCCCGCCGGCAAACTCCGGTGCGTCGATTCCCTTCCGACAACAGATGCTATCGGCCGGCCTTGACCTCGATCCAGACCAGATCCTCCTTGGATCCGGACGCAGCGGTACGTTCGATTTTTAATCCGGCCGCTGCAAGCATCGTCGCAACTTCATCAAACGGTCGATAATAACAAGCCGTTCCGGCGAGTTTATTTTTCAGGTCCTCAAACCGCCAAGCCAGGGACGGCCTCCCCTTTGGCGGCAGGGCCGCCCGGATCATCAGGCTTCCGTCCGGTGCAAGGGCGTCTCTCAGCCGCTGCAGTGTGAGCCGCAGATCACCATCATCGAGGTAGTGGATCATGTCCAGCATCGTCACCAGATCGGCCGGCCCCGGCGCCTTGGGAAGATCGGGCGCGCGGCCCAGCGTCGCCGCACCGTTTTCCCCGATTGCCAGGGATGCGGCCCTGACCCGTTCGGGATTGGGGTCGATGCCGTAAATCCTGGCCTCCGGAAACCTCTCCAGAAGCCAGCAGGCCGGCACCCCATACCCGCAGCCGATGTCCATAATGATGCGAATCGCCCGGGTCGATTCCATCAGCACCGGCAGTTCCGCAAACATCGGATCCAGTCGCATTTTAAAACGGGCAAACATCCGGGGATATGCTTCCATGTTTCTGTATCGGCGCAGAACCCCCTTGTAAAGATTCTCGTGGCGGCCGGCCGGCCTTTCTTTGGCTCTGCCCAGATATTGAAATATCGGCGGCAGGATGACCACCGCACCGATGAAGGCATACCCGATCCCCAGGATCGCCGTCAGTCCGGCGCTTCTTAAAATAGAGTGCTCCGCCAAGCATAATACGCCGAAACCGATGAGGCTGGAAGCGGCCGCCATGAAAACCGCCATCCGCACCAGCATAAACGAGGCGTGCAGCGGATCAGCATAACGCTGGTAGGATTTTACGTAAAAAAGCGAATAATCGATTCCCATGCCGATAACAATGATGGCAAGGATCAGGCCCGGAATATCCAGCGGGTGTCCAATGAGTTTCATGGTTCCCAGGCTGGCGACAAAAGCGAACACGATGGGCAGCAGGGAAATCATCGTTAATTTCAGATCGAGAAAAAACAGCAAGAGCAGAATGACCACGCTGGCGGCGATGATGATCAGCAGCTTTAAGAATGTCGCAAACAGCAGCCGGCCCAGTCGTTTTGAAAAAAATGCCGGATCAAAAATTTTTCCGACGGATTGAAATTTGGTTGCGATCCCTTCAGGCCGGTATGAGGGGGTCGTCGTAAAAGTGGACACCTGCACCCAGCCGGTCCCGTCCGAATTTTTCTTAAGACCGAGGAGCTGATAAAATCCCTGGGGGATTTCCGATTCGCCCGGCGGGAAGCTGTCTGTCGACAGAATCTCAAAAAACGCTCCAAAGGCATCCGCTTTAAATCCCAGCTTGGCCGCCGCGGCTGTCACGGCTTGCCGGGTATGTTCAATTCTTGGGGGGGTCCAGAACCGCCGCCAGGCCGCCAGATTGTCTTTTTGCCTGCCTTCTCCCGGAAACACCGACGATGCCGCAAAACCCGATGAAAAGGTATCCGGCGGCAGTTCGGTGTCGATGATTTCCAGCAGCCGGTCGCCTTTGTTCTGCAGTTCCGGGAGGTTTTCCGCAGTGGTCATCACGAAAACCCGGTTAAAGGCGTGCCCCCATACATCGGTAATCAGTTTTTCGGCAGCCAGGGTGTCGCGGCTGACCGTATTCATGGCGCTGAGGTCGACATTAAAATCCGGCCGGGCAAAAAAAAGCATGATTATAAAAAACAGGGCGGCCGCATAAAAACCCTTGTTGCCGGTCGCGTCCAGCCGGTTAACCAGGCGCTGCAGCGGCAACTGTTTGGGGCGGGCGGGAGGCATTTCATAAAAGATCCATGGGAAAACGAGATGAATGAACAGAAATGAAAGTAGAACGCCCAGCGCAGAAAACAACCCGAGTTGTTCAAAAATCGGAAAATCGCTCCAGAGCAGCGCCAAAAAAGCGCCGACGGTCGTCAGGACGGCGAGCAGCCCCACCGACCAGACCTCGCGCGAAACCTCTTTGCCGAACGTCCGCTGGGGACGATCCAGAAAAAGAAGATAGGCGATGCCGTGGTCCACCGCAATGGAAATAATGGCCCCTCCAAAACCGAGAACGATGACGGATATCGATCGCTGCAGCAGCGAATAAGCAAAAAAAGCGACCATCGTTCCCGCAATCGCCGGCAGCATGGACAACAGCCCCAGATACGGACGCGGAAAAGCGAAAACCAGCAGAAGGATAATGCCGACCGTGGCAAAGAGGATGGCCTGTTTCACGTCTTTTTTGATGATGAATTCATTGTCCAGCGCCGCCCGGTAAGCCCCCATGGGCGTAAGCGTTGCGGTCTCTCCCGGTCCGGACGCCTTCTGTTGCAATTCCCGGTCGATCTGCTGCATCAGGAGTGCCAGTTTGCGGGCCTGCTGGGTATCGGTTCCGGACAATAGGGGACTGGCTATGATCAGCAGGTGTTTATCGTCGTTCGAGACCAGCTGGCCCTTGTGCAAACGTGCGTTTTGCGATGGCGCCAGCGCCGCCAGGCGTCCCAGAACAAGCTCCAGCCAGCCCAAAGGATCCTTTTGCATGAACGCAGCCTGCCCGATACCCTCGATGCTCATCAGCTTCACTTGAAACTCGGTCAGGCGTCGGTAGATTTCTTCATCAGACAGGGTCGGCCCGATCTGTTCATGGAGCTCCTTTTCCGTGAACAGAACCGGCAGGTTGTTCAGCAGCCGGGGGAGCAAGGCGGGTATCCACTTCTGCAGATCCTCCATCCCCACCGTCCGGAACAAGCCGCTGGTTTTGAGCCTCTGCTCAACCACTTTTCCATATTCCAGCAACCGGCCCAAATCCGCATTCTGCAGCCCCACATCGATAACCAGTTGATCCTGGATCGGATGATTTTTAAAAACGACCATCGCGTCCGATATGACCGGGTCATGTTTCGGCAGGGAATCGACCACATCGTAGTTGATGTCCAGCCGGTAGAGCCCGATGCCGAACAGGGCACAAACGATCAGCAGGCTGCAAAGGATTCGATAGGGATGAGACAGGGCCGGCTTCATAATCGGTTGACGTTCCATTTAAGAAGCGGTCCTGCATCCACAACAGCGTTTGTAGATGAAACTGTAAAAAACAACATTTTTATCCGACTCAAATTTTTCAGGTTCATTTCGAAAGTCATCCGTCGGTCTTTTGATTCCTGTTTTAGCGCGGCGTGTTCCGGCATATATTACCCAAAACCCCCGGCCCTGGCAGATCACATCATCCACATCGTGATCAGCAGAACAACCAGGATATGGGTCGCTATAACCGCCCATTTATAGCGGTGATACCATTCGTTTCGCTTTTGAATCTTGCCCAGCCCGCCGATTAACCGGCGGAATTTGTCCAGGCGCAGGCAGTTGTTGTTATCCGTCGCCGAATTGCTCTGAAATGCAAAAGACGGATAGGCTGCATAAAAATGCTGCTGCCTGGATCTCAGCATGTCGTCAAAAGCAAGGCGGCGCCATGGAGTTGCCGTCACTGCCTCGGCAAACCTGCGATGAATGACATACGAATGGGCCATGCAGCGGTATTTCACCTTGAGCACACTTCTATTGCCGGTTTTTTGGCTGCCGGAAACCAGACACCCGAAAAAGAACATATTCCAATCCGCATTCAAGGATATAAAATCGATGCAGTCCTTCAGCTTGTCCGGGTGAAATCTTTCGAAGCGGATATCGTCTTCAAATATCACGATCCGCTCGGCGCCTGTCTGCAGCCCCTTTTTCAAGCATGCGGTGTGAGACTGATAAATCCCCTCTTCGCAATCCGTGGCATGCTTGTCGACCAGAAAAAATTCAATCCGGTCCGCCAGCCCGACTTTCTCAAACTGGACCAATGCCTCCCGGCGCCTGTCCGCCCGCTCTTTCAGGGAGATGCAGTATATGTTATCAAAAAAATCCCACAATGCGGCCGGACTATCCCTGTTCATACCCCCCATGCCTCTGCCTGCGCCAGCAGGCTCAGCGGGCCCCGTTTGAAACGCTTGCAGCCCGTTCGAAAAACTTATTTCTGGGAATACGCTTTTTCAACGGCATTCTGAACCGCATTCATGATGACGCGACTGCTGTTGGTGGCGCCGCTGACCGCATCGACGGTGGTCGCTTGCGCTGCGATGATTCTTTCTACAATCGGCGTTTCCGCCTTGCGTCCTCTCCAGGCCTGATGCTCAAGGATCACGATCCGGCTGATCCTGCGATCCGTTATCGACACGCTCACGGTCGCCTTGTTGGGCCCGCCCCGGAAACTGCCCTCATAAATGCCGTCCTTCAGCCGGCCGGGGTCGATAAACCCCTTCGGGGGCGGCGTCATGGCGCAGCCAAGGATAAGCAGGCAGCCCCAAAAGAGTCTTGCCCCGAAAACACAGCATACCCCCTGATGGTCTGAATTGCCTTTGGGCATAAATTCTCTACGGGTCCCGGCTCTATCGACAAAAGATGAACCGCTCTCAACAGCTAATGCCGCGATTCCCTTTAAGGGGCCTCGTGCCGCGGTGCCTCACACTCAAATGTGGCCTGACCGGCGGTTTGCATTCAGCCCCGGCAAAAAAAACCTTAATTTTTTTTAGAATACAAAAAAGCGCGTTTGTGATAAAACGGGTAAAAATTACAGTTAATTGGATACACGCTTGGGCGACAAAATTCAACTTAATTTCATTTCATGACCATGAATATGGCAGACATCATCAAACGGATTGCCGAAACCGATTATGTCCGGCAGGCCATTGCCGACAAGGCCGATTTAACGGAATTCAAACAGAAACCCACCATCAGGATCCTGGCCGGCGTGGCGGCCATCATCGTGAGCTACATCATCTGCTGGCCGGCGATCGGGGTCCTGGGAACGCTGTCGATATATTACGACCGGCCGCTGCTGGTCGCTGTCGGCGGCCCGCTGCTCTATGGCCTTTCGCACCTGGTTTTTCTGGCGGGAATGTACCTGGCCGGTGAAAAATATACAAAAATTTTTTTGCGCTGGGCAACGCGTGTTTTCATGGAAAAATTATTGCGCAATCAATCGCGTCCCCATTAAAAGGCTTTGGACTTGAAAACTTGTCGTTGCTCCCGTAAAATCATTGCAGAATGCCCTGTTTCCGTTTTGGTCTTGACTTTTAACCTGAATTTTATTCTAAATCTTGAGACTTTTGAAACGAGCTTAATTTTTTAATAAGGAATATGAACCCCTGATGGCATTGACGCGTGAGAATATACAGCTTGAATTGATGAGGATTTTCGAAGAAAATTTCGAGATTGAAAATCCGGACCCGGACGACGACTTGCGGGAAAAATACGAATTTGACAGTATTGATGCAATCGAACTTCTGGTGGAGATCGAAAATTTGCTAGGCTTTAAACTGACCCAGGAGGAAAAAAAACAGGCGATGGGGATTCGCACCATCAACCATATTTACGACTATATGGAAGCGATGGAAAAGAGCAGAGATTAATTCCGAAGCGGCTCTGAAACGCCGCATGGGCCATGCCATGAGTCGTTACTGCCTCAAACCTGTTGCCGATATCCTTGTCCCGCTGATCTGCTGGATCTATTATATCCCGGGATATCTGCTGTTCTTTTTCCCCATCTATCTGATATCGTTTATTTTTTCCAAAAACCGCGAAAAGACCTGGCAGCGGCTGAATCACCTGTTTTTCAAAACCTTTTTCGGCCTTATGGGAAGCATCACCCCGGGCCTGTCGTATCGCGTGGCCGGCGAGGCTCTCTCCATCCGATCAGCCGTCATCGTGAGCAACCATGTCTCCTATCTTGACCCGATCCTTCTGGTTTCCCTGTACGAGCAGCAAAAGACCATTGTGAAGCGTACGTTTTTCAAGCTCCCCGTTTTCGGGTGGATCCTCAAGACCTCCGGGTATATTCCTTCGACGCTGGCGGGAGATGCGGACATCATCCGGCGCATCGAGGAAATGGGGGCGTATCTGGCGTCCGGCGGCAATCTTTTTATTTTTCCCGAGGGTACCCGCAGCCGCGACGGCCAAATCGGCCGCTTCAACAAAAGCGCTTTTAAAATCGCCAGAAACTGCCATGCGCCCATTTATGTGTTATTCATCCGGAACACCGATGTCCTTTTTCCCCCCGGCGGCTTCCGGTTCAACACTTGCGTCGCCAACACCATCCGCGTCGAGCTGCTCGGACGCCTTGATCCGGAGAACCAGAATATGTCGGCTTCCGAACTGGCGCAACAGGCCCGAACCCTCATGCTGCAAAGGCTTGATCAACTGAAAAAAGGCGAAGAATGAGTATGGATCCATCCCAATCAATGGACGTTGTGGTTATCGGTTCGGGTATCGGCGGGCTTTCCACGGGCATCCTTCTTGCCCAATCCGGCTGTGCGGTGACGGTCTTGGAAAAAAACCGCCATCCCGGCGGAATGATGCGCGGTTATATCCGGCAAGGATTGGAGTGCCCGGTAGGGGTCCACTACGTTGGCGCCCTGGGGAGCGGCCAGATCTTGCGGCGCTTTTTTGATTTTATGGGCGTTTCATCGGAGATTGAGGCGGAAAGGATGGGACGCACAGGCGTCATCGACCGGTATATCTTTGATGATTTGACCTTTGACCTTCCCGAGGGGATGGATGCCTATGAAAACAATCTGAGAGCGGCCTTCCCGAACCAGCCGCATCAAATCACCGGCATCATGCAGCTCCTGCGGCAGGCCGAAAAACACCTGAACGCCCTTGATTTCCTGTTTTCGGATCAGATTGGATTCATTCAGACGGAACAATTCCAGGCCATCGGGGACATTATGAACCGGCTCGGGTGTTCGCCGGAACTCAAAGGCGTTCTGGGGGTTCCGTCCTGCTGGATCGGTGTTCCGCCGGACCAGTGCCCCGCCTATTATCACAACACGGCCCTTGCCAGCTACCTGATGTCTTCCTGGCGCATCAAAAAAAGCCTCCAGATGGTGGATGCCTTTGTCCGCCGCCTGGAAAACCTTGGCGGACGGGTCCTTTGCGGAGACGGCGTTGAACGCATCCTGGTGGAATCCCGCAGGGTTCGCGGCGTCAGAACCGCTTCCGGAACGGAAATCAATGCCCCCGTGGTGGTGGGGGCAATTCACCCCAAGGTGGTGCTGGCGATGCTCCCCGATGAAGCGGTGCGACCGTTGTACCGCAAGCGCATCTCCGGGTTGAAAGACACTTACGGCATCATGTGCGTGCATGGGGAGCTCGATGCCTCGGCCCATCCGGAAATCTCCCATAATATTTTCAGGATCGACCGGGATGAAAACGGCAACATCCCGGATTTAAGATATTACCAGATCCGCGGACAGGCTGGAAAAAGCATTTTGTCCATCCTCACTTCCGGAAAGGCTGATTCCTGGCGCAAATGGGAAAATACCCGCACGGGTCAGCGGGGCCGGGAGTATGTGGAGGCCAAAGAACGGCAGGCGCGACATCTGCTGCTGGAGGCCGAAAAACTATTCGGCCCGCTCAAAGGCTGGCGGCTGCTGGACGTGTACACCCCCCTGACCATACGGGACTGGGTCAACAGCCCCGATGGTTCGGCTTATGGCGTTGTACGTTCCTGCGACCAGCTTTTCAGCGCAGCCCTGCTGAACCGGTCGTCGGTTGATGGGCTGTTTCTCGCCGGGCAAAGCGTCATGGCCCCCGGCATTGTCGGAACCGTCATGGGATCATTCCAGACGGTCCGGTCCATTCTCGGCCCGGAGCGTTTCCGGGAAGCTATCGCTTCAGCATTTCGTATATAATCCGAAACATATAATATGTTATTTCACCACCTGTTCGCTGCCCTCATTCGAGGCACAGAGATCGCGGAGAAACCTTTCTTTTTTCCCACCGCATAGACGCGTTGCAAGCTGATAACACGACAAATGATGGCGTTGCTGATTATTTTTAATATTTACAGGCTTCAGCAATTTTTGGAAATCAGTCCCACACAGGTTCCCCTCTCAACCATATGACAATTTGTATCTGCAGCACTTAACCTGGCAGAAAATCGGGGACAATATTAGACAATCCGGTCAAAATCGTGAACTTTTGAGGGGGGGGTAGCCAATAGCCGGCAAGTGCTGTTTAGGTAATATTAACGTAGTAGTGCTTCCGTGACCATAAAAGACTGGCAACAATAAAAAGGCCGTAAAAGACCGGCAACAAAAGCAAGAATAGAATGATTTTTAACACCGAAGCCGTTATTGATTTTGGTTCTATTATCTGGTGAACATCAACCGCCGAAAGAAAAATCCTTTTTGATATTTTCATAATTCTGCCCTCTTGTGCTAAATTAATTAAGCGTATAGTAAGAATTCGTTAATATGCCACCCCAAAAATCCTTTTGGAGTGTTTATCAACAGATTTATATAAAATCGATTAAGGCAGGATATAAATCAAATTTTTCTTGCTATATTAAGGGGTTGAACAACAAAAACATCTCAAGGTCTGATTTTAAATTAGAATTTATACTACTTTGTGGTATATCTACAATGTGGTAGGCAAAATGTCAAGCATTATTTCCCGCCAATTTTCTCCGGCTTGATGAGCAGATAATGCCTGAAACCATTTTCCCATACCGATGCCAAAACAGGATGCGGCTGACATGCGTCGAGAGCCGTAGTTGATTGATTCCCCTTGTGTAGGGCCGAAGGCTGTGGACATTAGAGCAAACACAGGCGAATCATTTGAATTTTATGAGGGGTCGGGGAGTTTCATTACGAATGCCTACTGGATGAGCCGTTGAGACTTCACCGTTTGTAGGCGGCCCGCCCGGGGCGTGCAGCTGTGTTTGAAATCCTTTTTCACTGATTGATGGTATCGTGTCCCGGAAATAGCTTCAATTTCTTTTTACCGGTCATAAAGAAAAGCGGTCGGGTTTTGGAGAAGGCCGGTATGCGTTTCAGTCAGCAAGATCTTGGCGGGTGTAAAGGATTCGAATCGAATAGGTGAAAATAATCATTCGCCATTTTTATGCTGCGCCGATTCGAATCTGGGCACCGGGGCGCGCTAAGGTTCATGCCGGCCGAATCCAAAATATGACCGCGGCTTTTATAAGTTATTTCCGGAACGCAACACTAGGGCAAACGGATTAGGGTAAAAACATGCCCGTCAACCGTATTGTGACAGGCCGTAAAAGGCCCCGTCGAATCGATTTGAAACCGGCTGTCATCGCAACCGACCTGCGTGACCGTCACCCGCTGCCAGGTCTCTGCCAGGTTCAGGTTCAGGGCCTTGGCCGCCGCTTCTTTAACCGACCATATCCGGATGGCCGCTGCAGCCGCCCCCAGGGCGGATGACCGAACCAGTTCCTGCTCCGCCCGGCTCATGAAAAGGCCCTGGGACCGCAAGACCCGCCCGGACACTTTTTCCACGTCGATTCCGATTTTACCGTCGGCCGCCGCCGCGGCCACAAAACGGTCGTCATGGGATACCGAACAGAGAGTCTCTTCGGCCGTATCGATATGCCGGCAGCAGGGGCGCTCTAAATCCGGGCAAAGCGTGTGGATGTCCGCGGCCGCCGTCCGCAAATCATTCCCGGAAAGCCGGCGGCTGATCCGCTTGCAGGCCAGCCGGGCGGCAAGAAAGCTCTGCCGTCGCCTGGTTCCCATTTTTTCAAAGCGTGTTTTTTCAGTAGGGGACAGCGCCCCGTCCGCAAAGGGGGGCAGGGTCTTAATTTCAGCCACGCAAAGCTCGCGGCACGCCTGCCGGATCTTTTCAAGAAGGCGACCCTCCCCTGCTCTTTTGATCCACCCGGGTGGCGTCAGCCGGCCTGCGCTGACATCCTGCATGTAAGCGCCGCGAACGCATTCACACAGCCTTCCCTCCGAATCGTAAAGCCAGATATCGAAAACCAGTGGAGAGGCATCTGTCCGGAGCGGCGTGATCCTTCCAAAACAGGTGCTTGCGGGTTGCGTCGGATGATAGACGCTGCGGCGCTCGAATCCCACCGGAAACGCGACGGTATCTTTATAACATTGCGACCAGACGCAGGCGGCGTGAAAGGCGGCATCCAAGGCAAACGGCGATCCCAGAACCCCTTCATCCTGTCGCCCCCCGGGAGTTTCCGGCACGGCGATCCGGGCGACAGCGCCGGCTTCGGAAATATAGAGCGGCGCGCTGATGTTCCGATAGGCAGGTCCGAAAGGAACCAGCTCGCGATAGATCGCTTCCGGTGAAACCTTGACGCAGACCCCTTCCAGGAGCGCCTGCAGGTCCATTGGGGGGGCCGTATCGCCGTCCGGGGTGGCGGGAAAGTCGACGGCGGCATGAATCAGGGACCGGGTGATGGCGGACTTTCCGGACCGGGTTTTGGTGAGCAGCAGGGCCCTTACGCCGCCACCGCTAAACAGCTCCATTTCAACAACGGCTTCGATGCGGGGGCTGTCGGCCGGTATCTGGAGAAATTTTTCAAACCGGCCCCGGGTCATGACGGCACCCGACAGGTCCGGCCGAAAATTGCGAACGGCCTTTGCCAGAACCTGCATGGCTTCCACCGCCGGCAAGACCGCCCGTCCTTCAATATGGTGATCAAAAAAATGGGGATAAACGGAAATCTCAACCGGCAGACGCCGGGAATCGACTATTTGGGGAATACCTTCCATAACCGGACCGTTTTTTCATCCACTTCCACCGGAATGCCGGAGGCCTTTACCGCGCAATGACGGGTGAACCCCGTGCAAATAATCTTCCGGCTGGATTCATCGGTAATGACGTAATCAAAACGGAGCCGCACCCGCTCAAGCTGCGCAGGCCGCGTGTGGATCCAGATGGCATCGTCGTAATAAAGCGGCGTGTAGTAGGTGATGCCGATCTGGATCACCGGATAGACATAGCCGCTTTCTTCGATTTCGCGATACGGATACGCCGCATCGCGCATTAAAGAGGCCCGGCCGAACTCGAAATAACGCAGATAATTGGCATGGTAGACGACTTTCGAGCGGTCGGTATCGGCGTACAGGGTCCGGTAGTGACAGCGGTGCCAGGCCAGGCCGTCGGTCCGGTTCCGCACATAGCGCTGATCGGTGTCTAATATTTCAGGGACAAACGGTTCCGGTTTCACATTACACCCCTTTAAATACGATACAGCAGTTGGTCCCGCCGAAGCCAAAGGCATTGGACAGAAAGAACTCGTAGTTTTGACGGCGGACGGTATTTGGCACCACGTCGATATCGGCAAATTCAGGGTCCTGAATATGGTTGACGGTCGGCAGGATCAGGCCCTGACGCATCCCTTCGATGCTCAGGGCGGCCTCGATGGCGGCCGAAGCGCCCAGGGTGTGCCCGATCTGAGACTTGTTCGAAGACACCGGGGTTTGCGAAAGCCGCCGTCCGAAAACCTCCCGCAGGCAGCGAACTTCGGTTGCGTCGCCCTTGGGAGTCGACGTCCCGTGCGCGTTGATGTATTGAATGTCGGCCGGTTCGATTTCAGCATCGTCGACGGCCTCGTTGATGGCCCGGATAATGGTCTTGGGATTCGGCAGGGTAATATGGTGGGCGTCCGATGTCCAGCCCACGCCCAGCACCTCGGCTTTCGGGGCCAGCCCGTAAACCGGCAGCATCTCCTGGGCGGCCAGAACGACAACGCCGGCCCCCTCGGAAAGCACGATCCCCCGGCGATCGAGGCTGAAGGGGCGCGACGCCTGGGTCGGGTCCTGATAGGCGCGATCCCTGGGCCCCACACTGATGGTTGCCAGCATGTTGGCAAAGCCCTGAATAATTTCCGGTATCAGGCAGGTGTCCACCCCGCCGGCAAGCACAAAGTCGCAATCCCCGTCCCTGATCATGCGGGCGCCGATGCCCATGGCATGGTTGCCGGAAGCACAGGCGCCCTGGGGGGAAAAAATCGGCCCGGTAAAACCGAGCAGCATCCCGGCTTTTCCTGCGGGCAGGTTGGCGCACAGATTGGGCAGCAGGTAGGGGCTGACCTTCAGCGGGCCCCGGTTCACATAATTGTCCATGGCAATGCGAAAGGAATCGGTTCCGTTCAGGGCCGACCCGATCAGGCAGGCGGTGCGGGGGCCCGTATCGGCGTCGATTTCAAGCCCCGCGTTCATCAGGGCCTCCTTGCAGACCGCCATGGACAGGAATACATAGTCCGCATTCCAGTTGTGGGCCTCCTTGCGATCCATGAAGTCCAGCGTCAGCGGGTCCCAGTCCGGAATCTCGCCGACGATGCTGAAGCGTGGGTCCGCCTGGCATCGCGTCAGTCTCCGAAACCCGGCTTCGCCTCTGACCGCCCGCTCCCAGGTTCCGGCAAAGGTCTTGCCCAGCGGCGTGGCCGCGCCGTATCCCACCACAAATACCCGTCTGTTTTTTGGTGCTTTCATTCGTTATCCTGATAGGCACAAAGGGTTCCAGGATTCAAGGGGTCGAGGGGGCAAGTGTTCACGGCTCAAAAATCGCTCCGTGTTTTGCCGGAACCATAGAGAACCATCTTAACCTTAGCCTCAACCTTTGATTTTCGCTTTTCAGCCTCCCGGCTTCCTGTTTTTTTCATTTCCCTTGAACCCCTGAATCCTTGGCCCCTTGAATCCTCAGAATTACCGTATCAATCGGCGATCATCCTGAAATATTCATTCCTGTTGAACCTGATCCAGAAAACCTGTACCGCATGTTTTTCATGCAATCCGCCGAAATACAATACACGAATTGCACCCCCCGAAGCCAAACGCATTTTTCAACACAAATTCCTGCTCCAGCCGGCGCGCCCCCTCGGCCACACAGTCGAGCGGCAGCTCCGGGTCGGGGGTGTAATTGATGGTCGGCAGAACGATTTCGTTCCGCATTCCCTCCAGGGCGTAAATCGATTCGATGGCGCTGGAGGCCCCCATGGCATGGCCGATGAGCGCCTTGTTGGCCGACACCGGCGGCAGCTTGTTCTTAAATACCGCTTTCAGGGCCTGATATTCAACGCTGTCGCCGGCCTTGGTGGACGCGGCATGCGCGTTGACGGCGTCGATATCCCCCGGGGAGACCCCGGCGTTTTGGATGCATTCCGCCATGGCGCGCGCAACCGTTTGCAGGTTGGGGGCGACAAAGTGGTAGGCATCCGAGGTCATCCCCCAGCCGGCGACTTCGAAAAGATAAGACAGCCCGTGGGCGTCGGCAAATTCCCGGGTTGCAATGATCATAGAGCCGGCGCCTTCGGAAACCACAAAGCCCCGGCGATCAGCGGAAAAAGGGCGGCTGGCCCTGCCCGCCGGTTCAGCTTCCCGGCCCGGCATGCTGCTGTAGGCCCCGCCCATGGTCACAAAGCCGGCCAGAATCGGTTCCACCAGCGCAAAATCCACGGCCCCGCACAGGGCCACATCCGCCCGACCCTGCTCCAGCAGCATCGATCCCACGATGACGGATGTCACCCCGGTGGCACAGGCCGTAATGGTCGAGGTGATGGGTCCGGTGGCGTTTGTCAATATCGATATTTTGCCGCCCACCATGTTGATGCAGGAATTGGGATTTGCATAAGGCGGCGGGAGTTTATTTTCCGCGATCATGCGCCGGTCGGCCCTTAAAACGGCGTCCTGGCCCCCCACGGCCGAACTGAAGGTTATCGCAACCCGGGGGGAAATCTCCGGGGTAATCTCGATGCCGCTTTTGGCAAGCGCCCGGTGAACCACCAGCATGGCGTACTTGAAAATGGGCGAAGGCCAGAGCGCCAGGCTGCGCGGGCTTAAAAACGGATAGGGCCCGGTATCGATATCCGCAACCTGTCCGGCGATATGAACCGGAAAATCCTCTGCCGGATGAAACCGCGTGAGTTTTGCGATGCCGCTCTCGCCCCGCAGCGCTCTTTCCCACTGGCGCTCCAGTTCGGTCCCCAGCGGGGACACCGCATCATATCCCACAATCACGGTTTTTTGAGCTGCCATATAAAACCAAATGATGTTAAAGACTTATAGTTATAAATCTGGGCCCTGCCTGGGTGACAATAAACGGTTGCGTCCAAAAAATCAAGGAATATGGCAGCGGTTTAGGTCTGAGGGTAAAAGAAAATGTTCGATCGAACTGGGAAGCCGGAAGGCTGGGAAGCGAAAATAAAAGGTTGCGGTTGAGGCTAAGGTTGAGAAAGATATTAAACCTTCATATGGATCTGAAGTTCTCTTCTGAAGGCATCCTGACGTTCAGGCAGAATACGGAGCGTTTTCGACCTCGACCCCTTGAATCCTTGAACCCTGGACCCCTTTCCTTCCCTTCCCTTTTACCACGGAATGAACTGGTAGAGCTTGGCGAACATCTCATAAACCTCGATCCAGTTCTGCAAATCTTTGGCGGTGCGGATGTGCAGGCGCTTGTTCACCATGACCCAGCTCATATGGGCGGCGCCGTCCTTGCAGGTCGAGCAGTCCCTGGTTTTCGACGTGCAGCAGCGGTGCATCGTCTCCAGGTCCGAAGCCCACCGGATGAATTCGATCAGGCGCTTGGGGCGGGGGTTGCGGCGGTCCAGCGGCTCCGTAACCGAAGGGCATTCGTTCCAGCCGAACGTGCGGTTGAACATCTTTCCGGTGGTGATGATCTTGTGATAATATTTTGACGAAACGACGGTCGTTGGATAGGCGTCCAGTATCGCATCCATTTCAACCCGGATGGCCTCGAGCTCCTCGGCTTTCCAGCTGAAACCGTCCACGCCCTCGTCGTTTGAAAGCAGCTGCATGTGAACTTTGAGGCCGACGTCTCTGATTTTTTTAACGATGCGTTCGATCTTGCCGATCTGGTTCGGGGTCAGCGTGTAAAGATAATAAACGTTGGGATCCCCGGCGTAATTTTTGCTGGAGATGCTGAAGGTGTCTTTGCCCCGCAGTACCTTTTCATCCTTTTCATCGCCCCACAGGGAGATGCCCAGCATCATGTCCGGAAACCGGTCCCGGGGGACCTTAATGAGCCCGTTGGTGGCGCAGAAAGTTGGCAGTCGCTTGTAAAAGACTTCCACCCGATCCAGAGACAGCGTCGGTTCGCCGCCGATCAGGATGGCCAGGTTGACGCCGCGCTGCATCTCGCGGTCCACGAACGCTTCCCATTTTTTCGTATCGGTTTCCTCTGAAGCGGCCTGATGCTCGCCGGACGAAAAGAAGAAACACCCCTTGCAACGCAAATTGCACCGATTGGTGACGTCATAGATTGAACTGCGAATATTGAGCTTGGAAATGCGCTTGTAGCGCTCATGCCAATCCGGATCCAGCAGTGAACTCACGGTCTTCATTTACTTAACTCCTTGTCGAACTTTACACCGCGCCGCTAAAAAATTTTATTCTCCGGCGGCGCCACCATCCCGTCTGACAAATTGACGCCCTTCTGATAGCCCATCACCCAAACCGCAAGGTACGTATCCACATAGTCCAGCCAGGCCTTGAATGTGTCAGGATTGCCGGCATGTCGAAACATCCGCGCCGTCACCACCGCGCTGCCGGCGGCATAGTGGCGGCAATCGTCGCAGTCGGTATCCGGAACGCAGCAGGCCACCGCCCTGTCCCAGTTCAGATCGGTACGATACTGCCGAAAGGAACGCCCCAGTCCGATATCGGTGGAGGCATTCCGGCGCGGATAGGAGCAGGCGTAAAGATCATGCAGCCCCTTGCGATGGGTATGGGCCACCGCGTTGTAGTGCGAAAACAGTACATTTTCAGGATAGGCCGTTAGCAGATCGACCATGGCCTTGCGGGTGCCTAAAAGGGTATCGGGGGTATGGCGCAAATCGCCGCGATATCCTACCGGCGCTGAAAACACATTGAAGGTCAGCCTGCAGCCGTGTTCGGCCAGGAGGCCGGCGACCTCATGGACCTGAGCGATGTTGTTGCGGGTAAACGTGTAAACAAATACCGCCCGGGGGTCGCCCTTATAGTTTTCGATCTGACGGATCAGCATGTTTTTGGCGCTGCGGACCCGGGCGCTGGTCTCATCATTTCCCCAGACGGAAATATGAATTTTAAAGTTGATGTCCGCGGGAATCACCTTCAGGCCGTTTGAGGCAATCGATCCCAGCGGAAATTCCTCGAAGCAGATCCTGCAAAGCTCGGGTGCCAGAGACGGTTCCGCGCCCGCCAGCACCACATAGGTGATGCCCCGGGCTTTTTCAGCCTGCATGAGCCGGCGCCAGTCATCCGGGTCCCTGTTTTCTGCGGCGAATTGCTTGTCCCCTTCATAATAATAGCAGCCTTCGCAGCGGATATTGCAGCGATTGGACATATCATAGGTGGATTCCCGCAGAAAAAAATATTTTCTGACCTTTTCCCACCGCTCCCGCACAGCCGGCTGGGCCAGGATGTCGGAAAATTTCCATTCTTTTCCGGTTCGGTTTGCTTCTTCCCCGGTTTGATTGCCGTAAATCAGGTTCATCATCCTCTCCGAAGCTAATTGGCGGCAGCCATCGACTTTTCACCCAGTTTCTGGTCGATATACTCAGCAATCAAACGCACGTTGGTGAGTTTGGGGTAATCGTCTTCCTCGATGCGAATCGCGTAATAGTCCCGCAAAACCAGCGCGACCGTTGCCAGGTCCATGCTGTCGATTCCGATCTCATCAACCAGATCGATGTCGGGGTCGAATGTTTCCGGAGTGATATCCTCCAGTTTAAGTTCATCGATCATGACACGGGCAACATGCAGAATGATTTCTTCGATAGTTGTTTTCATGGGTATTCTTTTCTTTCTCCTTCATAACTTTAAAATGACGCACAGGCTGTCGTCCGGCCCCTTTAAGGCCGGGGCGCAACCGTCATTATCCCGCTGCAGGCCAGTTCCGCATTCACCTCTATGCGGAAATCATAGCCCCCTCCACCGTTTTTCTGAGGCCTGATCGTAAGGTGCAACCGATCATCCGGCCTGACAATCTGCTTAAAGCGAACCCGCCGGATACCGGTTATTTTAAAACTCCCCCCCTCGGCCCGGTTGATGGCGTCAAAAACCATCCCCAGCTGGGCAATCCCCGGCAGAATCGGTTCTCCCGGAAAGTGGCCGGAAAACCAGTTTGAATCCGGCGGCACCTGAACCTCCAGGGATATCTCCTCCGGGCCGGTCTTGCTGAAATTTTTTATATCATACCACATCGTATTTATTCAACCAATTCTCACAGGCGAATGGGAGCGTTTGTTGCGGCCGCAAATCAGTCGTTCCCACAGCGGCCCCGTCAGCCCAAGCCGGTAGAGCCTCATGATCCCCTTGGCAGTGTCCGGATTCCCGGATCCTATCAACCAGTTGGAACGGCTTTTGGCCAGTTCCGACACCCGGCCGGCGATCTCCTCCGGCGCGATCCCCGCCGACCGGTAGAAGACGGGTTCCAGCAGGCTGTCGTCTTCTGAAATCTGCCCCTCGCGCACCGCGATTTCAAACAGCGGCGTATTGGGATAGATGCGGATGCCGCAGAAGACGATCATAACCGCCCTGTCAAGCTTGTCCATATTTTGCAGCGTTTTGTCAAGGCTTTCCCCGTTTTCCCCGGGACCGCCCAGCAGCAGGTAATGGGCCACAAAGAGTCCGGCATCCACGGCTGCCCGGTGCGCGGCCATGACATGGCCGGCCTTGAACGGCTTCTGATAAGACCTTAACACCCGGTCCGAAAGGGACTCGGTTCCGAATTCGACGTGGGTCAGGCCGCTGTCCGCCAGAATCCGGTAGTAATCCGGGGGCGGGTCGAGCGGTGCGAAAAAAGCGCCCCAGGGAACCGATACCCCGGCCTTTTTAAGCGCCCGCGCCACCGCGATATTATGGGCGCTGTCGGAATTAAATACCGCGTCGGTCATATACAGGTATTTTGCCCCGGCCGCCTCCAGGCCTTTGGCGGTTTCGGCAACCGCCGCCGGCTCCACCAGGCGCAGCTTCCGGCCCTCGATATGCGGATAGGTGCAATAAATACAATTAAAGTGACAGCCCCGCTTGGTCTGTAGATTCAACATCCCGCCGTTCTTAAGGTAATATGCCAGATAATCGGATTCCCGGCTGAATTTTCTGACGATACCCTCTTCCCAGGGTGCGGGCATGGGGCTGCGGGTGTCCCGGGTGACGACCCCCGGAATGCCGGAAACATCCCGGCGGTTTTCAAGGGCGTCGATCAGCCGGGTGATGCGCTCCCCCTCCCCCATAATCCCGTAATCGGCGCCAAGGGCCTTCATCATTTCATCGGGAAATATCGTCAGCCCGCTCCCTCCTAAAATGACGACCGCGTTGGAATGCGCCCGAACGGTATCGACAAGCGATCGATATGATTCCATAAAACCAAGGGGGCGGGTGGAATCGGTGGTGTCGACATTTCGAAGGGAAATCCCCACAATGTCCGGTGAAAACCGCCGGATCGTCTCTGCCAGCCGCTTGTTATCGTGGGTATGCAGGTCGGTGATCCGGACATCATGTCCATCCGGCAGGGCGCCGGCAACATAGTCCAGCCCCAGGGGATAGACCGGATAGGGTTCGGTTGCGGTGTTTGCGGAAATCAGCAATATTTTCATGCAAATCTAACCAGCCGGCAGGGGGGTCTGATGCAGTCTGGATAAACTTTCAAGGGGGCGACACCTTTAACACCCATTGCAGGGTTTCTGTTATTCTCAAAATTCCCGTCGATCAACCACTTAACAGCAATACCTGACCGGATCCCGGTCAGGCGGCCACAACTTTCGAATTCTTATGAATATATTCAGCCAGAGACCGCAGGGAGGCAAACACTTTCGCCCCCAGTTCTTTATTGTCGATCTTTACGCCGTATTCCTTTTCGATCATGATGACCAGCTCCAACACATCGATGGAATCGATGTCCAAACTTCCGCCCACCAGCTGGCCGTCCTCGGCAATATCATCCGGATGAACATCCATCAGGTTCAGGACTTCAATAATCTTGACTTTCAGTTCCTTGAGCAACTTATCCATTTTTTAATACCCGCCTCTTACACCCAAAAATTGGTTTTCGGCAACAGCCATATCCCTTTACACCATCATTGAATTATAGTAAACATTCTTGAAAATAAAAGGTTTAATTATACTTTTTTATAACGGTTTTCAACTGTTTTTTATGCCGGGGGAAAAGGCCGAACAAAAATGAAGCGGACGGGTCTCAAGCCTGAAGATCTATTGCCTCATCGCGACGGGATGAAACTGGTCGATGAAATTATTGAGGTAAACGAAAAGCGGGCGGCCACTTTTGCGACGGTTACCCGTCAATGGCCTTTTTTTAAAGACGAATGCGTCGATTCGCTGGTCTGCATCGAACTGGTGGCCCAGACGGCGGGCATCAGCAACTGCTGGGACGGCATAAAGAAACACGGCGAAAATTTCATCAACAGGGGGTGGCTGGTGGGAATCAAGGCGGCCGTTTTTTACCTCGATGCCATACCGCTGGATACCCGGATCACCACCCGTTCGGAAAACCAGTTCGAATTCAAAGGCTACATCGAAATACTGGGAACCGTTGAAATCGCCTCAAAGGTTGTCGCCGAAATCCGTCTGCAGCTGATGCAGTCTGATTAGGCTGAAGGCCGAAGACCGTTAGGCTGAAGGCTGTTAAGAAATTTCAGCCTATTACCGTGTTAATGTCGGATGAAACCAATTATCGTAGAAACTATTAAAAGCTTAACTGTCATGCGTGTGGCCGGCGAGATTTTTATATTCTTCAGCCTTCAGTCTAAACACCCTATACGGTCAACTTTTTAAGGAGACGATCCTTATGAATAAGCGCACAGAAAAGGTCGCCATCGTTACCGGCGCCAGCAGGGGCATCGGGCGCGCCGTCAGCCTGGAACTTGCCCGCAGCAGCTATCACGTCATCATCAATTACCGCTCCGATGAAAAGGGCGCCGCTGAAACCCTCGAAAAAATCAGGCGGGAAGGCGGCGACGGCACCGTCATGCAGTTTGATGTCGCCGATCCCCAGGCCGCCCAGGCCGCCATTGAAGCGATCGTGAAAGGCTTTGAGACGATCGACGTGCTGGTCAACAACGCCGGCATCACCGCCGACGGCCTGTTTGTCTTGATGCCGCGACGGGACTGGACATCCGTCATCGATGTCAGCCTGCACGGCTTCTTTAACATGACCCGGCCCGTCCTGGAAAAAATGGTGGTTCAGAAAAGCGGTTCCGTCGTATCGATCGCTTCGGTCGCGGGGCTCATCGGCCATCGGGGCCAGGCCAACTACTCGGCGGCCAAGGCCGGCCTGATCGGCGCCAGCCGCGTGGTCGCCTCCGAGGTCGCCCGGCTGGGCGTCCGGGTCAACGTGGTGGCGCCGGGGCCCATCGCAACCGAAATGATCAAGGACATGCCCCTTGGCAACATCAAGGCCATGATTCCCATGGCAAGGGTCGGCAGGCCCGAAGAAGTCGCGACGGTAGTGAGATTTCTCTGCTCCACAGACGCTTCCTATATCACCGGCCAGGTGCTATCGGTGAACGGAGGAATGTTTTAGTGAATTGCGGTGAATGGATTTACAAACGGGCGCTGCAATTTAGCGATCGTCCCTTTGTCAAAGACGGGGACCGGCGGCTTGAAAACGACGACTTCAACCGGCAGGTCAACCGCCTGGCCCGCTACCTGCTGGGCCTGGGGCTGAAAAAAGGGGACCGCGTCGCCTGCCTGCTGGAAAATTCCATCGAGCTCCTGGCGCTTTTTTTCGCCTGCGCCAAAACCGGCACGATATTTGTTCCCCTGAACTACCGCCTGGCGGTTCCCGAACTGGTCTATATGCTTAATGATTCGGACCCGCGCCTGCTGGTATCTTCCGCCGTTTTTCAGCCGCAGGTTCAGCAGCTTCAATCAACGCATAAAAAAATCAAAAATTATCTGTCGGTGGACGCCGGCTCCCCGGAACCGGAGCGGAATCTTGAAACCGTCATTGCCGGCCTTGATGAAAACGAACCTGCCGGGAGCGAGGAGATCGGACCGGGCGACCCCCTGCTGCTGCTCTACACGTCGGGCTCAACCGGCGCGCCCAAAGGGGCCCTGTTGTCGCATCAGAATGTTCTGTTCTCGGCCATTCATTCCCTGGTGGGTTACGGCATCAACCATACCTATAAATCCCTGATCGCCGCCCCGCTGTTCCATGTTTCGGCCCTGCTGGCCGGCACCATCCCGGTGATCTATGCCGGGGGCTCGCTGGTAATCATGAAGGCGTTCAACCCCCTGGAAGCCCTCGACCTCATCGAGCGGGAGAAAATCAACTACATGTTTGCCGTTCCGGTCATGTACCAGCTGATGACCCAGGCCGGCGCATGGGAAACGACCGACATGTCCCATGTCCATTTTTTCATCGCCGGCGGCGCGTCCCTTCCGGTTCCCCTGATCCGGAAATACCACCAGGAAAAGGGCGTTTGTTTTGCGCAGGGCTACGGCATGACCGAAACCGGACGGCTGAGCGCCCTGGGACTGGAAGATTCCATCCGCAAGGCGGGCTCCGTCGGCAAAGAAGTTTTTCATGTCGGCCTGCGGATCGTGGATGAAAACGGCCGGGACGTTCCCCCGGGAGCGGCCGGCGAAATTGTCGTCAAGGGCCCGAACGTCTTTCTGGGCTACTGGAACATGGACGAAGCCAATAAGGCCGCTTTCAGAAACGGCTGGTTTTATACCGCCGACCTGGGAAGGCGCGATGCGGAAGGCTTTTTGTACATCATCGGCCGCAAGCAGGAAATGCTGATTTTTTCGGGGGAAAACATCTACCCGGCGGAAATCGAAAAAGCGATCCAGGGCCTGCCGGCCGTAAGGGAGGTCGCCGTTGTCGGGAAAAAAGTCCCCAAAAAGGGGGATGTCGCCGTTGCGTTCGTCAGCCTCAAGGCCGACAACGTCCTCACCAAAAAAGAGCTGATCCACAGCCTGCAGGGTCAGATTGCGGATTTCAAGATCCCGCGGGAGGTGTATTTTCTCAACGAGCTTCCCAGAAATTCCCTGGATAAAATCGACAAGCTGGCCCTGAAACGAAAGCTGCACGAATACCAGTAAGGGCCGCCTCCAGACGGGCGATCCCTAAGGGTTCAGCTTTTTCTCCCAGGGGATTGAGCGTAAAATTGCATATGAGGAGCGCTGCCGTGAGCTTTACAATCGATATCGACATCGGCGGAACCTATACCGACGGCTTTTTCAGCGACGGCGTTTCCGCCACCCTGGTAAAGGTGGATACCACTCCCCATGATCTGACCCTGGGGTTTCAGCGCTGTCTGGAGGGGGGGGCCGCCCGCCTGGGGCTCGCTTCCCTTTCAGAGCTGCTGGGCCGCACGGACGTGATCCGCTTTTCCACCACCGTTTGCGACAACCTGCTGATTCAGCAAAAGGGCCCGAAGCTGGGCCTCATGGTAACGGCCGGCTTTGAAGCTTCTCTTTATGCCGATCCGGGCAGCCTGTTCGATTTCCTGATAAGCCCGGAAATGGTGGCGGGAATCGAGGAGGAAATCGACGGCGAGGGACGCGTCGTCGCGGCCCCGGACGCGGAAGCGGTTTCCCGCAAGGCCCGGCGTCTGCTGCAAAGCGGCGCCCGCATGCTGGTGATATCCCTGCGCAATGCGCCGCTCAACCGCAGCAATGAGCAGCGCGTCAAGCAGATACTCGACCGCGAGTATCCCTCGCACTACCTCGGCCATGTGCCGGTCTTGCTGTCCCACCAGATCTCCCTGCGCAGAGAAGATCACCGGCGCACCACTGCGGCGCTGCTCAACGCCTATCTTCACAAGGAGCTGCTGCTGTCGCTCGCTAAAACGGAAGATACCCTGAAAAAGCTGGGGTACGTGCATCCGCTCTTCATTGTTCACGGCAACTTCGGCGCCGCCCGGGTCGCCCGCACCCGGGCCATCGACACCTACAATTCCGGGCCCGCCGCCGCGCACTACGGCGCGGCGCTGATGGCAAAGCGGCTGAGCCTGCCCCGGGTGCTCGCCCTGGACGTCGGCGGCACGAGCACCGAGGTCAGCGTGCTTCGCGACGGCAGGCCGATGCTGACGCCCCACAGGAAAATCGGCGGGTTTAGCGTCGGCGGCATCGCGCCGGTAATCGCCTCCCTGGGGGCCGGCGGGGGATCCATCGCCCGCTTTCACAACGGCGCCCTGACCGTCGGGCCCGAGAGCGCCGGCGCGCTGCCCGGCCCGGCCTGCTATGACCTGGGCGGAACCCGGGCGACCGTCACGGACGCGTTTCTGGCCGCGGGCTTTCTGGACCCCGATTACTTCATGGGCGGCGACCGGCGCCTGAACCCGGGCCGCGCGATAGAGGCGCTCGGGGAAGCGGCCGGACCGGCCGGCCTACCGGTGGAACAAACCGCCGCATTGATCATCCGCACCCTTGTCGCGAACATTGCCGCCGCCGTCCGCAAAAGCGCCGGCCCGGACGATCCGGCGGCCTATGACCTTTTTGCCTTCGGCGGGGGCGGCGGCCTGACGGCGCCGCTGCTTTCCGAGGTTCTGGGCATCCGCCGGGTCTTCACCTTCCCGTTCGGGGCCGTCTTCAGCGCCTTTGGTTCCGCCAATCTTGAAATCGTGCACCAGTATGAAATCAGCGCGCCGGCCGACATCAATTTTTCAAAGGGAAACCTGCTTCTGGAGGACTGGTTCCAGGAACTCGCCGCGCGCGCCCGCAGGGAGTTCAGCGCCGAAGCGGTCGCAGCGGAACGGATCCGCTATCAGCTCCTGCTGGAAACCCTGACCGGCGGCGGCATGGCAGCGGTCCGGGAATACGACGTTTCGCCCGATCAGCGGGAGCTGCCGCTTTCGCCGGCATCCGATCAGGGCCGGCCGCCGGGCGTGATCTGGCTGCGCGCCGCCGTCCCCATCCCGCAGTTTCAGTTAAGCGCGCAGCCGCTGAAACAATCCGACGCAAGCAACGCCTTAAAAGGCAGCCGCCCGGTATACTGGAAGGATTCCGCTGCGGCCACACGGATTTACGCCCGGGCCCTGCTCCGGCCCGGCGCCCGGATTGCCGGGCCCGCCGTCGTGGAGAGCGCCAGCACCTCGCTGGCCGTTCCCGAAGGCTGGTCCTTTTCCCTCAATCAATTTTCCATCGGCGTCCTGGAAAGGGGGACCCCATGAACCGGCCGGCGATTACCGAAAACTTAAGCATCGACCTGGATACCGAGATGTGGCACTGCCGCCGCTGCGAACGTGAACTGATCTCCGCCCGCCGCAATTACAAGGAGGGCTGCCGGGTATATGCCCGCGACCCGGCCGCGCTTTACCCGCCCCGGGTGGCCGGAGAGCGCTATACCTTCAGCCCGGACGCCTCCGTCAGTTATTTCGTGGAATTCTACTGTCCGGGCTGCGGCCTGCTGATCGAAACCGAAACGCTGCCCCCCGGGCATCCCCCCACCCATGACATTGAACTCGATCTTGAGAATTTAAGGAAAAAATTCCATGCCGAACCCTGACGCCATCAAGTCGCAAATCGATGTGGACATCGGCGGGACCTTCACCGATGCCTTCATCACCTGGAAGGACGTAACGGTCGCCGCCAAGGCCCCGACCACCGAATACAACCTCTCGGTCGGTTTCCTGCGGGCGGTAAAAGCCGCCGCAAAAGACCTGGGGATCGAGCTTGAGGAGCTGCTGAAGCATACCGACATCATCCGCTACTCCACCACCATCGCCATGAACAAGCTGCTGGAGCGCAAGGGCCCGCGCCTGGGTCTGATCACCACCCGGGGGTTCGAGGACACGGTGATCGTGGGCAAGGGGGCCCAGTGGGCCGACGGCCTCCCGGTGCGCGAGCGCCGGAACGTGGCGCGCGCCAGGCGCCCCGAGCCCCTGGTCCCCCGGCAGATGACCGTGGGGGTGCGCGAAAGGGTCGATTCCAAGGGGCGGGTCGTCTGCCCGCTGGATGAAAGCGAGGTCGTTGAAAAGCTTTCGTACCTGGTGGACCGGGGCGCCCGGGGCCTGGTGGTGTCGCTGCTGTGGTCCTATCTGAATCCGGCCCATGAAATCCGGATCCGCGAGATCTTCCGGGAGCTTTACCCGGACTGCTTTCTCGGCAGCATGCCGATGGTGCTTTCCAGCGAGGTCCTGCCCCAGCGCTTTGAATACACCCGCACGAACACCACCATCCTGAACGCCTACCTGCACCAGGCCATGTGGGAGGAGCTCATGGGAATGAGCGACGAGCTCCGGGCCAGCGGCTACAGCCGCAGCATGATGCTGGTGCACAACAGCGGCGGCATGGCGGAAATTTTCAAGACCTCGGCGGTGCAGACCTACAACGGCGGACCGGTGGCCGGCCTGCTGGGCGCCGCCTACCTGGGCAAAGAAATGGCCGTCTCCGACCTGATCGTGGCCGACATGGGCGGGACCAGTTTCGACATCAGCCTGGTTGAAAGGGGCCGCCCCCGCACCAGCCTCTCCCAGCCCCTGATCGACCGCTGGCAGGTGGGCATTTCCATGCTCGAAACCCAGTCCATCGGCGCCGGCGGCGGCTCGATCGCCTGGATCGACGAAGCCGCCGGCCGGCGGGTGGAGGTGGGCCCCCAGAGCGCCGGCGCCATGCCGGGACCCGCCGCCTACGATCTCGGGGGGCGGGAGCCCACGGTGACGGACGCGGACCTGGTCCTGGGGTATATCAACCCCGGCTACTATCACGGCGGCCGCCTGAAGCTCAACGTCAGCCGCGCCCACACGGCCATTGAAACCCGCATCGCCCGGCCCCTGGGGCTTACCGTGGAGCAGGGCGCGGTCCTGATCCGCCGGCTCATCGACGCCAAGATGGGATACGCCCTCTTTAAGGAAACCTCCCTGCGGGGCTATGACCCGCGCAGGCTGACCCTCTTTGCCTGCGGCGGGGCCGGGCCGACCCACTGCTGCGGCGTGGGCCGCTATGCCCAGGTCGAGCGGATCGTGACCTTTCCCTTCTCGCCGGTTTTCTGCGCCTTCGGCTCCGCCAACATGGATGTGCGCCACACCTATGAGCAGTCGGGCCGGGTTCAGCTCTTGGCGGCCGGCGGCGCGGAGTGGCTCGCCGACTTCACCCCGTTTAACGCCGTCGTGGAGGCGCTGCGGCAAAAGGCCCTCATCGACATCGCCGGCGAAGGCTTTAAACCCGAAGAGGCGGTCTTTGAGCTGGAGCTGGACATCAAGTTCGGCGGGCAGCTCAACATCAAGCGCATCCTGTCGCCCCGGCTTCAGCTGGACACGGCCGACGACGCAAAGGCGCTCTACAAGCAGTTCGAGGCCGAATACGCCAAGGCCTTCAGCCCGGTCTCCCTGTACCCGGCCGGCGGCGTGGAAGTGCACAACTTCATTCTGCACGCCAATGTGTTGCGGCCCAAGGTCAAGCTGCCGGTCTACCCCCTGGAGGGGAGCGCCCCGCCGGCGGCAGCCATAAAACAGCCCCGGCCGGCTTACTGGAACGAGTTTTCGGAATTCCGGGAAACCCCGGTTTTCGAGCAGGACGCGCTCAAGCCCGGCAATGCCGTCGCCGGCCCGGCCATCCTGGAATCGCCGCACACCACCGCGGTCATCCCGCCGGGGTGGGTGTTTACCCTGAACGAATTCAAGGCCGGGATTATCCGAAAGGAAGTTTAATGCGCTCATTTGGAAGCTCGCTGACACATGTTTCATGGTGTTTCACCGCCCGCTTCGCTTGAGACGCAAAGGACGCAGAGTGAAATATTATTTCCCTTGCCGGTGAGGGGCCGGCAAAGGAAAATATCTCGAGTTTTTTAGAACTACACAGTTTTGGAACACAAGCGGTTATTTCTTTCTCCCGCAGGGATGGACCTTATTGCTTTCCGCCCTCTCAGCGGAAAGCAATAACGCATATTCTTTGCGTGCTTTGCGCCTTTGCGGTGAGACGAAATTTCAATCAAGGCAGGTGGTTCATGTTAAAGGATAAAAATCAGTTTCTGGCCTGGATCAAGCCCGAGCCCGTCAGCGCGTTTGAGAAAGAGTGCCTCGGTCTGCTCAAGCCCGGCGATGTGGAGATTTATTCCGAAAAACTCGCCAGCATCGTGGACGAAGCCGCCCAGGTCTTCGTGAAAACCGGCGTCTCTTCCATGCTGCATTCCGGCGACCTGGTGGTGGGCATCTATTCCGCCGCCGGCGACATGGTCGTGGCCTCCTGCGGCACCTATCTGCATGCCATTACCGCCCAGCTTCCCATTAAATATATCCTGCGCACCTTCGCCGACGAGCCCACGGTGGGCATCCGCGAGGGCGACATCTTCTACTGCAACGACGGCCTCTACGGCGGCATCCACAACCCCGATCAGATCGCCGTCATGCCGATCTTTCACGAGGGCGTCCTGACGGCCTGGTCCATTGCCGCGGTGCACCAGCCCGAGACCGGGGCGGTGGAGCCCGGCGGCATGCCCCTTTCCGCCAAAAGCCGGCACTGGGAGGGCATGAAGCTTTCCCCCATCAAAATCGGGGAGGGCTACCGGCTGCGGGCCGATCTGCTGGAAATGATGGAGAACATGATTTCCCGGGCCCCGCGCATGCAGGTCATCGACGTGCGCGCCCGGGTCACGGCGGCGGACCGCATCCGGGTCCGGATCCAGGAGTTTTGCGCTTTAATCGGCCGCCCGCTGCTCTGCGGGCTCTTTCGGCAGATGCTGATGACGTCGGAAGAAGGCGCCCGCAGCCGCATCCGCAGCTGGCCCGACGGCACCTTCCGGGCCGTGTCCTTTTCCGACACCCTGGGGGTCAAAGAGTCCCTCATCCGCACCCGGCTGTCCATCCGCAAGACGGACGACCGCCTCACCTTCGACTTTACCGGAACGTCGCCTGAAAACGACGGCCCGGTCAACGCCTTTGCCCACATCACGGCGGCGCACACGGCCATCTATCTTTACGCTTTCGCCTTTCACGATCTGCCGATAACCTCGGGCACGTTCGCGCCCCTGGACTTTGTCATCCCCCAGGGGTGCCTGCTCAATGCCGGGCCCGAGGCCGCCATCTCCCAGTCGGTTTACGCCTGCTGGCAGCTGACCACCCTGACGCCGATCGTCTTCAGCAAAATGATGTACAGCAGCCCCCAGCGCGACCTGGTATGCGCCTCCATGGGCAACAACCACACCGTCCCCTTTGTCTTTGCCGGCTTCAACCAGTGGGGCGCCAAGGTGGCCGATCTGCTGGGCTATCCCTTCAACGCCGAGGGCGGCGGCGCCCGCTGCGACATGGACGGCGTGGACTGCTACGGGTTTCCCTACGCCCACTACGGCCGCGGCCCGGACGTGGAAGACGTGGAAAACGAAACCATGTTCCTGCACCTTTTCCAGAACGAGCTGATCGACAGCGGCGGGGCCGGAAAGTTCCGCGGGGGGACCGCGGTCCAGACCCTGCTGCTCCTGTATCACACCCCCATGGTGTTCGTGACCACCATGGGCATTACCACCCGGGTCGCCACCGGCCAGGGCCTCTTCGGCGGCTATCCCCCGCCGGTCGTCCCCGGCGTGCAGATTGCCGGCAGCAACCTCGTCGCGCTCATGAGCGCCGGGAAAGATTACCCGCGGGACATCATCGAACTCGTTCAGGAGAAAAAAATCGGGGGGACCTACTCCTTTGAGCGCACCGCCCGGCCGGCCCGGATGCTCAAAAAAGGAGACCTCATCGCCTGCATCGGTTCGGGCGGGGGCGGGTACGGCGACGTCCTGGAAAGGGATCCGCTTGCCGTCTGCGCCGACATCCGGGAGGGGCGCATCACCGGACAGTCCGCTCTCGATATCTACAAGGTGGTCCTTGACGCGGCAACCGGCGCCTATGATCCGGATAAAACCCGGCGGCTGCGCGACGAGGAGCGGGCAAAGCGGCTGCGGCAGGGCAAACCCTATGACGAGTTCATGCGCGAGTGGAGCCGGCTGAAGCCGCCCCCGGACATGCTCACGGAATACGGCAGCTGGCCGGATGCCGCGCCCAACCGGCCGGTCATCCGGCCTTAGCAGCCCGTTGAAATGCTGCGTCTCAGGCCGCCATGCGGCGTTGCGCGGCTCGCGCCAATGCTCACATATGTGCATATCTGCTGCGCTTGTCGAATCGCCGCGCGCCTTCTCTGACGACCTGATTCTTGCATTTCAACAGCCTGATAGGCAGGATGACATGATAAAATGCTGAATCGGTCCAGTCGGAACATTATGTCGCATTCACTCATTAAAAATAGGATTAAGTTTATCCCCCGCCTGGGCGCCTACCTGTCCAGACTGGAGCAAAAGCCCCCCCGGGCCCTGTTCAGCGACGCCGGGGCGCTCATCAACGCGCTTGTCCGCGCCCGCAAACTTTTCAACCTCGAAGCGCTCTGCGTCCCGATCCCCCCGGCCCTCATCGGCCATGATCTCGGCTGCCGGGGCGAGTGGCGGCCGGACGGATTCCATCTGACGTCATCTTTGCCGGCCGATTTAACCCCCGGCGCATTTCAAAGCCCGGGCCGGCAAGGATTTACCCGAACCCTCCTTGAGACCCTGCAGGGGCTAAAAAGACTGCTGCCCCCTTCAGCCGGCCTGATCGCCGCCCTGCCCGGCCCCCGCCTGCTGGCCCGACACCTGCCCGCCCCCGCCCCCTGTCCCGCCGACTGCTATCTTGACGGCATTATGGCCCTCGCGCGCCTTTGCGGAGAGCTCAACGCCCTCAGCGCCGTGTTTGTCGCCGAAACTTTCGGGGAGCCGGCCGGGGATATGTCTTCGCTGTCGGCGGATTTGAATTCGATCTGTCGCCTGCTGTCCTTTTTCGACCTCCCGGCCTTTTTAAGCCCCGACGTTCTGGATCCGGAGACGCTCAACGCCGCAGACGTGCGCAGCGCCGGCTTCCAGGGCCTGATCCTGCCGGCTGCCGCCGCTATGCCCGATCCCGGGTTAAAGGATGTTTCCATCGGATACGCCCTGCCGGCTGCCGCCTTTACCGCGCCCATGGACATCTTCAAGGCCCAGACAGCGGCTATTCTGAAAAATGACCCCGCCTTCATCACCACGGCGGGCGACATCCCCATGGAAACCGGGCCGGAGCGGATTCACCTGCTCAATTCGCTGACGGCAGCCAGGGCCCCCGGCCGGTCTTAAATGATAACGCCAACCCGGCTCGCTCTTTCGGACACACCCCCCGGCGGCAGGTCAGCCGCCGGTTTAGATCCGTCTTCCCGTCCCGGACCCGGGCCCGCCACCTGATCGAGCAACAGTCGAGGCCGCTCAGGGACACTTTGTTAATGCCTGGATGGTGTCATCGATGTTCTTCTGGATGTATCTGGCGGAATTCATTACACGCCCGCTGATTTTATGGGCCTCGGCAAGGCGCTCGTAGCTCAGGTACCAGTCCAGCCCGTTGTAGACTTGGTTGATCGCAAGCTCAACGCCGGCAATGATCGGCAGTTTCTTTGCGACCCATTTCCCGAACACCTTGTTCGAGGCGGCAAGCGTGGAGATGTCGAGCAGCGCTTTCAGCTCCGGGGTTTCAGCCTCGAAGTATTTCTGCATTCTGGGGTCTTCCAGCATCCCCTGGATCTCTGCGTTTGAAGACGTCAGCTGCGCCATCAGGCCGGACACCCCGTCCCTGATGAAGGTCTGCCAGTCGTTGATGCCGCCGCCAAGTTCAACAATCCGGCCGGTCGAAGACAGGATGCGCAGCCGCTCTATTCTGGCTTTTATCTCGGATACGTCCAGGCCTTCCCGCGCCATCTGCCCGGCATTCTTTTCGTAAATCCGCTGAAGACGCTCGGCCGCCCGGGCCCGGTGGGTGAATTTTTCAAGCAGGTGCCCCGTATACACCTCCAGCCCTTCTTTGGCGGCATTGAGCAGGGCATTGCGGTTGGCGGTTTGCCAGATATCCAGCTGGTCCCGGGCCAGGTTGACGGTCTTCTGGAATTGGGCCCTCTGGCTGACAAAGCCGTTCAGCCGCTGGGCAAGCTTCGCACATTCCGGAGCCCGGCCGGCAGGAACGCCCTTGCCTTTTCCCTCATCAGCTTTGGTGGCCGCGGCAATTTTCGGGCCGTCGTTTTTTAGGCTCTCGGCCACATAGGCCGTCGCGTTTCTGAGGTCCACCACGTTGGGGTCATTCTCGGGATGGACCAGCAGCTGAATCTGGGCTATCGGCATGGTATCCCCGAAAAAGGGCGTGGCGCCGCCTGCGGTCGTTGTCCCGGATCCGGGCGTTGCCGTATCAGCGGCGGTGTCAAAGGGTTTTCTGGCGCCGGCGGCAAGGTTCTCGGCATCCCCGTCCAGGGTTTTAAAGGCCAGGTTTGAATCGGATAAGGTTTTATAGGCGGCCCCGCCGCCATCCAGCTGCTTGTAGAGCCGCATCATTTTTTCATATTCTGCCTGGGCGGCCATGTCTTTGGCCCTTTGTAATTCCGACGCCTGCTGTGCGGCCAGGGCCGCCGCCTGCTGCTTGGCGGCCAGGGCCTCCTTCTCGTTGGCCGCATCGGTGGAAAACAGGGAGGTCAGTAGGCTCTCGAATATGGTGCCCACTACCATCATCTTTACGTCATGCTCCGCATTGAACTTTTTGCCGGACGAACTCCCTCCGGATGTGGATTTGTTGCAAACGATTCGTCCGCCTTCACAGTCGCAGGGAATCCCCTGGGCGCGGTAGGCCGCTGCCGACCCGGCGCAATCTATCGAGGGCCCTGATGCCGCGGGGACGGATTGGGCCAGAACATCGGCCCGGCCGGATAGAATGCCTGCCAGCAATAGCATAAAAAAGAAAATTTTTATCATACGGTCCATTATTCAAACCCTATTTTCTCATCATGAACTCCCACTCGTAGATCTTGTCCTGGGCGCTGCGGGCATCCTTGGCATCCGGCACCAGCATCAGGTACTGCTTCATATACCGGATGGCCGGTTCGTAGCGTTTGCCCTGGGCCGACAGCAGGGCCATATTGAAGTAGGCTTCCGGATAGGACAGCGCGTCCAATTCAACGGCTTCAAAGTATTGATGGAGAGCCGCCCCGTATTCCCTGTTTTGCCTTGCCGCATTGGCCTGAACGATATATTTTCGCAGCTCCTCCGATACTGGCGGCTTAACGGCCAGGGAGCGATATCGGGCGGCCTGCTTTTCAAACTGTGCCAATTTCGCATCCATATGTTTTTGGTAGTTTTGTTGAATAAAATAAAGATCATCGGCGATCCTTTGTAAATTATTAAAATCACCGTTCCACCAGCCGCTGATATAAATCTGGTCTCCAAGTGAGATCTTGCCGCCGCCTGATTCATACCTTGTCACAGTGATCGGCAAACCGGGCAACTCGGCAAACAGGACAAAAAGGCGGAAAGTCGCTTCAAGCATGTCGTCTTGGAGCTCGATCCACCATGTGTCAGCTTGAAGTTCCGAAGCGAAATAGAGCAGTTGACCCTTTAAAATGGCACCTTCCGCTAGCTCGCGCTGGAAGGATGGGGATGGTGTGCCGACGTAATAATCCATTTTTCTTCTGTCAAAATATTCACGTTTGAAACCGAACGTGAATTTGTACTTTCCTTGCTCCAAAAAGCCCGAAAGGTCCCATAAAGCGGCTTCGAAGGTAGTAATGCCGGCCGGAAGCCTGGGCTGGTACACTTCGGTCGGCAGATTGTTTGGTCCGTATGTGGCGCATCCGATGAATGCGATCATGATTAAAATACAGGAGCCTGATCTCAAAACATTTTTTAACGCATCCATAATTGTCGGTTCCTTTCCCTGTATGATCCATTTCTCAAACGCCTCCAAGAGGCATTCCCAGCATTTTTATTTCTGCATCAGAAATTCCCATTCATAGATCTTGTCCCGGGCGCTGCGCGCATCCGGGGCTTCGGGCGCCAGCAGCAGGTACTGTCTCATATAGGCGATCGCCTTGTTATAGCGCTCAAGCTGCGCGGACAGCAGGGCCAGGTTGAAGTAGGCCCCCGGATAGGAAACCGGGTCCAGCTCGACGGCCTTGAGGTAGAGATCGATGGCCCCGGCATAGTCTTTGCGCTGCGTCAATACATTGGCCAGAACAATTTGTTTTCGCTGTTCCTCCGCTACCGGCGGCTTGATTGTGAGCGCGCGGTATTGCGCGGCCTGGGATTCAAAAAGGGCGCGGCGCTCGTCCTGCTGTTTTTTCAGCGTCTGCTGTATAAAAAAGAGGGCATCGGCAAATCTTTCTGCACCGGCCCGGCTTTTAAAGAAGAATGAAATCAGGCCGCCGCATTGGATCATGTAGGGGCGCATATATTTAGGCCGGTACCCTATCGCATACTTTGCAAGCGCGGGGTCGGTATCATTATATATCTTCCGGTCCGTACCCAGCCAGGAAGTGCGTATATCTTGATCCCGGCTCTTTTCAACGGTAATGAGGCTTTCGGGCAAATCCGCATAGAAAAAGGCAAAGACCGGGCCCACGGCGATTCGATCCTCCAGTACGGTAACGGCATCTTTCGGCAGCAGGTATTTGAATTCGCCCCCGGCATCACGAATGAGCATGTAGGCCTGCACCCGCATCGCGTACTCCGCCAGATTGTTCTGATCGGCCGGTTTATTGAGACCGAGCCGGCCATGATATCTGATACCGGCATTGTCATCGAGATATTGACTTTGAAGAAGCGCCGCCAGTTCTTTTTTCGCTGCATCGAGGGTCACAATGTTTGACGAAAGCTTCGGTTGATACACGCCGCCGGGCCAGGGGATACCGCCTTCGGGCTGTGTATCTCCGGCACTTATGTTCGATCCCGGCGCAGCGCATCCTGAAAAAGCAGCCATGATTAAAAGGCAGCCGATGAACACTCCAACACGTTTTGTCCGACACATCATGATCACATCCTCCTGTAGGATCCGTTTCGCAAGCGGCTTCGTCGAAACCGTTACCCCTGCCGCTTCTGCTGCATCATGATCTCCCACTCATAGATCTTGTCCTGGGCGCTGCGGGCGTCCGGGGCTTCGGGGACCAGCAGCAGGTATTGTCGCATGTAGGCGATCGCCTGGTTATAGCGCTCAAGCTGCGCGGACAGCAGGGCCAGGTTGAAGTAGGCCCCCGGATAGGAAACCGGGTCCAGCTCGACGGCCTTGAGGTAGAGATCGACGGCCCCGTTATAGTTTTTAATCTGATTCAGCGCGTTGGCCTGAACGATCAGTTTTCTCTGTTCCTCCGACACCGGGGGTTTGATCGCCAGCGCGCGGTACTGAGCGGCCAGCGCTTCAAACTCGGCCAGCCGCTTGGCCTGCTCATTCACGATGTTTGCCTGCAATTTCCCGACGGCAAGAAGCGCATCTGCAAATTTTCGGGCAACGGCAGGGTTTTTGAAATGAAAGGAAACCAGTCCCGGATCGACGACATAGGCATAGTCCCGGCTGCTCTTTTGGACCGTGACGGGACGTTCGATCAGCTCCGTGAAAGAAACAGCGAGGCGCGGGCTTATCTCGATCCGGTCATCCACGACCGGGATGGACTTGAACAGCACATACGTCAGTTCGGTTCGGGAGCCGACCGTATCATAAAAGTAATGGTACCCGGTTCCGCCCTTCAGAAGCGCCATCAGTTCGCTTTGCCGGGCATGTTCGTTGAGCCCGGGCCGGCCGTGATACTTGATGCCGAACGGCCCCTGGCCGCCCCCCAGGACGTCGGCCAGTTCCTGCCGGGCGATATCGAAGGTCATGCCGGGCTGAATCTTTGGCGAATATGCCTGGTCCGGCGCACCGCCGGTATCGACGTTCGGGTTGGCCGCGGCGCACCCCAAAAACACGGCCGCCAGTAAAACAATAACACCCCGTTTGCAAATACGTATGCCTCCCCACATGGCTCTGCCTCCATAGCATTATTCATAACCCCGACGATCGGGGTTGCAATTTTTCTTCGGCTGGCTGGGCTGACCTGAAACTCAAACTTCGAATGGCAGACGGGCTTTAGATCTGCAAACTCAATCCGGGCAAACGATAATATTTGTTATATTTCAATTGGTTAATTCATTTTTCAGCCGAATTGACTATAATGAAATGACCCTGAAGAGTCAATAGGAATCAAAGCGCGCAGATGTGAAATACGGCCGCCGGGCCCGGGCGTCATTCCCGACAGTTATTCGGCCTTAGGTGAAGAACGAAGACCCGCCCCCCGATGCGTTCTTGTTTTTAAACAATATCCTGCAGGATTGCTTGACAAACCGGCCGATTAGAAGCTATTTCAAAAATAGTAGATCACGCTCAAGGGCAAGGCCCAAACCGACGAAAAAGCGCAGCATCCATTGCGTATGTGAGCATTTTATGGAGATTTGCAACGCAGCCAGTGAGCGTGAGACGCATTTTTGAGATGGCTTCTAGTGACAAGCGGTGTACAAAAAGCTCCAGCGTGCGACAAATTCATCAATAGGGAAGCGCCTATGTAACCGAGCACTTAAACCCCGTTTCCCAAAGAGAAATGGGGTTTTGTATTTTCAGCAGGCTGTCGAAAAACAAGGATCAGGTCGCCAGACCAGGCGCGCGGCGATTCGACAAACGCAGCATATTCAAAGTATATGTGAGCATTGGCGAGAACCGCGCAACACCGTATGGCGGCCTCAGACGCAGGTTTTCAACAGCCTGTTAGGGGGCGGCCCCCGGCAGTGCCGGGCAGTTCGTACACGGTGCCCATAACGTCCCCTTTTACGTCCCCTTTTATAATTGGTGATTCATGATGCTCTCCCGAATAGTTCATAGACTCAATAATATAAGCCTGTGGAAACTTCTGTGCCTATCAATCGTTATTTCTGAATTTTTGTCGGCAATTATTGTTTCAATCATGAGCATAATACTACGGGGACGAATTACCTATGACTATCTGATTACAAGCGCGGTTACTTCTGGAATAGTTGCCGGCGTGATTGTTTCAGTGATTTTGATTTTCATAAAGGAACTTAGAAATTCCAAGGAAGCGCTTGAAAAGAACGAGGAAAAGTATAGATTTCTCACTGAAAATGTGGACGATATTGTCTGGACCCTTGATATGAATTTTAATACCAGCTATGTGAGCCCCTCGATCAAAAAGATTCTCGGATTTACTCCTGAAGAACGTAAGCTGCAAACCCTTGAGGAAATGATCACACCTGAATCGGCAAAAAGAACAGAGGCCATGCTACTGGAAGAACTGCAACGCGATAAAGAAGGCCATGCGGATCCGGAACGCTCTGTTAAAACCGAAATCGAGTATTATCATAAAAATGGCTCCACCGTCTGGTTGGAAAATAGCGTAAAGGCCATCCGAAATGCAGCCGGCGAAATGATCGCAATGCACGGTGTCTCACGCGACATCAGTGAGCGAATGCGGGCTGAAAAGGCCTTAAAAGAAAGTGAGTCCAAGTTTAGAATTCTGTTTGAGTTCTCGCCCCATGCTATTTCTCTAACTGAACTGAAAACAGGTAATATTATCGATATAAACAAAAAATTTTGTGAATTAACAAAATATTCAAAAGAAGAAATTATCGGCAGAACCACCACCGAAATGGGATTTTATTCATTGAGCGACCGGACAAGATTTATAAATCAGTTGTCCCTCTCTGGTGATGTTAACGGAATGGAGATGGATTTTAGGGCAAAAGACAGCACCATTATCAGTGCCCTTGTGTTTTCCAGATACCTTCAATTCGGGAGCAACACCTGTATTTTGAGTATGTTCTATGACATAACGGAAAAGAAACAGCTTGAGCATCAGCTGCAACAGGCTCAAAGAAGAGAAGCCATTGGAACCCTTGCCGGCGGAGTGGCGCATGACTTTAACAACATTCTTGTCTCGGTAATCGGATTTACAGAACTTGCAAAAATGAAATTGTCGGATAATGGGCAGCCTCACAAGGAGCTGGATGAGGTGCTTAAAGCTTCTGACCGGGCCGCCAATCTGGTCAAGCAAATTCTTACCTACAGCCGCCAGGCAGAAAAAAAGCTTCGACCGACACTCATTCATACCATCGTTAAAGACGCCCTTCGGCTGCTGCGCTCAACCATACCCTCTACAATCGAGTTTAAGGAAGAAATCGCAGATTGTGCGGCGGTGATGGCTGACGCCACTCAAATTCATCAGGTCGTGATGAACCTGTGCACCAATGCCTCTCATGCCATGGAGCAGGAAGAAGGGATTTTAGCGGTCCGACTTCATGAAAGCCATATTCAGCATAAAGATATTTCCCACGGCACGGACCTGCCTCCGGGTTTATATGCAAAGCTGTCGGTAAGTGATACCGGTGTTGGCATTGAACCGTCAAATCTCGGCAGAATCTTTGATCCTTATTTCACTACAAAAGGAGGGGAAAAAGGCACGGGTCTTGGGCTCTCGGTGGTGCATGGTATTGTCAAAAGCCACAATGGGGCAATCAGGGTTCAGAGCACTCCGGGAAAAGGCACGACCTTTGACATTTATCTGCCGGTGATTCAGGAAAAAGAGGAAATAACGACTCCGGACAAAGAGCCTCTTCCAACCGGCAAGGAATCCATCCTTTTTATTGACGATGAAGCCCCCATCGCAGAGGTCAACAAGGAACTGCTTGAGCAGTTAGGCTACAGGGTCACCATCCGTACCAGCAGCCTGGAAGCTCTGGAACTGGTCAAGGCAAATCCTGACAGGTTCGACCTGATTATTACTGACACCACCATGCCCCAGATACCGGGCGACCTGCTGGCTGCTGAAATCTTAAAAATTAGGCCTAACATTCCCATTATCCTCTGTACCGGATACAGCAATCGCATTAATGCTGAAAAGGCAGCTCATTTCGGAATCAGATATTTCATCTTTAAACCTATCCTGATTGCTGATATGGCACAAACGATTCGGAAGGCATTGGATAATAAATGATATCCGAAATGTGAAGAGGGGCGCTCTTTTATATTTAAAGATTCCTTCTTTAAGCCATCGGATGAGTTATGGGTAAAAAAAGCAGGGCAAAAAGAAAAGATAAAAAGTTGAAATTAAAGCCAAAGGACTATGAAGGCTACAGATATGGCCCTCTTAAGCTGGAGCGCTTTGGCCGTTATGTCCGGATACGCTCCGATTGGAAATCCGGGGAGTTTAAAAAGCATATAGATTATGTCAGGAAAAAACGGCCAGAACATAAAAAGGAGATAGACAATAAAATAGCACAGCTTATATCATTGATTAATACATATGAACCGTTTGAGCTTTTATCGACACTCTCCTTCAAAAACTGTTTTACCGACCCGGAAAAATATCGGGAGACAACCCATGAAGGCAGGGAATGCTATGTCGAGTATGCCCTAAGCCTCATTCTGTCGCAAAAACATAGACAGAACCTTCCCCATGCCACTTCTGAAGCAATCGAACAATTCAATACCCTTATCTCCGATATCATCAATAGTGTATTATGGTATTTCGGCTCTGAGATTACAGAAGGCAAACATGATGAGTTAAAAGAGGAGCTTCGCTTTTTTTCCATATTAAGGTTTTTATTTGTGCGGGGGGATTCTTTTCCTGAGCATCATTTAGAGCTTATACAGGATATATTCAAAGAGCATGATGAATTCCTCAGCCGGCATTGCGGCTTTACCTCATCCCAGATTCTTGAAGGAATCAGGCAGATTGAGGAACGGCTCCTTAATAATATACAGGAACAAATCCAGCACTTATCAATTTTGCGTGAGCTGCATGAAATATTCAAGGAATTTGTGGAGAAAGAAGGTGCTGGCAGCTTCACGTCAATGGAAGATTTAAGAAGCAAGTATCTATCGCTCCCCTCCGTTAAGGAAAAGGAAAAAGAGCTTAATAAGTCTCATCAGGCTATCCAAAACATCCCCTTTGAAATTATTCCGAACGCAAAAGCCCCAGTACAGTTATTAGACCTTTTAAGTTCACGCTTTGGAGATAATGTGGCGTTTGCAGATTTTGAGAAATCCCCTGCATGGCCAACCAATGATTCAATTATCTTTGAGCGTCCGCTTATAAAAGACGGTGGAAAATACTATTGTTTTATGCCGCAACTGTTATTCAGGAACATTGGTAACATATTGGAAAAATGGATTCAGCAGGCAGACAACGGATATTTTGAGAATGTATACTCTAAAAAGCGGGGGGCCCTCCTTGAGAAAAAGGCCCTTGAATACCTGGGGAAAATCCTTCCAGGAGCGGTTATATATAATAAATTATTTTATCCGGTTGTGGAAAACGGAAAACCAATAAGGGCAGAAACAGACGGTTTGGTTTTGTATGATGAAAATATTATAGTTGTCGAGTCGAAAGCCGGGTCATTATCGCTTTCTGCCAAAAGAGGCGGCCTGGAGCGCATGAGAAGGGACATATCTGAGCTGGTTGACAACGCTTATGCTCAGGCAACCAGAACAAAACAATACATTTTAGATGCCGATGTTCCTGTATTTGAATATGAGGACGGCTCTAAGGCTTTCGAAATTAGGGACAAATCCCAATACCGGAATATATACCTCTTCAATATCACCCTGGCGAATCTTGCCCATATCGCCGCCCGTCTACATTCCTTAAAGGCATTCAACTTCATTCAGGGAAAAGAATGGCCGTGGTCAGTATTCATTAATGATTTGCGAATTATATCTGATTTAATTGAATTTCCCTCACAGTTTTTGCACTTTTTGCAGAGAAGAATCAGGGCAAATGATTACCCGCAGTTCAGGGCCGCGGACGAGTTAGACTTTTTTATGTTTTACATTAATGAGGGATTATATTTCGAAGACGGAGTTCTGAAAAATATCAACTCATTTACGCCTCATGGTTATACTGAATCGCTGGACCGCTATTATGATTATATTGCTGGCAGGGTTTCAAGCGGGGAAAAGCCAACATATAATATTCCCGGAGATTACAGGAAACTCATAGCCGAGATTGAAGCCACGGCAAAGCATGGATTTACACGGGTTTCCACAACATTGTTAAGTTTCGATTGGAATGTCCAAAGGCAAATAATAGAAAGCCTCGCAAAGCTTCAGTCTGAGGTAGAACAAGATGGACGCAGCCATGATATGACAATGCTGTTAAATGATGAAAAAACTGGCATCATTTTTTCCGTAAGCGGGCCACGAACACAAGCATATCTGGAAAAATTGGAGCGGCATTGCAATTTCAAAATGTATCAAACTCATTACGAGGAATGGATACTTGTTACATTAGAAATTCACAATGGAAAAAACACAACTGATTTCCAAGTATACAATAAAAAATGGGAATATGATCCTGTTATGGAGGAATATTTAAAAAGATTTAAAGAATGGAAATTAACTCAATTCCAAAAAACAGGCCAAAAAATCGGACGCAATGATTCGTGCCCCTGCAACAGCGGCCTGAAATATAAAAAATGTTGTGGTAAATAAATCTTTCGACGTTGGGGTCTGACCACGGCAAGATGCTGATAAAAATAGGGGACGTTATTGACTACGTGAAGAGGGACATTCTATAATCCCCTTGTCAAGTAATTTTTTTAATAGCGTATTATCAAATTGTTATAATTCTTGCCAAATTTTAGGCGCACTTCTCCTCTGGTGCTGACAATTCTTTTCGGCGAGGTTCTCTCCTTTCGGCGAACTCACTGCCTGAGCGTTACATTTATCCGGCATCCAACCTCAGTGGCGGTGTCTATCATTCCTTATCCAGGCTTTGAGCTCAGAGAGAGGCTCTGGATTGTCCCGCCCGGAGTTATCTACCCCTACGCTCTTAATCGAGCTCTCTCGCCGAACACACTGCTGCTTTACCGACGGCAACCCATCGGGACTACGCCTTAATCAGCAATGGATCAAAATCCGTATCGGTTTTCATCATGGTCCAGGCAATCACCAGCATTTTGGCCGCAAGCTTAACACGCATCTTGGTCTTGATACCCCGCTCACTTTCCCGGCCCTCAAGGTACCGGGTAAATAACGCCCGGAACTGATCGTTGTGGTACGTGGCAATCTGCGCGGCCTGATACAGCGCATAACGCAGTTCAGAATTGCCGCGCTTGGATATCACCGGTACGGCAGTATGGCTGCGCTTGCCGCTGCGATTGGCGTTTAGATCTAAACCGCCCAATCGGATCACCTGCCGGCGGCAGATAAATCGGTGCGGGTCGCCGATTCTTGCCAGTACAATCGATGTCACATAAGGACCGAACCCGGGGATGGTCAGCAGCCGCCGGTAAGCCGGAAAGTTGTCACACAGATCCTTGATTTCTATCTCGGTTTGCTCGATTTTTTGGCTGATGCTTTCATGCCGCTCCACTAGAAGCTGCGCCTCAAACCCAGCGGCTGCATCCATTGGACAGCCGATCGATACAGCGGCCGATTTAAAGATCTGCTCCAAACGTTTCTGTTGCCGGATGCCCCGGTCCCGCCGGGTTACTTGACACACAAACTCCTCAAACCCCATAGCCGTGATCTTGCGTGGATCCAGACACCAGCGCACAATCGCCAGATTCTCCGCTAAACAACTGCCCCAATGCCGATCCAGTTCCGGAAAATACTTGCACACCAGCCCGTTTCGAATCTGCATCCGCACTGCATGCTCATTTCTTTTCAGCCGCCGGCGCAATGACAATAGGTTGCGAAGCTCAACCAGCCGACTGTCGGGCATCTCAAAAAACTGACATTTGCCTTGGGCGATCAGATCCGCCACATTGGCGCTATCCTTGGTGTCGTTCTTATCCCAGCGCCCATCCAGCGTCTCTCGATTATCCGAGATGGCCTTGCTGGATACCAATACAAGCATTTTCCCATGATCAAGCAGCCAGCTCGACAGCGGCTTGTGGTAATTGCCGGTTGGCTCCAACCCATAGACCACTCGGTCCAAACCACGCGCGATTTGAAGCTGGGATGCCCGTGTGAGTAGTTGCTTAAATCCAGACTGGTTGTTGTCAAAGAGCAATCGCCTCAACAGCGTGCGGCCGGTAGCGGTGCCGAAAAAGGCGTGATGTCGATCCTTGGCTACGTCGATTCCCACGATCAGATAATCACGCGATGATCGAATCTCAGCTTTGAATTGACAGAACTGCTCATACCTGATAACTTCATTTGCATCCATGATAACCTCCTTTTAGTTTTATGGGTTTTGATTTTTGGCCGCCCCTATGCTATCAGGAGGTTATCTTTTTTTCTACGCGATAATAAATTTTGTTTTTACTACTCTCGGAGGTATATTCTCTTCTCTTTTCAATATATAACGCTCTTTTA
>JBFLWU010000018.1:0-79485 GCA_040757625.1 Thermodesulfobacteriota bacterium | reverse complement strand
AAATGTAAAATTTGTCATGGCCTGCCTCCTTGGTTATGGCTCTGTGGTGTAAGGTTTCTCTTTCACCATAACCCACGTTTGCAAGGGGCAGGTCAACTTTTTTCAAACTGCAAACATTATGTCTAAACCTGATTCAGAAGGATTAGTTGATGCCAAACAAAAACGGCAGGACGGAGGGAAGGCCCGACACGCTGGAGAGAATCCTGGTTACGCTCAGGGAAAATGAAGAGATCGCCAGAAAGTTCTTTGAAATAGAGGTAAGCGTTCTGTCGATTCTGGACTTCAAAGGCCTTTTCGAACGCCTTCTTGACGAGATTCGGGAAAAATTCAGCGTCCCCTCGGTCTGGATCTCTTTGATACAGGGGAGTGAAATTTCAGATCTGACACAGGCCCTGGCCTCCTCCAAGAGTCTCAAGGAACGTTTGAACATCATTGATCGCAAGACCTTTCTCGACCTGATCGGCAATAAAACCTCACCCATCCTCCTGAACGGAGATCTGACAACCTATGCTCCCATTCTCCCTCCGGGACAGATGAATTTTATCCGCTCCCTTGCGATTGCCCCCATCACCCTTCACGGCCAGATCATCGGCAGCCTGAACCAGGCGGATTTCTCCCCGTTGCGCTATCAGCCTGGAATGGACACGAGCCTGCTGGAACAGCTTGCGGTCAAGGTCTCCCTCTGCCTTTCCAACGTAACCGCCCATGAAAGGCTCAAGTGGCTCGCCGTCCGGGACCCCCTAACCGGCCTGCTCAACAGACGCGTCCTGGAATCCATACTGATGCGTGAATTCAAACGTGCGAAACGCTACAACACTCCCCTGGCGCTGGCCTTTATCGACCTGGATGATTTCAAAGGGGTCAATGATCGATACGGGCACGAGTGCGGCGATGCCTTCCTTAAGCACGTTTCGCTGGGACTGATGAAGACGTCTCGCGAAGTCGATGTGGTCGCACGGTATGCGGGCGATGAATTCGTCGTGATCCTGCCCGGAACGCCCGGCGAAGAGGCCCGGCGCCTGGTGGAGCGATTGCAAGACCATTTTGCGCCGAACCCGATGAGATGGGATGAAGCATTCATCCCGGTTTCATTCAGCTTCGGAATTGCTTCTCTGCCTGATTCCGGCACTCAGGATCCCGACTCTCTGCTGCGTTCGGCAGATGCCATGCTTTACCGCACCAAAAGGTCCCGAAAGAGCGCCGCTGGCGGCAAGAGCCGGGCGAGACAGGCGGAACGTCCATCGTGAGAGGGGCTATGGATTCTGTATGGGTGTCTCAATTCACCCGGATATTTCATGAAAATTTTTCAGCAAGTATTACAAAAGATCTTAATAATACGCGGTTAGACTCAGAATTGAGGTAATAACAAGCGGTCCATTTTGTTTCCTCAATTGTAAAAGACAGATGCTTGAAAATTTTAACCCTGTGGGCGAATGCATTTCGTGAAACAACCGGGTTAAAGACCCTGTCGGCACGCAATCCAAGGCGCGTTTAGCGCCATGGTGGCAGATCGATGGTTCCGATGATGTCGTTGATGGAGGCGATGCCGTTCTTGGCGCAGTAGCGTTCGAGGTCTTCGACGATGTTCAGGGCCGTTCGGGGATTGACAAAATTGGCGGTACCCACCTGCACCGCCCGGGCGCCCACGATAAAAAACTCCAGGGCATCCCGATAGTTGATGATCCCGCCGATGCCGATTACCGGGATTTTAACCGTGCGCACCACCTGGTGCACCATATGCAGCGCGATGGGCCGGATGGCGGGACCGGTCAGCCCGCCGGATACATTGGCCAGCTTCGGCCGGCGCGTCTTTATATCCACGGCCATTCCCGTGGGGGCGTTGATCAGGGATATGATGTGGGCGCCGGCGTCTTCGACTGCCCGGGCCATGACCCGGATATCGGTCACGTTGGGTGAGAGCTTCACAATCACCGGCTTGTCGGAGTGTTTGAGAACCTGTTCCGTCACCTGGGCCGCAAGCGCCGGGTCGGTACCGAAAAACATACCGCCGCATTCGACATTGGGACAGGATATGTTGACCTCTAGAGCGGACACCGCATCGATCCCCTTAAGTCCCTCGGCCACCGCCCGGTACTCGTCAATGGTGTGCCCGTATATGTTCACCACGACCCTGGTGGTGAGTTCCGCCAGCCACGGCACGATTCTCTCCACAAAAGCTTTTAATCCCATATTCGCAAGGCCGATGGCGTTGAGCATGCCGCAGTCTGTTTCCACGATCCGGGGCGGCGGGTTGCCGGCCCGGGGATTGATCGACAGCCCCTTCACCACAATCCCTCCCAGTAGATTCAGATCAAACAGCTCTGCAAATTCCTTTCCATAGCCGAAAGTTCCGGAAGAGGTCATCAGGGGATTTTTCAGCTTTAACGGTCCTAAAGCGACCGACAGGTCCGGCTTGATTGTACTCATAGGGTCCCCCAATCGATGGCCCGGGCCGGAAACACCGGTCCGTCCTTGCATACCAGATAGTAGGTTAATCGGTCAGGAACCGATGCCTTCACCGCACACCCCTGGCAGGCCCCCAGCGCACAGGCCATGTTGGCTTCAAGGGACATCTGGCAGGGGGTCTGAGTTTCGATGGTCAGGGCCGCCACTTTTTTGAGCATGGGCGCCGGTCCGCAGGCATAGACGATGGACGAATCCTTCTTTGCCTGTTTGATATGGGCATCCAGCAGTCCCGTCACAAAACCGCGTTGTCCGGCGCTGCCGTCATCGGTCGCGATCAAAAGATTTTCCGTCGCCAGCCCGAATCTGTCAAAGGGAACCATCTCGGCGGCGCTGCGATAGCCGGCAAGAAACAGCAGGTTGCTTGCGGCGAGTGTCTGGGCCATAAACAGCAGGGGGGCGATCCCGATTCCGCCGGCAACCAGTATCGGCCTTTTCCCCGGCCGGGGCTGGGCAAATCCGCGTCCGAGAGGCCCCATGACGGACAGGTGATCCCCTTTTCCGGCCTGGGCCATGAGGGCCGTGCCTCGGCCCACGACCTTGTATAAAATCAGGAGCTGCTCGCCCTGCAGGATCCCCCCGATGGAAAGCGGACGCCGCAGGAGCGGCTCCAGGGCGGACCCTACCCGGATCATGACAAACTGCCCGGGGCTTGCCGCCGCAGCGATTTCAGGGGCCTTCAGGCCCATTAAATAGGTATCGGCGGCCACCTGGGTGTTGAATGCGACTTCAGTTTCCCTGTCGATCATGGTTGATCCATTCTCCTGTCAAAAGGGGTGTTTTTCAAAGATTTTGAAAATCGTTTTCCGTTACCACCCGTTGATACTTGCTGTCAAAACCTTTTTTTATTATGCTCATAAAAGTAAAATTTTAAATCCGAACAACGAAATTCGATGCAAATTCAAATAGCAAATGTCCGAATGCCAAAAACTAAATCATATTACCGGGCTCGCACCCCCTTATGGTTTAGACCATTTGAATATTGGGTATTCCCTTTGGTATCGAAGCCGGTTCGCCAAACAACCCTAGTTTATTTCGGAATAAAACGAGTCCTTTATCAGCCGTAAAAATGAGGAAACTATCCCGTGAATTCAAAAAAACCGACAGCAGGCATCATCCTGGCCGCAGGCCTCTCCATCCGCTTCGGCCGGCCCAAGCAGCTCGTGGACCTCGGCGGCAAACCGCTGATCGACTGGGTGGTGGACGCATGTCTCAGCTCCCGGCTGGATAAAATCGTTGTGGTTATCGGCGCCGACGCCGAAAACATATCCTCCGGACTTTCGGCGAAATACCGCGACCCGCGCATCACTGCGATCATGACCCCGCAATACCGGGAGGGCATGAGCCGCTCGCTGCAAGCGGGCCTGGCCGAGGTCATGCAGGACTCCCCTTCTGTGATGTTTCTGCTGGGGGATCAGCCCCTGGTAGGCACAACGCTGATCAATGCCCTGCTGGAAAGCTTTTGGGAGTCGGATAAGGACATCTGCGTTCCGGTTCACGGCGGCCGGCGCGGCAATCCGACGCTTTTTACCAGCAGATTTTACAAACAGCTGCTGAAGGTATCCGGCGATATCGGCGCCAGGGAAATCATCCAGGCCCACCCGGAAGCGGTGCTTGCTGTGGAAATCGAAGATCCCCTCCCCTTTTATGACATCGATACTGAAAAAGACCTGGAAACCCTGCGCGCAATCCTGGAAAAATAATACTGCGTGCCTTTGGCACTGTTTATTGTCGCCATTTCACCGCTTGCCGGCGGTCCGGCCCGGGACAGCCCCCGCGGGTGCCGTAACCAAAGGTACTGAGCTCTCACACGCCCCTATCTTTTGCGCTAACCGGAACAGGCAGAGACGATCTCGTCGCCGTGGAAAACAGCCTTTGTGACCTGTTCAATTGAACTTGAGCGGGGTCGCTGCCGTGCGGTTATGATTCGAGAAGGTGGTTACGGTTCCCGCGGGGGCTGTCCCGGGCCGGACCGGAGAACATGTAAAATACTCCCCGACTCATGAGATAATTATGTTTTATTGAGATAGCTTCTATTTGATAAGCCAGTGAACGGCGGAAAGAAGAGCTCCCGCCACCTCCCGCGGCGCCTCGATATGGCCGTAGTGCGTGAGCGGCATGTCCATCACCAGAATTCTGATTTCGGCATCGGGATTGAATTTGCGGAATTGATCGGCAATGGTCAGTTCGCGCGCTTTTTGCGGCGATTCCCGGTGCCAGTGTCCCCGGTCCCATTTTCCCACCACCCACACCATTTTGCGGTACCCGCACAGCGATGAATGGTTGCCGGCAAACAGATCTTTTTGAATATCGGCCGGATTGAGCTTCGATCCGGTTCGAGTCAGGACATTCGTCAATTCGGCTTCCAGTTTTGGGAGCAGTTCCACCATCCCCTTGTGTTCCAGGTCCTGCAGAACCTGTTTGAAATTGGGCCGCCGCCGGTGCTCGAGGTCGAGCCAGCGCTCGGCGACCTCCCGGTCGCTCATGCCGGACGCCCGACAGGGATTCAGCGGGCCGATGTATCCGGATTTGACATAGTTGCCGGGACTGCGGCCGCGCACCTGCCACAGGGGCGGATATCCAGACACTTTTTGCACCGACTTTTCTCTGAAGCCCTGCGCCTCTTCCCAGATCTTGCGAAGTCCTGCCGGCCCGCCGCTCCCCCAGCCCAGAAAGCGATCATTCAACCGTTCGCTTAAGGCGGCTGTCCCCTTTGCCAGATAGGCCATTTCGCCTGAGGTGGAGTGCCCGACAATCAGGATGTCTCCGTCCGTACAGGCTTGAAGCAGCCGCTCCAGGCCCGAAAGTATCAGCCGGTTGCTAAAAACCGCGTTTCGCACCTGCACTTCGTCCGGGGGAAGATCGCGATCCAGCAGATATTGCGGGTTTCTGCCGGAAACCGGCTCCGTCCAGCCGCCGTATTTAAAGTTTCCGGGGATCGTGACCAGCAGGACATTGGCCTTCTGCGCCAGGTACTGCCCCAGCCCCGGCCGGTTGAGAGGGTCTAAAAAAAACTCGTAAAAATTTGCCGACCCGCCGTTGATCAGGACCAGCCAGGGCAGCTGCGCGGCGGCATCACATCCGCTTTCAAGCCGCAACCCGCTGATGTCCCATTCCATACCATAATATGGAAAACGGGTTGGCACCCACGCCGGTTTGTAACCCATATCCTGCGGCGCAATCTTTTCCATCCCGCGAGGGTCGAATGCTCCCCCCGGCGCCCGGTCCGCCAGCGCCTTGACCTGGGTTCCCCTGTCGGGGAGATCCAGCGCCTGACACATTTCCGCCACCCTTTCCGGCGGCGTCACCGTGTAAGGCTGGTCTTTGCTCAAAATTGTTTTCGGCATCGTCAAGTCTTTAGGTAGGGTAAAACATATAAATCATTTGAACGATATTCGCGTCGGCCGCCGGCTGGTTCTGGTTCAGCCGGCTAACTGTTTGAGCAAGCCAAAGCGCCTTAAATTGACACAACGCGTTTAAATTGCTATCTCATTGCAAACCATTTTCGGATCTACAAAAAAGGAGCCTATGGCAACGACAAACCATTCACTGGAAAAAGCTTACCGGCAGTTCGTAAAAATTTATCGGGGAAGAGAAGACCGGGCGGCCGTTAAAAAAGAAGGCGCCTATTCACAAATACCCGGCGGCCTGACATTTGAAAGATTCCGGGAGCATGTCAATCTGATCAACACCTATGCCGTCTACCAGATGGACCCCTCCGGCAATGTCTCCTTCTGCCTGTATGATCTGGATGTTCTGCCCCGCAAACAGGAATGGCGCATATTAAAAGATAAAATAGCCGTTGAAAAGGAAAAATCCCTGCGGGTGATCGGAACGCTGGCATCCATAGGGATTCAACGGGATAATATCCTGATGGAATTTCCCACCGTGGGATACCACCTGATTCTTTACTTTACCCGGCCGGTGGCGGCGGCCAAGGTCAAACGCTTTATGGAATCAACCCTTAAACTGAGCGGTCTTGCGGAAACGCCTTTTTATCCCCGCTCCGTGGCGGCCGGAACGACCGGCGACCGCATTCAACTCCCCTTTCGCATGAATACCAATACCGGCCACCGGTCCAATCTGATCAGCGACCTGGCTGCTTTCGATCCGGAAAATTACGATCCGGAGCCGGATTTTTCACCCCTTGAAAGGGTCAGGCCGGTGGAAGCCGGCCTGATAGAAGCCTTTGTATGAAGGCCCCCTTTTGCTCAATTTTTATGCCTTCCCTGCGGAATGACAGCCCCGAGAAACCGGTTGTTACGTTTCGTCGGGGCAAAATCGATTCCCCATGGTAACGCACACACTTTATTCCTTGTAACCCGGCGCGTTTTCCACCTGCTCCCACCAGTTAAACCCCAGGGCCTTGACCAATCGGCTGGTGGTTACCAGTATTCTGGCCGGTTTCTGGGGATCGCTGTTAAAATGCTGATGGGTTGAATAGGGCGGGATATAGACGAAGTCGCCTTCCTTCCATTCGAACTTCTTGGGTTCTTTGCTCCAGATCCAGTCATACCCTTTATCATGGAGTTTAAAATCCACATCCCAGTGAAGGTCATAGCCCCGGCCTTCAAGCACCAGAAACACTTCTTCGGATAGATGGCGGTGCTTGCCCGAACGGCTGCCCGGATCCAGGAACTGCATGTAAATATCCAGGGCGCATTCCTTGGTATCCATCTTTTCATTGATGACATGCTTGATTTTGCCGTCCGGGGAGTTTTCCCAGGGCATATCGGCGGCTTTTACAATCCCCTTACGCTTTTTATATTCTTCCCTGAACGCTTGAGATTCCTTCAGGGCTGCTTTATAAAAATCGGCTTTTTTCTTTCCGGTATTCGCGACCTTACTTTCATCGTATGCCATTTTTTATTCCCTCCAGTCTTCGGGTTGGTAGTTCTCGTATCCGTGCGGTGCGGTCTCCGGTGGATATTCCATGACTTTCTGGAACAGCAGGTGAGAGAATAGAAACGCCGGCTTTGCCTTGATAATCACGATGCGGGCCGGTTTGTCGCCCGAACTGTGATGACGGTGCACGCAGGCGTTCTCAACGATACAGGCATCCCCGGCTTCCCAGTCGATCCGTTCCTCGTCATGGACGTCGAAGCCCTTGCCTTCGAGGATAAAAAATACCGCGCTGTTCATATGGGCATGTTTCTGGCCGTAAGTCCCCGGCGGAATGACATCCATGTGAGTTTCAATGAGCTGGGTCACCATGATCCGCATGGGGTTGACGACATTCTTGCCGAACTTGGTCGGACCGCCGTGAAACGGTACGTCCTGACTGCTGTAGACCCTGGGCTGCTCCAGCAGGGTACGATAGACTTCACCGTATTTCCCGGAGACTTCCCTGACAAATACCCGCTTTTTCTGCCAGCGAACCCATTTGACATCTTTTTCTTCTGCGCTCATCCCTGATACCTCCTTCGTAAGTTACAGATAATTCTGTGTTGGAACCCGACAGCGATCATCTATTCCCAATATCTCAATCGGCCGCCTCGCATTCATTTGATAATCGAACGCTGCCGCCCCTTGCCGAAATCATTTCATTTTTTTCCTTTGACATCCAATTACATTTTAGCTACATTGTAATCACCAAGTCAAGAGTTATATTTTGCGCTTGCATGAGCTTGACGAAACCTTCTGTTTTTCTTTAAATAGCAAAATCAACCTTTTATAGGTAACCGCAACCGGGGAGGAAAATATGGCAGCTGATGTTACCGGCGGGGAACAGGAACAATACGAATACGTAGGCAAATCTCCCGTCCGCCTCGATGCCAGAAGCAAGGTGACCGGCAGGGCGATATTCATCGAAGACATGCAGATCAAAGGGATGCTCTACGGCAAGGTGCTTCGCAGCAAATATCCCCACGCCCGCATCATCAGCATCGATACGTCCCGGGCCGAGGCGCTGCCCGGCGTCAAAGGGGTGGTCACCGGCCGGGACATCCCCTTTCTGCACGGCGAATCCCTTTGCGACGAACCTTTCCTGGCCCTCGGCAAGGTCCGCTATGCCGGTGAAGGCGTCGCCGCAGTGGCCGCCGTGGATGAGGCCACCGCTGAAAAAGCCCTGCAGCTCATTGCGGTTGAGTATGAAGAGTTGCCGGCCGTTTTTGATCCTGAAGCCTCGGCTGCGCCGGATGCGCCCATCATCCATGAAGAGCTCGGCAGCTACCGGCATGCGCCGGGCATCAACCCGCAGGCGGGCACCAATATCTGCAACCGCTTTCAGCTTCGCAAGGGGGACATTGAAAAGGGTTTTGCCGAATCGGATCGTATTTTTGAAGACACGATCACTTCCGGAATGCAGCAGCACTGCACGATTGAACCCCACGGCGCCATCTGCCTGATCGACGATGAAAACCGCATGACCCTCTGGGCCAACAACGATTCGCCCTACCGCTGCCGCAGTGAAATTTCCAAGGCCCTGAACATCCCCAACAGCAATGTCCGGGTAATCTGCGCCCCTTACATCGGCGGCAATTTCGGCGGCAAGGGCGGCTTGAAGGCCGAAGCCTGCGCCATCGCCCTGGCCTGGAAGATCCGGAACCGTCCCATCCGGATCATTTACACCCGCGAGGAGGAGTTCTGCTCCGCCATCGTCCGGCACCCCGCCGTGGTTCACTTTAAAACCGGCGTTAAAAATGACGGCACCATCCTGGCCCGCCAGGTGACGCTGTACTGGGCCACCGGCGGCTATGCCGAAAAAGGTCCGACAGTCTGCCGCTTCGGCGGCGTATCCGGCCCCGGCCCGTACAACATTCCCCATGTCAGCATCGACAGTTATTGCGCCTATACCAACCGCCAGGTCGCCGGCGCCATGCGGGGCTACGGCGGCGCCCAGTCGGCCTGGGCCTACGAGTCCCACATGAACCGGATCGCCCAGGAAATGGGCCTGGACCCCCTGGAGTTCAGACTGCGGCATGTATACAAGGACGGCGACCGGCACAACTCCGGCCAGGTCCTTTTTTCCGAAGGGCTTGAAACCTGCATAAAGAAGGTCGCGGAAAACATGAACTGGGGCCAAAAGCCCAAAGGCAAAAACCGGGGCCGCGGCATCGCCTGCATGGAAAGAGCGGTCAAGACACCCTTTGCCTCCGCCGCCTACATCAAGGTAAACGAGGACGCCACCGTAGAGATTCTGAGCAGCACGACGGAAGTCGGCCAGGGCTCCGAAACGGTTCTGTGCCAGATCGCCGCCGAGGAACTGGGCGTGCCGCTGGCCTGGGTGCGCAAGGCCACGCCCGACACCGCCTTTACGCCCTTTGATGCCTCCACAACCTCCAGCCGCTCGACCTTCCATATGGGCAATGCCGTCAAAATGGCGGCGATAGACGCCAGAGACCAGATCTTTAAGCTGGCTGCCATGACCATGGAGGCCAACCCCGCCGACCTGACGGCCAGGGCCGGCAAGATCTTTGTCAAAGGCGCCCCCCAGCAGGCCGTTCCCATCGCCGACATCCTCAAAAAGCACTACGGCTCCAGCGCCACTGTCCTGGGAAGAGGATTTTACTACCCCGACATGGATATTCCCGGTCAATACTTTTCGACCTATATGATTTTCTGGCTCCTGGGCGCCCACGGTGTTGAAGTCGAGGTCAACCGGGAAACCGGCGAGGTCAAAATCATAAAAATTTATGCGGCCCACGACGTCGGCAAGGCCATTCATCCCTCCAACTGCATCTCACAGCTGGAAGGGGGCGTTGCCACGGGCCTGGGATTTGCCATGTACGAAGAATACCTGTTTAAAGAAGGCGAAGTGCTGAATCCCAATTTTCTGCATTACAAAGTGCCCACCGCCCTGGAAGTACCGGATATTGAATCCGTCCTGGTGGAATACAGCCACCGGGACGGGCCTTACGGCGCCAAGGGAATGGGCGAGACCAACAACGTGCCGCTGCCCCCTGCGATTGCCGGGGCGATTTACGATGCGGTGGGGGTTCGCATCCGGAGCCTGCCGATCACAGCGGATAAAATTCTGGAAGCGCTCAAACAAAAAACCCGATCAGAAGGGAAATAGCATCGCATGAATTCTACAGCCGAAACCGCCACCGCGGGCAAACCCGGAAGGAGAAAAACATGAAGCTGCCGAATTTCGATTACGCCAAGCCCGGTTCCGTCAGCGAATGCTGCGACTTGCTCAGGGAACACGGAACAGCGGCCATTCCGGTGGCCGGTGGAACGGACCTGATGATGGCCCTGAAAAACTGGCTGAAAACCCCCAAACTGCTGGTCGACCTGGGCGGCCTCCCGGGCCTGAACGAAATAAGCGAACAAAAAGACGGCGGGTTGAACATCGGCGCCCTGGCGACCCTCTGGCAACTGGCGGAACATCAAACGGTCCGGACAAAATATCCGGCTCTGGCAAAAGCCGCCCGGGATGTCGGCAGCCGCCAGCTACAGGCAATGGGCACGGTAGCCGGCAATCTCTGCCAGGATACCTGCTGCCTCTATTACAACCGCCCGCCCATGCTGCGGCAGGCCCTGGGACCCTGCCTGAAACTGGGCGGCGACACCTGCCATGCCGTTAAGGGAAGCAAGAGCTGCTGGGCGACTTATTGCGGGGATCTGGCACCGGTATTGATGGTGCTCGGTGCCGCCGTCAGGATATCGACTGCGAGCGGAGACACCGTCGTCCCGGTTAACCGGCTTTTCTCAGGCGACGGCAAACAGCCCCATACCCTTCAGCCGGGCCAGGTGGTCTCCGAAATAATGGTTCCAGCTCCGAAAGCTAACGCCGCGACTGTTTATTTAAAGATGCGCATCCGCAAATCCATTGACTATCCCCTGCTGGGAGTCGCCCTCAATCTCGCGCTGCTGCCCGACAAAAAAACGGTCGGGGACATTGCCCTGGCGCTCACGGCGGTTGAAAAGGCGCCGATCATGATCGCCGCCGCTGAAGAACTCAAAGGTAATACACTTGGGAACGAGCAGATCGATCAACTGGCGGAGGCCGCTTATAAAAATGCCCGGCCGATTAACAATACCTATGGATATACCCCCGGCTATCGTAAAAACATGGCCAGGACTTATGTCAAAGAGGCCCTGCGCCAAGCCATGGAACTCGCAACCGCCGATGGAGGTGCCGCTTGAAAATACCGATCAGGCTAAAAGTAAACGGGGAAGAACATGACGTCAGCGTTGAACCGAATCAGACCCTCCTGGATGTCCTCAGGGAGGAACTGTCACTGACCGGAAGCAAAAAAGGGTGTGATTCAGGCGTCTGCGGCGCCTGCACCGTCATCATCGACGGGAAACCGGTCCTGGGCTGCATGACACTCGCCGTACGCTGCCAGGGCCGCGAGATCCTGACCATTGAAGGACTCTCCCAAAACGGCCGGCTGCACCCCCTGCAGCAGGCCGCCATTGACCACAATGCCGTGCAATGCGGATTCTGCACGCCCGGATGGATCCTGACGGCAAAAGCCCTGCTGGAAAACAATCCCCGGCCGTCCCGGGAGGAGATCCGGCACGGCATCGCCGGCAATATCTGCCGCTGCACGGGTTACAAGAAGATCGAAGAAGCCATCATGGCGGCGGCTGAAAATAAATAGGAAAACAGGGCGCGGGAGTTCGAAGATTCAAGGGCCTAATAAAGCTGTTAAGCTGATGATCGGCAAACCGACCAAAAGGCCCCTGACTTTCCGACTACCTGCTGTTCCTTGCCCCTGGCCCCGCCCCCCGATCCCTGAATACCGGCTATTCATATTCACCCGAACGCCCTTAAGCAATCACCGCTTATATTTATCTGAATACACTTGCAAAGCAGGCCGTTGATGGTTGCCTTTGAGTGCATACCTGTGCTAAGATATCGACAATTTGGTTAATTTTGCTCAAAGGACTCCACCCGCAATCCATGTATATCATTGAAACCAAGCATCTGACCAAAGAGTTTAAAGGCCTCCTGAACCGGAAACGTCTGGTGGCGGTGGATGATGTCAGCCTCCGGATCGATAAGGGCGAGATCGTCGGTCTGCTCGGGGTCAACGGCGCCGGTAAAACCACGCTCTTAAAAATGATCTGCGGACTCCTGTTACCCACCCGCGGCGAAGTCTTGATCAATGGCCGGTCACTGCAGCACAATCGCGCCGAAGCTCTGGAACGGATCGGAGCCGTTCTGGAGGGATCGCGCAACTCGCTCTGGTCCCTAACGGTAAAACAGAACCTGACCTATTTCGGTCATCTGAAAAATACCCATGGTAAACCACTGAGGGACAGGGGCGACGAACTACTCCGGTTTTTTGAACTTGAAAAAAAGAAAAATGAGGTGGTAAAAAACCTCTCCAAGGGGATGAAGCAGAAACTTGCCATCATACTGGCATTTATCAGCGACCCGGAACTGATTCTGCTGGACGAACCCACCCTGGGGCTGGATATTCACACGGCCGCCCTGGTCAAAAAGCGCATCGTCGATCTGGCCCGCAAACAGGGCAAAACCATTTTTCTGACAACCCACCAGATCGAAATTGTCGAGGAAATCTGCGACCGGGTGGCAATCATCCATCAGGGCCGGCTGCTCGCTTTTGAAAAGACCGAAATCCTGCTCGGGAACATGGGACAAGATCATTACATCATCACGTTTGATTCCCGGCCCGATATATCCCTGTTGCAGAATCTTCCCATGGTCCGGGAAATTCAACCGTCCCCGTGCGCTGCCAAAAGCCCGGCGGCCGCGGTCCGCCTGGTCCTGGACCGCAAAAATATTTTCTTCGAAGCCATGGAGGCACTTCTCTCGATGGACGCCAGAATATTGTCCATCGAAAAATCAGATCCTAAACTGGAGGACGTTTATATCCGCATGACCGGCAACAATTGACGGCATTCTGAATCGTCCCTCCGTCTACCATAATTTAGGGAACAGCCTTATGTCTGAGAAAATTTCACGTTCACCAGAGGATCTAACGAAAAAGATCGAGGAACTCAGCAAGGTCCTTTCAGCCTTCTACGCGCTGACGGAAGCGGTCAATCAGTCCCTCAACCTTCAAGAAACATTGAAAATATCGCTTGAGAGCGTCAAAGAGGTTTTCAAGGCCGATGCCGCGCATATCCGACTCCTGGATGAAGAAACCCATGAGCTGGTGTTAACCGTCCACCAGGGCTTGTCGCCTGCCGAGTTGAAAAGAATCGTCAGCCGCCGGAAATTCGGCGAAGGCTCCTGCTGGCGCTGTGTCCAGTCCGGAAAGCCCTTGATTCAAAATCCTTTAAAAACATCAACCATTCTTAATTCGGGGGGTCTTCAGGTTTCAGTGACGATCCCGCTAAAATCAAAAGGGAAGATCATCGGCACGATGGCCCTGCACCAGCAGACCCGGCGCACGTTTTTTAAGGAAGAAATCGAACTGATGGGCCATATCGGCGACCAGATCGGCGTGGCGGTGGAAAATGCCCGGCTGTTTTCCCAACTCCAGCAACGCACAGAAGCGCTGTCGGCCCTGAACAAGATTACCCAGGCAGTGAACCGGTCCCTGCACCTGGACAGTATATTAAACGACGCAATCGAAAAGGCGGTCGAGCTGCTTCAGGTTGACGGCGGCTTTCTTCGCCTGTTAAGCGACGACAAGCAGGAACTGGTGTTGAATGCATACAAGGGGTTTACGGATGAACAAATCGGCAAACTGACCTTTTCACGAAAATACGGCGAAGGTTCGAGCTGGAAAGCTCTCCTGCAGGATCAGGTCTATCAGCTGGAGTTTAATTCGAACAACCTCGAGCAGCGGCAAACCCATTCCTTCGGTTTGCTGATCGGCGCCCGAAGCGCGATCTTTTTCCCTTTAAAATCAAAAGATAATTTTGTGGGCGCCATGTCCCTCTATTCATTCCAGCACCGCAAATTCACCAAACAGGAAATCGATCTGTCGGCAACTATCGGCAACCAGATCGGGGTGGCGATTGAAAACGCCCGGCTCCACAGCAGGTTGCTGGAGTCTGAAAAAAAATATAAAGCCCTTTTTGAGACATCGGGCGAAGCGCTGTTTGTCCTAGACCTTGAAGGAAATTTTAATCTGATCAATCATCCGGTGGAGCAGATTACCGGTTATACCCGCGCGGAACTCCTGGGAAAACATTTCAGCACGCTTGTATCGCCCCAGGACCTTGAGTTCATATCCGGAGTTTTTGACAGCGGCTTTGAAAATTGTTCCAAAATGTCCTTTGAAATCAGAATGATCGATAAAATGGGAGACGAGCATATCATTGAAATTCTCGAGGGCGCCAGCCCGGTGGAGGCTTCCGGTAAAATTACCGGCTACCTGGTTACGGCCCGGGACTTGACGGAAAAGAAAAAATCGGAAGAAAAGCTTCTTCAAACCGCCAAGCTCCAATCCTTGGGAGAGATGGCGTCAGGGATCGCCCATGATTTCAATAACATTCTCATGGTCATTTTGGGCCATACCGAGCTCCTGCTGCGTGACACGACCGATGCCTCCCTGATAAAAAAATTAAAAATCATTGAACGGGCCTCCCTCGACGGTTCCGAAACCGTCAGAAAAATCGGCGATTTCACCCGGACGACACCCAAAGAAGCGGAATTGGAACCGCTTGAGCTTCATAAAGTCATCCAAAACGCCCTCGAGTTTACCTCCTCGCGCTGGAAAGACGTTTATCAGAAAGAGGGATATCCTTTTGAGCTGAAACTCAACTTGAATGAAATTCCGCTCCTGCCGGGAATCGAATCGGAACTGCGGGAGGCCTTTGTCAACATTATCTTAAACAGCCTGGATGCCATGCCCCACGGCGGCATCCTTGGAATCGAGTCGGAGCTTCTGGAAAAACTTCCGGAATATCAAAATGAGCACAAAATCGACCCGTCCGGATTTGTGCGGATAAAAATTTCCGATACGGGAATCGGCATGGATGAACAGACCTGCAAAAAAATTTTCGACCCTTTTTTCAGTACCAAGGGCGTCAAAGGGTTGGGGCTGGGGTTAAGCATCGCTTATGGCATCATCAAGCGGCACCATGGCGACATGAAAGTGGAAAGCCGCAAAGGCATCGGCACCACATTTATTATTCATCTGCCGATCAGGAAGGCCGCTCCCAAAGCCCCCAAACCCTCGGATGCGCTTCCCCCCCGAAAACAGGCGGCGCGAATACTGGTTGTCGATGACGAACCGGACAACCTGGATTTCCTGTCCGAGCTGCTCGAGCGTCTGGGACATCATGTCGCCACCGCCACAAACGGTGAAGCGGCCCTGGCAAAGTTCAAGACTGAAGGCCCCTGGGACATGGTCTTTACTGATCTGGGAATGCCGGGAATTTCCGGATGGGACCTTGTCCGGGAACTGAAAGCCCTGAATCCCGGGCTTCCGACAATTTTAATCACCGGCTGGGGATTTCAGCTGCAGGAAGAAGAAACCAAAGCCAAGAAAGTCGATTATGTTCTTTCCAAGCCCGTTAAAATCAAAGACGTCACCCAAATGATCAACCGGATTCTGGCGCGACAGGCTGAATCCTGAGAAGAAAAAGGGCCATGCTTATCCCACGGCAGATCACCCATACCGCCTATGTGCTGTATGCCGAAATCGTCCGCGAAATCATCACGCTGAAGCGTTATTTTTTGGAAGCGGTCTCCGGACTGCTCATGGTGTATATCCTTTTTCTGGGATTCTTTTTTTCGGCACAGACATTTCGCAGCGCGGCTTCCCCGCCCGCCAATTCCACCGATCTGGCCCACCGCGCGGTCGGTTTTGTCCTCTGGCTGTTTGCGCTCAATTCCATCGGACATTTCAGCAATGCCATTCGCGACGAGGCCCATATCGGCATCATGGAACAAATCGCCCTGAGTCCCTCCGGGCTGATCGTGAACATGTGGGGACGAGCCATCGGCAAAACGATTGTGGATTGCGTCACCATCGGGCTGGTATTGCTAACCATCATTATTTCCACACGCATCTCGCTGAGTTTTCCGCCGCTGTCGGTGGCCGTTGTCTTTATCCTGACTCTGTCGGGATTATACGGCCTGGCATTTTTTTTCGGCGGATTGACCCTGATTTACAAGCGCCTGGGCAATGTCACCCTTGTCGTCCGCTTTGCGTTCCTGATCCTCACCGGCGCAGTGACTCCCATCGAAAATTTTCCGGCATGGCTGCAGATTATCGCCAAAACACTCCCCATGACCCAGGGATTAAAAATTCTGCGCCTGCTGATGATTGAAAACATACCGCTTGCCGCCGTTCTGAAAAGCGGGGACCTGTTCTGGCTCATGATTAAGTCCGCCTGCTATATCACCCTGGGGCTTGTCAGCTTTCGTATGTTTGAAAATATCGCCCGGGAAAGGGGGCTGCTGGGAGTATATTAATAAAAGCGGGGTTTCTCCAATTGAGCAGGCATTTTTCAAGAGGCTCCAAGCTTCCCGACAAAACCTGGAATGTTTGACGCCTTGAGCCCCGGAACCCTTGAAGCCTCTTATCCAACGATATTGGCGAAGAATCTTAATTTTACGATCACCTTGCATCTATGGACGAGCGTGAGTGGCATATCTATACCGGCCGAATACCATACAGCCCCGGGGGCGTGTTCTGGGTCAGCTTTGAGAGCGACCCGGAACTTGCCCGCACAAACGCCAACATTTACGGCCGCTGCCTTCCCTGCATTCAGAATCTTTACGTCCAGCTGAAAAACGGTGAAACCCGAATTCAATTAGGCAGCGCTTACAACTGCTGGAAAATCACCGCGATCGTTTCCGGAATCGACGAATGCCTGGCGCTTCTGGAAACATTTGAAAAACATCACCCCCATGGACATGTATCCGGCAAGTTCGGTAGCGGCCGCCCGGAATCGGACACCCGGGTGGTTGTTTTCCACGCCGACACCCCGGCGGAACGGGACCGCATCCAAACAGCGCTTACCGGCTGTCTGGCCGGCATCGGATCAAGCGAACCGGTACAGATATCCAGGGCCTGCGCAATGCTGTTTGACGATATTCTGGGACCCTGGCAGGACTGGCTGCCGACAACGCCGATCAGATATCCCCAAAATATCCAAACGCAACTGGAAAAAATTAAAAAAATATTGTATCACTCCAGCATGTGAACAAATAAGGAGTAAACGGCCGGGGGGCGCATGCGGGGCTCAGCAAATTTGGTTACGGCTCCCACGGGGGCTATCCCTGGCCGCACCGGAGAATATGTAAAATACTCCGCGACTCCTATTTTTTGAGATGGCTTCAACTAATTTAGAGATGATCCACAATAATATGTCGCACCCAGTAAAACCACATAATCCCGATGAACGCTCCACCTCGCAGGATAAAAAGGAGCATATCCGGGTCTGTCTCAATGAAAACGTCGAATCCGCCCAGACCACCGGATTTGAAAAATTTTATCTCATCAACAACCCCCTGCCCGACATGGACTTTTCCAGCGTCACGACCGGCTGCACGTTTCTGGAGAAAACGATCAAGGCGCCTTTTATCATATCCCCCATTACCGGCGGCTATCCAAATTCGGCCCTCATCAATAAAAACCTGGCAAAGGCGGCCCAGGCCCTCGGCGTGGTGATGTCGGTGGGGTCCCAGCGGCTGGGGATCGAAGACCCTTCCCTGGTGCCAACCTATCAGGTCAGGGACGTGGCTCCGGACATTCCCCTGCTGGCCAACCTGGGCGCCATTTACCTGAATTACGACTACGGTCTCGAAGCGTGCGAGCAAACCATAAAAATGATCGGAGCGGACGCGCTGTGCCTGTACCTCAATCCCATGCAAAAAATCGCCCAGGGTCCGGACCATACTAATTTTAAAGGGCTTTTTGATAAAATCGCCCATATCTGCCGCCATCTCAGCGTTCCGGTCATTGTCAAGGAGGTCGGATTCGGTCTTTCCGCCGATGCGGCCCAAAGGCTCCAAAAAGCCGGGGTCGCCATGCTGGACGTGGCCGGAGCGGGCGGGACATCCTGGACCAAAATCACCCGGCTCATGAAAAAGGACGCCGGCGGCGAAGACAACGCCTGCTTTGACAGCTGGGGCATCCCCACCGCCGACGCTTTGATTGCCGCACGCAGCGCCGCCGACAAAACACCCCTGATTGCCTCCGGCGGCATTCGCACCGGCATCGACATCGCCAAGGCCATCGCCCTGGGCGCCAGCTTTGCCGGAATGGCCCTGCCGCTGGTGGCGCCGGCCACCCGATCGGCCGACGCCGTCAGGCAGAAAATCGAACGGGTTCTGGCTGAACTGAAAATGGCCATGTTCTCCTGCGGCGCGGCCACGCTGGACCAATTGAGACAAGGAGAATGCATCCGCCGGATGGAATAATGGAAAAGGAAGAGCTTAAAAAATCCGTTCTGGATTACCTGCAGCGCCACCATACCGTTTCGCTGGCGACGGAAAGGGGGGGCATCCCCCATGCCGCCACCGTGTTTTACGTCAGCATCGGGTTTGAACTCTATTTTCTCAGCAGCCCTACCAGCCGTCACGGCGAAAATTTAGACCGAAATCCCAGGGTCTCGGCCACGATCAACGAAGACTACGACAAATGGCAGATGATCAAGGGGATCCAGCTGGAAGGCTACGTCGAAACCGTCGGCGGCATCCTGGAAAACGGCCGGATCGCCCGGGCATTTGTTCAAAAATATCCGGATGTGGCTGATTTCCTTTTTTCACCCCTCAAGCTCGGCCAGGCCATTGCTAAAAAAGTCGCCAAGGTCAAATTTTATAAAATAAAACCCTCCCGAATTTTATTTATCAATAACGCCATTGACTTCGGCAAGCGCGAGGAGCTTACTCTCGCCGATTAGCAGGTTGTTGGATATTTCCTATCTTTCTATTCTTATTGCGCCCGACCCGCGTCCTGCCATGGCGGGATTGACCTCTTGAGCCCTTTTAAGATGCATCAGCCGGTTTGGCGATACCCCTTAAATTTCTCTTGTATTACGGTCGGGTTACATGTACAAAAATATAAATCATCCTATTTAAGGGCGGCATGCATGTTGGATTTTTGCCTGTTTCAATCCGGGGTGATCAACGAATTGAAGCGACACCCTCCGGCATGCCCGCCGAATCTCAATGGCGGCTGGAGTGCGGATGCCCCGAAATAAATTATACGACCTGATCCGAACGGATTCTGCCGAAGCCGTGCTGGATGAAGTCCTGCTGATATTAAAAAAGATATCTCCGGATTTCGACGACACGCCGGTCACGCACGCCTATATAACGGCCATCGGTCTTTATGAAGGCATATACCCCGGCTATCAGGCCTGCAATACCGAATTCCACGATCTGCGCCACAGCGTGGAAACCTTTCTTGCCATGGCACGCCTCATACACGGCGCCATACTGGACGGCAAAGGCTTTACGCATGAACAGATCACGCTGGGGTTGACGGCGTCCATTCTGCATGACGCCGGCTACATCCAGGAAGACGACGACCTGGAAGGTACCGGGGCCAAGCATACCGGAACGCATGTTCAGCGCAGCATGGATTTTCTATCGCAATATGGAATCGAACAGGGACTTTCCGAGGAAGCGATTTCGGCCGGCCGTACCATGATACTCTGCACCGACATTTCCGTTGATTTCGGGACGATTGTTTTTCCCTCTTCCGAAATCGAACTCCTCGGCAAAATGCTGGGCGCCGCCGATCTGCTGGCTCAGATGGCGGATCGCACCTATCTGGAAAAGCTGTTATTCCTCTATCGCGAATTCAGCGAGGCCAAGATCGGCGGCTATCAAAGCGAAGTGGATCTTCTCAATAAAACCGTCGCCTTTTATGACTTTATCGACCACCGCCTTGCGACCACCCTGGATGCAAGCGACCGCTTCATGGCATCCCATTTTGCCGCCCGCTGGAATATACACAAAAATATGTACCATGAATCGATCGTGCGTCAGAAAAACTATCTTTCCCAAATTCTGCAAAAGTCTTCCGACCCGCGCAAGCATCTGCGACGAAATCTGGATTTAAACCTTATCGGCTCGACCGGTTTAAAAAAATAAGCATGCATCAGCATAATCTGCAAGTATGGCGTCACGACCATCGCTTTAACGACATCTCCGCCAGAAGCGAAACAAACACCCTGCAGGTGATCCTGTTGACAGTCGTGATGATGGTCGTCGAGATCATAACCGGTTTCCTTTACGGCTCCATGGCACTCCTGGCCGACGGCTGGCACATGGGCACCCATGCCGCCGCGCTGGGCATAACCGCCTTTGCCTACAGCTACGCGCGCCGTTACGCCGATGATCCCCGCTACAGCTTCGGAACCGGAAAAGTCGGGGTTCTCGGCGGCTTTGCCAGCGCAATCGTTCTGGCCGTCGTCGCCCTGCTGATGGCGGCAGAATCCGTCAAGCGGTTAGTGTCGCCGGCACCGATCCGCTTCAATGAAGCCATTGCCGTTGCCGTGATCGGCCTGGCCGTCAATCTGGCGAGCGCGTTTATTCTGCAGCGCCGCGACAGCCGCTCTCATCCCCACGGCGCCGGGCATCACCATCCCGAAGACCACAATCTAAAGGCGGCCTATCTGCACGTCCTGGCCGACGCCCTGACATCCTTTCTGGCGATCATGGCGCTGTTTACCGGAAAAGTTTTCGGTTGGATTTGGATGGATCCGCTGATGGGGATCGTCGGTTCGGTGGTTATTACCCGCTGGGCCTACGGCCTGCTGAAAGACACCAGCAGGGTTTTACTCGACCGTAATGCCGGCAGACACAAAATTGCCGCCGTCCGGGCGGTCATTGAATCGGACGCCGACAACAGGGTATCGGACATTCATATCTGGCGGGTCGGATCGAACCGGTTCTCCGTTATCATTTCACTCGTGACCCGCGATCCCAAACCGCCGTCCCACTATAAGAACCTGATTGCGGAAGTCATGGATGCGCAGCACGTGACCATCGAGGTCAATCCCTGTTCTCAAGACAACCCGGAACGAACAGGGTAAAAGGATCTTCCTATGGAAACAATCAAAAAATTTATCGCCCGAAACGACCGGTTTGCAAAACATGCCGGAATCGAACTGCTGGCTGTCGCCGAAGGAACCGCCTCCGCCAGGATGAAAATCACCCGGCAGCATCTGAATGCCGTCGATATCGTTCACGGTGCCGCGATCTTTTCCCTGGCCGACCTGGCTTTTGCGGCCGCTTCCAATTCCCATGGTACCGTGGCGGTTGCCGTCAACGTCAGTATCGCCTACCTCAAGGCGGTCGGACAGGGCACCCTTTTTGCCAGCGCCAGGGAAGTCTCCCGCAACCCCAAGCTGGCTTTGTACCTGGTGGACATAACTGACGAGGGCGGCGACCTGGTCGCTACCTTCCAGGGAATGGTCTACCGCAAAAAAGAAAAACTGCTGGAAATAACGCCGCACTAGCAGCGCCTCCCAGGAATAGCTTCGATTCCTATTTGCCGGTCACAGGGAAAGCGGTCGTGTTTTAGGGAAGGCCGGCAGGCCTGTCGGCCGGCCGGGTATTCGTAGGTGTCCAGGATTAGAACCGGATTATCGTGGCGGTCAGTCATTCAGCCTGGACTTTCTGGATAACCATAAGATTCAACTTGTATTGACCGGCCCTAAAGGGAAGCGGTCATATCGTCAAAGCACAAGCTGACCCCAACACGGCCGCCATGATGTCCCCTTGCGCCCGGCAGCCTTCATTCAGTATCATCACCAATAATCTTGCTCCGCCCGGGATGGATTTTAACTTGATTTTCAGTAGGACTCACGATAAGTGGTTCCAGATTAGTATTTCTAACTGCCCCGAAAATATCCCGGCGGAAACGCGTTTCGAGTGCCGTCGTTTCAGCCGGCAACCGGTCTGAATACATTGCGGTTAAAAAGGAGAGGTTATGCCAAAGAGAGAGGATATTCACAAAGTTCTTATCATCGGCTCCGGTCCCATCATCATCGGTCAGGCGTGCGAATTCGACTATTCCGGCACCCAGGCCTGCAAAGCCCTGCGGTCACTCGGATATGAAATCGTTCTGGTCAATTCCAATCCCGCGACCATCATGACGGACCCCGGCATGGCGGATGTAACCTATATCGAGCCCCTGAATGTGAACGTATTAACGGAAATCATCGCAAAGGAACGCCCGGACGCCCTGCTGCCGAACCTCGGCGGGCAGACCGGTCTGAATCTTTCCTCCGAACTATACCGCAGCGGCATTTTAGAGAAATACGGGGTCAAGGTCATCGGCGTAAATGTCGACGCCATCGAACGCGGTGAGGACCGGCTGGCCTTCAAGAACACCATGGCCCGGCTGGGCATTGACATGCCTCGCAGCGAAATCGTCAACACGGTGGAAGACGCTGAAAGCGTGGCTGAAAAACTCGGCTACCCCGTTGTCATCCGGCCGGCGTACACCATGGGTGGCACCGGCGGCGGCCTGGTCTACAACGTTGAAGAGCTGCGCACGGTTGCCGCCCGCGGGCTTGCGGCCAGCCTCGTCCGGCAGGTAATGGTGGAAGAATCGGTCCTGGGCTGGGAAGAACTGGAACTGGAGGTGGTGCGCGACGCCAAAAACCAGATGATCACCGTCTGCTTTATCGAAAATGTCGACGCCATGGGCATCCATACCGGCGACTCCTACTGCACGGCCCCGATGCTGACCATCGCACCGGAACTCCAGCAACGCCTGCAGCAGTATTCCTACTCGATCGTGGAAGCTATCGAAGTCATCGGCGGCACCAATATCCAATTTGCCCATGACCCCAAATCCGGCCGGGTGGTCGTCATCGAAATCAACCCGCGCACCTCGCGATCCTCGGCGCTGGCTTCTAAAGCCACCGGGTTTCCCATTGCATTCGTATCATCGCTGCTGGCCGGCGGACTGACCATGGACGAAATCCCCTACTGGCGGGACGGGACCCTGGAAAAATACACCCCCTCGGGAGAATACGTCGTGGTGAAATTCGCCCGCTGGGCCTTTGAAAAATTCAAAGGAATCGAAGACCGGCTTGGCACCCAGATGCGGGCGGTGGGCGAAGTCATGAGCATCGGCAGAAACTATAAGGAAGCGCTGCAAAAAGCCATTCGTTCTCTGGAAACAAACCGCTATGGACTGGGTTTTGCAAAGGATTTCAACAAAAAATCGGCCGACGAACTGCTGCAGATGCTCAGAACCCCCACCAGCGAGCGCCAGTTCATGATGTATGAAGCCCTGCGCAAGGGGGTTAGCGTTGAAACCCTTTACGAGCTCACCCACATTAAATCCTGGTTCATTCAACAGATGAAGGAACTGGTGGAGCTTGAAGAGACTATTCTCGCCTGCAAAGGCAAAACGCTCCCGGACGATCTTTTGATCCGGGCCAAAAAAGACGGTTTTGCCGACCGCTATCTGTCCGAACGCCTCGGCATTCCAGAAAAGGATATCCGCGCCCGGCGCGCCTCCCTGGGAATCGTCGAATCCTGGGAACCGGTGCCTGTCAGCGGGGTCGAAAACGCCGCCTATTACTATTCCACCTACAACGCCCCCGACAGTGTCCAGGTCAGCGGACGCAAAAAAATAATGGTGCTGGGCGGCGGACCCAACCGCATCGGCCAGGGAATTGAATTTGATTATTGCTGCGTTCACGCGGCCTTTGCCATTCGTGATGCGGGCTACGAATCCATCATGATCAACTGCAACCCGGAGACCGTTTCCACCGATTACGACACCTCCGACAAACTCTATTTCGAGCCGCTGACGGTTGAGGATGTCCTGAGCATCTACCAGAAGGAAAATCCCGAAGGCGTCATTGTTCAGTTCGGGGGACAGACTCCGCTGAACATCGCCGGCGAGCTGGCCGAGGCCGGTGTGCGCATTATCGGCACGACTCCGGAAACCATCGATCTGGCGGAGGATCGCGACCGTTTCCGTAAAGTCATGCGCAGACTGGGCATTCCCCAGCCCGAATCCGGCATGGCCGCCAATTTAACCGAAGCCCTGGAAATAGCGAAAAATATCGGATACCCGCTAATGGTCCGTCCCTCCTATGTTTTGGGCGGGCGAGCCATGGAAGTGGTCCTGGACGAAGACATGCTGTGCCGGTATATGGATGCCGCCGTGAACGTATCGCCCCAGCGGCCGATCCTGATCGACAAGTTTCTTGAAAACGCCATCGAAGCTGAAGCCGACGCAATTGCCGACGGTACCGACGCCTTTGTTCCGGCCGTGATGGAACACATTGAACTGGCCGGGGTTCATTCCGGCGATTCCGCCTGTGTGATCCCACCGGTCAGCATCCCCCGCAAGCATGTCGAAACCATTCAGGAATATACCCGTAAAATCGCCATGGAACTCAACGTCGTCGGCCTGATGAACATCCAGTATGCCATCGCCAACGATACGGTCTACATTCTAGAGGCCAATCCCCGGGCGTCCCGCACCGTCCCGATTGTGTCCAAGGTCTGCAATATTCCCATGGCCAATCTGGCGACCCGCATCATGCTGGGCCAGAAACTCTCCGACCTGAAGTTAAAGCACCGTTCCCTGCCGCATTTTGGGGTAAAAGAGGCGGTGTTTCCCTTCAACATGTTTCCGGAGGTCGATCCGCTCCTGGGCCCGGAAATGCGCTCCACCGGCGAGGTGCTGGGCCTGGCGAACTCCTTCGGGCTGGCATATTTCAAATCACAGGAAGCCACTCAGCTCTCCCTGCCGGTGGAGGGAAGCGTCCTGATTACCGTCGCTGACAGGGATAAGCCCAGCGCCCTTGAGCCGGCCCGGCTTTTTCGCGACCTGGGATTCAGGATTTACGCCACCAAGGGAACTTTTGAATTTTTGAAAAACAACGGGATTGAATCCGAACCGATCCGCAAGCTGGGATACGGCCGTCCGGATATTGTGGACGCCATTAAAAACGGCGAAATCAAGCTGGTAATCAACACCCCCAGCGGCAAAGACAGCCAGGAGGACGACTCCTACATCCGCAAGGCCGCCATCAAGTACAAGGTATCCCACATCACCACCACAGCGGCCGCCCTGGCGGCCGCCAAGGGAATTGCCGCCCGCAGAAAAGGCAAGTCTGATGTCAAATCCCTGCAGACGTATCACGGGGATATTAAATGAGTGGGCAAAAGGGAATAAGGTCCTGGGTTCGGGCTTTATGAATATACTGAATAACGCCGGGATGTGATTGAGAAAGGTTGAGGCCGAGGCTAAGGTTTAGAAAGGCCCTCAACCTCAACCTTAACCTGAGCCTAAGTTCTGTGACGACGGCATTCACAATCAACCTGCCGTTGCGGCAAAATGCTATCCAGCGCTGGGTTTTTGTCTGACAGCCACAATAGTCCTCTCGGCTGCAATGACCGCAAGGCGGTAGGTCGACAGCGTCGCGCTCAGGGGACCGCAGGCGAACCGGTCCCTGGATTCATGCGACAGTAAATCCGAAGCTTCAGCCCGGGCCTCGGCCGGCAGCCCTTTCCATGCGAGCATCATCCCGTCCTGCGCCAGCAGGGGCAGGGCCAGCGCTGCAAACTCCGTCAGGGTGGATAGTGCCCGGGTAACGACCACGTCAAATGGGGTTTCCGGGGCAAACTGCTCGGCCCTGGCATGATGCGCCCCGATATTTTCAAGACACAGGGTCCGGATGATGTGTTTCTGAAAATTCACCTTTTTGCGGACGGCGTCGATCAGGGTTACCTTTAAATCCGGCCGGATGATTTTAAGAGGGATCCCGGGGAATCCGGCCCCGGAGCCGATGTCAAGCAGGGATGCCCCCGGGGGTATCAGCGCAACCGGAGCGATGGAATCCACAAAATGCTTGACCGCCAGCGCCTGAGCCTCCGTGATGGCCGTCAGGTTGATTTTGCGGTTCCATTTAATCAATTCGCCGGCGTAGACGGCAAACCGTTCGATCTGCCGGTCATCCACATCGATTCCCAGGGCCCCGGCCCCCGTCCGAATGATCTCTTTCCATTGAGAGGATCCGATTTCCATCATATTCTGTCGGATAATTCTGTTTCAACCGCCACCCTGCCCGTCCGGTTTATCTTCCTTTTTTCTTTCTTCAAATTCCATGGTAACCAGCACATCATTTCCGCCGCCGGAGGACGTCTTGGCTTTGGGGTATCTTTTTTTAAATATGTGCAGCATGGCATGGTTCTCGCGTAAAACCGTCGCCTTGAAACGCTTGTAATTGTTTTCCCTGGCAATCTTTTCAAGTATTTCAAGCAGATAGGAAGCGATCCCCATTTTCTGAAAATCTTCCCGAACCACGAAGGCAACCTCGGCGCTGTCCGGATCTTCCATGGCATAGGAACCGATCGCGACGATTTCCTTGTATCCGCCCTTTTGAGTCAGTCCGATAATCGACATGTTCTTGCGGTAATCGACGCTGGCCCACTGCTTCTGGACCACCTCGTGGGAAAATATTTTCATCTTGCAGAAGAACCGGTAGTAAATCGTCTTTTCCTGGAGCGAATAGAAAAAGTTGCGGTAGGCGAATTCATCCGACGGGAAGGGCGGGCGGAACTCGACGCTTTTGCCGTTCTTCAATTCCAGCGTGCTTTTATAGGCTTCCAGGAACAGCAGGTCGTCTTCCGAAGGCGGCAGCTGGTCGGCAAATATATAATGACGCTTTTTGGCCACATCGATCAGTTTCTGACGGAATTTCGGATGAGCGATCTGGGCCAGTTCCACCACGCGTTGATAAATGGTTTTGCCTTTCAGTTCGGCAATACCGTACTCGGTGATAACAAAGTTGACGTCGCCCCGGGTGGTGGCCACGCCGGCCCCCTCGCTCAGGTGCGGAACAATCCGGGAAACCTTTCCGTTATCAGCCGTTGACGGCAGAGCGATGATGGAAAAACCACCCTTGGACATGGCGCTGCCCCGCAGGAAATCGACCTGATCGCCGATACCGCTGTAAAACAAATATCCCATGGAATCCGAACAGACCTGGCCGGTCAGATCAACCTCCAGGGCCGAACTGATGGATATGAGGTTGTCGTTTCGCGCAATTTGCAGCGGATCGTTTACAAACTCGGATGAGCGGAAATAAAAGATGGGATTGTCATCCACATAACGGTACAGATCCTCCGAACCCATGCACAGAGACGCCACAATCCTTCCGGGCAAGAGTGATTTTTTCTTGTTGTTGATCACCCCTTTTTCAATCAGCGGCACCATGCCGTCGGTAACCAGCTGGGTGTGAATCCCCAGGTCTTTCTTCTTGTCGAGATGCCGCAAAATGGCATTGGGCAGGTTGCCGAAACCGATCTGCAGGGTGGCGCCGTCATCCACGAGCTGCGAGACATAATGGCCGATCCGCATGGTCACAAGGTTGTCCTTTACCGACGGCAGGGACTCCACCAGCGGCTCCTCATAGTCGACCAGATAATCGATTTCATCTACGTGCACGAAGCTGTCCCCCCAGGTGCGCGGCATTCTGGGGTTGACCTGAGCAATGACCAAGCCGGCGCTTTCCATTCCGGCGAGAGTAATGTCCACCGATACGCCCAGGCTGCAGTAGCCGAACCTGTCCGGCGGGCTGACCTGAATCAGGGCCACATCCAGGCCGATCCGATGGCTTGAAAACAGGCGCGGGATCTGGGACAGATAAGCCGGTACATAGTCTATTTTGCCTTCAAATGCGGCCTTGCGCATCTTATTGCTGATAAAAAAAAGTTTGAGGGAAAAGCGCCGATGAAAGGACTCCCGATCGATAAAGTTGGATAAAGTCGACGAAAGCATCTGATACACCATGATGTCCTGCATGTTCATATCGCCCACCATGGTCCGGATCAAATGCTGGGGCTCACCGCAACCGGTTCCGATAAAAACGCGGCTGCCGCGTTTGATGTTGGAAATCGCCTTTGCGGCAGCGACCACTTTCTGGCGGCAATTCGCCTGCAGCCAGTCCTTGTAATCCATGAAATTCCTCCTGCTGAACAAATACCTGTTATGGGGCCTATATCTCCCAAATAACGCCCGTAGTCAAGAGATCAATTTCCATGGAAGGTATACGTAACAATTGACCCGATCCCGGTTGACTGTTAATATACGCAAGTGGTGGTCTCCGGTATGAGCGGTCCGTTGCCCGCCGGCAAACGCCACTTTTGGACATGACGGCAGCGACCGGGCTAAAAGCCCCAACCGACAACGGGGCATAACGACCTGCTGACCGCGCTGCGTTTGTCCATTCACGCTTTTCAGCCATTCCGTATAAAAGGCCGGCAAATGAATGCGAAGTATAAAAATCCCCTGGTTACGGTCGACATTATCATCGAACTCGACCGGAAGATCGTTCTGATTCAGAGAGCCAACCCGCCGCTGGGCTGGGCCCTGCCGGGAGGATTCGTCGATTACGGTGAGCCCCTGGAACTAGCCGCGATCCGGGAAGCCCGTGAAGAAACGTCGCTGGATGTTGAGCTGCTGGAACAGTTTCATACCTATTCAGACCCCCGGCGCGACCCGCGCCACCACAGCATCTCCACCGTTTTTATCGCCGCGGCTTCCGGGGTTCCCAGGGCTGCGGATGATGCCCGCTCGCTGGGGCTTTTTACGGAACATACCCTGCCGAACCCCCTGGTGTTCGACCATGCCGGGATTATCAGCAATTATTTCCGGTATAAAAGCGGAATTGCAAAAAATGAGCTTTTTCGTTTCCGACAAAGCTGAACAGTTACTGTCATGCGGAATTCCAAATCCAAAAAAGTAGTGAAATCCTTCAAAGAGCTGAAAACGCTCCTGAAAGACCGCCCGGTTCCGCCGCCGGCGACCGCGGCAAAAGGCCGCAGGCCTGAAGTGTCTGAACCGTCTGTGCCAAGCGACCATCAGCTGTTTCGTTCAGCCATGGCGGATGTCGCCCCCATCCCGCGCCGGGACCGTTCCAAAAAATCGGCGAACACCTTGCAGCCCAAAGCGCCCCAGGGCAATCCGGACAACGAAGTCCTGGTTCAGTTGAAAAACCTTGTCCGCCGGGGGGACGGTTTTATCATTTCCGATACGCCGGAATACATGGAAGGAACCGGGTACCGGGTTCCCGGCCTGATTGCCCGGCGTCTCCATCAGGGCGACTTTTCGATCCAGTCATTCATCGACCTGCACGGTTTCAGCGTTGCCGCAGCCCGGGAAGCCTTTGAAACCTTTATGTCCGCCGCTGTCAATACCGGCAAGCGGGCGGTGCTGTTAATCCACGGCAGGGGCCTCTCGTCGCCGGCGGAGCCGGTTTTGAAAACCCATGTATACAATTGGCTCACCCGCGGCCGCTGGCGCAACTGGATCATCGCCTTCAGCAGCGCCCGCTCCTGCGACGGCGGCGCCGGCGCCACCTATGTCCTGCTGCGGCAGCGCCCCCTGACCAAACAATCGCTTAAAAAGCCGAAAACAAATTGAACGGTTGGAATAAAACCTTTGACGACATCCATCAAAGATATTGATACGATTGTACTGGGAGCGGGCATCATCGGCGTCAACACCGCCTACTGGCTCTCCCGCCTGGGCCAGACCGTGCTGGTGGTAGACCGGCAGCCCGGACCCGGCCTGGAAACCTCGTTCGCCAACGGCGGACAGATTTCCGTCAGTCACGCCGAACCCTGGGCCAATCCGGCGGCGCCCTTGAAAGTCCTGAAATGGCTGGCACGCAAAGATGCGCCGCTGTTGTACCGGCCCCGGCTGGATCCTTACCAGTGGTGGTGGCTGCTGCAGTGGCTGCTGGAATGTCTGCCGAATCGGACCCGCGGCAATATCATTAAAATCGTCAACCTGGCCACCTATTCACGCTCCCAGCTGCAGGAAGTCCGCGAGCGCGAAGGGATCCGCTACGATCAGCGCTCCCTCGGCATTCTCCATTTTTACCGGGACCTGCGGGAATTTGAAAACGCCGTTGAAGTGGCTGAATTCATGCAGCGCTACGGCTGCCGGCGCCAGGTGGTCGGCATCCATCGCATTCTGGCAATCGAACCGGCCCTGGCGCATGCCGCCGGCGATATTGTCGGCGGGACCTACACCGAACGGGATGAAAGCGGCGACGCCCACCTGTTCACCCGGGAACTGGCAGGGGTATGCGCCCGAAGGGGCGTCGCGTTTCTTTACCGTACCGAGCTTGTCGGTTTCAGGCATGACAGGCCGTCCCGCGCCATTTCCGGCGTGGTGGTGAAAGACACGGTTTCGGGCCGTACACGCATCATCAGCGGCAAAAACTATGTCGCGGCCCTGGGCTCTTACAGCGCCCCGCTGCTGAGAAAAATCGGCCTTTATCTCAATATTTATCCGGCCAAGGGGTATTCCATCACCGTGCCGGTATCGGGCGCAGCCGCCGCACCCCGGGTCAGCCTGACCGACGACCAGTATAAACTGGTTTACTCGCGCCTGGGCGACCGTCTGCGGGTGGCCGGCACGGCGGAACTAAGCGGCTACGGCACGGCCATCGATCCGGTTCGCTGCCGGGCGATCGTTGAAAACGCCCGCAGGGTGTTCCCGGCTGCCGGGGATTACGACCGGGCGGTCTTCTGGACCGGTCTGCGCCCGGCCACGCCCTCGAATGTCCCCTATATCGGCCAAAGCGATTATCGGAACCTATGGTTGAACACCGGCCACGGCACGCTGGGTTGGACCATGGGGTGCGGCAGCGGCAGAATAATAGCCGAACAAATTATTAGAAGTCATCTCAAATAAAATACTCCCCGGTTCCTGAAATTTTTTTTGAGATGATTTCGAATAATTCTATTAAAAGGAGTGATTGATGAAAGCTATTTCAGACATCGGTTTTATCGGGCTGGGGAACATGGGCCGACCCATGGCCGCCCGACTGGCAGAGGCGGGTTTTAACCTGACGGTATTCGATTTGAATTCCCGGGCGCTGAAAGCGTTCAGCCGGCAATACCATGCCAAGCCGGCCGCCTGCGCCGGCGATGCCGGACGAAATACCCAGGCGGTCATTACCATGCTCCCAGACGGCGACACGGTCCGCCGGGTAGTCCTGGAAGATGGCCCCGGCGGCAGGACGTCGCTCCTTTCAGCCATGTCCCCGAAGGCGGTGCTGATCGACATGAGTTCTTCCGCACCCGGCGGAACCCGTGAGCTCGGCCGCATCCTGGCGGGCAAGGATCTTGCCATGATCGACGCACCGGTCTCCGGCGGGGTGGCCCGGGCGAAATCCGGCACGCTGGCAATCATGGCGGGCGGCCGGAAGTCCCAGATCAAACACTGCCGGCCGCTGCTGCTGGCAATGGGAGGACGGATTTTTGAAACAGGACCGCTGGGATCCGGTCATGCCATGAAGGTTCTGAACAATCTGGTTTCGGCAGCCGGCCTGATCGCTGCAGCCGAAGCGCTGATTGTCGGCCGCAGATTTGACCTCGACCCCGAGGTCATGATCGATGTGCTCAATGCCTCAACCGGCCGCAACAACAGCACCGAAAACAAATTCAAGCAATTCATCCTGGCGCGCACGTTCAATTCGGGGTTTTCACTGGACCTGATGATCAAGGACCTGAGCACGGCGGTTCAAATGGCTCGGGAAACACGCACGCCCGCCATTTTCGGCAGTCTCTGCCGGGAGCTGTGGGCGGCGTCCCGTTCGGTTCTGCCTGAAGGCGCCGATCATACGGCCGTCGTCTGCTGGCTGGAAGCGCTCTCCGGGGAAAAACTGGCCGGGTGATCGGGCTTGGGCCGGTTATTGAAGATTAGGCAATGGGTTCGATCCGGTTCCATTTTAGGCGTTCTGTGACCTTTGAAAAATGCCTAATTTCGTTCAAGTTCAAGGAAGGCGAAGATTTTAACCACATGAATACATTGAGTATTTATATGATTCACATTTGAGCCTGACGCAGAAATTGGGCGAAAGGGGGTGTTGTTGCGCGAGTTCTGCGCGCGTAGAATCGGATAATTATGATGACGTGAGCCTCATCACTTCATCGTTTGCCGGCGGTGCGGCCCCGGCCCCCCCCCGGGACCCCGGGCGGTCCGGCCCGGGACAGCCCCTTTGCCCCGGGCCGGACCGGAGAACATCTCAAATACGTCCCGAACCTGAAATAATTATTTTTTTAGAGATAGCCTATTGGAGGTAATCATTTTTAATCAGCGGCAAAAATCCGCCACAACTCCTCATTCGATTCCGCCGCAAGCATCCGTTCCGATGCCTGGTTCAGAACCCTGCTGATCATCGCCATCACCTGCAGCTGGGGACCCGGGGTCTCCCGGGGGGAAAGCAGCATCACAAAAATCCGGGAAGGTTTGTTGTCGATGGCGCCAAAATCAACCCCCTTTTTTTGAATTCCGACGGCGCACACCAGCTCGGCTACCGCGTCGGTCCTGGCGTGCGGAATGGCAATCCCGTTCTGGATGCCCGTCGGCATTAATTCCTCCCGTTCCAGCAGCGCCGCCCGCGCCTGGGCCGGGTCCTTTACCTTCCCCCGACGCGTCAGCATCACCAGCAGCTCGTCAATAACGGCCGTCCGGGTGGTTCCCATTAGATCGACGCTGACCAGTTCCCGCGACAGGTATTGCGACAGCCGATTTTCGGCTTTAACGGCTTTGCGCTCAAGCCCGGCGGCAAACCCGCGTTTGGGTTTCAGGGGCGGTCGCTTTCCCGACAGGACTGCATACATCTCCGCCGGCGTCCGGCAGTCCAAAAGCAGCATGCGGCCCTCGTCATTCAGGGCTTGACTGACGGTAGCCATGAACTGGATATGGGGCGCCATGGCGCTTTTGGGCGACAGCGTTAAAACGAAAATCCGGGCGGGATGCCCGTCAATGGAATCGAAATCGACGCCGTCGCGTTTCAAACCCACCGCGCATACCAGCCGATCCACCGCGTCGGTTCGGCCATGGGGAATCGCTATGCCGTACTGCATGCCGGTGGACATGCTTTCTTCCCGCTGCAGAACCGCTTTGCGGGCTTTTTCAAGGTCGCCGACCTTCCCGCTGCGAGCCAGGATCTGCATCAGTTCCTCGATGATTTCCCATTTGGTCGTGCCTTTCAGGTCCGGCTCCAACACCCCTTCGCTCAGGCATTTCCCCATGCCGAAATCTTCGGAAACTGCCACGCGCTGCTCCTGCAGCTTGCGCCCGATGGCCGCGCTGTCGATCGGTTTTTTCAATTCCTGAATGGTCTGCTCCAACTCTGCTAAAACTTCGTACATGGCCGTATTGATAAAGGGGACCTGTTTTTCATTGCAGTCAAAATCGATCACATGCTTTTTCTGCTGAAATCCGATAATAATATCGTCCCGGCGAATATGGTAGATTTGTTCGCGATGGTTCAGCACGTGCACAAAGAATCCTTCGTATTCGAAAACCTTTAAAAGGTTCGACACGACCAGTTCCGCGGTCCGTGGGGACGGAAAGGTAAAGGACAGCTCCGCGTCCCTGGGCTCTTCAACCTGACGCCGGATCCCCGGGGCCGGGTTTTCAAAAAGCTTGACCAGCAGCGGCGGAGCCGCCAGCGTGGTGATCAGCGTCATCATCACACCCACCCCGAACACGTCGGGCGACAGGATTCCGGCTGAAAGACCGATCCCGGCGATGATCAAGGCCACTTCCCCGCGCGGCAGCATGCCGAAACCGATCCGCATGGCCCCACGCAAATTGAAATTACACAACAGCGCCGGCATTCCGCCCCCCACGATCTTGGCCAGAATGGCGACGGCCGTGTACAACAGGCCAAATATCAGCACATTGGCCGAAGCGAGCAGGCGGACATTGACCAGCATCCCCATCACCGTGAAAAACACCGGCACCAGCAGATGAAAAATCGGTTCCAGGTTTTCCCTGACCACATGACTGACGTCTGTTTTTGAAAGCGACAGCCCCATAATATAAGCGCCGATGATCATGGCAAGCCCGGCCTGTTCAAAGAGCCCCGCCAGGATGAGCGCCAGGCCCAGGGCCATGATGGCGATGGATGCGCGCGAACCGAACCACTTCAGCAGAACGCTGATTTTGCGGGACACCAGCAGCCCGATGATCGTTGCCGAAAGCCATATCCCCACGGCTTTTCCGGCGATGATGCCGATGCTGGTCCAGTCCACCCGGCCGGTAGAAGCCGAAGCCGCGATGACGCCCAGACCCACGGCCAGCATGATAATGCCCAAAACGTCGTCGATGACCGCACCTGCCAGGATGGTAACGCCTTCAGGGGAGTCGAGCTTCTGTTTTTCAGAGAGAATCCGGGCGGTAATCCCCACCGATGTGGCCGTGGACATGATCCCGAGAAACAGGCAGGGGGGCGCGAAAAAACCAAGCGATTGACCAAACAGCATCCCTGAAAAAATAACGGCGACCAAGTCTCCCAAAACAAAGGATACAATCACCCCGCCGATCCCCACCAGGCTGCCGGCGATGGAATAGCGGATAAACAGCTTGATATCCGTTTCCAGCCCCACCATGAACAGCAGCACGATGGCCGCCAGCGAGCAGATGCCGTACAGTTCGGGGGACACCGGGAACCCTTCCTGGAGCGGTATCAGACCGTGGGGAAATCCCGGCAGGGCGACGGCGCCCAGGAGATAGGGCCCGATCAATATGCCGGCCGCCAGTTCTCCCAATACGCCCGGCAGTCCGATCTTTTCCAGTAAAAAGTTACCCAGCTTGGCCGCAAATAATATCAACCCCAGCTGTATCGCCAGCATCATCATGCGATGCGTCATGCCGGCGCCCGTCCCGGCCGATTCACTAGCCATCGCTGCGGTCGCCCACAATAACAACAAGGCCGCACCAGAAACCTTTTTCAACATATGTCCTCCGGAATATCTGACTGCCTGGCGGCAATCGAATATGAAATTAATATTTTCAGATTTCAAAAAGTTCAGGGGCCGGGAAGTTTTTCAACTATTTTCGGAAGCCCGCCCGGGGATAGGCCCCGCTGGGGCCGTAACCAAAGGTTACTGAGCCCTGCATGCGCCCCCTGCCGTTGCGCTAGTCCGGAACAGGCAGAGACGATCATCGTCGCCGTGGAAATCAGTCCTTTGGGGCTGGTTCAATGGAACTTGAGCGGGATCGCTGCCGGGCGGGTGTCATTCGATCAGATGGTTACGGCCCCAGCGGGGCCTATCCCCGGGCGGGCCGCCGACAAACGGTAAAATGACAACGGCTCATACCATAGACATTCGTAAGGAAGCTCCCCGACCCCTAAAATCTTAATGCTTCCCTTGACGTTTTGGGGATAATATTCATTGATTTTTGAATGTCAAATATTATTTATTTTAATTTTGCGGATGTCTGCAATGCACAAAGCGGGGTGGTTTCAAAGGGTTCCCAACCGGCTGCTAAAATATCCTGCCGGCCAGCCAGTAAAGCATCATCCCCGCCACGACCGTCCCCCCCAGGGATTTCGTTTTGCAGGCAATCAAGAAGGTGGGGACGGCCACCAGCAGTTCCGGCCGGAGCAGGGAGACCCGGCGCGTTGCAGGGTCCAGCAGAAGCGCCGGAAGCAGCAAGGCGCTGAGAATGGCCGCCGGGATCAGATCGAGCCATTCGATCACCCCGTCCGACAGGCGGCGGGACGTCAGCAGAAAAAGCGGCGCCCAGCGGGGGACATAGGTAACGATCCCCATGGCAAGCACCAGTATGGCATAGTCGTATCCCGGCATCAGTTCAGCACCCCGGCCTTTCCCGTGAGCACCACCAGCGTCGCCGCCAGAATAGACGCCAGCACGATATAGGAGTTCCCCGGTATCAACAAGGCCAGAAAGACCGCCAGCACACCGGAAACTGCCGAAGTTACAACATATTTTTTTCCGCGCCATTGAAACACCAACAGGCAGATGAACATGGCGTTCAGGGCATAGTCGATGCCGAAGGCCCGCTCCGGGATCAGGTTTCCCCCGTACCCGCCAAGGATCGTGCTCGTCACCCAGGCGAGGTTCGCCACGTGATTGACGATCAGGGCCCGCTTGACGTCCCAGCCGCCCTGACGAAAACGAAAAAGGTTTACGGCAAAACTTTCATCGGTAACGCCATATGCATACAGCGACAGCAGCTTTTTGGAGGTTTTTCCCAAAAACATCGACAGCGAGGAACTCATCAGAAAATGCCTCAAATTTACCGCAAAGGTCGTCATGACGATGGCAAGGGGCGAGGCCCCGGCCGCAACCATGGATACCGCGATAAACTGGGAGCTCCCGGCAAATACCAACACGGACATCATCCCGACCTGCACGGGGTGCAGGCCGGCCTTCTGGGCCAGGACCCCGAAGGCCAGCCCGATGGGGATATACCCCAGGCAAATCGGCCAGGCCGCCAGAACGCCGTCTTTAACCTCCCGGCCGATAGTATTTTTCGAAAGGATTGCCATCTTATCCCTGTTTTTGTAAGCGCTTCAGGCCCTCAACACTAAATTCAGAGGAGCGGCAATAGCGGATGACCTCCTGTTCTTTGTCCTCGATTCTCTTTGTCGCCGCAGGGATTTCACGGGCCACTTCAATTGGAATCCGCGTCACCCCGTGCTGGTCTCCATGGATAATATCACCGGTGTTGACGGTCAGCCCGCCGATCGTAACCGGCTTGCCCACATCCACCAGGTGAACATAGGCGTGGGAGGGGATGGCTCTTTTGGCAAACAGTTGGAACTTCATGGCGCGAACCTCGTCCAGATCTCTGACGCCGCCGTTGGTTACGGAGCCGATGCATCCCAGGCGCCGATGAATGTTGGTCTGAACTTCGCCCCAGAAGGCCCCCAGGCAGTCCGGTGAATCAATGTCCTCGATAACAATGATGCGGGGCTCCGGAAGGGCCAGCAGCAGATTCATCAACTCGTACCGAAGCGCCGCCTGGTCCGGCGTCGGCGGGCTGGCCGCACTGGCCCGTGCCGTTACAGCATAGCCGACCATGATCCCCAGTTCCGGGAAGAACGGATGGATGTCTTCTTTTATAAATCCCTCGGTTCTCGCCTGCAATTTAAAGGTTTCGACTGCGTTACAAACCGACGGCGTAGAGATTTTCCCCAGCGCTTCCAGTTCATTCTTACTCAGACTCTTATAATCCGACATAAACGCTCCTCTCTTTATTATGGGTCGATCTGGTTTTCCCGCTTCCGAACGGCTGCCACGAAACAAGAAAACAGACACTGTTCATGCGGGTAGGAATGATTTAACCCCTGGCCCGGATGACGTCAAGACAAAACCGCATCGACACGCTTTCGGAACGAATCACAAGTTTTTCCTTTGACAGGCGGATGCCTTTTTTCTATAATGACGGCAAATCACTTCCTGAACACCCGATCGATTGAAGCAACGGATATCAATCCGTCCACACATGTTGCAAAATGTTTATTCGCTGTTGACGATCCTCTGAATTCATTCCGTGACCATTACTGCCGCCAATAGACATCTAAAGGAGGAAATGGCCATGAGAGTCTTGTTTAAACGTATCATTTGCGCAACCGATTTTTCCGATTTGTCCAATCGTGCCATTCCTTTTGCCCTCTCCCTCACCAGGGAATTCGGCGCCAAGCTCTATTTCTGCCATGTCATCGGCCTGCCGTCCACCGCGATTTATGGAGAAATCCTGCTGGATCCCACCGAACAGCAGGACAAGGCCGTCCGCTTTGTGCATGAACAGCTCGGCAGACTGGTCGATCCGCACCAGACCGATTGGGAAGCGCTCATTTCAACCGGACATACCGCCGATGAAATTTCCCGTATGGCCGAAATGAAATCGGCTGATATGGTCATTGCCGCCACCCACGGCCGTTCAGGCCTGAAACGTTTTCTGCTGGGGTCCGTGACCGAGCGGCTCATGCGCATACTGCCCTGCCCGCTGCTGGTCATTCCGGAACCGGCAGCGGATGCTCCCGATGCTGCCGATCGACCGCTCAGATTTCAGCGCATCTTAATCGGCTGTGACTTTTCAGCGGATGCCGAGCAGGCTATACGTTACGGTCTCAGTCTGGCGCAGGAATTCCAGTCCGAGCTCTATCTGGTCCATGTCATTGAAAAGCCCGCCTATCCGATCCCTGGCGACCATGCGGCGGGGACCGAAAATGATTTTGAATCGGTTATGCGCAATCACCTGATGGAAAAGCTGGCCGCCCTGATTCCCCCCGAGGCCACGAACTGGTGCTCCCCCAAAATGGTTTTATTGGAGGGGCCACCGGATGAAGAATTGACCCGCTATGCCGTATCCGAGCATATCGATCTGATCGTGCTGGGGGTTCGCGGACAAGGCCTGGTGGAAAAACTGTTTGTCGGCTCGACTACCGACCGGGTGGTCCGCAGGGCGCCCTGTCCGGTCCTCTCGGTCTGTCCAAAGGCCCAAGAAGCGACTTAGAAACTATCTCAAAAATAAATATTATGATTTCAGGAGTTGGGGAGTATCTGGATGTTCTCCGGCCCGGCGAGGGGCCTATCCCAGGCCGAACCGCAGCCAAACGGTGAAGTGGCGATGGCTCCCTCCATAAACATTTGAAATAAAACTCCCCATGCACTCAATCATGCAACGTAGCGTTTTATTTTTGAGATGGCTTCCAATATGCTTCGAAAATTCTTTCTTCTGACGGGAATTCTGTTGGGGCTCCCCCTGCTGGGGGTTGTCCTGGCCGGACTCCCCCTGGACCGCTATCTGGAGTTTCCCCCCCAGACCCGTTATGTTCATCACGCCCCATTTTCCTGGGCGGTTTTTGGGGGCTACGGCTTATTTATCTTTGCGGCGGTCTCCCCCCTGGTACTGAGAGCCCTTCGCGCTGAAAACCGGCCGGCGGCAATCGCTGCCCCGCGGTATCCGTTTCCCTGGTGGGGATGGCCGGGCCTTTTCAGCGGACTGATTTTCTGGATCCTGGCATGGACCCGTTTCCACTGGTTTGCACGCCTTCAGCCCCATACCTTTACCCCGCTGTGGCTTTCCTTTATTCTGGTCATGAACGCCCTGCTGTTCAAACGCAAAGGAAGCTGTCTCTTATCGGAGCGCCGGGGATTTTTTTTATCGCTTTTTCCGGCCAGCGCTGTCTTCTGGTGGTTTTTTGAATACCTGAACCGCTTTGTGCAAAACTGGCATTATGTCGGCGTCCGCTACGACCCCGGGGAATATTTTTTGTATGCCACCCTCTCCTTCTCGACCGTACTGCCGGCGGTCATGAGCGTGCGTGAATGGCTCTTGACGTTTACCTGGCTTCAAAACGGTTTTAAAAAATATGCCGTTTTCAATTTTTGCGGAAACCGCAGAATTGCCGGATACCTCCTGCTGCTGCCGGCCGCCGCCGGTCTGATGCTGACCGGCGTTCGGCCCGACTATTTTTTTTCGCTGTTGTGGCTGGCGCCGCTGATTGTTTTAGTCTCCCTGCAGGTGCTTTCAGGGGAGTCCCATGTGCTGGCAGGAGCGGCAACAGGCGACTGGCGCCTGATTATCGCATCCGCACTGGCAGCGCTGGTCTGCGGCTGGTTCTGGGAAATGTGGAATTTTTACAGCCTGGCAAAGTGGCAGTACAGCATCCCCTATGTGGAGCGCTTCCGGATATTTGAAATGCCGGTATTGGGCTACGCTGGCTACTTGCCGTTCGGACTCCAATGCACGGCCGTCTGCGAACTCATCGCCTCCCTGCCCGGCTTGAAACCGAAGTCACTCGAGGCTTAATAGTCAGCTTGTGTTTTGAAATAACCCAGTAAAAAAAGGAAGCCGTTAAAACCGGCTTCCTTTTTAAATTGGCGCGCCCGGCAGGATTCGAACCTGCGACCTACGGATTCGTAGTCCGGCACTCTATCCAACTGAGCTACGGGCGCATATGCCGTGCATAATTTTTGATCTGTTCATAAGCCAAGAGCGCCTCTGTGTCAACGATAATTAACAGAAAGTTAGGCTGAAGGCCGAAGGCCGATTGACTGAAGGAAAATATTACCCCAAATGAGCATAAACAAAATGGCGTACCTTTTTAACAAATAAATATTATTCGATAAATTAGGTTATATGAACGGGCCTCATTTTGCCATTTTCAAAGCGATATAATTTTAAAAAAAATCTCCATTTTGTTTACCCTTTGGGAAAATCCTGGGTGCCCATCTTCTGCGTTCCCGAGGACTCGCAGTAGTATACTACGGCTTCGCCCTCGGACGCCTTGAAGCTGGGCACTCAGGGCTTTCGCTCAATTGGGGTATTAAAGTCATAACCCCGTTGTTGCAGGGTTCAGCCGCCAGCCTCCAGTCTTCGGTCTGTGATCCTCGTTTTTGAAAAATATTGCTAAAATCTAAATCCATACTATACTGTTTCCATGAACGGACCACATGATCAACGGATGCGGCTCGCGCTGCAGGAGGCTGAAAAAGCTGGACAAAACGACGAAATTCCGATAGGGGCAATAATCGTCGACCCAAGCGGTGCTGTTATTTCCGCCGCCCACAACCGGACCATCGCGCTGGCCGACCCCACCGCCCACGCTGAAATCCTGGCGCTGCGGGAGGCGGCCCGGACGGTTGGTAATTATCGTTTGTTAAATACAACCCTGTATGTTACGGTAGAGCCCTGTGTCATGTGCATGGGCGCGATTGTCCATGCCAGGGTGGCAACCGTGGTTTACGGCGTCGCCGACCCAAAATGGGGAGGCGCCGGATCGTTATATGACCTGGCCGCCGACAGCCGGTTGAACCACCGGCCCCAGGTGATCTCAGGAATCTGTGAATCTGCCTGCAGGGAGCTGCTGCAGGCTTTTTTTCGGTCTAAGCGGAAGGACGCTTAAAGTCAGCAAAGGAGTTTTTCGTGAAGAATATTGTGATCGTCGGAACCCAATGGGGAGATGAAGGCAAAGGAAAAATCGTTGATCTGCTGGCGGAATTTGCCGATATGGTGGTGCGATTCCAGGGCGGCAACAATGCCGGGCATACCATGGTGGTCAAGGGCAAGCAGTTTATCAGCCACTTAATACCTTCCGGCATTCTGCAGCAGAAGGTGTGCTTTATCGGCAACGGCATGGTCGTTGACCCGGCCGTACTGATCGAAGAAAGCGACTACTTGAAACACAACGGGGTCGCGGTCGGTCCGGACAGGCTTCGCATCAGCGAGAAGGCCCACCTGATCATGCCTTATCACCAGGCCATCGACCTTGCCCGCGAGGCCCTAAAGGGCAACAAGAAAATCGGGACGACCGGCCGGGGCATCGGTCCGGCCTATGAAGACAAGGCCACCCGCCGGGGAATCCGATTTGTCGATTTGCTGGACATGGACGTCTTCAGGGAAAAAGTCCATGACATCATTGCCGAAAAGAATTTTTATCTTGAAAAATACCTGTCGGCGCAGCCGCTGGATGCCGATAAAATTATCGAGCAGTACGGTGAATATGCGGCCCGGTTCGCACCCCATATTACCGATATTTCAGTGGAATTGAATGATGCTGTCCGCGCCGACAAAAAAATCCTGTTTGAAGGCGCCCAAGGGACCCATCTGGATATCGATCACGGCACCTACCCGTTTGTCACATCGTCCAACACGGTGGCGGGAAACGCCTGTTGCGGCGCCGGGGTCGGCCCCCGGGTTATCACCGAAGTGATCGGAATTGTCAAGGCCTATACCACCCGTGTCGGCCAGGGTCCTTTTCCCACTGAGCTTCTGGATGAAACCGGCGATCAAATCCAGAAAAAAGGGGCGGAATTCGGATCCACCACCGGAAGACGCCGCCGATGCGGCTGGCTGGACGCCGTGATGCTTCACAATTCCGTGCGCTTAAACGGTTTGACCACCCTCGCCATAACCAAGCTGGACGTATTGGGCGGCCTCGAAACCATCAACATCTGCACCGGCTACGCTTACAACGGAAAAATCCTGAACAACTTTCCGACAAGTTTAAATATCCTGGCCCAATGCAAGCCCATTTACGAAACCCTGCCCGGTTGGCAGGAGGATATTTCTTCAGCCCGGGACCCGCGGGATCTGCCGCAGAACGTTGTCAACTATCTCCGGCGTATCGAAGAAATTACCGACACCCCCATCCGGATCATATCCGTGGGGCCGGCCCGGGATGAAACGATTGTCTTGAAAAATCCTTTCAAATAAACTTTTGGGTGTTAGACAAGAAAGAAAAATCCTTATTTTTCATTGACAATTCGGACCGAGTAACATAAAGACTCAACCAAAAGTCGGGGCGTAGCGCAGCCTGGTAGCGCACTTGCTTCGGGAGCAAGGGGCCGTTGGTTCAAATCCAATCGCCCCGACCATTTGACAAGTATGTTTTATCAACGATTAAAGGGGATCGGACCCGGCGTCCGTTTCCCCTTTTTATTTTTTAAAAACACATTGTAAAGCGGTTCAGGTTTCTAGAGTAGAAAAATTCTAGAAGCCATCTTAAAAAAACGATATGCTAAATGAGTGAGAGGTCGGTGAGTTTTTTTACAAATGTCTACGGAGAGAGCCGCCGCCACCTCACCGTTTGCCAGCGGTCCGGCTTGGCGGCCTGGGATAGGCCCCTCGCCCCCTTAAAGCCGTAACCATCTTATCGAATCATTACCGCCCGGCAGCGATCCCGCTCAAATTCCATTGAGCCAGCCCCACAGGCTGATTCCCCCGGCGACGGAGATCGGCTCTGCCTGTTCCGAATCAGCGCAAAGCTAAGGGGGCGTGTACGGAGATCAGTGATCTTTGGTTATGGCTTCAAGGGGGCGAGGGGCCTATCCCAGGCCGGACCGGAAAATATTTAAAATACTCCCCGGCTCCTGAAATAATTATATGTCTTGGAGATAGCTTCTATGAAAAAAATCACCACCGCACCCGCACCTCCTGGATCGTCCGCGGCGTGCCTTTCTGAATGGTATAGGAAATGCCGTCGGCCTTGATGACCGATCCCACTGAAGGAACCTCCCGCGCCCGCTCCAGCAGGAACCCGGCCAGGGTCACATATTTTCCCCTGGGGATGACGATATGCAGTTTCTCCTCCAGATTATCGACTTCAATGCGGGCGCTGACGATATAATCCCGGTCTGCCACCTTGCGAACCCACTGTTGCGAACTTTCTTTGGAGTCGTATTCATCTTCCATTTCCTCGACGACTTCTTCCATGACGTCTTCGATGGTAACCAGCCCCTCGGCGCCGCCGTATTCGTCCACCACCACGGCCACCGTATCCCCGTCCTGGCGCAAATCCAGCAGCAGTTCCCGGATGCCTTTCGATCCGGGCACATACCGCACCGGACGGATATAAGACGTAATGGGACGGGACGGATCCTCGCCCAGAAGTTCCAAAGTATTCAAGACGCCGACGACCCGATCAACGCGGTCGGCATAGACCGGCAGGCGCACATGGGCGTTCTCCGCGGCCACCCGTACCGCCTCCCCGCAGGTGGCCCGCTGATCGATGGCAACCACATCGATGAGCGGCACCATCACACAGTCGGCGGTTGTCTCGGAAAAACTGAACACCCGGCTGATCATGTCCTTTTCCACATGCTGAATGTCGCCGTCTTTGGCCGGCAGCTGCAGCATGGTGATGATTTCTTCTCGCAAGGTAAACGGGTTCTGACTCTGGCCGCCGAAAACCCGGTTCCCCAAGCGTGTCAGCAGGCTGAAAACGATCAGAATGGGATAAAACGCATAGGAGGCGACCCGCAAAAAAAACACCACCCGGGGAGTCAGCGTGTCGGCGCGATGCTGAAAAACACTTTTGGGAACAATTTCACCGAATATCCAAATCAGTGGGGCAGCCACGACAATGGCAATCCAGCTGTTCTGCTCGCCGAAAAGTGAAATCGCCAGACCTGCGGCCAGGGTTGTGTTCGCCACTACGGACACATTGGTTCCCACCAGAGTGGTGGAAAGCAGCCATTCGGGCTTCTTGAGCATTCTCAAGGCAAGCCGGGCGCCCCGGGACCCTTTGGCGGCATCATGGCGCAGTTTCATCTGATCGGCGCTGATCAGGGCAATTTCCGATCCGGAGAAAAACCCTTCCAGCAGCAGGCAGATCAGCATGATTATCAGTGTCCAGGCCCAATCCATCGTTTATCGCTTAATCCTTTTCATTTCTCTTCGGAAGCAACTGTCTGGTCTTCAATTTCCAGATGCAGTTCCTTGATCCGGTTTTCTTCCACCTCAATCACCTTGAACTTGAGGTCGTTGATGACAATCACGGTGCCTTCCGACGGCAGCTCGCCGTATTCATTCAGCAGCAGCCCGCCCACGGTTTCGGCCGACTCGTCGTCCAGATTGCTGCCGATCCGCTCGTTCAGGTCCGCTATCGGCATGGCGCCGTCAATGTGATATTGTCCCTTGCCGAGTTCCTTGATATAGGCCTGCGAGCTGATATCCGAAGGGCTGTGAATATCGCCGAAGATGCATTCCAGCAGGTCCTCCATGGTTACCAGGCCGGTCACGCCGCCGTACTCATCGACCGTTAAGGCACACGACATCCGGCGGTCGCGAAACGCCTTGAAAAGTTCGGCGGCCAGCTTTGATTCCGGCACAAAATAAGGTTCCCGCAGCAGTTTAATGAATGTCTGGGGGTCCGCCGACAATTTTTCAAGGTCCTGACCCAGCAGGTCGCGGGCATATAGAATTCCCACGATGTTATCGCGGTGCTCCCGGTAAATGGGAACCTTGGTGTGGCGCGTGCGGCGCAGTTCTTCAACTTTTTCGGACATACTGCTTGCCAGCGGCAGAAAGAAAATGTCCGAACGCGGCGTCATCACATCTTCCAGCGTTTTGTTGCCGAAATCAAAAATGTGATCGATGAACTGGGCCTCGGTTCGATCAAGCGCTCCCTCCCCCACTGCCTCGTGGGCCAGAACCCGCACCATGTCTTCCGTAATAATGTTCCCGTGGGAGCGGTCTTTTCCGATAATAAGGGTGATGAACACGTCTGCAATCTTACGAATCAGCCACCGCAGCGGTTTAACGATCAGGGCGAAAAATTCGATCAGGCGGCACTCCAAGGCGGCAAAGGCGATATTATTCCGAATCGCCAGCGTCTTGGGCGTCACCTCGCCCACCAGCAGCAGAATCGGCACCATCACGATCAGGTTTATCCATTCGCTGCCGACGCCCATCAGTCGAATGATGATGGTTGCCGAAATGACCGATGCGGCCACATTGGCCAGTTCATTACCGATCAGGATGGTCATGATCAGCCGGCGGGGGCGGGTCAACAGTCGCTCGATCGCTTCGATGCGGGGGTGCCCCTTGCGGCGCATTTGTTCCAGCTGGACGCTGCTGAGTGAAAACAGGGCGGTCTCGGAGCTCGAAAAAAAAGCCGAGAGTGCCATCAAAAAAGCAAACAGGACAAGTTCGATCCAGAGCGTGTAATCCATTATTCCCCGCCTCTGCCGATGAAGACTGTTGCAAGATGCGCAATTCCCTTCACGTTCAGGGAGGGCGAAAATTCTAACCCCGGGAACAGGTGGAGTCTTTCAAGGACTAGCATTTGAGTTTGACGCAGTAATCGGGCGAAAGGGCGCGTTATGCAAAGGTCTTTGATGATAAATGCCGCTCTGCATGGCCGGCGACTGGATCGCCCGGCCATCAGCATACTGTGAGGAATATCAGGATCGGATGGGTTCGGCATGGTTCCTAAAAAAAATCAATGTGCATTTTCATGTGAATGTTGTTATTATTACTATGGTTTCTGTTTTATTGCAAGCCCCTAGTGTCGTGTCCCGGGAATAACTTCAATTTCTCTTTTTGCCGGCCATAAGGGGAAGCGGCCGGGTTTGGGAAAAGGCCGGCATGCGTTTCAGTTGGCTCAGGAGTGGGGGAGTATTTAAATTATTTTCCGGTCTGGCCTGGGATTAGCAGATAGATCCGAAAAACCATTGCGGTCAGGAAGATATGATTCAGATCACACCCGACATCAGCATCAGTGAAAACGAAATTCAGATTCAGTTCATGCGGGCATCCGGGCCCGGGGGGCAGCATGTCAACAAAACCGCCACCGCGGCGCAGCTGCGCTTCGACATTAAAAACTCCATATCACTGCCCGCCGGCATTCGCGAACGCCTTCTGCAATGCCCGGACAGACGGATTACCTCAGACGGCGTGCTGGTAATCACGGCCCGGCGCTACCGTTCCCAGGACCAGAACCGCCAGGATGCCGTCCAACGTCTGGTGGAGCTGGTCCGGAAATCGGCTGCAACACCCAGGCGGCGCCGTAAAACAAAACCGACCTCGGCCTCGATAAACCGCCGGCTGGAACATAAACGGCGACAGGGAGCCAAAAAAGGGAGACGGCGCCGGATTTCCGAGGCAGATGATTCGCATTAATTGGGTTTTAGGCAACAGATTGAGCTCGTTTAACCCGGATATTTCATGAAAATTTTTCAGCAAGTTTTAAAAAGATCTTGATAATACACGGTTAGATTCAGAATTCAGGCAGAAACAAGCGGTACTCTTTGTTATCTCAATTGCATAAAGCAAATGCCTGAAAAATTTTCACCCGGTGGGCGAAATGCATTCGCCCATTTGCTGCGTTATCCGGGGTTTGCGGTACGCAAAGTACAGCTGCACCCCGGAGTGCCTTGCAAATGTACGAATGCATAACGTGAAATATCCGGGTTAACAACCTCGGATCAGGTCTGAGAGTTCCTCATGAGGCGGGGCTTCGCCTTTATATCAATAAAGCAGCGGGCTCAGATAGGCTTTTTTTAAAGTGACGTCTAAGGCTTCTGGGGGCTCACCAGCAGCTTTTGTCCGACGCGAATCGACGCACCCGGCTTCAGATTGTTCAGGCGAAGCAATTCATCCAGTTTTAAATTATAGCGCAGGCTGATGCGATAGAGGTTTTCCCCCGCCTGAACGACATGATAGGTTGCTTTAGCCGGGGTCGTTCCTTCGGCCGTTTTCGACACAGGTGCGGCAGCCGTTTTGGCCGCCGGTGCAACCGTTGCTTTTTGAGGCGTAGTACTTGCCAGTCGTTTCGACAAGCTGTCAATCTCTTTAGTGAAAACCGCTTCGAGGTTATCGGTCCTTCTGGTAAGTTCGGCAATGGATTTTCCCTGCTGCACAGCAGCGTTTGCCGCTGCGGCCAGGGGCTCAAGACTTGCAATCCGATCCTCCAGCGCTTTGATTCTGGACTCCAATGAATTGATCTGCTGAATGTTGGAGCTGTTGCCGGAACCGAAAAGCAGCCAGATGATCAACGTTACCAGCAGCAGCACCCCGCCGCCCACAAGGATGACCGGCATTTTCTTTCCCTGCAAAGAGTTTTGGCTTGAATGGTAGATACCGTCATCTTTTTTAATAGAAAATGATTTGCCGCTTTTGGGCTCCTCGGCGGGGTCGGCATTCAGTTCAACGGTGTCATTTGAATCTTTCCATTTCATGGGAATACCTCCGGAGAAAAATCGAAAAATTTGATGGGTTGTTTTCAAAGCAGATCATCATTATGGACAAGCATAAATCAAAACCGCTTAAAACATCAAGAACTATCATCAGGATGCGGGCCCATTTGTCCCAAAAAATCCCTCACTGTTTGCGGAGACTAGAAAAAACTATACGCTGAATGAGTAGACGGTCGGGGACTGTTCAGACACATGTCTATGGAGGGAGCCGTCGCCGCTTCACCGTCTGCCGGCGGTCCGGCCCGGGATAGGCCCTGACGATTCCATTCAGGTTTGAATGAACCGGTCGAATGCCTCCCAGAAAACGCTGCGGACCCGGTCGTTTTCTTTCAGCACCTCGTGCCGGGCCCGGGGAATAACCTGGAGAAGACCGCCCGGCAAACGGGCGCAAATTCGTTCCTGGGCCGTTATCGAAACAATCCGATCGGATCCGGCGCAGACGATCAGGACCGGTGTTCGAATCGCCTCCGGGTATCCGGCCCCCTTGAGAATATCTATGGATTCCAGCGACGCTTTCAGCCATCCGTAAGTCAGGCCGCCGAGTGCCAGGTCCGGGTTTGCGGCGATCGCGTTTTGTTCGTCCATAAATCGCTGCGGATCGGATGTCAGCCGATTGCCGTTGAATTGCTGATCGGCGGCCCGATAGTCTCCGGGCCCGAAAACATACATTTGGCCCATGCCGGCGGCAACTGCAGTACGCGCGAAAACCCGAATCAGGCGCCCCTTGAAAGCTGACGAGGCGATATCGATCAAAGGGGCGGTGAGCACGGCTTTCTCAACGCATTCGGGCCGGTCGTGCAGATACCGCAGCGCAATATGCCCCCCCATGGAGTGAGCCAGAATGATAAAGGGCGAAACCGCGCGGGGTCTGACCACCTGGCTGACAAACCGGTTCAAGTCATCCAGATAGTCGTCATAAGAACTGACGTGGCCTTTATGCCTGTTCGGCAGCTGCCGCCCGGACAGTCCCTGCCCGCGCCAGTCCATGGTATAGACATCAAAATTGCGTCCGTTCAGTTCGCAGATAATTTCCGTGTATTTTTCGATGAATTCTCTGCGCCCGCCCAGCACAATGACGCTGCCGGCTTTTTTCTCCTGCCCAGACGGCCGGATGGCGTAGCGGATGGAAAGGTCATCGTATGTTTTGAAAAAAGAAAACGCTGCAGTCATGGCATGATGGATCAGGATATCACCTTGACAAAAATATACCGCCACCGTATTAAAACATTGCGGTTATCCAGAAAGCTTACGGACGTAGGCCGCCATCATCATCCGCTTCTGCGCGCATGAAATTTTTTGCAGAACCCTTGATTTCATGATAGCGACCGCCGTTTCCCTATTTCAAAGATTATCAGTGATGTCAATATATTATTTATGACCATGAAACATACACACCATTTTATCGAATCTTACGACGGATTGGTCGGCTTTGGATTCAACCGGGAAACAGACGAAAAGACGATCTGTTATTATCTGCAAAAATTTTCCGACGACGCCCTGATGGAAAACCTTTTAAAAAAATTTTCCGATCAGGAACTCCAGGAGATATTTGATTTAATGACGCGTCTCCTGAAAAACCATCTTTCCGACAACGAGTATCACCGTTTGTTTCTGAAGGACGAATAGCAAAAGGCGCAGGGCCCGCGGCTCAGGACAAAGGGCGAAAGAAAAGGCTGAGGTTGAGGCCAAGGTTGAGATAGAAACTAAACCTTAACCTCAGCCTTAAACCTTCCCGGGTCCCCAATACCCGGTCCCTGATCTCGAATCCCTGCACCGTTAGCCTTTTTAACACTTAACCGCTTATGACCGGAGGCTCCGATATGTTCACCGAAAAACAGCTGGATCGATATGCCGATGTTCTCCTGTGGGGACTTAAAAAAGCCCGCCGCCGGCGTTTTAAGAAAAACGATCTTATTCTCATCCGTTATCACCGGCCGGCCCTGCGGCTGGCGGAAATCCTGTACGGCAAAATCCTGGCCCTGGGGATGCATCCCCTGCAGCGCATGATTCCGACGCCGGTAATGGAGAAGGATTTTTTCAAAATTTCCAATCCCCGCCAGCTGATCTTTCAGGCGCCTGGAGACCAGGAGCTTTTCCAAAATCTGAACGGCAATATTTTTCTGCATGCCCCTGAATCCATCACCCACCTGCGGCAGATCGACCCGAAAAAAATCGGAAAAGCCGCAGTTGCCGCAAAATACCTTCGCGATATCCTGAATAAAAGGGATGAAGCCGGAGATTTCGGCTGGACGCTGTGTACCTTTCCGACCCCGGAACTGGCCAAACATGCCGGACTGTCGACCGACGACTATACCGCCCAGATCGTTTCCGCCTGTTTTCTCAACCGGACATCGCCACAGGACCACTGGGATACCATTTTTAATGCCGCACGCAAGATTAAAAAATGGCTGAATTCACTGAAAGTCGACGCCTATCATATCGAAGGGGAAACCATCGATCTAACGGTTACGCCCGGGAAAAACAGAAAGTGGATCGGCATTTCCGGACACAATATTCCCAGCTTTGAATTGTTTTTATCCCCCGACTGGCGCGGAACCCGGGGGATTTACCACGCCGATCAGCCTTCCTATCGCAGCGGCAATTATGTCAGGGGAATCCGGCTGGAATTTCAAAAAGGAGCGGTGGTGAACGCAACCGCCCGGGAGGGGGAACGTTTTTTAAGGTCACAGCTGGCAATGGACAAAGGCGCCAATAAAATAGGGGAATTCTCTCTGACCGACCGGCGGTTTTCACGGATCAACCGCTTCATGGCCAATACCCTCTTTGATGAAAATTACGGCGGCAGTTACGGCAATTGCCATGTGGCTCTGGGATCTTCCTATTCGGACAGCTATACCGGCAACCCCGGGCGATTGACGCTCGCTGCCAAGAAGAAGCTCGGCTTCAACGACTCGGCCCTTCACTGGGACCTTGTGAACACGGAAAAAAAACGGGTGACCGCCCGACTCGCTTCCGGCGGAAAAGTCGTCATTTATGAAAACGGCAGGTTCACACTTTGAAGGGGTTACAGGTGTCCGGGATTTGAGTGACGAACAAACGGCTCAAGGCTATCGGCGCACGGCGCAGGGTTCAAGGAAAAGGTAAAGGCTGAGGTTAAGGTTTAGTCTCTATCTCAACCTCAGCCTCAGCCTGTCCTTTTATCTTAAGCCCTTTGCCGCAAACCCCAAGCCATTTTCCTTTGAACCCGCAATCCGCAATCCTTCCCCTAAGCCAGCTCCGCTTCAAACAGTGCCAGGTTTTTGGACAGCATGGCGCCGCTCATCAAATCGTCCATCGCCGCCTTGTAATGATCGCGGCTAACGGCGGGAATAAGCTCATGTCTGCCGATATGAGCCAGCACAACGATGTTCTGCATCTGGGCATCCTTGAGATCCGGTTTATACACCCTGATCTCCCGGATCCTGCGTTTTCGGCACGTCAGGGCAATCGTTTGGCCGTCCACAGGCGGCGCCTTTTTCAATCGAACCTCAAGGGGCTGCCAGACCGTATCGTAATAGATCAGGGTGCCGCCGTCTTTTAAAGCGGTGTTGACGCCGCGCAGGGCTTCGTGGCGTTCCAGCGCCACCACCAGGTCGGCTTCCCCCGCAGCAATCAGAGGGGAATAGGCCCCTTGACCGAATCTCAAGCGCGACACCACAATGCCGCCGCGCTGAGCCAGGCCGTGCGTATCAACCCCTTTCACGATCAGGCCGGCATGGTCGCCGGCTCTCAACAGAATCTCGCTGAGCAGCCCGATCCCCTGTCCCCCCACACCGGTCAGATAGATATTGAATGGCTTCATTGCATTCCCCTTTATGCGCTTTCCGGAGCGGTAATTGCCTCGGCGGGACAGACCTGGCGGCAGGACCCGTCGCCGATGCACAAATCCGGATTGACGCTAACGCGGTTATCCGCTTCCAGAACAAACGTGGGACAGCCGAATTTCTCAACACATTCGTGAATCCGGCGGCAGACATCCTGATCGACATCGACCCGTCTGGCCTGATACCCCGGTTTGCGGCGCTGTTCCCGGGTAAACTTCAGCATGCACGGATGTTTTGCGATGACCACGCTGAAAGCGTCATCGTTTAAGGCCTGTTTGACCAGCTCGGTCAGCCGGGACTGCTGGTAGGTGTCGACTTCATAGATATGGGTAACCCCCAGTCCTTCCAGGACCCGGCGCACGGGAATCCGCTCCACGGCGTCGTTGAAGTTGCGTCCGGAAGCGGCGTGGTCCTGGTGTCCGGTCATGGCGGTTGTTCCGTTTTCCATCAGTATCAGGGTGATGGGGTGATTGTTGAAAACGGCGTTGACGATCCCGGGCAGGCCGGCATGAAAAAAGGTGGAATCTCCCAGAAAAGCCACTACCTTGCGGGAGGTATTGAAAATGGAGAGTCCCGAACCCATGGCCGTTGATGCCCCCATGCACATCAATATCTCTCCGACCTGGTAGGGCGGCATAAATCCAAGGGTATGGCAGCCGATATCCGCAACGGTGATGGTATTTTCGGGGAGCGCTTTTTTGATGGCGTGGAATGCGCTGCGGTGGCCGCAGCCGGGGCACATCTGCGCCGGCCGCATGGGGACATGGGGACTGTCGGGCGCTGTGCCGGACTTGGGGGGAAGCATATCCGGCCATGTGCCGCGAATGACCGCCGAGACCTTGTCCGGCGTGTATTCGCCGATCCAGTCTTCCAGATCCTTTTTGCCGATGATGGCGGTGTCCAGCTTTTCATCAAAGGCCATCAGCTTGACCTCTTTTTCCATCACGTTGTCCAGTTCCTCCAGCAGTTTGACTTCCCGATGGGATTTCAGAAACTCCCTGATCCGCTCTCGCGGCAGCGGATAGACAACGCCCAGCTTCAATATGTCGGGCTTGTTTTCGGCGTCCTGCAAGACATCCATCAGGGAGAGGAACGGAAGCCCCATGGTAATAATGCCCCGATCGGGGTTGTGGTGATCCACGAAGGTATTCAGGGGCGACTGGTCGGCATAGGCTTCCACTTCGGCCAGGCGCTGCAGGGCCCGGCGCTTCATGGGAAAAACTTCCGCCGTCAATGGGATATAAGGTCCGTTGGCCGAATTAAAGACGGGAGTATCGTCCGGCGGCTGCGGGCGCCAGGCGCCAAAGCGCACCTTTTCCTTGGCGTGGCAGACATGCGTGGTCAGCCGCAGCAGGACCGGCATTTGCATTTTCCTGCTCAGCTCGGCTGCCGCTTTGTAGAAGGAATAGACTTCCGCGGGCGAGGCCGGTTCAAGAACCGGCGTGTAGCTCATATGGGCATAATGACGGTTGTCCTGCTCGTTCTGGGATGAATTTGCACCCGGATCATCGCCGATCACCACCACCATTCCGCCGATGATGTTCATATGGTTGAGCTGCACAAAGGTATCGGCGGCCACATTCAGTCCCACGCTTTTAAAAAATACGGTGGACAGGCGGCCGTTCAGGGCGGCGCCGAAGGCGATTTCGGTCGCGACTTTCTCGTTTGTGGAAAACTCAAAATAAAACGGCCGCACTCCCCTGGGAATGGCGCCGATGGCATCGGCGATTTCCGGCGTGGGCGAGCCGGGATAGGCCGCCACAACCCGGGTGCCGGATTCCATCATCGCCCGTACCAGGGCGGTGTTGCCCATGACGATTTCAGAAAACGGGTCCTGCTTCAGTAACATATCACCCATTTTTTTCATTGCGGGGCTCCTTTGCATTGTTACTGGCGGAAAATGCCCTTCCTGAACAAGCAGGGCGTGAAAGTTTTTCGGCTGAGATTCCGTTAGGCCGGAAAGAAATCATTCCATGGTAAATTGCCCGGGATTAAATCGCCGGAAACGCGACTGCGCGAGCGGATTAAACTTTACCGGCGCGTCCGTCATCACAGGGCTCGCCGAAATCATCCAGCCGGGCATGCTCTGCGGTGGCGGAGGCTTCACAGACTGGCAGATCTTCAGCTTTCTTCATGGGCTTGCCGCAGCACTCCGGCGCGTTGGTTTTTGATGCCGGCGTCTCTTTCCGGCTGCCGCAGACTTCACAATTGAAAATACATTTATCGTCCATTGTCGTCTCCTTCCGGTGATTCATTTGGTTTGTTTTTAAGATAATAAGAATGCCCCCCGCTGTCAAGCCGCCGGGGATACGGCGTTCTTTTATCGGGCGATCCCGCTGAATTTCTGATTGCCATATCCGCCGGAATCATGTAAGAGGAAGTTTTTGTAAGGTTTTTTTCTGAATACTGTTATTTACCACCTAACGATGGAGTGATTTCCATGAAAGTTCTGATTACCGGCGGCGCAGGGTTTATCGGCTCCCACTTAGCGGAAGCCTATCTTGAAAAAGGCGAAGAAGTATATATCATCGACGATCTTTCCACCGGTTCGATGGATAACATCCGGCCGCTGCAACAGGATCCCCGGTTTGCCGGGAGGTTCTTTATTACCATCGACACTATTTTTAATCATGATGCGCTTCTCGAACTGATCGGCACCTGTGACAGGATCTTTCATCTGGCCGCGGCCGTCGGCGTTCGCTATATCCTGGACAAGCCGCTGGAATCGATCAAAACCAATATACAGGGCACGGAAAAGGTCCTTGAGCTGTGCGCCAAATTCAAGAAAAAAGTATTGATCACATCGTCTTCGGAAGTTTACGGGAAACACGTTCACGCCCCCCTGGTTGAGACGGACAACATCATCTACGGACCCTCCAGCAAGTTTCGCTGGAGCTATGCCGCTTCGAAACTCATGGATGAATTTACCGCCCTGGCCTATTTTCGCACCAATGGGCTGAAAGTCATCATCGCCCGATTGTTCAACACGGTGGGTCCCCGTCAAACCGGCGCTTACGGCATGGTAATCCCGCGCCTGGTCTCCCAGGCCCTGCAAAGCATTCCGTTGACCGTTTACGGAACCGGTCGGCAGACCCGGACCTTCACGTATGTCAAGGATGTGGTGGAAGCCCTGATGGCGCTGATGGAAGCGGGCGAAGCCGCCGGGGAAGTCTTCAACATTGGCGGGACCGAAGAAATTACGATCCTGGATCTCGCCCAAAAAATCATTCAGCTGACGAAATCATCTTCGCCCATCGACCTGATCCCTTACGAAAAGGCTTTTGAAGAAGATTTTGAAGATATGCAGCGCCGCGTCCCCGGCATCGAAAAAATCAAGGCGGTGGCCGGCTTCGAACCCAAAACAGATCTTGATACCATTCTGCAGAACGTCATCGCCCATATGAAACGATGAAGCGATTCCCGGGACAGAATACTAATGTCGCGAGATCTTTGAAAAATGCTCAATTTCGTTCAAGTTCAAGGAAGGCGAAAATTTGAACCGCAGGAATACATTTAGTATTTCGAGGATTAACATTTGAGTCTGACGCCGAAATTGAGCGAAAGAGGGCGTTTTGCAAAGGTCTCGTTGCGTCCCGGAAACAGCTTCAATTTCCATTTGCCTGCCGTAAAGGGAAGCGGTCGTGTTTTGGAAATGGCCGGCTTGCGTTTCAGTTAGCTCAGGATTCGAATCTGAAATGACTTTTAGACGGCAGCCGCAACCGCCCTGCTGGACAGATTGTTTACGGTGTCAACGAGGGTTTTGAGGGTAAAGGGTTTGGGAATGATGCAGTCAAAATCGTTCAGTTTGCCGCCGGACAGCCAGGGCGTTCCGGTAATGGCGATAATGGGCGTCCACTGACGCGGTGATCTGCGGATATGGTCGGCCACGCCCTTGCCGTCAATTCCGGGCATGCGCAGATCGGTGATGACAAGATCAAAAGAACCTTCGTCGAATTTTTCGATTCCTTGCCGGCCGTCGGCTGCCGTATAGACGCTGTGACCGAATTTCGTCAATGCAATCCGGACAACATCCAGAACAAACTTCTCATCATCGATAACCAGAACGGTGCTCATGTCTGCCGCCTCACCCCGCAGGATTAATCGTGAGGTTGATTAAATTGATGAGACAGCGTACATGAAATACGGGTGGATGTCAACAACATATTGTATATTATCTAATAAATCATACAAGATATGCTGTTTTAAACCTTAAACTTGCCGAAATCATCGGGTGAGAGCCCGGCAAGATACTCGGCCCATTCCTTCCCTTTTTTACTCTTATCCAGGATTTCTCCTTCTTCGTATCCCTGCTGGGATTTCTCAATAACCTTGTCATCGATGTAAATGGGCGCATCAAATCGCAATGCAATGGCGATGGCGTCGCTGGGACGGGAATCCATGCTGAACGACTTTTCGGCTGAAGTAAAATGGATCTTGGCGTAGAAGGTGTTTTCCTTTAAATCGCAGACTTCGATTCTATTCACGTTGATTTCAAGACGATCCAGCAGGTTCTTGAACAGATCATGGGTCATGGGCCGGTCCAGCTTGATGTTCTGGAGAACCGAAGCGATCGAAGTCGCCTCCAGCAGTCCGATCCAGATAGGGATCGCCCGGTCATCATCTTCCGGCTTCAAAATGATAATCGGTGTGTTCGAAGCCGGATCCATTGTCATCCCGGCGATACTCACCTTATGCAGCATGACTCTTTTCTCCTTTCAGGCCCTGAGAACCCGATTCAGGTCCCGCCGCATGCCCCCAGAGCGAATGCGGCAGCGCTTTCTCTATCCGAACACCCAGGAGCCGCCCCGTATGGTTTTGTCGAATTTTCAAACCGTCCGCGCTGAAGAGGAAGTTAACGATCTTATTGGTGGTGGTCCGCCCGGTCCACTGGAAATCCACATGGCTTCCGGAACCGTTTGCGCCGTTCTGTTTCTTGCTGAATCCGTCGACCATAATCTCCACGGTCGATCCCACCAGGGTCTGATTTTTTCGCAGGGTAATGGCTTCCTGTTCCGACAGCACGGCCTGCAGACGCTCATTCTTTTGTTTTTCATTTATTTTTCCGGGCAATTCGGCGGCCGGGGCGGATGGGCGATCCGAGTATGAAAAGGCAAAAATATTGTCGAATTCGACTTCTCGGATGATGGAGAGCGTTTTCTGGAATTCAGTATCGGTTTCCCCCGGAAAGCCGACAATGATGTCGGAGGTTATGGCGATACCGGGACATATCCGGCGCAGCCGGTCCACCTTCTGCAGGTATTCTTTCCGGGTGTATTTGCGGTTCATTCGCTTCAGGATCCGATCCGATCCGGACTGAACCGGCAGATGGATATGACGGCAAAGTTTTTCAAGACGACCGAAGGCGTCCATCAGGTTTTCGGAAAGGTCCTTGGGGTGCGACGTGGTAAAGCGTATTCGCAGCAGTCCCTCCACCGCGTTGATTTCCGAAAGCAATTCCGCAAAGGTCGGCAGGGCTTCTTTTTGACCGTAACTGTTGACATTCTGCCCCAGGAGGGTCACTTCACGCACGCCTCCGGCCACCAGACGTCTGATTTCCTGTAAAATGTGCCGGGGATGGCGGCTGGTTTCCCTGCCCCGCACATACGGGACCACACAGTAAGAGCAGAAATTGTCGCACCCCCGCATAATCGTAACAAAGCGGGTCGGATTTTCATCCGCCACTGGTGTTGTTTCGGCTTCGGGTTCATCGATGCCGGCGCTCAGATCCGTATCTACGATCCGGCACCTGTCGGTTTCAATACGGTCGACAATCCGGGCCAGCCTGCCGATGGCGTGGGTACCGAACACAAAATCAAGGTGCGGCATCTGCTTGAGGATGCTTTCGCCTTCCTGCTGCGCCACACACCCGCCCACGCCGATAATCAGGTCCGGGTTGTTTCTTTTCAGGCGGGCGGTTCGTCCCAGAAAACTGAAGGCCTTTTGCTGCGCCTTGGCCCGGATGGCACAGGTGTTCAGTATGATGAGGTCGGCGGTATCCATTGAAAGAGCGGCCTGATAGTGCAACGATTGCAGACCGCTCCTGATGCGGTCGGAATCATTGACATTCATCTGGCAGCCGATGGTATGCACGTATAGATATTTTGGTTTCATCCCCATGTGTTCACTGCTTCAGGCGCAGGCTGACTTTTTTAATATCCTGCACCTCGATCCTGACATTCGCAAATGAAGATGCTCCGAAACATGCTTTTTTCTTTTCTATCATGATTTCAATCAATTGACCGTCTTTAAGCCGGACACCGGCCTTAACTGCATTTGCCTGAGCAAGAAATGCCACGGAGTCAATTTTTTCAAAGTCGATCGATATGTCGGATTTCCCGAACTTTCCGGTCAGAAACGTCTGGCCGTCAAAGGAAAAACGCTCCAGCTCCATGGAGAGGTCCGCCTGGTCCACCAGGGTCGCGCTAAAATTCTTCTCGGTCCTGGGAATATTGACCAGGCTGTTTTCCCCTGTTTTGCCCATGCCCAGCGAAAGCAGAGACAGCAGACCGACCAGCACCGAACATAATTTCTTTTTCATTTTCCCCCCAGCGCACAGGAAATTAAAGATTATCCCGCAGCAAGCTGCAGGGAACCTTTCCCCGCAAGGAATCTTAAGCGTTTGGTAATTGGCTCGCGATTGCGGTTCAGGCAAAGGGTTTTTCCAAAACCATAAGCATTCAATTCGATTTCACAAGTCGGCCATTGTTCGCTCTTCAATCATGATTTCCCGTTTCAGGTCGTTAAGGATCATATTCACCACCGGTTCGCAGCCCGGTGCAATATGAAGCGCCACAATGCCGGCCTCCGGATCGACCGTGCGAACCATGGCAATGCCGTCGTAGGATTCAATGATGAATTTTAAAAAGCTGATCTCTCTACGGTCAATCCGGTAATATTTCAGAAGGGTTTTCACCTGTAATCCCGAAAAAAACGATCGTGTAATGAAGTTGATAGGATAGAAGATCCGGGCGCAAGACACAGAGCGCAGGGCGAACCTCAAACAGTCCGCTCCTTTTTTGCCTACTGCTTACTGCCTACTGCTACTGTTCTCTGTCTTTCCGATCCCTGGCTTCTGTCTCCTGGCTTCTGACCCCTGATCCGTAAGCCCCGGAATTCTTGAATCCTTCAGGTCACCGGCGCTTTCGGCGCTGGTTTTTTACGCTACCATCTTCCCTGGGGTGATTCAATAAAAAAATCCCTTTCAGCTTGCGCTGTGCCGGGCTATCAGATATGGCACGTTTATGAAACGATGGCAAATCCTGCGAGCCGATGCGGACGCCGTGGCAAACCTCAGACGCCTGCTGAATTGCACCTTTATCACGGCGACCCTGCTGGTGAACCGCAATCTTGTAAAGGAAACGGAAGTCCGCCGTTTTCTGAACACTTCCCTGACCCAACTGCGTTCACCGCTTGAGATGGCGGGAATGGGCAGCGCCTTAGAGCGCATCGTCACGGCCGTCGAACTCGGCCAGAAAATTCTGATATTCGGCGATTATGATGTCGACGGCATCACCGCCACGGCGACCCTGCTTGAGTTCTTTCAATATCTCAAGGCCGACGTGTCCTATTACATCCCCCATCGCATCCGTGAAGGTTACAGTCTTCAGCCCGCCCACATCCGCGAGTACGCCGTTCCCAGCGGCATCGACCTGATCATTACGGCGGACTGCGGAAGCGGCAGCCACCAGGCGGTTGCCGCAGCCGCCGCAGCCGGCATCGATGTCATCATTACCGATCATCATCAGATTTTTGACCGCCTGCCGCCGGCCGTCTCCGTCATCAACCCCCATCGTCCGGATTGCGCCGCCGGCTTTGAAAATCTGGCCGGGGTCGGGGTGGCCCTTTGCCTGTTGATAGGCCTGCGCAAACGCCTGCGCGATATCAATTTCTGGCAGGATTTGCCGGAACCGAACCTGAAAGATTTTTGCGACCTGGTGGCCGTAGGCACGGTGGCCGATATCGTTCCCCTGCAGGGCGAAAACCGCATTTTTACCGCTGCCGGCATCGAGATGATACAGTCGGCCGGACGCCCCGGCCTGAAAGCCTTATTGCTGGAAAGCGGAACGGATCCGAAGACGGTCGATACCCAGGATATCGCATTTCGGCTGGCGCCCCGCCTGAATGCAGCCGGCAGGCTGGACCATGCGGCTGCAGCGGTTGAATTGCTGACCACCCGAAGCCCTGAAACCGCCGGCCGGATCGCCGTGAAGCTCAATGCCTTGAACCGGCAAAGACAGGGAGTGGAGCAGGCGATGCTGGCGGATATTTCCGCCATGCTGGCCGACAGGCCGGATTTGCTTGGAAATCGATCGCTGGTGCTGGCGCATTCCGGCTGGCATGAAGGGGTTCTGGGAATCGTTGCCTCCCGGCTGCTGGAAATGTATTTCCGGCCGGTGGTGCTGATTTCCGTCAAGGACGGTATTGCCAGAGGCTCCGCCCGGAGCATCCCCGGCTTCGACATGTTTAAAGGGCTTACCGCCTGCAGGGCTTTTCTGAAAAATTTCGGCGGCCACACCCAGGCTGCCGGGTTGTCGCTGGCGGTGGAAATGATCGAACCGTTTCGCCGGCACTTTGAAAAAACCGTTCTCGAAGCCACCCTGCCGGATGATTTTTCGCCGACGCTGACCATTGACTGCAAACTCGATTTCAAAGACATCAATGCCGCCCTCCTTGATGAATTGTCGTCCCTGGAACCCTACGGCAGCGGAAATCCCGAACCGCTTTTTACAGCCGAAAACATTACGGTGGTATCGGCATCGATCGTCGGGAAATACCACAGGCGAATGCTGTTGGGTCAGCCGGGCGCCGATACCTGCAGCAGCTTTAACGCCATTCAATTCAATATTGACCCGTCCGGGCCGGCGCCGCAACGCCTGGAACGAATTGCCTTTCGGCTTCGCTGGAACCACTGGAACGGGAAAAAGACGCTGCAGTTGATTATCGAGGAAGCGATAGCGGGCTGAAGGGATCGGGGGCCAAGGCCCATGACAGGTTAAGGCTGAGGTTCAGGTTAAGTTCTCTTCTCAACCTCAGCCTCAGCCTTAACCTTTTCCTTGAGCCCCGGGCTTTGCGCCGTATGCCGTAAGCCATTTTCTTTCAACCCTGATCCCTGACGCTTACGACTTTTTTTCTTGCATTCCGGCATTATTGACATTATGATGCCGCCAAATATGAACTTCAGGAAGCGAATGCCTGACAACTATCTGAAAACACCGAGAAATTACTGTCAGGCCACTGGGAATAAGGGATTTGCTTTAAAGCTCTCAAAAGGAGACCTTTGAAAAATGCTCAATTTCGTTCAAGTTCAAGGAAGGCGATAATTTTAACCGCAGGGATACATTGAGTATTTCGAAGATTAACATTTGAGCCTGATGCCGAAATTGAGCGAAAGGGAGAGTTCTGCAAAGGCCTCAAAAGGTGAATGTCATGGCCAAAGTATTTCGTCCCAGCACACGGGAATCAAGCATTTTATCTAAAATCGAATCCTCAAAGGAACATGCCAGGCGGCAGGCCATCAGCGGGTTAAGAGACTGTCTCGAACCGCTGTCCAATGCCATTGCAATGAAGCTGGTTGAAAACAACCTGGTGGAAACCGCCAGCAAAAACTCCCTGGAGGAACAGATCAAGGGGTGTCTTGAAAAATTGAGTCGGGCAGAAGATTTCGATATCGATTTCCAGATCGCCCCTTTCCGACAGCTGATGCCGAATCCGCACATTGTCAGTATCTACGTAACTGCTTTTATCATTGAAAAACTGATCAATCATAAGGATACGGTTGATGTTTTCGGTTCCGATGAGGAAATCTATTCCTGCGTCAACTATCAGGTTAAAAAATTCCTTCAGGCCTGATGCGCCCCTCATTTCATCCCAGGTTGATCAACGGTCCCTTCGATGACCCGGGTCTGTATGTCCCTTTTATTTTTGAAAACCGTGCCGTCCTTTTCGATCTGGGCGACAACCATGCGCTCTCGCCCAGGGACATCCTCAAGATCAGCCACGTCTTTGTCACCCACACCCACATGGACCATTTCGTCGGCTTTGACAGGCTCCTGCGACTGTTTCTCGGCCGGGATAAAATCCTCTATCTATACGGCCCCCGGGGAATCCTGAAAAACGTCCGGGGCAAACTGGCCGGGTATTCCTGGAACCTTGTCGGGCATTATACCAACCGTTTTGTTCTGAACGTGACCGAAGTCCGGCCGAACGGGCTGATTTCAGAGCAGTTTGCCTGCCGGGACGGCTTTCTCCCGGTCCGGGCCGCCGACAAATTACCCTTTGACGGCACCCTGCTGGCGGAACCGGCCTTCAGCGTTGCAGCCGTTATTCTGGATCACAGCCTCCCCTGTCTCGGCTTTACCCTGAAAGAACAATTCCATGTTAATATCATCAAGGACCAGGTGCTGTCCCTGGGTCTTGAAATCGGTCCGTGGCTCAAATCGTTTAAGGCCGCCCTGTTCAGTCATCGGGACCCCGGATCGGAATTCGTCGTAACCGCCGGCAAAAAATCGGAAATTCAAAAGACGTTTATTTTAGGCGATCTTGCCGCTAAAATTGCGACGTTTACCCCCGGCCAGAAGATCACTTATATTGCCGACGCCGGCATGAGCGACGCCAATGAAAAAAAAATAGCGGACTTTGCAAGGGGGGCCGATCATCTATTCATCGAAGCGGCCTTTCTGGAAAAGCACCGGGATATCGCCCGGACAAAATACCATCTCACCGCCCGGCAGGCCGGGTCCATTGCCGCCCGGGCCGGTGCCAAGCAGTTTACCATTTTTCATTTTTCTCCCCGGTATACCGATCGGGAAAGCCTCCTGCAGCAGGAAGCCCGGGAAGCGTTCGCCGCTTTCAGCAATACGGCCCCGGGCCGAGACGGCGCACGGCCCAGGAATCAGGGGCCGGTAAATGAGGATTAAGAATTGAGGCTTGCCGATTGCGGAAACGGAACCCGCAACTATTCACTTTCTCGGTGGTGCCGTCTTGAAAAAACCGGCTGCTGCTGATATATGATTTACGCTACTCAATTTTCAGGAAAGTTTTCCGATATGACTACCGCATCCCAAATTGAGCCCCACGGCGGCAGGCTGATCGATCTGATTGTGGATGAAAATCGCCGGATTCTTCTAAAAAACATCGCGATCAAGCTGCCGGATATAACCCTGAACGAACGCCAGCTTTGTGATCTCGAACTGCTGGCCACCGGCGCGTTTTCGCCCCTGCAGGGCTTCATGGTGCGGTCGGACTATGAATCCGTTCTGGACCGGATGCGCCTGCAGGACAACACCCTCTGGCCGATACCCGTTTGCCTCGATGTCTCGGATACTTTCGCCCGCAACCTCGAAGCCGGTCAATCCGTGGCGCTGCGGGACCCGGAAGGATTTTTACTGGCGGTTTTGCACATTGCGGACATCTGGCCGCTGGATCGGGAAAAAGAGGCCGACCGGGTTTACGCAACCCGGGACCGGAACCATCCCGGCGTCAACCACCTCTTCTCTAAAACCGGCGATTATTACATCGGCGGCAAGCTTGAAGTTCTGAGCCTGCCGCTTCACTTCGATTTCAAAAAGCTCCGCCTGACCCCCCGGGAAGTCCGCAGCAGCTATCGGAAACTGGGATGGAAACGGATCGTCGGCTTCCAGACGCGCAATCCGATTCACCGCCCGCAGTTCGAAATGACCCTGAAAGCCATGCGCCAGGAGAAGGCCAATCTGCTGCTGCTCCCGGTCACCGGCATGTCCAAACCGGGAGACTTTGATCATTATACGCGGGTGCGCTGTTACCGCGCCGTTACCTGTCATTACCCGCCGGACGCGTTCATCCTGAACCTGCTCCCTCTTTCCATGCGCCTGGCCGGCCCCCGCAACGCCCTGCTGGATGCCATCATCGCCAAAAACTACGGCTGCAGCCATTTCATTGTGGGTCACGACCATGCCAGCCCCGGGCTCGACCGCCATGGCAGACCGTTCTATGACCCCAAAGAGGCCCATCGCGTCACCGCCGCCCACAGCGCGGAAATCGGCATCACGATTCTGCCGTTTGAAGAAATGGTCTATCTGCCCTTTGAAGACGAGTATCGATTCACAAGCGAAGTCCCCCCGGCGACCCAGACCATATCTCTGAGCGGATCCGAAATCCGCAACCGTTTCTACACCGGCCGGCGCATCCCGGAATGGGCCACCTTTCCGGAAGTGATAGCGGAGCTTCAAAAAGCTTTCCCGCCTCCCAGACGCCAGGGCTTCACGATTTTTCTGACCGGCCTTTCCGGGGCCGGAAAATCGACCATCGCCAAAGTCCTCTATGCCCGCTTCCTGGAGATCGGCGAACGGCCGGTAACGCTTCTGGACGGAGACATTGTCCGGCACAACCTGTCCCGGGAGCTGAGTTTCTCCAAGGAACACCGCGACATCAATGTCCGCCGCATCGGTTTCGTGGCAGGCGAAATCACCAAAAACCGCGGCGTTGCCATCTGCGCGCCCATCGCGCCCTATGCGGCGACCCGCAGGGAAATCAGAAACCTCATCGAAGGGTACGGAGGATTTATCGAAGTGTTTGTGTCCACACCCATCGAGGAATGCGAAAGAAGGGATCGCAAGGGCGTGTATGCCAAGGCCCGCGCCGGCCTGATCAAGGGATTTACCGGGGTGGACGATCCCTATGAAATTCCGGAAACCCCCGAGGTCGTCATCGATACCACCCACCTGACGCCGGACGAATCCGCTCAGGAAATCCTGCTGTATCTGGGGCAGAAGGGGTATATATAGAAAAACGGCGCCGGGAAGGTTAAGGTTGAGGTTGTGAGGTTAAGACTCTGTCTCGACCTCAACCTTTTTCTTGCGCCGTTAGCCGTGCGCCGTTAACCGTTTTTTCTACTTCTTCGTCAGCCGGAACACCCCGTCCCATTTTTCCCCCAGGCCCACCGGCGGAACTACCTTGAACAGTTCGCAGCGATCGACAAACACCGCCGAAGGATTGGTCCGTCTTTCCGGAAAATGTTCATATTCAAGGGCCTGGTTGAATTTTTGGGACGCCTCATCCCACTGCATGCGGAAATACAGCTGCAGCCCTTCGCCAAACAGCTCAAAGAGCCGGCGCTCCCTTTCCGAAAGCTCCCCTTTCAGGCCGCACAATTCATACACATGGACGCTTTCGGTCTTGCCCACCACGGCAATCCGGTCCAGCAGGCGCGCCTCCACCAGGTCAAGGACCTTCACCCGGCGGCCGCTGTCATCTTCGATTTCCTGGTTGAGGGTATATTCGCTCACCAGTACGTATACCCCGTACTGTTTGGCGGCCGCCTCCAGGCGTGCCGCCAGGTTCACCGCGTCGCCCATCATGGTGTAGTTCATGCGGGTGCGGCTGCCGATGTTGCCCACGACGATCTCACCGGTGTTGACGCCGATGCGCATGCGCATCTCATGTACGATCCGGGGCCATTTATCGCCGGGAGCCCATTCATCGCTCCCGTAGCGTTTGACATTGCACTCGGGTTCACCCGGTCCCAGTTGTTCACAGCGCCATTTCTCCCGCAGATCGGCCAGCCGGCGCTGCATGCGCACCGCCGTCCGGCAGGCCCTCACGGGGTGATCCGGCAGATGCATGGGCGCGCCGAAAAAGGCGACGATGGCATCCCCTTCATACTTGTCCAGACACCCTTTTTCCTGAATGAGAATGTCGGTCATCTCCGACAGGTACTCATTGAGCAGTTCCACCAGCTGCACGGCCGTAAGCTTTTCCGAAAAAGACGAAAACCCCTCGATATCCGTAAAATACGCCGTCATATTTAAGGCCTCTCCGCCCAGGCGGGGAATTTCGCGCTTGTTGTACATCTCGTCGATCAGTTCCGGCGCCAGGTAGGTGGAAAAGGTCGCCTGCAGAAACCGCTTGTCGCGTTCTTCCGCAAAATAGCGGTAGGCCGAGATACCGGCGTAGGCCAGAAGGATCTGCAATGCCGGCAGGCTGAAATTCAGCAGGACCCGATATTTAACAAAAACAAATTGCACCAGCGCCGTGAACAGGACAAAGCAGCCCAGACTGAAGGGGATGTTCCAGAGCGTCCGCAGAACCGGAAGCGTCAACCCCATCAGCAGGCCGAAAAACAGCACCATGGCGATATTGACGGTCTTGACGGCCCGGGGCTGGCGCAGAAAGTTGTTCTGCAAAATGTTATCGACGACGGTCGCCTGCTTTTCGACCCCCAGAAAGGAAGGGGTAAAGGGGTTGGGCCACAAATCCGCCATTCCGACGGCAGCCCCGCCCACGATAACGGCCTTGCCCTTGAGCTTTTCCGGCGGCACTTTCCGATTTAATATATCCACAATGGGGTAACTGGGAATGGTATAGCTGGGCCCGTAGTAGTTGACCAGGGCCAGGCCCTGGCTGTCGATCGGTATTTCCCGGCCTCCCAGAGTGATCTTGTCGTTAAAATACAGGTTCAGCTCCGGGTTGTCGAGGCCCAGGTAGATCTGGGCCACCCGCAGCCCCAGGGGGGCGTAGATCAGCCCGTCATGGTTGATCGTCATCATCTCGTGCCGCAGGGCGCCGTCGGGATCCGGCTCTGAATTCAAAAATCCCAGATTTCCGGCAGCTTCGGCCAGTATCGGCACCGGCAGGGCCCGGTCATTGATCTGCGGGGGCTCAAATTGACGGATCTCGTTCTGATTGCTGAAAGTGACATAGGCCGCCTTTTCCAGGAATTTGGGGATGGCCTCATTCTTTTTGGGTCCGGGCAAAAATGCCATCCCCAAAACCACGTTGCCCCCTTTTGCCATGGTCGCCGCCATCCGGGCGTCATTGTCGACGGCCTGCCGGGCGCTCTTGAGCTCTTTAAAATACGCCTGGGGGGCGGGCGCTTCGGTCAGCAGCCCCCGGGCCACAAAAGATTCCGACAGCGCTTTCAATTTGGCGTCATCGGGTGAAATTTCCGGATCGATAAAAAGAACGTCGAATCCGATCACGCGGACCCCGTAGTCATTCAGGGTTTCAATCAGCTCGGCGATCACCCGGCGCGACCACGGCCAGCGGCCCAGTTCCTTGATGCTTTCCTCCCCGATGAAAGCGATCGCCACGTTGCCGCTCGGTTCGTCGACACCGCGCAGGATAAAACGCATGTCGACGCTTTCGCGTTCAATAAAATCAAATAAAAATGTCGCGTTCAGCAGGATCAGCAGGGCGAACACGCCCGCCAGCGACATGCTGATGATCAGGGGGTTGCGGTGTTTCAGCAAGTATTTGTTCATGGCATGTCCTATGAGACCTTTGTTAAATGCCCCCTTTTTCCCAATTTCGGCGTCAGGCTCAAATTTCAATCCTCGAAATACTTCAGTATTTCTGTGGTTAAAATTTTCGCCTTCCTTGAACTTGAAAAAAATTGAGCACTTTCCAAAGGTCTCATTGTTTTATTTGTTTGATATGATTTCTATTCAATCAGGCTGACTGACAACCTGTTCCAGCCTCTCCATCATCGTTTTTATCTGATGTTCAAAGTCGGAATCAGCCCGGCCGGCGGGCAGGGAGCGCTCCACTCTCTGCAGATAAACCCGGACGCCGGCCAGGTCCTCCCGGGCATAGCCCGCCCAGGGCGAATACGGGTCCAGCACAACGGCCGTGCCGTAGTGGGCCAGACTTTCCCCGACCAGCGCCATCCCCTCCTGAAAAGCTCCCTGGGCGGCGGCCGCGAGTCCCTGCCGCAGCTCAGCACCGGCCCTTTCCAGAAGCGGCGCGGCCCGCTGCCGATAAAGCCGTGCGATCTTTGTGTGGCCCTCCCCCACAAAACGGCTGAAAGGATATTCGGCAATGATCCGCCGGTACCAGTCTTCGGCCTTTTCAAGGTTCCCCAGGTTTTCATGGCTCATGGCCGTCGTCATCATCGCGTGTATCACATCGCGATGGTCCACCTCATTGCGACGTTCCAGCAGCGGCGCCATGATGTCGATGCTTTGCCGGAACCGACTGGCCGCCGCTTCCGGGTTTTTTTGCGCGGAAAGGGCCGCGCCCTCCTGAAAGGCCCGGTATCCGGCTTCGTAAATCCGCACCGGCCGGTTTCGCAAAACCGCGCCGGACAGTGCGATCCCGACCGCGGCGAGGATCACCCCGCCCGCAATCCAGGGGCGCCTTATCCTGAAAATGCCTTCCAGCCGCTCCATTCCGGCGGCCATGCGGCCAATTGGCCGATACAGGGTCGGGCCGGTAAAGGTCCATCCGGAAAACCGGAGTATGCCCGCGCCCAGCAGCATCAACACCCAGCCCCCGGTAATCCCGATTCCGGCAAGGTCCCAGCCGGTCATTTCATAGATCAGAACCACCTCGGGCTCTCGCGGTATGACCAGCATGAAATGGGGGCTGACCGGGTAAACGCCCCGGGCCCCCCGTACTTTCCAGTTCGGAAAGTAGGAAACCTTGATGAGATGGGGCAGCCCCACCCGGTTGGTCTTGAATCGAATCGCGTGGTGCGACAGGCGGGACTCGATCTGGAGCCCGTCGCGTTCCAGCCGGTCGAGACGGTACGAACCCAGGTCGCGCAAAGAATCGGTCATGCCGCTGAACACCGCCCGATCGTCCCTGTCAACGACGAATTGCTGGGGCACCAGGAGCACATCCGTCCGGTCCGACTCCTTGAACAGGGAGAAAAAATCGTCGGCCCAGCGGCCGCCCCTGTAAAGCACCGGCCGCACGGCCGGAACATCGATGTAGCGCTCCCGGCTGCGGGTATAGCGAAAGATGTTTATCGGGCCGAAAGACGCTTCCTTTCTGAAATGGGGTGAAGCCGACAGCGCCTTGGCGACGTGTTCAGTCATTACCACAACCTGCGAAATATTGTAAAGGTCGAAATGCGCCGGCAGGGCGGCCGGATTGATCCTGGAAAGAATCAGCGGCGCGGGTGTTTTGACGTCCCGGGAAAATTCAGTCTGCAGAAACGCGATGCTGCGGGACCCTAAAGCCCCGGCATAATGAATCCCTTCCAGGGTCTGGCGGCCGGAAAAATACGGCAGCGACTCAAAGGCGCGGTCGCCGCCGTAGGGTCCGTAGCAATCGCATTTTTCATAGGCCACGCGGGGCGCGTTCAGGGGGTCTCTATCCGGATAGGATGTCCGCAGGTATTGGTTCGCCGCCCGGAAATCTTCATACCCGACGGCCAGTTCATACCCCCGGTTGTTGTAGCGAAACCACGCATCCGCCTTCCGGGATCCGAATACCGCCGCCGTAATCGCGAGATAGACCACCGTCAGGGCGACAAGGGCTTTAACGGTCGGCGGCCGGCCGGCCATAAAAGTAGCCGGCGTTTCCGCGACGAGGATCATCACCAGGGCGTAGAGGACCGGCGGCAGAAAGCGGATGTCCGGCACCTTGAGAAAATGGGCGCTGAAATAAATGCCGAGGGAACCCGCTGCCAGCGCCAGCCATACGGCGAAGCGCTCGTCGCCGGCGATATCGGCCGTTTGCAGCAGGCGCTCCCTGAAGCGTTTTGAAAAAAACAATAGCGCGCCTGCGGCCGTCGCAACCGCGGCGACAACCAACCTCCGGGCCCAGGCGCTCAGCCAGAAGCCCGCTATCGACTCATCCGCCGCCGCCCGGGCGACGATGCCGTAAAATCCCCAGCTGCCCAGCAGCGCCAGCAGCAGCAGAGATCCGGCCCCCGCCCGCCAATAGAAATCCCGGCGGTCTTTTGCTCCCGCGCGGCAGGCTTTCAATCCGAAGCAAGCGGCTGCCAGCCCGGCGGCGGCCGCCAGCGGCAGAACATAGGCGTCAAGCTGTTGCGCCGCCTTGCGGATCAGGAAGGGAGATGCGCCATAATCCGGAACCGCCAGGCGGCTGTAAAAGAGTGTGTTCCCCAGGGTCAGGTATTTCCCCGCCAGAAAGACCAGGGCCAGAACGCCCAGGCCGAAAACCAGCGGAGTTGCCGTGTTGAAAACCGCCGACCCTTTTTGATCGTTCCGCAGGCCCGTCAGCGCCAGCCGGGGACCGATCAGCAGGACGATCATGAAAATGCCGGCCATGACATGGCGCAGGTTGACGAATTCCTGCCAGATCATGTAAACAGGCGTCGTATAGGGGTGCCGGAAGGCCAGCAGCGGCAGGAGCCAGAACGCCATCATTGCGGCGGCCGTCAGCCCGACCTTGAGGGGATAGCGGATGCGGCCGGTAATTAAGAAGATCGCCGGCAGGATGATGACGGCGGGTATGAAGACAAACAGGTGGGAGAGGCCGATCAGGCCCAGCAGGATGCCGTTTCCCGTTGCCCGTGTCAGGGTCTTTTCACCGGCATGGTATGACCCGATAAAGAAAGCCAGCAGCCCGAAAGCGAACATGTAGCAGAATTCGCCCGCAAAGGTACTCAGGGCGTTTCCGCCGAACATGGTATAGGCTTCATTGAAAAGTATCAGCACCGCAGCGCCGGCGCCCATAACCGGAATGGGAAAGCGGTAGGCCATGCGGCGCAGCCCCCCGTAAACGGCAACAGGAAAAAGATAGATGCCGGTCATGATGGCCCATTTCAGGGTAATGGTCAGGGGGATGTCGAAAAAAACGGCCGGCAGCGTCGCCAGCAGAAACGGCGGCAGGAAATAAAAGCTGAAATTGGGGTAGCCGCAAAAGTTTCCCATGTCCCAGCCGGTCAACCGCCCCCGCGGCAGCAGTTCCCGGGCCAGATGATGGGCCACCCCCTGCCAGCTGGCCGTATCGCCGCCGGTCACCACCGTATCGAAAAACAGGAAGCGGACGTCGAAATAAACCATCAGAAACGCTGTGATGCCCGTCAGCAGAACCGCGTCCACCAGCGTTTCGTATCTGTGATCGGAAGGTTTCATACATTCCATTTCAAAATATCGCGGCTTGCGCCTTTGTTTCTAAACCTCAACCTTTTTCTTCCGCCCTGCGACCTTTTCTGCCTACTGCTTACTCTCTACTGGTCCCTTCCCTCCGCCGTTCGCCGTCAGCCGTGCACCGTGCGCCTTTGGCCTTCTGTTTACTGCCTACTGCTTACCCTCTACTGGTCCCTTCCCTTCGCCGTCGGCCGTGCGCCGTCAGCCTTGCGCCTTTTTTCTAAACCTTAACCTCTCGTTCAGTCTCCCGGCCCTTGATTCCCTTCAGCCTTCAGTCTATTCCCCTTCAGCTTTCTTTCCCTGATCGCCAGCCGGATCAGGTCAAGCAGCATCGCCACCGGGTCCCTGATCAGGCGGATCTTGGAGCCGGCCTGCTCCACCAGCGTCACCGGAATCCGGCATGTTTTCAATCCCAGGCGCTGCGCCAGGATAAAGACTTCCACGTCAAAAGCATAACCGCATATGTTCAACCGGGGAAATATCTGCCGGGCGGCCGTGCGGCTGAAACCCTTGAAACCGCACTGGGTGTCCCGCACATCCAGTTTAAAGAAGCGGGCCACCAGGCCCGAAAACACCCGGCTGGCCATGCTGCGGGTCTGGCCGATATCCAGATGGTCATGCGGCGAAAGTTCGCGTGCGCCCGCCACCAAATCGCACCCGTTTTCATGGAATGCGACCATGGCCGCATCCAGCGCATCCAGGCGGTAGGGCAAATCGGCGTCGGTAAAAAAAAGAAACCGGCCGCCGGCGTGCTGCATCCCCTGCCGGATCGCAAACCCCTTGCCGCGGTTTTCGGTCAGCCGCAACGGTTTGACAAAGGGCAGGCCGGGCAGGCCGGAAAGTATCCCCCAGGTATCGTCGCTGCTGCCGTCGTCCACGCAGATGATTTCAAAACCGCAAAACCGCTCCCGACAGAAGGCGCCCAGCTCCTTCAGGGACGGCAGTATCCGACCGGATTCATTATAGGCCGGAATCACGATCGATATGGGTTCTGTCCACTTGGCGTTTCGCTTCTCCATTTCCATTGGCCCGACTGCATTTACAATTTTAAACAAAACGGCTAACGGCGCGCGGCGCAGGGCCTACGGAAAAACAGGTCTATCAGGCTGAAGGCTGAAGGAAGGATAAAGTTGCCGCGCCTAGTGCTTTCTCCATACTACCCCTTCCCTTCGCCGTCAGCCGTTCGCCGTGCGCCTTTGACTTTCTGCCTACTGCCTTCTGCTTACTGCCTACTGTCCCTTCCCTTCCCGCCTTCCGCCGTGAGCCGTTTACATATTGCTCAACCTCAGCCTTAACCTCAACCTTCTATTTCCTTACTCCCCGCTGCCTACTGCCTACTGCTTACTGCCTACTATTTCTCAACCTCAACCTGTTTTTTTCGCCCTTTGCCGTGCGCCGTGTGCTGTATGCCTTTAGCCGTATATCTCAGCCTCAGCCTTATCTTTATGCCGTTCGCCGTTATCCGTTTATTTTTTTCTCAATCCCCCATCCGCAATCCCCGCCCCCATCCAACCCAGAACGATCAGCCCCCCGGCAGCCAGCCAGTACCAGCGGTTTACGACAAACCAGTTCTGAAAATCCTTAACGTGCACCACGGTCCTGACAACAGCGGAATGGACACCGCCGGCGTCATGGTATGTCAGGGCGCACAGCACCGGATAGGTCGCGTCCCCGCTCCTGTGGCGGACTGCCAGCGGAAAATCGACATCTGCGGTTTCAAAGGCTTTCAGGCGGATTCTTTTCTGCGGTTGAGGGGTTGTCAGGTCCGGGGGCAGATAAAGGGCGGCAAAGACGTCCCGGGACTCCGGGTCCCTGCTGCGGATTTGGACGGACAGGCGTTCGTTCCCGGTTAAGGTAAGTTCCGGCGCCGAGCCGGATAACAGACCGTCGCCGGCCGCCCCCAATTTAAAGGTCTCTGCAGAGAGCGCCGCAATCGGCCGATAGTTGGCATCATGGTAGCGGATCTCCCCGACAAAGACAAATTCCCCCTTCAGGTCCGGCGTTAGGGGGACCGCGAACCTGAATGCGCGGCTTCGTCCCACGTCCAGCTGGTCCACGGCATCGGCGCTGTAGCGTCGTTCGAATATATAAAGATGGGCCTGGACCCGGTTGGCGGGTTCGCTTCCCCGGTTTTCCGCGACAACATCCACCTGAATCCGGTCCGCAAGAACCGTCAGGGACGTTCGGCTGCTGATGCTAAGGGTACCGGCCCAGCCAGGGGATGCAACCATAAATGCTGTCAGTAGAAAAATAAGGCGCCTCAACAAACTCTCCTCATTGGCGCACGGCGCACGGCCCACGGCCCGTGGCAGGTTAAGGTTGAGATTCAAAAGCGGCGCACGGCGCAGGGCATACGGAAAAAATAGGTCTATAGGCTGAAGACTGAAGGCTGAAGGAAGGACAAAGTTGTTGCCCGTGCCTACTGCCTAGTGCTTACTCCATCCTACCCCTTCCCTCCGCCGTTATCCGTTTATTTTTTTCTCAATCCCCAATCCGCAATTCAAAATCCGCCATCGCCTTTAGCCGTCAGCCGTTTGCCCTGCGCCGCGCACCGTACGTCGTCAGTCGTTTATCCGAAAATCTTCCACCACTTTCGCCGGTTTTTGCGCCGCGGTTCCGGGACCGCAACGGATTCACCGGCCAGGATGGCCGCCGGCCATTCGGTCACCATTGCGCGCGCGGACTTTTCATCCCCGATCACATGGGCGGCGGCTTCAACGGCCGGGGAGAGTATCGGCGGGCGATGCTGCGATGAATGGGCATCTGAAGCGATCACATGGACCAGCCGCCTTTCAAGCAGTTCATGTGCGCACGCCATGGCCTCCTCGCCCAGTTCGCCGGTAATGCTCATGGCCGTGATCTGAATGAGGGATCCCATTTCAACCAGGTCATAGAGAAGATCGACCCGGTGCTGAAATACCAGGTTTCTTTCCGGGTGCGTAATAATCGGGGTGATGTTGTTGAGTTTCAGCTGAAACAGTTCGTTGCGGGATTCGTCCGGGATCACCTGGGAGGGAAACTCCGCCAGGATGTAGCGTCCGTTCAGGTTAATGGTTGCCGCTTCGTCGGCCGCCACCCGCTCGGCCATGCGCGCGCAAATACGGGCATCCGAACCCGGACAGAGTTCGAGTTTCAATCCCTCGCTTCTGAGGACATCGCGCAGGTTCCGGACCCGCTCGATGACTTTTTCAAGGGGGTTGAAATAAACGTCGTTGAGGCTGTGGGGAGTTGCCACCACCGTGTGAATGCCGTCGGCAACGGCCTGGCGCGCCATTTCGATGCTCTCCGGCAAATCAGCCGCGCCGTCGTCGACGCCCGGCAGAATATGACAATGCAGGTCAATCATAAGTGAACGGGGTCACGGATTCGAGGGGTCGGTGATTCAAGGGTCCCGCAATAAAAGGACCGGGCGCAAGGTTCACGGTGCAGGGAGCACGGCAGGTCGAGGTCACGAAGCTGTTGAGCTGATAAGCTGTTAAGCGATGCAGTCCGTTGGCCATGGCCGCGCCGATCTCAAAAATAATTGAACCGCAGAGGCGCAAAGTTCGCAGAGTTTCTTCTTATGGTTGCTTTTCGCTGAGAGGACGAAAAGCAAGCAGCTGAAAGCCCTTTTCATTGCCGGCCTCTTACCGGCAATGAAAATGAATCTTTCTTTGCGTTCTCAGCGTCTTTGCGGTGAAACCACCCTCAACCTCAACCTTTATCTTGCGCCGTTAGCCCTGCGCCTTTACGTATGTTTGTCCGGCTTAAACCGCTTTCTGCGCTCCCCGTCTTCCCCGTAGTAGTAATAGTAGTACTGATAGTAATAGTAGCTGTCCTTGCCGGTATGGACGCCGTTCAAAACCGCCCCCAGGATGGGGGCGTTCAGGCCCTTCAGATGGGTCACGCCGTTGCGCACGATCTGCCGCGGGGTATCGCCGGCCCGGATCACCACGATCAGCCCGTCGGCGGCCTGGGCCAGCACCACCGAGTCGGTTACGGCCGTGACCGGCGGCGAATCGATGATGACGCGGGTATAGGTTTTACGCAGGGCCTCGATCAGTTCCTTCATTTTGCTGGACCCGATGATCTCCGCGGGATTGGGCGGAATCGGCCCGCAGGGAATCACGTCCAGGTTCGGCGCCACATCCGCCACCAGCGCATCCGCCAGGGCGGTGGAGCCCACCAGCACATTGGACACGCCCACTTCGCGGCTGATATTAAACACCTTGTGCAGGCGCGGCCGCCGCATGTCGCAGTCCAGCAGGACCACGCGCGAGCCGGACTGGGCCATGGTTATGGCCAGGTTTGAAGCGCACACGGTTTTGCCTTCGCCGGGCCCGGAACTCGACACCAGGATCACCTGGGGCGCCTTGTCGGCCGACGAAAAGAGGATCCCGGTGCGGATGCCCCGAAACGATTCACTGGCGGTGGACTTGGGGGAATGCAGCGTCACCAGGTCCGCCGGAATGCCGTCCCGGTTCTTGACTCTGGCAAATGCCGGAATCGGACCCAGGTAAGGGATCTTGAGGTAGTCCCGCACTTCGTCCGGCAGCTTGATGGTGTTGTCCAGATACTCCAGGAAAAACGCCAGCCCGATCCCCAGGGTCAGCCCCACCACCAGACCCAGCAGCAGGTTCAGCCGTTTTTTGGGCTTGACCGGACTGATGGGCGTTTCAGCCCTGTCAACGATCCGGATGTTGCCGGTTTTCATCTCTTCGGTCAGGGAGGTCTCCTTAAAGCGCTTGATCAGCATTTCATACATCTGCCGGGCGCTTTCGGCCTGGCGCTGGAGCACGCCGTATTCGACCGCCTTTTTGTTCATGTCCAGGCTTTCGTTTTTCTGCTTATCCAGCGCTTTTTTCAGGGACTCCTCCTTGGCGACCGCCAGCCGGTACTGGTTGCGCAGGGAATTGATCACGCGCTTGACTTCCTGGACCTTGCGCTTTTGAAGGTCCTCCAGTTCCGACTCGATGGCCAGCATCTGGGGATGGCGCTTGCCGTATTTCTTGGACAGTTCGGACATGCGGTTGTAGAGGTTGACCTCCATCTTCTTGATTTCCTGGACCAGGTCGTTCTTCAGCACTTCCGGGATGGAATCGAGCATGTCAGGGGTGTCGTCAAGGGCCATGGCCTGCTTGTAGCGGGTTTCGGCCTCCACCCGGGCGGATTCGGCATCCACCACCTGCGAGTTGAGCTGGGCCAGCTTCTGGGCCGTAATTTTTTCGGCGTCGCTGGAGAAATCGGTGATGATCTGGTGTTTTTCCTTGTAGGTCAGCAGGGCGTTTTCGGCCGCCTCCACCTTTTTGCGCTCTTCCTGAATGCGGTCGCCCAGCCACTGGACGGCATCCTTGGCCGCCACCAGCTTGGCCTCCAAGCTCTGGTCGATGTAGGCGCGCACCAGTTCGTTGGCCATGCCGGCGGCCATTTTGGGGTCGGCCGCTTCGACGCTCACATCCACCAGGCGGCTGTTGCGGATCGGCTCCACGCTGACGCGCCCGATAAAGGCGTTGACCAGTGTAAAGTCCGGCGCGCTCGCCTCCGCATCCTCGCCAGCGGGTTCCGGGGCGGTCTTTAGCAGGGAACGGACCCATTCCTTCCCGGACGCAAGGGTCGCAGCTATCCAGGCCTTGACATTGGAAACCACGTCGTCCTTGGGTTCGGGAAAAAACTCCCGGCTGTTCCGCAGGTCCAGGCGCCGGATGACTTCCCGGGCCACCGCGCGGCTTTCGATAATTTTGTACTGGGTCTGGTAATAATCGGAGCCGGTGGCGTCCACCGCCATGACCTCCTGAATCGAGACCAAGTTGGGATTTTCCTTTTCGATCACGATCCGCGCCGTGGCCCGATAGATGGGGACGGCCGTAAAGGTATACACCGCCACCGACAGGGCCACCAGCGCGAAGATGCTGATAATCGTCCAGCGCCGCTTGACCATCACCCGCAGATAATTCCGCAGGTCGATCTGTTCTTCTCTGTTTTCGTCCATAGTCAATGTTCGCATTGGCTCGCTTGATTAAGGGGGAATCCCTGATTCTAACGCAGGCTGTTATGTAGAAAAAGGGCTCACGGCACACGGCTAATGGCGCACGGAAAAAACGTAATTACAATAACCTTGAGCCGTAAGCCGTGCGCCTTTTTCTGTATACTGCCTACTCCCTACTGTTTCTCAACCTCAACCTTAACCTCAACCTGGTCTTTCGCCTTTTGCCCTTCGCCGTCAGCCGTTGGCCCCGAGCCGTAAGCCGTTATCAAAAGAAACTCTCCGGCACCACGATCACGTCCCCCGGCAGCACTTTGACATCCTGGGCTTTTTTACCCGACTGGGTGATGGCGTCCACCTGCACCTGTATGATTTTTTCAACACCGTTTTCCACCCGCACGATCCGGGTCTTGTTGCGGGCGGCGATGGGAGTAAAGCCGCCGGCCATGCTGATGGCCTCCACCAGGGTGATGGTTTCCTGCTGATACTGATAGGAGCCGGGTTTGGTGACCTGGCCGATGATGTAAAAAAACTCGGCCTTGGGAATGTAGACCAGGTCCTTGTCCTGCAGCAGGAACTGGGCGCCGCCCTTGAGCAGGCCTTCGACGTCCATGCGGACCACCATCTTTTTTTCCTTGCCGGCGTTTGAGCTCACCGTCCGGATAATCATGACCTGTTTGCCGACATTGTCGAAAACGATTCCCCCGGCCCGGGAAAGGGCGTCCAAGACCCGCTCCTTGGCCTTGAGCGGATAGGTGCCGGGCTCCTTCACCGCCCCCAGCACCATGAACTGCTTGCTCTTGTAGTCCGTCACGGTCACGGACACATGGGCATCCAGCAGATACTGGCCTTCAGCCAGTTTCAGCGAAATCAGTTTTTCAATTTCCGATGTCGCCAGCCCTTCCACCTGCAGGCGCCCCACCAGCGGAAAGGTAATATAGCCTTCGGCGCTGATGCGCACGTCTTTCCGCGACAGGTCCGCCTCTTCATAAATGGTGATGTCGATCACGTCGTATCCGCCCACCCGGTAATCCTGGGCGCTGGGATTGTTGGCGTTGGGGTTCAGCTTCAGGTACTGATCGACCGTGTAGTGCGGCGTCCCCTCCAGGACCTCGTCGATGGCGCCGGGCTTTTTTTCCTTTTTCATGGCTTCCCGGATCTCGCCCAGCTGGGCCATGTTTTCTTCACCGATGCCCTGCAGATCCCCTTCGGAAACCGTGGTAACCTGCACCACCTGCCCGCCGGCGCCGCAGCCCCAGATAAACGCAACGGCACATAAAATTACAACGATACGTTTCATCGGATTCATGAAGTCGCCCTTTTGATGAATTAGCTGCAGATTTGTTTAACCCTAAATGAGCGTAAACAAAACGGAGAACCTTATTTACATTTTAAAATATTTACTTTTTCACCAATATTTATCTGATCACATCATTCTTTTTTAAATTCGCTATCTTATAAAAAAATCTCTCCGTTTTGTTTACCCTTTGGGAAAGCCGTGGCTGACCCATCTTCTGCGTTGCAAAGGGCTCGCAGTAGCAGACTACGGCTTCGCCCTTTGACGCCTTGAAGCTGGGCAACCTCGACTTTCGCTCAATTAGGGTTTAAATAAAAGAATTGTCTACCGCTATCGACCTTAAAAAGCAAGGGAAAAACAGGTCTATCAGGCTGAAGGCTGAAGGCCATGGTTGCTATCTACCGCTTACTCTCTCCTGGGTCCTTCCCTTCCCGCCGTCAGCCATGAGCCGTTCGCCGTTTACATATTGCTCAACCTCAGCCTTAACCTCAACCTTCTATTTCCTAACTCCCCGCTGCCTACTGCCTTCTGCTTACTGCCTACTGTCCCTTCCCTTCCCGCCTTCCGCCGTGAACCGTTCTTCATTTACAAAAAAAAAGGGAGAGTCTGACTCTCCCTTTTTTGAGTTATTCGTTCAATCAGGCAAAGCCGGATCAAAACTTGCTGTCGATCACGAACTTCACCACATTGCGGTCATATTCCTGGGCGGCGTAAGCGCCGTCGCCGGCTTCTTTGGTTTTATATTCCCATTGCAGCCCGGCGGTAAGCCATTTCTGAATTTCATAGTCAAGGCCGGCGGTCACGCCGTAAATGTCGAACTCCTTCTTGGGACGGCCGGCGGCTTCATTCTCGTAGTCGTTGCTATTGAATTCAAATCCCAGGATGGCGGTCAGGCGGTTGGCCATGCCCTGGCGCAGCGACAGTTTAAAATACGTATCGATATACCCGGCGGCATCCGCGTCCGGCGAGCCTTCGAAGGACCGCCCCAGTTCCACGGTCCACAGGGTCCGGGCCATGGCCTGCCAGTAGACCGCGGTTTCCGAAATCCAGCCGTCCATGTCCTCGTAAGGATTTGCGGCAATATCAAAGTCGTTATCAAACTTCTTGTTGCCCCAACCGAGCTTGACGGCGCCGCCCAGCTTGCCGCCCGGGTTGAACTTGGCGCCGATGAAAACATCGTTCTTGATGTAATCCTGGGACGTTGCAGAGCTCCAGTTGGCGCCCCTGCCGTAGTCGAACACGCCGTCGTTCTGTTTGTCGTATTCGGCCTTGGTGTAGCGGTACTCCACCAGGAAATAGGTCTTGGGTGAATAGTGATAATAGAAGGCGCCGCCCATGCGGTTGTCCTTGCGGTTCTGCCATTCATCTTCCTTCAGGTCGTAGTCGATGAAATAATTCCGGTAAAGGGCCTCGACGGAGTATTTATTGAAAAATTCATACCCCAGGGCCACATCGGCAACGTTGTCCATCCGCTTGGTCTTGCTGCCTATGCCGTACTGGTTTCTGGCGCCGTAGGGATCCTGGGTGTACAGAAATTTATCGTAAATTTTAAAATAAAAACCGGCCGGTGTTTTCAGGCTGAAATCCACATAGGGGTTGTGGCTCTGGTAGTTGTTGTCCGAAAAATCCGAATAGGCCGCCAGGTCCACCCTGTAGCCGGCCTTGAGATAATTGTCGGGCGTGCTGCCGTTGTAGGTCAGGCCGACGTTCGGCGTCACGATGTGGATGAAGTCTTCTTCCTCGTTGGTGTTTTCAAAATAAATGTTGTCGTCATAGCGCAGCTCGTATTTCAGCCCCAGGTCGATCTTGGTGCGGCCGAAGTGGATATTGCCCTGGGCCAGGGCCGAAGCCGCCTGCAGGCTGAAAAACAGGGCCAGCAGGATCGCTAAAATTCCAACGTGTCGTTGATGACATCGGGTTCTGGTCATTTTCACACCTCATATATCTGCGTTTGATAGGTATTTATAAAAAAATAGTCGGGGGGGGGGGGGGGGCGGGGGCCCCGCCGCGGGGTTGTTATTTTATAAGATTTTTTATTT
>JBFLWU010000017.1:0-79767 GCA_040757625.1 Thermodesulfobacteriota bacterium | reverse complement strand
AGCCGTATAATTCGGCTTCGCTCAAACCGCTCCGCATCCATCCCGTTCGACAGGATTTGACTATTCGCTATCCCTGTAGTAAGCTCCCGCCACTTCGTTCAATCGTCAGTATGCAGCGTATTGTTTCCCTGCACGGCTATTTGGTTCAGACTTCCAGCCAAATGAAAGATACGCCTAAGTATTTTGTGTCGAGAAAGGAAGCCTTCATGTTGCGATTGATTATCGCCACAGCCCTCGCTATGGCAGCGGTGGTGCTCGTGCCGTTCCATACGGCTGCTTTTGACAGTCATCTGGTCCAGGAACTCATGAACAAATCAGGGATACGCAAACAGGTCAGGCAGATCCCCCAGGACATCCGTGCGGGCATTCAACAGGAACAGGGATTGAAACAAAATCCTGAAATGGGAATCGCAGATATTGACGCTGCCATCGAAAGCGCATTTAATCCGAAACGTATTGAAGCCCTGCTCTATAGCGATATCGGGAAAAATCTGAGTACGGAAGAAATTCAAAAGGTATTATACTGGCTGGATTCTCCCTTGGGAAAAAAGCTTACACGCCTGGAGGAAGAAGCTGCCAGTCCGGCCGCCAACCAGGAAATGACTCAGGCGCTGCAACAGATGAACAATGATTCCGGCGTCCCGGAAAGATTGAAGCTGCTCCAGCGAATCGAAAAGGCCTTGCTGGCAACCGAGATCGCTGTGGACACTATTTTGAACATTCAGATAGCGATCATCTCCGCCATCTCCGCCATGTCCCCGGCACCGAATCCCCCAAACTTTGAGCAGATAACCGAAATGGTCCATAAAAACCGCCTCCAGGTTCAGGAGGTGATCTGTCCTCAGGTCATCAGCGGTTTTTTCTATACCTATCGCGATGTATCCAATGAGGACCTTCAAACCTATATCGCATTTATAGAATCACCGACCGGCAGAAAGTATCATCAGGTCATCATGAAAGCATTCAGCGACGCATTGATTTTCTCAGGAAAAAATTTCGGCAAGGCTGTGGGTGAGCGCATGGCGAGCCAAGACCATGATGCCCGCATTTAATGCTCAAAACACATGATGAAAATATATCGGGAGGCTGCCCGTGGACCCGGCGATTAAAACCGCCATTTTTCAGGCACTGGAATCCGAACCCTTTTCACTGCTCATGAAGATGAAACTCGTTAAGCTTGAAAGCGGCTATTCGGCAGTTGAGATGGTTTATCAACCTGAAAAAATGGATAACATTTACAGCAGGGCTCACGGCGGCGCCATTTACGGACTGATTGACGAGGCGTTTGAGACCGCCGGGCAGACCGAGGGCACCGTTGCGGTTGCAATGAATGTGAATGTAACTTACGTGAGCAGTCCTGAACCGGGAACACGATTACGGGCCGAAGCGCGCCGGATCAGCCAAACCAAGCGAACTGCCTGTTATGATATCCGGGTGACCGATCCGGACAATCGAATCATCGCCACCTGCCAGGCGCTGGCGTACCGCACCGGCAAGCCGATACCTTTCTTGAAGAAAGCTTAAATGGTTTTCGAGTATATTGCCGGCTTTTAAACATTAAATGGTCAACATGATCTGCAAATGCCCTCAGAAATCAGCACACCCAGGACCATCCTTGAAAAACAGCTGCAGAAGATCGAAGCGCAAATTCGGGAGCTCAAAGATCGTTTGCCGGCGCATTCCATAAAACCCGTGATGATGATGGAACTTCTTGAATTAGAGAATGAACGCGATGATATTCTCGCGCAACTTCAAACGCTTGCCGAACAAAACACCAAATAATGGTAGGATGGTGCGTTTCATTGCGCGTGTCTATGGGGTGAGTCGATGTCATTTCACCGTTTGTCGGCGGTCCGCGCAGGGACCGGACAATATTTAAAGCCCCCCGCTTTACGGACAATTGAATGCCCGTCAAACTATGCGCCGTAAGGCTCCCGCCCCCTCATCCTTTCAGGGAATCAGAATAGTTGATCCGGTTGTTTTGCGCCCTTCAAGGTCCCGATGCGCCTGAGCGGCCTCACTTAAGGGGTAACTCCTGTTTACGGCAATCTTGACGGCCCCGCTCTCAACAACGTCAAACAGGTCCCGGGCATGTTCCAGCAAATCCTCGCGCTTTTCGGTATAGGTCATCAGGCTCGGCCGGGTCAGGAAGAGCGAACCTTTAAGCCCCAGAATGCCGATATCAATGGGCGCGACCGCCCCCGAAGACTGGCCAAAGGAAACCATGGTTCCTTTGGGCCGCAAACAGTCGAGCGATTTCATAAAGGTTGACCGCCCGACGGAATCATACACCACGTCAACCCCTTCTCCGGCTGTGATTTCTCTGACCTTTTCGACAAAATCTTCTTCATTATAATTAATGGGATGATCACAGCCGTTAGCCTTGGCGATACCTGCCTTCTCCCGGGACCCGACCGTTCCGATGACCGTAGCCCCGATATGTTTGGCCCATTGGCAGACAACCGAGCCGACGCCTCCGGCAGCGGCATGAATCAGAATACGGTTTCCGGCGGCAACGGGATAGCACCCCCGCAGCAGATAGCGGGCGGTCATCCCCTGCAGCATCATGGCAGCGCCCAGGCGGAATGAAATATTTTCCGGCAGCCTGACGAGCCGGTGCGCCGGAATCCGCCGCACCTGGGCATACGCCCCCGGCGGAACAGCGGCATAGGCGACCCGGTCCCCCACGCCGACCTCCGTTACGCCTTCACCAATCGCTTCGACAACCCCGGCGCCTTCCATGCCCGGGACGACCGGAAGGGCCGCAAGCGGATAAAGACCGGTACGGTGGTATACATCGATGAAATTCAGGCCTACTGCCTCATGGCGAACGAGCGCCTCCTTGGGTCCCGGCTTTCCCGGGTCGTAATCCCGCCACTGCAGCACTTCGGGCCCGCCATTTCTTTCCATTATAATCGCCTTTGTCATGACAACCTCCCTGTAAAATTAGGTCTTCGGATCTCTCTATAAAGCAAAGCCGCCCGCCCGAACCGGCGAGTTGTCCCCTGAAAGGGTATGTGTCTGAAAATAATCATTCCGGCCCGCATTGCCATATAATAAAAGAGGGTCGCACCTAACGCAAGGATCCTGTCACACAGCTTTATAATTGACAGGCCTGTACATTTTTTTTATTCTTTTCAGAACCATGACAAACCATCCGGGAGGGATATATGGAATTAAAGACTATCAAAATAAAAAACCCCGATTCTTTGAATTTTATTTTAGGCCAATCCCATTTTATTAAAACCGTTGAAGACATCTATGAGGCCATGGTCACTGCGGTCCCATCCCCCAAATTCGGCCTAGCGTTTTGTGAAGCTTCCGACAAGTGCCTGATACGCCATACCGGAACGGATGATGCGCTGATTGAACTGGCCCAAAAAAATGCCGCCGCCTTGTCCGCCGGCCACAGTTTTATCCTTTTCATGAAAGATATCTTTCCGATAAATGTTCTGAATGCAGTCAAAAATGTGCCGGAGGTCTGCCGCATTTTCTGTGCTACGGCAAACCCCGTCGAGGTCATTATTGCTGAAACTGAACTGGGGCGGGGAATTCTTGGAGTTGTCGACGGTTTCAGCTCAAAAGGGATCGAGTCCGAAAGCGACATCAGCTATCGAAAGAGTCTGCTCAGAAAATTCGGTTACAAGCAGTAATCCCGGCAAAAAACCTTTGAATAAATTCAATTTCGTCAGGTTCACGGAAAGTGATCCGTTTTGCGGGGATTACCCGGACAATTACATTGTTTACTTGTATCGCGGTTACCCGTTCTGCCGCGACCTCACTGCCGAGGGGCTCTCTGCAAGCCCTGAATCCACTCCGGCTGGCGATAACTTTTCAGGCCCACCAACCAAGTTCAAAAATTTAATTGTTAAATATAATCAAATGGTTAAATTAAATACTCCTCAAAACCATCTGGCCTACATATCGTGAAGGGTTCCCCCTCAAACATTGTAGTTTACCATCAACAATTGACATATCAACATTCACCAAACCTCCATTTTAAAACGAAGCGCATTTTTTTTAAAAAATTAAAAAATATCATAACCTGCTTAAAAAACTTAAATAGGCTTTCATCAATTATTAATGACTTCTTTACTGTCATGCAAATTGGCACATTAATTGCTTTACAATAAAAGCGAACATGAGCGCTGGCAGTTGAGAAAAATCAATCGACCGATGAAAAAAGAGTCTTAAATTGTATAACTACCAAGCGATCCAAAATTCACATATGATTAAACCGACAAAACAGGAATTTGGTGCCATGCTATTTAAACGTTCCGGCGTTGACCGTCGCGCAGAAGTTGATCGGCGACAGGTTTACAGCATCGACTACTTCATTCAGGGGGGGGTCGAGCGCCGTAGCGGTTTGGATCGCAGAAAGAACCGGAGAGAGCGCAGAAAAAACTGGGTGCGGGTCAATGAGTGGATCAGTGTGCCGGTAACATCCTGAAATTACATATCATATTGGAGTTTGTCCAGAACAGCCACCTATCGGCTGTTTTTTATTTGCTTTCCATTCGCTTGAGGTGTGTTTCAAGGGAAAAGCGCAATACCAATGACGGCTATATGCTTGCCGGTTAAACGGTACCCCCCACAACGGTTCCCTCATAAATCGCCTGTTTGATGCTTCGGGGTTCAATGCAGTCGCCGACCTGATGGAGTTCATAGCCTGCGAGAGCAATTTCATGGTACAGCCTGTTATCGGGTTGATTGCCCGCCGCTATTACCACCCGCTCGGCTTCAATAAAAACATCGATGCCGTCTTTTCCCCGTATCTGTATGCCATGTTCTTGAATCCGCAGCACTTTGGAATCCGTCAACATGGCAACCTGTTGTTCTTCAAGCTTTTTCAGGATCATTTTGCGGGTAATGGTTTCAAGATTGGACGCCATTGTTGAAAGCATCTCCACGATGGCGACCCTGCAGCCGAGTCCGGCCAGATGCAGGGCTGTTTCGCAACCGCTCGCACCGCCGCCGACAACAACCGTGCTGACCCGGTCGGGCTGCCGGCCGTTGAGGATATCATCCGCAAAAACGACGTGTTGCCCGTCTGCGCCCTCCACCGGCGGAAGCTGCGGCGCTGCGCCGGTGGCCAGAATCACCGCGTCGGGAGTGGCCGTGCGTATGACGGCCGGCGTGACCTCGCAGTTTAAATGAAAGCTCACCCCGGCCGCGAGGGCCTGTTTTTCAAGGAATGGAATCAGGCTGGCGATTTCCTTTTTGAATCCGGGGACGCTTCCGATAATCAACTTTCCGCCGACAACCACCTTCTTTTCAAACAGGTGTACCTCGTGGCCTCTTTTGGCCGCCATCCAGGCGGCGTTCAATCCGCCGGGCCCGCCGCCGATGACCATAATTTTCCTGGGGGTTGCAGCCGGCCTGAAATTCAGGTTCTTTTCCCTTCCCAGAAAAGGATTGACCAGGCACTCCACCCGGCCTTTGCGAAAAATAGACTCCATACAGGTGTTGCAGGCGATGCATGGCCGGATTTCATCCAGGCGGCCTTCCCGGGCCTTTTTGGGCATCTCCGGGTCCGCCAGCAGCCCCCGCCCCATGCAGACAAGGTCGGCTGTGTTCTGCTCAATCAGTTTGTCGGCCAGCAGCGGATCGCTGATCCGGCCCACCGTCATCACCGGAATTTTCAGCGCCTGTTTAATTCTTGCCGCCGAATCCGCCAGGCACGCTTTATTCATAAACATGGGCTGGCAGATCCACTCGGGGGTGGCGTCGTTTCCGGCTGAAACCTGCACGACATCGATGCCGGCTTCCACCAGGATTTTCAGTATTGCGACGCTTTCTGTCACCGTCAGGCCGCCGGAAACGAATTCCTGAGCGCTGATTTTAAAGGAAAGGGGAAATTCGTCGCCGACCCGCCGCCGAACTTCCTGAACAATCTCCCGGGCAAACCGGGCCCGCCTGCCGGTATCCCCGCCATAGTCGTCAGTGCGGATGTTTGAAAATCCGGAAAGGAACTGGTTGATCAGATATCCATGGGCCCCGTGGATTTCAACAAGCTGGAAACCGGCCTGTCGCGCCCTTTGGGCGGCGGCCCCGAATTGTTGGACCAGTTTCTGAATCCCGTCACGCGTGAGCGGGGTCACCGGGCCCTGAATGGACGGGCAGGGAAGTTCCGAAGGGGCCAGGGGGTCACGGCCGATCACCCGGGCCGATGTCTGCCGTCCGCTGTGGTGAATCTGAAGCGCCGGCACCGCTCCTTCCGACCGGATGGCTGCGCTGAGTTTTGCAAACCCTTCGATGAAGCGGTCATCGTAAATTCTGGCCTGGTGGGGGGAAACCATTCCTTCCGGAGAAACCGCGCAGGCTTCGGTGATGACCATGGCCGGCCCGCCGGCCGCCCGGCGGCGGTAATGCTCCACCGTCCGGTCCGTGACCGAACCGTCCGCCTCAAACAGGAACGATGCCAGCCCGGGCATTACGATCCGGTTTTTCAAATTCAGATGTCTGATCCGAAAGGGTGTAAACAGGTGTTTCATAACGGAACGTTTCTTTCCTTATCATTTCATTCAGGAGCCGGGGGGCTTTTCAAATGTCGCCCCGTCCGTCCGGGGACAGCCCCACGCCCCCCGCGCGAACCGCAACCATCTTGTCGAAGCATCACCGTGCGGCAGCGATCCCGCTCAGGTTCCATTGACCCAGCCCCAAAAGACTGCTTTCCACGGCGACGGTGATCGTCTCTGCCTGTCGCAGTTTAGCGCAGCGGTCAGGGGGCGTGTACAGGGCTCATTAATCTTTGGTTGCGACCCCGCGGGGGGCGTGGGGCTGTCCCCGGACGGATCGACCGCCGGCAAACGGTGAAGGAGCAACGGCCCACACCATAGGCAATTCCCCGGCCTCTCATTTCATTCACTATGCGCACAAGCGGTATCGCAGACGGGTAAAGCGTTTCTGGGTCTTGTCGTTGCGCACCGCCATGGCCAGCGCCTTGACGGTCCCCACCATCACCACCAGGTTGCGCCCCCTGGTAACCGCCGTATAGATCAGGTTGCGCTGCAGCAGAATGTAATGCTGAGTCAAGACCGGCAATACCACGGCCGGATATTCAGACCCCTGTGATTTGTGTACCGACACGGCATAAGCCAACACGATTTCATCCAGGTCGGCATATTCATAGACCACTTCCCGGCCATCAAACATGACGATGATTTCCTGAACATCCGGATAAATCCCGGCAATTCTGCCAATATCCCCGTTAAAGACTTCCTTATCATAATTGTTGCGGACCTGCATCACCTTGTCGCCGATGCGATAGGTTCTGTCGCCGCGCACCACCCCTTCGGTTCCCGGGTTCAATGCTTCCTGCAGGCGGGCATTCAGGTTTCCGGCCCCCACCACCCCCTTGTGCATGGGCGTCAAGACCTGGATATCATCGATCGGATTCCTGATGAATTCCCGAAAGCGGTCGTTGCCGGGGATCCTTTCCCTTACCAGCGTCAGTATGATATCCAAAACTTTTTCCGGATCTTCCTGCTGGATGAAATAAAAATCGCTCTTCAGCTGATTGTCGGGCGGCTCTGTCGGCGGTACGATTCCACTGTTGATCTGGTGTGCGGAAACAATGATCCGGCTGGTCCGGGCCTGGCGGAAAATTTCGTTTAATTCCACAACCGGTACGCAACCGGATGCAATGATGTCGTTGAGCACATTTCCGGCCCCCACCGAGGGCAGCTGATTGACATCCCCCACCAAAACAACGGTGGCATCGTCCGGAACCGCCTGTAACAGATGATGCATCAGGATGGTGTCGATCATGGAGGCTTCATCCACGATCAGCAGGTCGCAATCCAGCGGCTTTTCAGCTCCGCGCTGAAATCCCCCCTTCTGGAAGCTGAATTCCAGCAGGCGGTGAATGGTTTTGGCCTCCCGGCCGGTGGCTTCACCCAGGCGCTTGGCCGCCCGGCCGGTGGGGGCCGCCAGTGCGATCTGCAGATGCAACCGGTCGAAAATTTTAATGATCGCCCGGGTTATGGTGGTTTTGCCCGTGCCGGGCCCGCCGGTGATCACCATCATCTTGTTGTCAAGGGCGCTGCGCACAGCCGTCACCTGGTTCCGGGCCAGGGACATGCGAAGCTCTCCCTGCACCCAGGAAACGGCCCTGGCGGAATCGATCCTGCGAATCGTCCTGGGCGCCGACAGCAGCTCTTTGATGCGGCCGGCGACGGCGGTTTCGCTGACATAATACCTGGACAGGTAGACCGCCCGGTGATGGCCGCTAAGCTCCGCCATATTTTGTTCCAGGTCCTCAACCACCACCCTGCGGTCGGCCGCCAGGCCGGATATGGCCCCGGCCGCCACCTCTGCTTCGACCTGGAGAATTTCACGGCTTTTTTCCACCAGCAGCTCATGGGGATAATACACATGCCCTTCTTCCGCCACCTGGTCCAGGACATACAAGACGCCGGCCTCGGCCCGCAGTCTTGAGTCCTTGCTGAATCCGAGCTTCTCGGCGATGCGATCCGCGATGAGAAAGCCGATCCCGAAAATATCGCCGGCCAGACGATACGGATTTTCCCGCACCACGGTAATGGAACGTTCCTTGTATTGGCGGAATATCTTGGTGGCATAGCCGGTGCTGACCCCATGGGATTGTAAAAAGAGCATCACGTCGCGAATTTCCCGCTGCTCATCCCAGGCGGCCTTGATCATGGCAATCCGTTTTTTGCCGATACCCTCCACCTCGGCCAGCCGCCCGATATTCTTCTCGATGACGTCCAGCGTTTTGTTGCCGAAGCGCTTGACGATGCGTTCGGCCATGACCGGCCCCAATCCCTTGATCAAGCCCGAACCCAGGTATTTCCGGATACCGAAAACAGTAGCCGGCACCACGCTCTTGTAAGTAGCGACTTTGAACTGTTCGCCGAAGCGGGGGTGCTGCGTCCACTCGCCTTTCATTTCAAGGACCTCGCCGGGAACCGGCGCCATCAGCGCGCCCACAACCGTTACCAGGTCGGCCTGCCCGCTCACCTTGACCTTGGCGATGGTGAACCCGTTCTCTTCATTGCTGAAGGTGATTCTTTCTATCTGGCCGGTCAGGTCCGTCAGCATGATTCCTTCCCGGCACGCGCCCATTCAGGGACATGAAAAGGAGGTTCCGCCTCATTTTTTCGGTTGTACGATTTAATGTCGATTACCGGGGTGCCGTCATTGGCGTCGATGCCGTCGATTTCAATTATATTTTCCCGGATTGCCGTGATCCGGCAGATGGTCAGCGCGACCAGATTGGGCCTGACCGGTGAATGCGTGGCGAACACCCCGGCCAGGGGGTTGCGTTTGTCATTGCGGGGATGCACCTGCAGGATGCTGCGCTGCCGCGGGGTATCGTTTTCATGAAACCAGTAAAGCACATGAATGTGCGAGAATCCATCCAGTCCGAAAAGCGCCGCACGAAACTTCGGCAAAATTTCAATCTGCGTTTTGGAGCCTTTTTTCCTCACAAACCCCACCGGGAAAATTTGGTAAGAATCCGTCATAGCCTTTGCTGTCAAGTAAAAATATTGGTTTTCAACAGGTTGGTCATAAAAGAAGTTATCTCAAAAAAATATAATTACGCCAGGAGGCGGGGACTGTCCCGGGCCGGATCGCCGGCAAACGGTGAAGTGACGTCGGTTCACTCCATAGACATTTGGCATAAAACTCCTCAGTCTCTCATTCATAGAGCATAATTTTTTAGGATGACTTATCGTGTCATTTAACCACGATTTGCTTGATTTGACAATCTTCAAAAGATAACATTGCAAAATCGGACAGCCTGCCTCTTGATCAAACCGGGACGGCTGGAATCATTCATTAACCGCTTCAACCCAGCGACATTTCATCAACAGGAGGAAACGCTCATGGGTGAAACATTCCCGAAATTCAAGGCGGCCGCGGTCCAGGCCGCCCCGGTCTTTCTGGATCGTGAGAGGACACTCGACAAGGCGCTTTCCCTGATCGCTGAAGCATCCCGAAATGGCGCCGACCTGATAGCCTTTCCGGAGGTGTTTATTTCAGGCTATCCCTACTGGAACCGGCTGGAAAATGTTTTCAGGACCACTCCTTTTTTTGTGGAGATGCTCAAACATGCGGTCAGGGTGCCCGGCCCTGTCACCGATCAATTATGCAAGGCCGCTAAAGAGACGGGCATCCATGTGGTGATCGGCATCAACGAACGGCCCGACAATACCCTGGGAACCCTTTACAATACCAATCTTGTCATCGGCCCTGAAGGGAACATCCTCCTGAAACACAGAAAGCTCATGCCCACCTACGCGGAAAAGCTGGTCTGGGGGTTCGGGGACGGCAGCACCCTGCGGGTCCTGGATACGTCCATCGGAAAACTGGGAACCCTCATCTGCGGGGAAAACGCAAACCCGCTGGCCCGTTTCGCCCTGATCGCCCAGGGAGAGGAAATCCACGTCTCCAACTACCCGTCCATGCCAAGCGCGGATTACGGCGGCTACGACATCGGCGCCGACATCCGGCTGCGCGGCGCCGCCCATGCCTTTGAGGGAAAGGTCTTTCACATCGTGGTTTCATCAATGATCGACGGCACCGTCGTCGACAAGCTGGCCGACACCGGAGAGAAGCGACGGATCCTGACGAGCCCGCAATCGGGTTTCACCGGCATCTATGCCCCCGGCGGGAAGCTCATGGTCGCGGCAGCCTCGCCCGACCGGGAAGAGATCGTCTATGCCGACTGCGACATCCAGGCCATCATCGGCCCCAAGCTCCGGCATGATGTGGCCGGCCAGTACAACCGCTTTGACGTGCTGTCTTTAAGGCTTAACCGCGCGCCCTGCACGCCCATTATTGAATCCGACGATGCTTCGGCGGTGGACGTCGACATTCTGGGTGCGGGCCAGGAGAGCGGAAATGATTAAAATGAGGTTTCATCAAGAACGCTTAGGGGGTGAGCCGTTGTCACTTGGCTGTCCCCGGGTGCAATAGACAACATTTGAAAAACTCCCCGATCCCTGGATTAACCGCCCCATTTCGTTTAATTCCGACCTCGGCATCGTGTTGATCCAGGGTCCTGTCTATCGGGGTACCGTCCCTGAAATCAAACCGGAATCGTTGGGCGAGTCAAAGGGGATGCGCTTGATGTCCTTGAGCCCGGCCCCGGCCAGCATGTCCATGATCTCTTTTTCCGAATAGGCCTGTCCGCCCTCGGTTCCCAGGAGCATGTTCAGGGAAAACAGCGTGGGGAAAAGCGGCCCGTCCTTTTCGTTGTTTAAAACGAACTCGTGCACGACCAGCATGCCGCCGGGCTCCAGGGCGCTTACGGTTTTACGGATGATCTCCCGGCAGGTTTGCGGCCCCTCCCCGTGCAGGATGTGCGACAGCCAGGCCGCATCGAAGGACCCTTTGATGCGTTCTTCCGTCACGTAATCGCCGTCCATGAAATCAATCCGGTCCGCCAGGTTGAACTGGGCAATGGTCTTTTCGGCAAACGGCCGCGTGGCGGCAAGATCATAGACCGTGGCCCGCATTTCCGGGGTGGCCCGGCAAAAATGAACGGCATAGGTCCCGGGGCCGCCCCCCAGGTCCAGCAGGCGCCGCCGGCCGGAAAGGTCGACGGCCTTGACAATGCGCGGGGCCACGCTCATGGCCATGTTGAACATCCCCATCAAAAAGGCCTCCCGCCGATCCGCATCGCCGGCGGCAGCCCGCGTCCTGACCGGCCGTCCGGCCAGAACCGCCTGGTCGAGCCGCAGCCAGGACTCCGCCAGATGATAATGATGCATGATGATAAAACCGATATAACGGGAAGAATGCTTGGATAGAAAGGCCGCGCTGACCGGGGTATTGGCATAGGACGCCCCCTTTTTCACCAGAAGCCCCATGGCGGTCAGGGCATTGAGCAGCATGGCCAGCGCCCGTGAATCTGCCGACAGTTTTCCGGCCAGAGCGTCGGCGTCGGACGATTCGCTTCCGATCGCCGTAAACACGTCGAGCTTTACGGCCGCATGCAGAACGCTCGTCCGCCAGTAGCTCCCGGATATTTCAAGCAGTTTTCCCGGATTTATTTCCCAAGCAGTCATTTTTATCACCTTTAACCATCTTAATTTATTATTAAAAGGTAAAAAAGCCGCAACTGGTTACGCCCTTTCTTTTACAATAAGGCCAATAAAACCTCAATATCAATTTGGGCAAATTTATCCTTTACACCAAATTCAAAATGGTATAATGGTAAGACCTTTGACTGGATTAAGATTTTTTGTCACCGTTATGTGACAACGGTTATTAAATATGCTATTCCGAAAATAATGATTCTAGCGTAAATTTTATCACAAAAGGAGTCGTCTTATGGCAAAACAAATGCAGACAATTGACGGAAACACAGCGGCATCCCATGTTGCCTACGGCATGAGCGATGTGTCTACCCTCTATCCCATTACCCCCTCGACCTCGATGGGAGAAATCGTCGACCAGTGGGCCGCCCAGGGCCGTAAAAACATATTTGGCCAGACCATGGACGTGCGCCAGCTCCAGTCCGAAGCCGGGGCTGCCGGCGCCGTGCACGGGTCTCTGGTTGCCGGCGCCCTGACCACCACCTTTACCGCCTCCCAGGGGCTCTTGTTGATGATTCCCAACATGTATAAAATCTCGGGCGAACTGCTGCCGGGAGTTTTTCATGTGTCCGCCCGCAGCGTGGCAACCCACGCCCTGTCCATATTCGGCGACCACTCGGACGTGATGGCCTGCCGCCAGACCGGGTTTGCGATGCTGTGCTCCAATTCGGTGCAGGAAATCATGGACCTGGCCCTGGTCGCCCACCTGTCCGCCATTGACTCGCGGGTCCCTTTTTTACATTTCTTCGACGGGTTCCGGACATCCAGTGAAATTCAGAAAATCGAGCTGATCGACTATGCCGACATGGCCAAACTGGTAAACCATGACGCCATCGATGCGTTTCGCAAACGGGCCATGAACCCGGAACACCCGCACCTGCGCGGCACCTCGCAAACCCCGGATGTTTTCTTTCAGGCCCGGGAAGCCGCCAACCTGTTCTACCAGAAAACCCCCGCCATCGTCGTCGAAAACATGAAGAAAGTCAGCGCCCTGACCGGCCGGAACTACAAGCTGTTCGATTATGCCGGTGATCCCAAGGCCGAACACGTTGTCGTGGCCATGGGCTCCGGTTGCGAGACCATTGAAGAAACCATCAACCACCTGAACAAAGACGGTGCCAAGCTCGGCCTAGTAAAGGTCCGCCTGTATCGTCCGTTTTCCGCAACGCACCTGTTCCAAGCCCTGCCCGAAAGCGTTAAGAAACTCACGATCCTTGACAGAACCAAGGAGCCCGGCAGCCTGGGGGATCCGCTCTACATCGATATCCAAACGGCCTACGCGGAAAGCGGCAAGAAGGCCCCGGTTATTTTGGGCGGACGCTACGGCCTAAGCTCAAAGGATTTTTCACCGGCCATGGTCATCGCCGTTTACGACAACATGAAGGCCGACAAATCGAAAAACCACTTTACGGTGGGAATCACCGACGATGTGACCAACACCTCGCTGGAAGTGGGCGAAAACGTCGACACCACCCCCGAGGGGACGGTTCAGTGCAAGTTCTGGGGCCTGGGGGCCGACGGGACCGTCGGCGCCAACAAAGAGGCTATTAAAATCATCGGCGACAATACCGACATGTTTGCCCAGGGCTATTTTGACTACGACGCCAAAAAATCAGGCGGCATCACGGTTTCGCATCTGCGGTTTGCGCCCACCCAGATCCGGTCGACCTATTTTGTCAATAGCGCCGATTACGTGGCCTGTCACAAGGCCAATTATGTGACCATTTACGATGTTCTCGAAGGCATCAAGCCCGGCGGAACCTTTGTGCTCAATTCGCCCTGGACCCTGGAAGAAATGGAAAAGGAACTCCCGGCGGATATGCGCCGGACCATCGCCGAGAAAAAACTGAAATTTTACAACGTCGATGCGGTCAAGATCGCAACGAGCGTCGGCCTGGGGGGCAGGATCAACATGATCATGCAGACCGCCTTTTTCTATCTGTCGCAAGTGCTTCCCATCGACGCCGCCGTCAAGTACCTGAAGAAATCGGTCAAAAAAATGTTCGGCCGCAAGGGCGATACGATTGTCAACATGAATATCGCCGCCATTGACCAGACCATCGAAAACCTGATTGAAATCAAATACCCGGCATCCTGGAAAAATGCCGTCGGCGAGCGGCCGGCCCAGCCGGCCGCCCCCGAGTTCGTCGAAAAGGTCATGCGCCCGGCCCAGAGCCAGAAGGGCAACGCCCTGCCGGTCAGCGCCTTTACGCCCGACGGCGTATTCCCCACCGACACTTCGAAATATGAAAAGCGCGGCGTGGCCATCATGGTGCCGGAATGGATCCCGGAAAACTGCATTCAGTGCAACCAGTGTTCTTTTGTCTGCCCGCATGCGGCCATCATTCCGATCCTGGCAACCGAGGCGGAATTGAAAGGCGCCCCGGCCGGCTTCGAAACCAAGGCGGCGGTCGGCAAGGAGCTCAAGGGCTACCAGTTCCGGATCCAGGTCAATGCCCTGGACTGCCAGGGGTGCGGCAACTGCGCCGATATCTGCCCCTCCAAGAAAAAAGCGCTGGCGATGAAGCCCATCGAAACCCAGACGGCGGCTCAGGTTCCCAATTATGACTTTTCCGTGACCATTCCTTTCAAGGACAACCTGATTAAACGCGACACCGTCAAGGGCAGCCAGTTCCAGAAACCGCTCCTGGAGTTCTCGGGCGCCTGCGCCGGCTGCGGCGAAACGCCTTACGTTAAGGTGCTGACCCAGCTTTTCGGCGACCGCATGATTATTGCCAATGCCACCGGCTGCAGCTCCATCTGGGGCGGGACGGCGCCGTCGGTTCCTTACAGCGTCAACAGGAACGGACACGGCCCGGCCTGGGGCAACTCCCTGTTTGAGGATGCGGCTGAATTCGGTTTCGGCATTGCCGTGGCCACCAAGCAGCGCCGCAGAAAACTGTGCGACCTGCTGAAAGAAGCGCTGGACGCCGACACCCCCGCGGAAATGAAAGCCGCGATGAGGGGACTGCTCGAGGGAATCAACGACGCGGAGGCATCCAAAAAATACGGCGATGAGCTAAAGGCCCTGCTGGCAACAGCCAAGCGCAGCCCGCTGCTGGAAAGCATTTACAAGATGAGCGACATGTTTACCAAAAAGTCGATCTGGTCCATCGGCGGCGACGGCTGGGCTTACGACATCGGATACGGCGGCCTGGATCATGTGATTGCTTCCGGCGAAGACGTCAACATCCTGGTGCTGGATACGGAGGTGTATTCAAACACCGGCGGCCAGTCCTCCAAGGCAACCCCCACCGGTGCGGTGGCCAAGTTTGCCTTTTCCGGCAAAAAAATCGGCAAAAAAGACCTGGGCCGCATCGCCATGACCTATGGTTATGTTTATGTCGCTTCCATCTCCATGGGGGCCAACAAGCAGCAGGTATTAAAGGCCTTTATGGAAGCGGACGCCTATCCCGGGCCCTCTCTGGTCATCTGTTATGCCCCCTGCATCAACCAGGGTTTGAAGAAGGGTATGGGTAAAACCCAGCTCGAAGAAAAGCTGGTCGTCGACTCCGGTTACTGGTCGCTGTATCGGTACAACCCGCAACTGGAAGCGGAAGGAAAAAATCCGTTCAAGCTCGAATCCAAAGCCCCCGACGGAACCATCCAGGAGTTCCTGGCCAGCGAAGTCCGCTTTGCCTCGCTTGAATTGACCTTCCCGGAAGAGTCCAAGAAGCTGCGGGCCCAGATCGAAGCCGAAGTCAACCGCCGCTATGATATCCTGAAACTGATGGATGATCCCAAATCCGTCTGCGAACCGACGGAAAAATAGTACCGGATCCGTTCTGGTATGAGTGATAAAAGGCCGTCTGCTGAAAAAGCAGGCGGCCTTTCTATTTCGCATCATTATGGCAACGGTGTTTGCATCAGCTTGCGTGCTGCCGGTTGCCTCGTTCAGTTTTTTTTGTTGAAAGGATATGTTTTCTTTTATATTCATTAATTCGGCGGGTTTTACAGCTCATGTTTGCCAAAAAGGTTGCCATTGGCGATCCGATTCGAAGCGTGTGACAGTCTGAACGCATAGAAGCGGATTATTATGGCGGCCAATAAAACTATGAATTGACCGATAGCCACATTATCAAAGGAGAATCCCTATGCCCTCTGCAACCAAAACCATCGTCAAGACCGAAAAAGCCCCCGGCGCCATCGGGCCGTATTCTCAGGCCGTCCGGGCAGGCGCTTTTGTTTTTGTTTCCGGACAGCTGGCTTTGTCGCCGGAAACCGGAAAACTGGTTGATCACGACATCCAGGCTGAAACCCGTCAGGCCGTCGCCAACCTGAAAAACATCCTTGTCGCCGCGGGAAGTTCCCTGGATCAGGTGGTCAAGACGACCCTGTTTATCAGAAAAATGGACGACTTCCCCAAAATCAACGAGGCTTACGCAGAATTCTTCCCTAAAGACGCCCCGGCCCGTTCCTGCGTCGAGGTCTCTTGTCTTCCCAGAAATGCCAATATCGAGATTGAAGCCATCGCCCTTTTAATCCTGCAAAAGGAATAGGAAAGACATATTATGTTTGTATCCCACCTTGCGTGCCCGAAGTGTCAGAAAACCTATGAAAGCGAAAAACCGATCCAGCTGTGCCGGTGCGGCAGCCCCCTGCTGGTTGCCTATGATATGGCTAAGGTCGCAACGCACTTTACCAAAAAGGATTTGGCCGGCCGCAGAACGGACCTGTGGCGCTACCGGGAACTGCTTCCCGTCGCAAAGGAAGAAAACATCGTGAGCCTCGGTGAAGGCATGACGCCGCTCTTGCCGCTGAAAAATCTGGGCCCCGAAGTTAACCTGCCCAATCTGTATCTGAAGGATGAAGGCATCATCCCCACCGGCACCTTCAAGGCCCGGGGGGCTGCCGTCGGGGTCTCCCGCGCCAGGGAGCTGGGAGTCAGGGTGCTGGCCATGCCCACCAACGGCAACGCCGGTGCGGCCTGGGCGCTTTACTGCGCACCGGCTAAAATCAAGGCGGTGATCGTCATGCCCAAGGATGCCCCGCCCATACCCAGGGGGGAATGCGCCGTTTCAGGCGCCTCCCTTTACCTGGTGGACGGCCTGATCAGCGACGCAGGCAAAATCGTGGCCAAGGCCGTTGCCGAATACGGCTGGTTCGACGCCTCGACCCTCAAGGAGCCCTACCGCATCGAAGGCAAAAAAACCATGGGGCTTGAGATCGCCGAGCAGTTCGACTGGAAGCTGCCGGACGTTATCCTGTATCCCACGGGCGGCGGGGTCGGCATCATCGGCATTTACAAGGCCCTGCTGGAGCTAAAAGAGCTGGGGTGGATCGAAGGCAGGCTTCCCCGCCTGGTTGCCGTGCAAAGCACCGGATGTGCGCCCATCGTAAGGGCCTGGCAGGACAAAAAGACCGAATCGGAATTCTGGAAAGGCGCCCATACCCTGGCCTTCGGCATTACGGTCCCAAAGGCCTTGGGCGATTTTCTGGTTCTTGACGCCATTTATAAAACCGGGGGCTGCGCGGTGGCTGTCGAGGACGATGAGATCCTTAAGGCTGAATATCTGCTGGCATCCCGCGAAGGCGCGTTCGTATGCCCGGAAGGCGCGGCCACCCTGAGCGCCGCCGTGCGTCTGCGCAAAGACGGCTGGATCCGGCCCGATGAAAAAGTCGTCCTGCTGAACACCGGCTCCGGCTTGAAGTATCCTGAAACCGTGCAGGTGAACCCGCCCGTGCTGAAACCGGATGGTAAAATACCCCCGGACGAATAAACTTTATCGCTTGCATCGCCGGGAGGAAATCGGACCGACTTGCTGTTGAGGCGGCGGGGAGGTTCGTTCAGAAAACCTGCGGGAGGAGCCGTCGACACTTCACCCCGCGTTGTCTGTCCGCCCGGGGGCTGTCCCCGGGCGGAACCAAACAACATTTGAAAAACTCCCCGGCCCCTGTCCACCGGTGCCCGCCATGGCGGGACTGGATGAAACCGCTGAGCGGCCATTGTGCGTATTAGAGACGGCCGGCTCAGCGCACGATCGGATACTTTTTGCCGTTCCATTCATGAATTCCATGGCGCATATTGAAAATGCGCTTGAAACCGTTGTCGATCAATATTTTGGAGGCAACCGTGCTCCGGTTGCCTGTGGCGCAGTATATCAGGATGTTCTCATCTTTGAATTTCGCTAGTTCTGCCAGGCGGCCCTGCAGCTCCTGGACCGGAATCAGGGTTGCGTTCTCAAGATGCCCCTCTCGATATTCCTGCGGGGTTCGGACATCCAGGATAAACGGGTGAATATTACGGATCAGTTCGGCCGCCTGTGCCGCCGCGACCGCCTCGTAGTTGGGCTGCCGATACTCGACAACGCTGATGCTGCCGGCGGCGCTGCCCAGGGAAAAGGCGAACGTACCGGTTTGTTGCATCTTAAAAAAAGGCGCTTTTGCCGATTCGCGCGAAAGGATTTCGCTGATCGCAAGTTCCGGTATTGAAAGGACCGACCGCGCCGCCGTTCCGTCATAGGCAAACCGGACATAGTCCCCCCGGTACACCGTCAGTCGGATGTCCTGGCGGTTCTCGGGGATGGACAAGACGCGGTAACCGCCGATGATCGTGCCGGATGCCGCCTCCCCTTCGGTCCTGGCACGGCTCTCCTGCGTGCATCCGACAATCATTACAAATAAATATAAAAACAGTGCAACAACAGATATTCTTTTCATAAAAACCTCAGAAAAATTTAAGCAACACGTTTTATTATCAGTATCATTGCGTCAGTTAGGGTAAACATAATCATATCCTTAAACAACTCAAGCCCGGAAACAAGGGAGCCTGAAACGGGAATCGTTCAGCAGGCCGAAACGAACAAAAAACAGCCGGGCAAATGATCCCGATTTAGAACATACAGCTTATAATAGTGAGCCGAAATTTTACCTGCAGGTTACAGAAGCATGACAGGGTGTTTTTGAAATTTGCCTGAACCGCCACGCGAGGATATGGCGATATGATGTGGCCGTAACCTTCGGGCGGCACGGTGGCGCACCCCTACAAATCATAGGAACGACAATCATTCATAATGATAGATCGGAAAGGACAAAAAAAGGAGGCATCTTGGGATGCCTCCTTTTTTCAAAGGAAAGGGGATTATTCTTTCGTAATCGGATTTCGCATGACGCCCAGCTTTTCGATTTCCGTTTCCATGATATCCCCGGGATTCATGTAGGTCGGCGGTTTACGGTCCTTGGCCAGACCGCCGGGGGTGCCGGTTGCCACCACATCGCCGGGCTCCAGCGTAAATATCCGCGAGCAGAAGGCCATGAGCTGGGGCACATTGTAGACGAGCTGTTTCGTGTTGGATTCCTGCAGAACCTTGCCGTTCACCTTCAGTTTTACGGAAAGGTTATGCGGATCGGGCAACTCGTCGGCCGTTAACAGATACGGCCCCATGGGGGCAAAGGCGTCAAAACTCTTTCCCCTGAGGTTTTGCACATCGTTTTTGGTCAGGTCGCTGGCGCTCACATCATTAAACGCCATGTAACCGGCAATATAATCGTAAGCCTTGTCTTCGGGCACATGTTTGCAGCGCTTTCCCACCACAAAGGCAAGCTCCGCCTCATATCCCAGACAAAGGGTCATGGCCGGCCGGGGAATCGGATCGTCATAAGCGGCCACCGCATTTGCAAATTTGGCAAACAGGCGCGGCTCCTTGTGGGGCTTCATCCCGAGCTCCTGCAGAAAATCGTGATAATTATGGGCCGCACAAATGATTTTGGACGGCTTGCCTATCGGCGCCAGCAGTTTGACCTCCTCCAGGCCCAAAACGATCTTTAGATTTCTCAGCCGCAGCGCCTTGCCCTGCAGAGACCCAACCCAGGACAGCGCGTCCCGGGCGGCCTGCCTGGATTCTTCCCCCCCTTCCAGAAACCGGATGGTTTCCGGCGGGATCAGCAATGCCGCTTTCTGACGCGCCCGGCTTTCTCCCCGGCTCGCCAGCATGGCCTCACAGGCCAGTTTCAAATCCACAACTTCATTTCCGACCAGAGCACCGAACCTTGGGTCTCCGGCTTTCTGAAACATTACCAGCTTCATGGTCTTCTCCTTTTTTACCTTTCTCTACGCAGCGTTATCAATTTGCTGGTTTTACCGATTGATACGAAACGGACCTATCTGCAGAAAAAAGCGGCTCAGACTGGCCGGAGGGTTGTCGCCGGAAAGGGTATCAAACACTTCCTGAATCCCGCAACAACGGGATTGAGCCTCAGATCGCTTGACTCGGAATTTTCATGCCTTTTCAGGGGAGAACTCGCCGGCGCTTCGATTGCTTTTTTTGTTTAGATAGTACTGAAACGGAACCAACCGCTGGTTGAAACGAAACGCAATTTCAATTACTGCAACGAATATAGTCACAAAACGGCCGGATACAACCCTGTGTCGGACCGTTTTGCGGCAAAAAATCAAATAAGCTTTTTAAATAGGTTTACATGCACCTTGCGGGTCCGCGGACCGTCGAATTCGCAAAAGAATATTCCCTGCCAGGTCCCCAGCACCAGGTCGCCGTTTTCAATGGCGATCATTTCCGAAGCCCCCACCAGGGTGGCCTTGACATGCGCCGCTGAATTCCCCTCCAGATGGCGGTATCCCGCCTCCCAGGGAATAATTTTATTTAATACCATCAGAATGTCCGATCGGACACTGGGATCCGCGCTTTCATTAATTGTAACGGCTGCGGTGGTATGGGGCACATACAGCATGCACAGACCGTCTGAAAATCCCTGCGCACGAACCAGATGCTGCACCTCGGCAGTCATGTCGATCAACTCCGTTTTTGCCGTGGTTTTTACCGTCAGCGTGGTTTTCATATGAAGACTCTCCGAATAAGAAAGGCCCTGCGATTCTCGCAGGGCCTTTCCGGTCTGAATTGGTATAACCCGATTGTACCGACCTTGTAATTACACGCAGCCGGTGGGTTTGGGAAGACCGGCCATCTTACAGGCTCCCTTGCCGGGTCCGGACGGAAAAAGTTCATAAATATGTTTCAACTTATAACCCGTAACCTTGGAAAGCACCCGGACCATCGGTGCAATTCCGTTCTTCCTGTAATAATCCTGAAGAACATTGATGACTTTCCAGTGTTCTTCCGACAACTCGTCGATTCCTTCTTCTTTTTTGACATGCTGAACCCATTCGGGGCACCAGTTTTCAAAATTGTCAATAAATCCGTCTTCATCCACAACAAATTTTTTTCCACCAAAATCAACTTCTGGCATTAAACGACCCTCCTTTTATGAAATAATTGTGAAACGGCTTGCCGCCTGATTAAGCATTGGATTTTTATCTTAGCTTATCTATATGATTGAATCTTCAATGTCAATATGAAATTTATCAGTATTCTCTGGGCATCCCGTTCAGCTGGGCCAGGGTAAAAACCGGGCCGTCCTTGCACACGAATTCCTTGCCGATATTGCAGCGGCCGCAGATGCCGATGCCGCATTTCATCCGCATCTCCAGGGACATGATGATATGATCGTGCCCGTAATTGAGTTTGTCCAGAACCGGCTGGGTAAATTTGATCATAATCGGCGGTCCGCACACGATCGCATAGGTATCGGCATCCCCGGGCGGGGCTTTTTGTTCGGTAATGGTGGGGACAAATCCCACATTGTATTTCCAGTTGGGATCATCGGTGGCATCCACGGTAATATGCATATTGATGTCGTCGCGCTGCTCCCAGGCCGACAGTTCGTCGCGATAAAGCAGCATGCCGGGCGACCGCGCCCCGTAGATCACATGAATGTCCTTGAAATTCTTTCGGTTGGCAGGATCCAGCATATAGACGATGGAAGACCGCAGGGTGGTGAAGGCAAAACCGCCGCCGATAATGACGACATTTTTACCTTTGAGTACATCCCAGGGATACCAGTTGCCCAGTGGGCCCCGGATGCCCATGATGTCCCCCGCCTTCATGGTGTGCAGATAAGACGAGACCAGGCCGACTTTGTTGACGGTGAACATGACAAACCCTTTTTCGGTGGGAGAGGAAGCAATCCCGATGGGGATTTCACCCTTGCCTGCCACGGAAAGTTCGGCAAACTGCCCGGCCCGGTAGGAAAATTTCTGCTCATCTTCAGGGTTTAAAAACACAAAACGGAATGTTTTAAGATTTTTGTCAACGGTTTCAGTGACGATTTCATCAATGCGAACCGGATATGGCAAATATGGATTCTGCACCGCATCCCCCTTCACCCGGATATTTCCCGGGGAAACCCTAACTGTTAACGGCTGGCTGCGTAAGTGTTCATCAGTTCACAGACGCGCCGGATATCGATATTGACCGGGCACAGGCGAATACATCGTCCGCACCCCACACATTGAATACCGTTATGGTATTTATCCACGTAATATTTAAGCTTATGCATGAATCGCTGCCGGACCCGTTTGGTTTTAGCATTTCGCGGATTATGGCCGGATCCGTGAAAGGTGAACAGCGGATACATGCAGCTGTCCCAGTTGCGCAGGCGCAGGCCCGCCTTGCCGCTGACCTCATCCTGAATGTCAAAACACCAGCAGGTGGGGCAGACATAGGTACAGGTCCCGCAGTTGATGCAGCTAAAGGCGACGTCGTCCCAGAAAGGGGCGTCAAAAAGGTCCGGAATGGTTTTCTCCGCAAGCCGGTCGGTATGAACGGCGGTGCGGATGCGGGTCTCGGCATCCTGTTTCATCTTTTCAATCGTACCGCCGTCGCCGGCTTCGCCCCAGCCCGCCGCTTTCAACAGGTTTTCGCCTTTTGCAGTAAGCGCCTTTGCCAGAAAAGCGTCCGTTTCCTGCACCAGAAGCACATCCAGCCCTTCCTCGTGAAACGGTCCGCATCCGGCGGTGGTGCAGAAACAGGTCTGACAGGGCTGCTGGCAGGCCAGCCCTACCAGGGTAGTGCCCTCATAAGCCCTCACCCAGTAGGGATCCTGGTATTCGGGCGTGTCGAAATTTCTTTTAACCAGCAGAAACGCGGCGGCATCACAGGGACGGATGCCGACAATCGCCCTGGGAGCGGCCTCCCCCGCGGCCTCCTTCATGACATGATGATCTTCCCTGCTTTCATCCAGGGTGTAATGAAACATGACCTCTGTCTGGGGGTAAATGACCCCTTTGGGTGACAGCCGGGTATTCTGAAAATTAAAATCCGGAGAAACGCCTTTTTCGAGCAGGGTAAAGTTGTGAAACCGGTCTTCCTTAACCGGACCGTAAAGGCGATACATATTTTTCAATGCTTCGATTCCCTCGGTCCACTTTTGCTTGTTTATTTTTACAACCTTCATGTGTTGCGCCCTTTGTGTAGAAGCGGTCCTGATCCTACTTGATAAATTCGTCCGGATCTTCGGGTTTATAGGTATCCAGCGGCGGCCTGACCTCCAGGGACAAGCCCGCCTCCCAGTTGAAAAGTTCCAAAGCGTCTTTTTCCAGTTTTTTGGTCAGGAGCCGGACCTTGATCCCCATCGGGCAGGCCCGTTCACAGGCGCCGCAATCCGTACAGCGGCCGGCGCAATGATACGCTCTTAAAAAATGGAATGTCCTGATATCCGAAGGATCCTGCCCCTTGCCGACCCACTGGGGCCGGGATTCATCCACAAAGCAGGTGGGGCAGTAACACAGGGGGCAGGCGTTGCGGCAGGCATAACAGCGAATGCACTCGGCCAGCAGGTCGTCAAAAAACCGAAATTTTTCTTCTGTAGCCATCCCTTCGATCCGGCGGACGTCTTCGTACCGGTCCACGCCCTGCTGTTCCACCACCGGCCCTGCCGCCGGTTCGTCGGACAGGACCGGGTTGCGATGAATGCAGATGGCGCAGTTGTCCTGCAGCACATCCGCTTTTCGAAAGGTTTTTTCAACCCCGCCGCCCTTGACCGTGATCCCCTCTGCCGTCTCGACGGCACTTTCTATTTCAACTTCCAGCATCCCGGTAATTTTGCGCCGATCGATCATCCCCTTGCAGGGAATCCCGATGATATAGAGCTGCTCCCTTTTGATCTTGTTTTCAATGATATGGGTAACAATGTTGCGGGAATCGCAGCCTTTGGCCACAATGCCGATCTTTTCCTTGCGGTCGGGCAGATAATTCGCCAGGTTAACGCCGCAGCTGCTGTCCCATACCAGATGTTTCACATCCTCGGGTTTTTTGACAACGCATGGTTCGTTCATCAGCGGCACGGTTCCCCTGCGAAACCCGATGACCATTTCGACGGTGCCTTCCTTTAATATCTTTTCGGCTATTTTCCGGATGCTATCAATATATTCCAGCATGTTTACGCCACCTTAGCCATTTTCTTCACAAATTGTTTGTTGGGGCCCAGCGCCCTGACCGCCTCCGTGACCGTTTTGACCACGTCGACGAACTTGGTCGACTCGGCCGAAGAAATCCAGGAGTAATGAATACGGCCCGGCTCAAGCCCCATGTATTCCGCCAGGTTTTCAAAAAGTGCGAACTTGCGACGCGCGTAATAATTACCTTCCAGGTAATGGCAGTCACCGGGATGTCACCCGGACACCCAGACGCCGTCGGCGCCTTCGCGCAGCGCCGCCAGAAAAAATTTGGGGCTCATGCGGCCGGTACAGGGAATGCGGATCACCCGGACGTTGGACGGATAGGACATCCGGCCGACACCGGCCAGATCGGCGGCGCCGTAGCTGCACCAGTTACACAGGAAACTGATGATTTTGGGTTCCCAATCGGTCATGCCACTTTTCTCCTTTTATTGTAATGAACACCGAACAGGTATTCTTAAAACATTAAACCGCCTCGCGCAAAGAAAAAATCTGCGCGAAGATCTGGTCGTTGTCAAACCCCCTCAACTGTATGGCCCCGGATCGGCAGGACGCCACGCACAGGCCGCAGCCTTTGCATAAAACCGGATTGATCTCGGCCTTTCCGGAAAAGGGACCCTTCTGGGTAAAGGACGGGGCCGAATACGGGCACAGCGCCACGCAGACCCCGCAACTGCTGCAGTTCATCGGATTCGTATGCGCCACCGTGCCGCTCATCTGGATGGTTTTCTTGGCCAGCAGGGTAACCGCCCGGGTGGCCGCCGCCTGGGCCTGGGCAATCGACTCGTCCAGCGGTTTGGGAGCATGGGCCAGCCCGCAGATGAAAACCCCGTCCGTGGCGCAGTCCACCGGTCGGAGCTTGACGTGCGCCTCCATAAAAAAGCCGTCGTCGTTAAGGGTCACCTTATACTGCTGGGCCAGCGGATTTTCCTTGGGCGGGGTGATCGCCGTCGCCAGGACCACCAGGTCCGGACGGATCTCCATCCGGCGCCGCAGGATCGTATCCGTAAACCGGATCGCCAGATCCGCGCCTTCGGCGGCAACGTCCAGCCCCTTATCAAAATCGTGGCGGATAAAAATGATGCCCCTGGCCCGGGCTTCGCGATACAGATCTTCGCGCAGTCCGTAGGAACGCAGGTCCCGGTATAGAATAAATACGTCCATCTGCGGATTCAGTTCCTTCAGCCGCAGGGCGCTGTTGATGGAATGGGTGCAGCAGACCTTGGAACAATAGGGACGCTCCGGGATGCGCGAACCGACGCACTGGATGAAAAGGGCGCTCTTTTTTTCTTTCAGCCCCGGATCGTTTTCAATAAATTTCCGATCCAGATCAAGGGCCGTCAGAACGCGCGGATTCTTTCCGTAAAGATACAGGTCCGGTTTCAGTTCGCTGGCGCCCGAAGCGATGATCGTGACCCCGTGGGCCAGCTCCTGCTCCGTGTCGCCGGTTTTGATGGTGGTCTTGAAATTTCCAACAAAACCGTCCACCTTGGTGATCGCGGCATTCAGATAGACATCGATCCTTTCGTCGTCCGTTACCCCTTTAATGAGCGTCTCCAGGTTCAGTTGAATATCTTCCCGCCGCCAGGTTTCATAAAGATGCCGCGCCTGTCCCCCCAGCCGGTCACCCTTTTCGACGATGATGGTATGATAGCCCTGCTGCGAAAGGGTCTGGGCGGCCGTCATCCCCGCAAAACCGCCGCCGATGACCAGGGCGGTCTGATTGATCTCCAAGACCGGTTCGCTTAAGGCCTCCAGCAGGGCGACCTTGGCCACGGCCATGCGCGTCAGTTCCTTGGCCTTTTCAGTGGCCTCGGCCGGAACGGCGCCGTGGACCCAGGAGCACTGGTTGCGGATGTTGGCCATTTCAAACAGGTATTTGTTGATCCCCGCATTGGTCACGGTTTCCTGAAAAAGCGGCTCATGGGTTTTGGGGGTGCAGGCCGCCACCACAATGCGGTTCAGGTTTTTTTCCTTGATCAGCTTGGCCATATTGTTCTGGGTGTCCTGGGAGCAGCTGAACATGTTATCCTCGGCGTAGACGACATAGGGGAGCGTTCGGACATATTCAACCACCCCGGGCACGTTGACCACCCCGCCGATGTTGGTGCCGCAGTTGCAGACAAAGACCCCGACACGGGGCGATTCCCCGCGGGTATCCGTCTGCGGGGGAATTTCCTTTTTCTTGGTCAGGCTCCAGCGCGATTCGATCAGGCTGCTGCCGGCAATCCCTGCGGCGGCGCTGGATTCAATCACCGAAGAGGGAATGTCTTTGGGGGCCTCCACGGCGCCGCAGACAAAAATACCGGGAGCCGACGTCTGCACCGGCGCAAAGCTGCTGGTGGCGACGTACTGATAGGAATCCAGGGCGACTTTCATCCGGTTGGCCAGCGCCACCGCCGACTGGCTCACCCCCAGTCCGACGGACAAGACCACCATGTCAAAAGCTTCCTCCACCCGCCGACCGGACTCGTCGATGTAGCGGATGAGCTGCAGGCCGCTGTCGGCCTGGGGAACGATATTCGTTATTTTCGATTTGACAAAGCGAACGCCGGCGGTCCGGCTGCGGTTGTAATATCTTTCAAAATCTTTGCCGTGGGTGCGGATATCCATGTAAAAAATAGCGGCATCCAGCCCCTCCTTGCTGTGCTCTTTGGCCAGCATCGCCTCCTTGATGGCATAGGTGCAGCACACCGACGAGCAGTAACCCCTGGCGCCGATGTGCACATCGCGGGATCCGACGCACTGGAGCCAGGCGATTTTTTTGGGCTCCTTTTCGTCGGACGGCCGCACCAGGTGGCCGCCGTAAGGCCCTGACGCCGAAAGGATCCGCTCGAATTCAAGGCTGGTGACGATGTTGGGGGATTTGCCGTAACCGTAGACGTCATGGGTATGGGGATCATACACCTCGCAGCCGCTGGTGATAATCACCGATCCCACGTTCAGGATTTTCTCGCTGGGCTGGTCCTCGAAATTCACCGCCCCGGTGGGGCAGAATTTCTGACAGGCCTTGCACTTGCCCTTTGTCAGGTAAATACACTCCTTGGCGTCAATGGCGTATTTAAGGGGGACCGCCTGGGCATACTTGACATATATGGCCTTGCGTTTGACGAGACCGCTGTCATACTCGCTGGTAACCTTTTTGGGGCATTTTTCCGCGCACAGACCGCAGGCGATGCACTTTTCTACATCCACATAGCGGGGATGCCGGATAATGGTCACCTCAAAATTCCCGGCCTCTCCGGATATGCCAGTGACCTCTGAAAGCGTCAGCAGCTCGATATTAATGTGCCGGCCGACCTCGACCAGCTTGGGTGAAATAATTCACATGGCGCAGTCATTGGTGGGGAACGTCTTGTCCAGCTGAGACATCACGCCGCCGATGGAGGCGGTCTGCTCAACCAGATAGACATAATAACCGGAATCGGCCGCATCCAGCGCGGCCTGCATCCCGGCGATGCCGCCACCGACAACCATAACCGAACCAATCTTTTTCTGAGACATTGCAGCTCCTATACTAAAAAGGCTTCGATACCACTGATATCCGTGTGTTGCGTTTCAATCCCCAGCACCCGACGGTCAATTCCCAGGGCAAGCCCCAGAAGCTGCGGGTACAGGATCGTGGGGAGCCGATAACCGGCACCCCGGGCCGATACGATCATCTCCTGGACCGTACCGAACTGCATCTGGCAATAGGGGCAGGCGACGCACAGGTATTGCGCCCCGGCCTGCTTGGCGTCGGCCAGTTTCCGAGCGGCCAGATCCATGGAAAGATCGTCATTGACGCCCAGAAGCGGCGCCCCGCAGCATTCCAGCTTGGTCGTCCATTCAATGCTTTTGCTCCCGGTGGCGGTCACCAGTTCATCAAAAATAATCGGCGCCACCGGATTGTCGAACTGCATGATGTCGCTGGGCCGCAAGGCATGACAGCCGTAATGGGTCGCAATTTTTAAATCCTTGAATGTCCGCGCGATTTTTTCCTTCAGGGACGGCAGCCCGACATCGTGATAGAGGACCGACAAAAAATGCTTGACGGCGGTCTTCCCGTTAAAGGCCAGTCCTTCCGGTGCCAGGATTGCATTAACTTCATCCCGGAGGGCCGCATCCGTTTTGAGCACATGCGCGGCCTTCTTCAGACTGCCGTAGCAGCACTTGCAAAGCGTCAGCATGTCCAGCCCCTGCCGCTCGGCCAGGGCCAGATTTCGGGCCGAGAAGATCAGGTACATTTTAAAATCGACATTGCGGACGGGATAGCCGCAGCATTTAAACTCACGTTCATCCGCCACTTCAATCGCCAACCTGTCCAGAACCGCCCTGGCCGATGATTCATATGGTTTGACTCGGGCCGGGATATTACAGCCCAGAAACAGCGCAAATTTCATATTCGATTCCCATCAGTTAAGCTTTTATAAATGAAGGCCTTCATTCTTTGCTTTGATCTTCCATGGGCGGCCGGGACCCGTTTGTCTGTCGGGCCTCTTTAACCGCTAAATTCTTGAGCTCATACAGCACGTCGGTCACCTTGACCCCTTGGGGGCAGTGCTCCTGGCACTGGTAGCAGGTCAGGCAATTCCACAGCATGGCCGACCCCATTGCCAGATCCTTCAGACCCAGGCCCAGCGACCGCATGATCTGGTGCGGCAGAAGTTTTAAAACCGCCTGGGGGTTTTCATAGTTTTCTACGACCGGGCAAACCGTGCTGCAGTTTTCACAGGCAAAGCAGTAGGCATAGGTGTTGGCCTGTGACGACGCATCGGCCTGCCCCTTTAATCCCTTATCAGCGGCGTTTAAGACGACGACCTGGTCGGGGGCATCGATCATCTTAAATTTTGCCGAAATCGCCCCGGCGGCGGCATCCAGCGGCTTTCCGTAAGTTTCAGCCTCCAGGGACTGCCGGTTCAGCCCGCGGTAAAAGGAAAACGGCGTGAGCATCATCGCCGTCGGAACCCCTTTGTGGATGAGTTCCTCGCGCACGTTGAACCACAGCTCGCGCAAATTGATGCCCGCCGGACACACCACGGTGCAGCGGTCGCAGTTGGTACACAGATAAATCCCCTCTTGAATGGCGGACATCCCCTTTTCACCGAGGGCCTTGCCGTCGGCGTAGGTTTTAAGAAAAGCCAGCTTTTCAGAAGGAAGAATGTTGGAATTATTGAACCTGTCGCAAGCGGGTGCTACCGAACAGCGCAGGCTGCAGGTGCAGCAATGCATGCAGGCATCCAGTTCCATGGCCTGGCGGGTGGCGATATTGGCCGGATGGGAGGTCTCCTTGTTCATGACCGCGGCGGCCATCAGGCTGAGGGGGCTGGCAAAGACATGAAACATCTTGCTGAAAGGCAGATAGGCCAGCCCCAGAAAACAGGCCAGAATATGTATATACCAGAGCATGTCGGCCGCCCCGGCGTCGTCCAGTCCCAGGGCGATCGGCCGCAGGGCCTTTGCCGATGCGTACCCGCCGAATGCCCATTTCGTTGGAGAATGACAGGCGGCGCAACTCTCCTCGTGGATTTCGCGCCCCTTCTCCAGGATGTCTTCTTCAAACGGGCCCCCGACTTCCGCGGAAACCAGGCCGAAGTCTTTTACCCAAAGACTTTCCAGGGCCTTTACCTGCTCCTCGTCGTCCAGGCTGCCGTACTGCTCCACCATATTGCGAAAAACGGTCGGGGAAGTGAGTTTGACGCCCTCCAGCAGAATCCCGGACACCATGATAACGGCAACAATCAGGATGGCGTAGAGATCCATGCCGCTGGTTTTGAGCCGGGGCACCTTTAAAATAAACCGGCGGTAGACGGCAATGGCGACCCCCGCCACCACCATCAGTCCGAAAAGGTCGCGCAGGAACATAAAGGGGTTCAGCGTGGCATAATAATCGCTGAAAATCTTAGCCGTAATCAGCTTGTCCAGGGCATGCATCAGGAGCAGCAGCATAAACCCGGCAAATATGAGCATGTGCATCAGCCAGCGCAGAAAATCCTCTTTGAAGATGCGCATCTGCAAAAGCACGTCGACGATAAAAACCCTGATCAGCGTGAAGATGTTCCGGCTGAAAAAAACCCCCGCGATCCCTTTGATCGCCGCCGCAAACCGCATGGTTGCCGAATAGCGGTCCGCCCCCCTGCCGATCTTGCGGCGAAACCAGGTGGAAACCTTGTAGATCAGGCCGATTCCAAAGACGACAAGCGAAACAATCAGCGCCACGTTAAAAAACATAAGAAAATTCCTTTATGCTAACTTTCCATGTATCTTTTTGTAAGATTTAAGGTATCGTCATAGTTAAAAATCTGTGCAAATGTCAACCTTTTTTAGCTGAAATCGACGGCCGTTTGCCTCGGATCTGTCGAGAAAACAACGGCTGCTCATTAAAGCCGGAGACCTGAACCCGGAAAAGAGACGCATTCACATATGATTCGCTTATTAATGTCAGGGGTCGGAGGCTTTTTCAGCTGTTGTCCTGTCCGGCCTCTCATTTATAGATGCAAAGGGGGGCGCTCCCCCGCCCTGCCCTTAACAATTTGAATAGATAATGGATGCTGAGGATTAATCCGCCTCAGGCGGACAACCCGGATATTTCATGAAAATTTTTCAGCAAGTTTTAAAAAGATCTTGATAATACACGGTTAGATTCAGACTTAAGGCAGAAACAAGCGGTACGCTTTGTTATCTCAATTGCATCAGGCAAATGCCTGAAAAATTTTCACCCGGTGGGCGAAATGCATTCGCCCATTTGCTGCGTTATCCGGGGTTTGCGGTACGCAAAGTACAGCTGCACCCCGGAGTGCCTTGCAAATGAACGAATGCATAACGTGAAATATCCGGGATAATAAGCTGAACTTGATGTAAAAAGGGGGAGGCGAGGGGGGTCTCGAACACGGTTGCCATTGAACCGGCGTTTGCACCTCCCCCTTTCCTGCTTTTTGCTTCTCGGCTTTCCGGTTTTTGTGCGGTGTTGAGCAGGGGCCCGGCTTGCCAGTACCGTTCCCCTGCCCTATCAAAGGAGGTATCAACATGCCCCTCATGGAGCCCTTAACCGCTTTGTTCACAATCTTAATCAGGCGGTATGGCTTTATTAAGATACTCGCAAAAAACATGCCTGGTAGTATTAAAAACGGGTGCCGGCGGAAAAGACGGGGACGATGCAAACAATAGACTGAAAACACAAACAATTCTTTCACAATATGACGGCCTGCCGAAATTCCAGCTATTATCGGGCCTCATTTTCTGCCCAACTTGATGACAGCCCTGTATACTGTTTGTGGACAATCCGATGCGGCCGCTAAAGTGAATTTCTGCCTGTTATTTAACAATAACGGATAAGAGCCTGTTCGGCTTTACGATTTCCTGGCCCCCGGTTTTTACCAGGCAGCTCCGTGAAAATATCATATTTAATATTGATTTTATACGGTTATATATGGTTTCTTTATGATGTTGCGCCTGAATATTTTTTGATGAAAACGGAACTGAATGAATCCGGACAAATCCAAACCGAAAGTGATCGTCATCTGCGGCCCTACCGGCAGCGGGAAAACAACTGCCGCCATTGAGTTGGCTGTCCGGTTTAACGGTCAAATTATCAGCGCCGATTCCATGCAGATTTATCGTTTCATGGATATCGGCACCGCCAAACCCACCCCATCGGAACAGCAGCAGGTCCGCCATTACCTGATCGACGTGGCGACACCCGACGAGCCTTTCAATGCCGCCCGTTATGCCGATATGGCCAGAGACCGGATCGGCAAACTTCATACGGAGGGCATCGTCCCCTTTGTGACGGGCGGAACCGGCCTGTACATCAAGGCCCTTTTAAAAGGGCTCTTCCAGGCCGATCCGGTCGATCCCGCCCTGCGCCGACGTCTGAAAAAAGATGCCGCCGTTAATGGCGCGGCAGAATTACACCGGCGCCTGGCGGCCTGTGACCCGGAAAGCGCCCGCAGGATTCATCCCAATGACACCTATCGGATTTTGCGGGCGCTGGAAATCCATGAGCTGACCGGGCAATCGATCTCACGGTTTCAATCCGGACACGGATTCAGCGAAAGACCTTATTCGGTTTTAAAAATCGGACTGGACAGGGACCGCATCGCGCTATATGAAAGAATCAATGCACGGGTGGATCATATGATCGCAGCCGGCCTGCTGCAGGAGGTAAAAAGCCTGCTTGCCCGGGGGTACGCTCCCGGCCTGAAATCCATGCAGTCCATCGGCTACCGCCACATGGTTGATTTTATTCAGGGCCGCCGGTCCTGGCCGGAAACCCTCAGCACCTTTAAGCGCGACACCCGCCGGTACGCCAAACGCCAGCTGACCTGGTTTAAGGCCGACGGCGAAGTCAACTGGGTTGCGGCTGAAAACACGACGGACATGGCCCGTCTCATAAAGGACTTTTTGTAGAAATCAGCGGCGCCATTTTTTTAATCGGATGGTTTTCAAAAAGATTAGGTGCGGCGTCCTGGAAACAACTCAATTAAGTCGAGGCCCTACAAGCCGGCGAGCTGACCCCGCGTTTCAATTGTCTTTTGGGGGCCGATCGTATCAGCGGATTTTTAAACCGGCGTCTGACGGTTTTGTCTCGCTATTCAAGCTCGTTGAGCCAATCAGTGCCTGTTCAATTGAACCTGATCAATCTTTTTGGACGTCCATCCATAATTTGACAAGTGAAGGAGGCGGTTATGGCAGCGAAGGTCGTCGTCATTCTATCCACCGGCGAAAAGGAAAAAGCGATTACCGGCATGATGTTTGCCGTCAACTCCCAGAAAAACAAATGGCTCGACGAGGTAAAGGTGATCTTTTTCGGCCCATTTGAAGACCTGATCTGCAGGGACCCGGAGGTCGCCGATTTTGCATCGCAATTGCTCGCTTATGAAACACCCGTCGCCTGCAAGCGCCTGTCCGACACGGCCGGCACCAGTGACCGGCTTAAGGAATTGGGCTATCAGGTGGCGTATGTAGGGACAATAATTTCAGATCTCATCAAGAATGGGTATGTCCCCATGGTGTTTTAGCCGGAGTCGGGGTTCTTTCTCCGGCCGGCTGATCGGTGAATGACAGGCCGCCATTAACACTCCTACAAAAGACAGCGATCGACACCCATGCCGCAAGAATACACCGCCCTGATTTCAGGGTATATATTCGGTTTTTACATGGCCTGGAACATCGGTGCCAATGATGTTGCCAATTCCATGGCCTCGGCGGTTGCAGCCAAGGCCGTCACGATCCGGCAGGCGATCGTTATTGCCGCTGTTTTGAATGTTGTCGGGGCCACCTTCATCGGAACCCATGTCACCAACACCATCCGAAAAAGCATTGTTTCAACGGACGTACTTGCCGATCCGCAGCTGGCGCTGATCGGTACGCTTTCAGCTTTGCTGGCCGCGGCCCTGTGGGTCAGTTTCGCCACATGGAAATCCCTGCCGGTCTCGACAACCCATTCGATCGTCGGCGCCATGATCGGCTTCGGCATCATGGCCGGCGGAGTTTCGGTCGTCAATTGGTCGAAACTCACTGCCGTGGTTATGAGCTGGATCATTTCTCCCGTATTCAGCATCATCATCGCCTATGCAACCTTTAAAATTATCGTCCGCCTGATCCTGTCAAAAAAAGACGCTTTTGTCCGGGCGCTGCGGCTTTCGCCGATTTATGTCGGCGTAACCTTTTTTATCGTTATTTTATCGTTTTTATTCAAGACGCCGCTGGGCCAGCGCCTGTCGATCGGCGATTCCTCCGCCGTAATGCTTGCCGCCCTTCTGTCCATCATTCTCGGATTTGGCGGCAAATGGATCATCACGCGCTGTATTGAAAACAAAGACGCTTCCAACGGGGTTGAAGAAATTTTCAAGCGCATCCAGATCGTGACAGCCTGTTATGTCGCCCTGGCCCAAGGGGCAAATGACGTGGCCAACGCCGTCGGCCCGCTGGCGGTCATCTATTTCCTGGTTCATACCGGCTCTGTCGGTTCCCAAGTGCCGGTTCCCACCTTCCTACTGCTTTTTGGCGGCATCGGAATCGCCGCCGGCATCGCCATGGCGGGACACCGGGTCATGGAAACCATGGGCGAAAAAATTACAACCCTCAGCAATACCCGCGGCTTTTCCGTCAACTTTGCCACAGCCACCACGGTCCTGGTGGCCTCAAAACTGGGAATGCCGGTTTCAACCAGCCACGCTGCGGTGGGGGGCGTTCTGGGAGTCGGACTGGCCCGGGGGGTCGAGGCGGTTAATTTTGGCATTGTTTTCAAAATTATACTATACTGGGTGCTGACCGTGCCTGCCTCAGCCGCTACCAGTATGATTTTTTTTAAAATAATTCAGCTCTTTTTTTAAGAGGGGGGAATATGCGCCTGCCAATATTGTCGATGTTCATCACGTCGCCTTTCAGCGGCCTTCTGGAGCATGCCGGCAAAGTCAAGGAATGCGCCTGGGTATTTCAGCAGGCCATCGAATGCTATGTTTCCCGCCAGTGCCGGACATTTGAAGAATTCAGGCAGGAAGTGGTGACGCTGGAAAGGGAAGCCGACGCCATCAAGCGGCGCATCCGGGGGCATATCCCCATCGGCACGCTGATGCCGGTGGATAAATTTCAGCTGTTCATGTATCTGCGCGAACAGGACAGTGTTCTGGACTCGGTGGAAGATGCTCTGGACTGGCTCTCGTACAGGCCGGAACCCGGTATTCCGGAAGTTCTTGAAAAGGATGTTTTTTTGCTGGTCGATTCCGTTATCGCCCCCATCGAAGATCTGGAAAAGATGGTTGTCGCAGCGCGGCAGTACTTTAAAAATTATTCGAACGAGCAGCGGGTGGTGGTAAAGGAGATCATTCACGGACTTCGCAAAAAAGAACATGAAGCCGACAAACTGGAACATACCTTGAAGCAGAAAACCTTTGAATGCCTGTCGGATCCCGTGACCATACTGCACATCATCCGACTGGCCGAGATCATCGGTTCCGTCGCCGACCACGCCGAAAACGCCGGGGACATGATGCGGGGCATGATAGCGAAATAATCCGGGGGACGGGAAGTTTTTAAATGTTGTCGGCAGTCCGCCCCGGGAAAGCCCCCGGGCGGACGCCCGACAAACGCTGAAGTGACAACGCGAAATGAAACTCCCCGCCGCCTTAAATCATTTGTCTTTTGCCGAATCATCATTTATGTGTTATGAATCCAAGGCGTCTCCAAATCAGGCGGTGATCCGATGAGGCTTCAATGAAAAGCATCCAACCCGTTATTTCCGTTATCCTTTTCTTTGTAATCGTCCTCTGTCAAACGGGATTTGCCGGGGCCCAGGATGCCCTTCCCCCGCCTGTCGGAGACGTCCCCCGGACGGTCCGTGCGAACGAATCAAATCCGGTCCTTAATCCCCTCCGCTTTATAACCGATATCATCTCCCGGGCCGACGGAGACCGCTGCCCCATGTTCCCCACCTGCTCGCAATACAGCGCCCAGGCAATTCAAAAACATGGTTTTTTAAAGGGTTGGATCATGACCAGCGACCGCCTGATGCGCTGCGGCCGGGATGAGCTTCGGTTGTCGGACACGGTTATGATAGACGGCCGCAAACGCAGCTACGACCCCGTCGACAACAATGATTTCTGGTGGTAACAAGATGCTTCGACGAATCGCCGCTTTGTTCAGTTATCCCTTCCGGCTGACCAGCCGTGGGCTGCTCTGCGCATTTCTGCTCTGGACCCCCGTCTTATCCCATGCTGCCGGAGCGGTCGTTCAGATTGACGCCGATGCCCAGTACCGTTTTGCCGAGCGTTATTTCTCAACGGGCGAATATTCCAGGGCCGTAGACGAATACAAGCGCTTTATCTATTTTTTTCCCGATGACGGCCGCCTTGCCCAGGCCATGTATCAGTGTGGCATGTCTTTCTATTTGGACCGGCGGTATGCGGATGCCGCCGCTTCCTTTAATGAGGTGATTGAAAAATTTACAGACACCCCATGGGCCGTCAAATCCTATTTGATGGTCAGTGAAAGCCAGATTCATCTCAACCAGTTCGGGGCTGCCGTGATCACCCTGCATAATCTGATTACCCTGTCCAAGGCTGTCGATGTCAGGGATGAAGCCTTCTACCGTCTCGGCTGGATTTACATCGAAACGGCCTCATGGGATAATGCCCGGATATACTTTGAAAAAATAAGTTCTGCCAACCGGGAAAAATTCAGACTGGAACGCCTCTCGGCGGAACTGTCGCAGAGAGCCGGCATCGCCGCAAAAAGCCCCGTTCTGGCAGGCGCCCTCTCGATTGTCCCGGGCGGCGGTTTCCTTTACTGCGAACGCTATCAGGATGCCCTGATCGCGTTTTTACTCAACGGCGCTTTAATCTGGGCGGGATATGAAGCCTTCGACAACGACAACAAAGCCCTGGGTGCGCTTCTCACCTTTGTTGAAGTGGGATTCTACGCCGGCAACATCTATGGCGCCGTCGGCAGCGCCCACAAGTTCAATCGCACAAAAACAGAAGGATTTATTGAAAATTTGAAAAAAAACACGAAAATCGACCTTTCCGGCGATCCCCAGTCATCATCCATCCGGCTTTCCCTGCGATTTGCCTTTTAAGACGATTTAAAAAATGCTTGAAAGCCTATTGGCATTGTGTTAACCGACTTCTTTGATTTTTGTTTTGCGCCCACGGCTTGGTCAATAACAAAAACTGTGAAAGGACTTGTTTAGATGGTTTCAAAAAAAGAGCTGCAGACAGCTTATGGATTGGCTATCGTTTTGTTCATTGTGGGTGTGATCAGTTATGCCGCGTTTCCCGCAAAAACGCCGGAGCGCCCGGTCAGGATCATGTTTCAGGGCATTGCCGGCACGGTTCTGTTTGACCACAAGACCCATACAGACGCTTCCGGCTACGGCCTTTCCTGCCGCGATTGTCACCATACCCTGGAAGAAGGCGAAACAGAGGCGCCCTCATGTCTCCAGTGCCACGAACCGGAAAGCGATGATGCCAGCGTGCCCAAACGGTCGGATGCGTTTCACAAGCAGTGCATTGAGTGCCACACGCAGATTGAAGCCGGCCCTCAGGAATGCGCATCCTGTCATGTTCCTTAGACGAATTGCCTCATTGGTTATGAAGCTCACTTAAAATTATCACCGATAAAGTAGAAGGTTGAGACCATGCTGAAAAAATTATTTGGCGGTTTGACGACACCCCGGATCCAATACATTCCCTTAGAGGGCAGACTTCCCGAACCGATCAATATTCCCCTGCCGCCCCAAGTGACGCTGATCCTGGATGGCGCTGCCGATGGGAAAAATGCGATTTTACCCAAAATCGGCGATGCGGTTAAAACCGGACAGAAATTGACCCTTGTCGCAGGCGGCGACGCATACGCCATTTCACCGGCAACCGGAACCATCTCCGGCGTGGCGCCCTTCCGGGGAGAAGCGGGCCAGGTGGGCACAGCCATTACGATCAATACCTCCAAAGCTGAAGATCCGGACGACCAGTTTGCCGCCGCAGCCCAGGAACCGACCCTGGATTCCGCCGCCGGTTTTCTGGCCGGCGTTCCCGGCTGCCCGCCCTTGAAGCTTTTCGGCGATCCCGACAAACCGATCCACACCATCGTTATTAACGGCGCCGACAGGGATTTGCTGGTGGCCACGCATCAATGTGTGGTCCAGTCCCGGATCGACGCCATAGCCCATGGGATTGCGGTATTGAAAAAAATTACCGGTATTGAAGCCGTTATTATGGTCGTTCCGGTAAACATTATGGGCGGGTATGGTTCCATTGGGGCGGAGGTAAAATTCATTGCACCGACCTATCCTTCGGCGCTGCCGCATATGATCCTCAAAGACGTCCTGGGAAAGGTGATCCCGGCCGGAAAAGCCGCGGAAGATCTGGGAGTTGCGATGATAAATGCCGAGGCCGTGGCATCCATCGGACGTGCTTACGAAACAGGCAAAATTCCCTTTCAGAAACTCTTGACGGTCATTAAAAAAGACGGGGGCAAAGTTCTGGTATCCGCCAGAATCGGCACCCCGATTAAAGAGATTGTAAAGACGGTCGGAGAAACCGTTAATGAAATGGACCGCGTCATTCTGGGCGGCCCCATGATGGGGGTATCGATCTTTACCCTGGATACCCCGGTCCGGCCGGATACCGACGCTCTCATGATCCAGGATAAAGCGGGCATCCCCTTTGTTTCCGATTATCCCTGCATCAATTGTGGAGAATGCATCCGAATCTGCCCGGCCAGGATCCCGGTCAACATGCTGGTCCGCTTTCTGGAGGCCGGACAATACCAGGAAGCCGCCGATTTGTACGACCTTTATTCCTGCTTTGAATGCGGATTGTGCAGTTATGTCTGTGTTTCCCGAATGCCGATCTTTCAATATATCCGGCTGGCAAAATTTGAGCTCGGTCGAATCGAAACCGCGGAGGTAACGAATGTTTAACCAGAAGAAATTCATCGTTTCACATGCGCCTTTCTGGCACGATGAAAGCAAGGTGTCCATACGCTATTACAACATTTTGTTGGCGACCCTGCCGGCCGTACTGTTCGGCATCATTCAGTATGGCATGCCGGCCCTGGCGGTGGTGTCGCTGTCCGTTTCCTCTGCGATCTTCTGGGAACTGCTGATGAACCGCGCAACGAAACGCCCCGTCACCATCACGGACGGCAATGCGGCGCTGATCGGCATGCTGTTTGCCATGCTGCTGCCGGCGTCTTCCCCCTGGTGGCTGGTGATCACCGGCACCTTTGTGGCCATCGTCGTCGGCAAGCATATCTATGGCGGCATCGGCGCCAACCCGTTTAACCCGGCCCTGGTGGCAATCGCCATCCTGACGCTCTCCTGGAAGGGTTTTATGAATTTCGACCAGGCCCTGCTCAATTTTAATTTTGATTTTAACATGGCTTATCCCCTGGCCGCCGTAAAAAGAATCGGCTCGGCCGCGGCCGCCTCTTTCAGTGCGGGAGACCTCTTGCTGGGCCGCCAGTCCGGCGGACTCGGGGCGACTTTCGGACTGGGGCTCATCCTGGGCGGGCTCTACTTGATCCTGAGAGGTTTCATCCGCTGGGAGATATCCTTTTCGTTTCTTGCAGCGATCTTCATCACCGCGCTTGTTTTCCACCTGACCAATTCCGGCCGCTTCGCCGGCCCTGTATTTCATCTTTTAACCGGCAATACGATTTTGGGGGCTTTTTTCCTTGCCACGGAAGACTCGTCGTCTCCTGTCAATTTCATTCCCATGCTCATATACGGAGCGGGCGCGGGAGTCTTGATCATGCTCATCCGGAATATCGGCGGCCATGCCGATGGGGTGGTTTTTGCAATTCTTCTCATGAATCTTGCCAATCCGCTTCTGGACAAGATTCGGCCTAAAGCTTTAGGAAAGGTCAACAGCCATGCGTGAAATGCTAAAAATGATTATCGTCTTGACGGTCTTATGCTCCTTTTCCGGCGGGCTGCTTGCAGCGCTCAGGAACGGGACCCAGGAGAAAATCGACAACCAGCAGCTCAAATTCGTCAAGGGCCCGGCCATCAATGCGATCCTTCAGGGCGCGTCCAACGACCCCATCGCCAACCGGTTTAAACTGAAAGACGCCGGCGTTGAAAAAAGTTTTTTTGTCGGTATTTTTAACGGCGAAGCCAATACCGTCGCCTTTGAAAGTTTCGGCAAGGGGTTTGGCGGCGATCTGGGCGTCATGGTCGGCGTCAACACCAAGGACGACAAAATCGTCGGCATCGGCATCACCACCCACAGTGAAACCCCCGGCGTCGGTTCCCGTGCAAAAACAGATCCGGCTTTTGCGGCCCAGTTCAAAGGTCTTCCTTTGGGGGACCCTTATAAGGTCAAAGCCGACGGCGGACAGGTGGACGCGGTCAGCGGCGCCACCCAAACGTCCCGCGGCGTTTCCGCAGCGCTGACGGATGCCGGGGAAGCATATAAACGGTTGAAGCCCCAGCTTACTGAAAAGTTGAAAAGTGTCGCCAAATAAGGCCGTATCAACAGGGAGATCAAAATGGCAAAGACGATTGTTCAGGAATTCACCAAAGGGTTGTGGAAAGAAATACCGCCGTTTCGACTGGTGCTGGGTCTTTGTCCGACCCTTGCAGTCACAAAAACGGTTGAAAATGCCATCGGTATGGGTATTGCCGTTATTTTTGTTCTGGTCGGCTCGAATATCCTTGTCGCGATGCTGCGCAAGGTCATCCCTTCCAAAGTAAGGATCGCGTGCTTTATTATCGTTGTTGCAACATTTGTTACGGTTGTTGAGCTTCTCATGCAGGCCTATACCTATCCCCTGTTTTTAAAACTGGGAATATTCATACCCCTCATTGTCGTCAACTGTATTCCGCTTGGCAGGGCTGAAGCCTTTGCCTATAAAAACGGGATTATTCCTTCTTTTGCCGACGGACTGGGTTTGGGAATCGGCTATGCCATGTCGTTGACGGTTCTTGCCTCCATCCGGGAGGTTTTTGGAAGCGGAACGTTTTACGGGCATTCGGTTTTCGGGCCTTCATTCCAGCCCTTTAATTTCATGATCGAAGCGCCGGGCGCCTTCGTTTGCCTCGGTCTCCTGCTCTGCGTCATGAATTTCATTGGAAAAAAATAGGAGCATCTTATGAGCAATTACCTGTTACTGGCGATCAGCTGCATCCTGACCAACAATATTCTGTTGATGCAATATCTGGGCAACTGTCCTTTTCTGGGAACATCAAAGAAAATGGAGACGGCGGTGGGCATGGCCATGGCGGTTGTATTTGTGCTGGTGCTCGCAGGCGCCGCCACATGGCTTACCGAGATGTTTATCCTGAAAAAATTCGGGCTGGAGTATTTACGGACGATGTCGTTTATCCTTATCATTGCAGCCCTTGTGCAGTTTGTCGAGATGTTCCTGAAAAAGAGCATACCGGCGCTGTATGCCGGGCTGGGCATCTTCCTGCCGCTGATCACCACCAACTGTGCGGTTCTTGGCGTATGTCTGATCAACGTCAACGAAGACTACAGCTTCATTGAGTGCCTGGTGTCCTCTTTCGGATATTCTTCAGGGTTCGGGCTGGCGCTGATCCTGTTTGCGGGCATCCGCGAGCGCATCCTGCTGTCCCGGGTGCCGAAACCCCTGCAGGACACTTCCATTGGTCTTGTTACGGCCGGGATGTGCTCCCTTGCGTTTTTCGCCTTCAAGGGGATGGTCTAATAATAGTTTTTCAAAGCGACCGGTTGTCGTCTGTTCAGGGAGGAAATTGTGACCGAAGCCATTCTTTTCATGCTGATCCTGGGAGCGGCCTGCGGCTCGCTCTTAGGCGTCGCTTCTAAAGTATTCTATGTTTATGAAGATCCCCGCATCGCTGAAGTTGAAAACTTTCTGGCCGGCGCCAACTGCGGCGGCTGCGGCTATGCCGGCTGCAGCGCGGCCGCGGCCGCGGTGGTGGGGGGCAAGGCCAAGCCCAGCGTCTGCATGGTGGGGGGGATGGAATCGGCCGCCAATGTCGCCCGGGTTATGGGGCTGGACCCCGGATCGGTCGAACCCCTTAAATCCCTGAACAGTTGCGACGGCGGCAAGCGGGCCGATGATAAATTTTATTATATGGGCGTCAACAGCTGCCGGGCCCTTGCCGCAGTTTACGGCGGCAAGCGCGAGTGCCGCGTCGGGTGCCTGGGATTGGGCGACTGCGTCAAATCCTGTATTTTCAACGCGATCTCCATGGGCCCGGACGGCTATCCGGTGGTGAACGAAGAAAAATGCGTCGGCTGCGGCGCCTGTGAAAAGGTTTGCCCGAAAAACATCCTGGATGTTAAAACCATGTCCGAGCGCCTGCTGCAGCTCAACCAGGAAGACCAGGCCCTGGCGCCCTGCCAGCAGACCTGCCCGGCAGAAATCGACATCCCGGAATATATCGCCCGGATCAAGGCCGGCGATTACAAGGGTGCCGTGGATACCATCCGCAAGCGCAACCCGCTCCTGTTGGCCTGCGGCCGGGTCTGCCCGCACCCCTGTGAGAGCTACTGTCGCCGGGGAATCGAGGACGAACCGGTGTCCATCAACCAGCTCAAGCGCTTTGCCGCCGATTTTGAAATGAATTCCGGCCGGCGCTATTCCATCAGCTGCGCGCCGGATACCGGCAAAAAAGTTGCGGTCATCGGCGGCGGCCCCGCCGGGTTGAGCTGCGCCTATTTTCTGCGCCGGGTCGGACACGGCGTTACCATCTTTGAAGCCATGCCGAAACTCGGCGGCATGATCCGCTATGGCATCCCTGAATACCGGCTGCCCAAAAAGGTGCTGGACTGGGAAATCGAAGGCATTTTGGATCTAGGCGTACAGGCCAAAACCGATGTGAAGCTGGGACGCGATTTTACCCTGAAATCCCTCTTGGATGAAGGCTACGACGCTGTTTTCCTGGGAATCGGCGCCTGGCAGGACTATGCCTTGAAGGTGGAAGGCGAAGACCTCGGCGGCTGCTATACCGGCATCGACTTTCTGGCCAGAATCGGCCTGGGCGAAAAAGTTCCCATCGGCCGCAAGTGCGCCGTCATCGGCGGCGGCAACACCGCCATCGACTGCGTACGCACGCTGGTGCGCCTGGGCGCCGAGGAAGTCACCATCGTCTATCGCCGCACCCGCACGGAAATGCCTGCCAACGAAGTCGAAATCGTCGCCGCCGAACACGAGGGCGTTAAGTTCCATTTTCTGGCGGCCCCGGTGCGCGTCGTCGGGGACGACCAGAAAAACGTGACGCATCTGGAATACCTTAAAATGGAGCTGGGCGAACCGGATAGCAGCGGCCGGCGCCGACCCGTGCCCATCGAAGGTTCCGAAACCCTGCTTGAGGTCGACATGCTGATTACCGCCATCGGCCAGGGTCCGGATGTGGGTTTTGTTAAAACCGACAAGGGCCTTGAAGAACTTAAAATCACCCGCTGGAACACCATCGACGCCGATCCGGAAACGCTGCAGGCCAACATCCCCAATATCTTTACCGGCGGCGACGCCGCCACCGGCGCCTCCCTGGTGGTGGAAGCCATCGGCGGCGGCCGTCGGGCGGCCCGCTCGATTCACCGGTTCCTGTCCGGCGAGGAAGTCGCGGCCGTCCTCAAATCGCTGCGCAAGAAACACATTCCGGAATCGCTTTTCAAGACCGTTCCGGGGATCATATCGTCACCCCGGGCCAAAATGCCTGAGCTGCCGGTATCTGAACGCATCAAGTCCTTTGCGGAGGCCGACCTGGTATTGAGCGAAGACGCTGCTCTTGGAGAAGCCGACCGCTGCCTGTCCTGCTGCCGACTGTGTTACAACAGGGACAAAGCCGCGGCCTGACGTCAAATCCTTTGCCTGAACAGCCTAATCATATGAAGAGCCGGAACCGGTTGCTAAATTGCTTCCGGTTCCGGCTCTTTTCTTTCGAACAAAATATAACCGGTTAGCCCACGGGGTTATAATCTGAACCATCCGGTAAGCCTTCAAAATTAATGCAGCGTAGTCATGTTTCGAAGATATTCTAGCAACCCGGACATGTCGGCCGGCAGGGGCGCCTCAAACGATATCGGCCGTTCGTCTGCCGGATGGGCGAGCTCAAGGCATTGGGCATGCAGCATTTGTCGGGTGATCTTTATCTGCGGCAAAGCCTCTTTTCCCGGCAACTCCAGACGCCGGCGGCCGCCGTAAACGGCGTCGCCCACGACCGGATGCCCGATGGCGGCGCAATGCACCCGAATCTGATGGGTTCGTCCGGTTTTCAGGTCCAGCTCCAGCAGGGTGGCGCCTTCAAAGCGCTCCCTGGCTTCCCAGCGGGTTTCAGCTCCCCGCGCCTTGCGGCTCCGGGTGGACATCTTTTTGCGATCGACCGGATGCCGGCCGATGGAAAGCGCCACCGTTCCGCTGTCTTGTGCAACCTGGCCGTGAACCAGAGCAAGATAACGCTTTTTGACTTTCCGGGACTTGAACTGCCGGGTCAGGTGCTGATGGGCGGCATCGTTCTTGGCTACCACCAGTACACCGGAGGTGTCTTTATCGAGCCGATGAACGATACCCGGCCGGATTTTTCCGCCGATGCCGTCCAGGGAGGGACAATGATGCAGCAGGGCGTTGACCAGGGTGCCGCTGTAATGGCCCGGCGCCGGGTGGACCACAAGACCCGGCTGCTTGTTGATGACAACGATCTGCTCATCTTCAAACAGAATTTCAATCGGTATGGGTTCGGCCCTATATGTCAGCGGCTCCGGCGGAGGGATGCGGCCTTCGACCCGGTCACCGCTTTTGACCCGGTAACCCGGTTTCTTTATTTTCCCCTGAACCGTTATCCAGCCTTGGTTTATCAGATTAGCTAAAAACGAGCGGGAGAGATGGGAAAGGCGTGAGGCGACCAGAACGTCCAGGCGCTTGCCGGAATCGATTCCTTCAACGACAAAGGCAAAAGCATCCCGGTCGGTTGTCATTTTTGAAAAGTTATTTGTCGGCGGCAAATAATGAGTTGATCTCGGAAATAATGGTTTTCTCGTCTGTATTTTTGGCGGTGGACAGTTCCCTGACCAGCAGGCCCTGGGCGGTGTCGTAAAGTTTGCGTTCGCCGAAAGAAAGGTCCTTTGTCAGCTTCAGCAGGTAGAGGTCCCTGAACACTTCCGCCACCTCATAAGGAGAGCCGGTTTTGATTTTATCCATGTACTCTCTATACCTGCGGTTCCAGGTCTGGTTTTCTCCCGCGATGTCTTCCCTCTTTTTCATCACTTCATACACCTTGGGGACCTCTTTCTTGTCGATAACGTCTCTGAGGCCGACCGATTCCACATTGTTGATGGGAATCATAATCACCATGCTGTTTTCAAGAACCTTCATGATATAGAAATTGTGTTTTTCCCCGTTGACCACCCTGCTTTCAATCGCTTCAATGCGACCGACGCCATGAGCAGGGTAAACGGCAAGATCGCCGGCTTGAAATTCTCTGGCTTTATGCTTCGAATTTAAAATTTTCTTTTGTGTTATTTTTCCAATCATCTGTCTACCTTTATCGATTATTACCCTGATCGTACGCTGACAAATTTAAATTCACAATTTTGGTTTTATATCATTTTTACAATCTATAATCAATTAAAATAAAAAAGGGGAAGGACACTGAAGCGTCCCTCCCCTTGACGGCAGCCATCGCGCTGCCTGTAATTTGTCCCCCGGAGCTGCAACCCGGTCATGCAATACCCGAAGATTGACCGTGATGGAAGAATTCATCCATTCTCAAAGTGCTCAGGTAATAACCTTGCGTTGATTGAACGTGTTCATCCCTTCCCGGATGCCTTTGTTCAGGATTGTGACAACGGCATCGCCGGCCTTGCCGATGACCTGGTCAAGCACCGCGTTTTCATCGGCACTAAACCTTCCCAGGACGTGATCCGTAACGGTGAAAGCCTCGGAACGCCCGATGCCTACCCGCAGCCGGACAAAATTTCCAGAACCAAAAGCCTCGATCAGGGACCTTAAACCGTTGTGCCCGCCATGTCCCCCATGTTCTTTTATTTTGATTCGTCCAAAGGCCAGGTCAATATCGTCATGAACAATCAGCATTTCCTCAGAGGATATTTTAAAATAGTCGGCAAGCATTAAAACAGGCGGGCCGCTGCGGTTCATGTAGGCTTGGGGCTTTGCCAGAATCACCTCGTGGCTTCCAATCAATCCGCGCCCCATGACGACATCAAACTTTTTTCTACCCATGACGATGGAAAACGTTTCGGCAACCTTATCCAATACCAGAAAGCCGGCGTTATGGCGGGTTTCTCTATAGGCGTCGCCCGGGTTCCCCAGCCCTATGAGCAGGCGGATTTTTTGCGATGACATGTTCAGATCCTGTTGGGCAATATCGTGTCCGACAGGGAAAGTCGACTATTCCTTACCTTCGTCTTCCGATTCAGATGCTTTTTTCTCGGCGCCTTCGCCTTCTTCTTCAACGCCTTCTTCAGCTTCGGCAGCCGGCACTTCTTCTCTCTTCGGGCTGACGACGGTCAATATCGTAAAATTGGTATCGTCAGGCAGTTCTAGCCCCTCTGTTAAAGGAATGTCCTGAACATGGATGGCATCACCGATATCAAGGTCGCTAATATCCAGTTCGATTGAATCCGGAATCTCGAGCGGCAGGCAGAGCACCTCGATTTCACGCCTGACAATCTGCAGGACGCCGCCCACCTCGACCCCTTTTGCCCTTCCTTTTGTTACGATAGGCACACCGACGCGGAGTTTGCGGTCCAGGGCGATTTCATAAAAATCGACATGTAGAAATTTCCGTGAAACCGGATGGGTCTGCATTTCCCGAATCATGGCGGTACGATTGGTGGCTTCACCATTCTGGATCGTCAGGTTCACTAACACCTCGCCGGCGGTGCTTTTTTTCAACACCTGCTCCAGATCGCCGTTACTCACGGACAGCATAACGGGTTCTTTTCCCGGCCCATATAAGACCGCTGGGATATGGCCGCTGCGTCGCAAGACCCTGGCAGCCCCGTTTCCCCGGCCCGTTCTGATATTTGTCTTTAAATCAATTATTTCCAAAGTATAAACCTCCCTGAAAGGATAAAATTTTAAACAAAGAGAGACGTTACCGAATCCCCTCGATGGCACCGGATAATCGCCTCTCCAAACAATTCCGTAACCGATAGTACCTTTATTTTGCCGCAGTCGGCGGCCGCAGCCCTTAACGGAATCGTGTCCGTAACCACAAGACTTTTCAATTCCGACGCCGCAATCCTGTCAACAGCCGGCCCGGACAGGATAGGGTGCGCACAGCAGGCGTGAACTTCTGCCGCTCCTTTGCTCATAAGCGCACTGGCGGCCTCCGTCAGGGTCCCGGCGGTATCCACCATGTCGTCGAGAATAACGGTGGTTTTTCCGGTCACATCCCCGATAACCGCCATGGCTTTGGCTTTATTGGGAGCGTCCCTGCGCTTGTCGATAATAGCCAGGCCCGCATTCAGCCGTTTGGCAAATGCCCGCGCCCTTTCAACCCCCCCGGCATCCGGTGAAACAATCACCAGGTCCTGATTAAAGCTGTTCTTCATGTAATTGATAAGAACCGGCGCCGCAAACAGGTTGTCCACCGGAATATTAAAAAATCCTTGAATCTGGCCGGCGTGCAAATCCATGGTGATAATCCGGTCGGCGCCTGCGACCGTCAGCAAGTCCGCAACCAGCTTGGCGCTGATGGGTACCCGCGGGGCGACCTTTTTGTCCTGGCGGGAATAGCCGTAGTAAGGAATCACAGCGGTTATCCGGCTTGAGGAAGAACGCTTAAAAGCGTCGATCATCAACAGCAGCTCCACCAGATTATCGTTGACCGGCGCACAGGTCGCCTGAATAACAAAAACATCCTTGGATCGGACATTTTCATCAATTTCTATCTGCACTTCGCCGTCGCTGAATCTTTTAACCTTTGCGCCGCCGAGTTCAATATTGAGATATTCACAAATTTTCTGTGAAAAAGCCGGATTGGAATTTCCCGTAAAAATTATAAATTCTTCCATTCAAGTCACCACCGTTTGAAACCCTTAAAAAATGCTCATTTTCGTTCACGTTCAAAGAAGGCGATCCCGCCATGGATGGATTAGATTTGAGCCGGATGCCGAAATCGAGCGAAAGGGGGACTTTTGCAAAGGTCTCCATTCACAGGTTGCAGACATCATGGCTGGGGCGGGAGGATTCGAACCTCCGAATGCAGGAACCAAAATCCTGTGTCTTTCCGCTTGACGACGCCCCAGTAATAAAATCGGCTCACGTGTTACAAAATAACATCGGCAACAAAAAGCTGCCGGCCTTCGTGCCGGCAAAGGGTGGAATACGCCTTTTCGGCACTCTCCCGGTCACGGTAAAGACCAAATACAGCGGATCCGCTGCCTGTCATCAGCGCGCCCATCGCACCGTGTTTTAAAAGAACATTTTTGATCGAAGCGAGTTCCGGGTGCTTTTCCTCAGCGATCTTTTCAAAATCATTATGCAGATCCCGCTTGATATCAAAATTCCTATTTCTAAAAAACGGAATTTTAATTTTTTCTATGTCCTTTGTCAATCTGAAATTAAAATTTTTAAACATTTCGGCGGTGGATATGCTGAATCCCGGAAAAACCAACAGGACCGTATACGGTTCAATTCCGCTGCAGGGTTCCAGTATTTCACCCACCCCGGATGCAATCGCCGGTTTCTGATCGATAAAAAAAGGCACATCGGCACCGATGGACACCCCCAGCGCTATCAACTGTTCCCGTGAAAGCGGGAGCCCGTAAAAACGGTTCAATCCCAGCAGGACCGTTGCGGCGTTGCTGCTGCCGCCTCCCAGCCCCGCACCGACGGGAATCTGCTTTTCAATGCTGATTCCGACGCCCTCTTTTCGGTTGATATGGTCGAAAAACCGTTTTGCCGCCCGGCAGGCCAGGTTGGTATGGTCCAGCGGCACCAATGGATGGTTACAGGCAACGGAAACGTCCCTGACGCTGAAATCAAGCCGAACGATATCATACAACCCCACGCAGCACATCAGCGTCACCAGGTTGTGATAACCGTCCGGGCGTTTGCCGAGAATATGTAAAAACAGGTTGATCTTTGCCGGTGAAAATAATTTCATTTTACCAGCTTGACGACAATAAATCCGGTGTTCATGCGCCGGATAAACAATTGAATGGTTTCTCCGGGTCGAACACCGGCAACCGCCCGGCCATAATCCGCCGAGGTTTGAACCGCCTGGTGGTTCACCTCCTTGATGATATCTCCCACCTGCACACCGGCCTCATCCCCCTTGCTTTCGGCTTCGACACCGACAACGATAACGCCTTCGGGTTCCTTCAAATTAAAGCGCCGGGCGACTTCGGCGGTCAGGTCCGTTACCCGGATGCCCAGGGCGTCCTCATGTTTTTGCTCCGGTTGCCGGGAAGCCAGCTTGGCCTCTTCCCTTTTGGCAACCTCGACCCGGAACAGCTTTTCCTGTCCATCCCGCAGGATTTTAATCGTCACGGTTTCGCCCACGGCGGTATTGGCAATAATCCGGGTAAGGTCCCTGCTTTCTTCCATTTTTTTGTTGTTGACCTCGAGGATGATATCTCTGGGCTTGATTCCGGCCTTGTCGGCGGGATCGCCGCTGAAGACCTCTGTTACCAGCACGCCCTTACCGTCCTTAATGCCGTAGTAATCGGCAAGCTCCTTGCTGATGGGCTGTATGGCCACCCCCAGCCAGCCCCGAGTGACTTCGCCGCTGGTCTTCAACTGCTCGATAATCCCTTTGGCCATGTTGATGGGGATGGCAAATCCGATTCCCTGCCCGCTGGCAATAATGGCGGTATTGATGCCCACCGCCTCGCCGGCCAGGTTAATGAGCGGGCCGCCGCTGTTGCCCGGATTGATTGAAGCATCGGTCTGGATAAAGTCATCATAAGGGCCGGAGCCGATGACGCGGCCCTTGGCGCTGACGATTCCCGCCGTGACGGTCTGTTCAAATCCAAACGGACTCCCGATGGCAACGACCCACTGGCCCACCTTGATGGCATCGGAATCGCCTATTTTTAATACCGGCAGGCTGTTTTTTGCCTTGATCTTAATGAGGGCGATATCGGTGTTGGCGTCCCGCCCAACGATCTCGGCGTCATATTCGTCGCCGTTTTTCAGTTTGACCTTGATTTTATCGGCGTTTTCCACCACGTGATTATTGGTTACAATAAATCCTTCTTTATCGATGATAAACCCGGACCCCAGGCTGCGCTGCTTGTAATCCCGCTGCTGTTCCTCGCCGAAGAACTTGTTGAAAAAATCCTGGAAAGGGTCTTCCTTTTCAAAAGGTCCCGGCATGAAATGGCGAAATACCCTCCCGCCGCCTTTGATGGTTTTAACCGTTCGAATATTGACGACCGCCGGGCTCACCGTTTCGGCGACATCGCTGAAACTGGCCGGGGTTAAAAAGGCCCCTGCCGGCTTGGGGGGCGGTGCAGCGGACGCGCGCGAGGCCGCCTGCAGACAGAAGGCAAGGCCTGCAAACAGGATCAATATAACATATGCGGCGGGATGCGGCTGAGTTGTCTTAAATTTCATTGAAGCTCCTTTGCACCGGCCGGTCTGGCCGTTTCAGCGAAATCAAACTGCCGAACAAGTCTTACTTTTTTTCCCTGACGTAAATCATCCGCAGTTCGTAAAGAACGTGCTTTATCAGGTTTTCCTCGTCGGCGCTTAAGTTTCCCCGGGTTTTATCCTGCAGCATGCCCAGAATGTCAATCGTCTGTTTTGCCAATGGTAAATTTTTAACCTTCGTGTTGGAAGCCGGGTCCTCAACCAGTCCCAGATTGACCAGGGCGGAAGCGTTCAAGGACAGCACAAAGGTCACAAAATTTATTTCAGGCAGCTGGGTTTCTTCTTCGGAAGCCTTCTCGGAAACGGATGCTCCGGCGGAGGCTTCCGCCTGTGCCTTTTGGGCGGCCTGTTTGTTGTCCTGCTCCGGCCCTTTTCCGGCGGGCTGCGCTTTGGTTTTCCCCGCTTCCGGCGGCTTTTCGGTCTTCAGTTTTTCTTTATCCTTGCCTTCTTCGGAAAAAAACCTGCGGTCTTTAACGACAAATTCTTTTTTTTCTTCTGACATGGCTGTTCTCCTGGCTGATGGTCATTCCTCGTCAGCAGCTTATCTTATAACAAATAAGCACTCCATTCTAAAACTCAAGAGGGGTAACGGTTTTAACTGTCGGCAATGTCCGCAGTTCAGCAATGACAGCCTCCGGGATCGGCGTGTCCGTGCAAAGAAAAATAATATTGCGGTCCCCTTCTTCTTCCTGACCCACCTGCATGCGTCCGATGTTGATCTTGTGCTTGCCGAGGGTGGTGCCGATTTCTCCGATCGATCCCGGCCGATCGATATTGTGGATCAAGGCAAGATGTCCCTTCGGCACCATTTCCAGCCGGAACGTGTTGATCCGAACGACCCGCGAATCGCTTTTGCCGAATATCGTCCCGGACACCGTACTGGTCATTTCGGTGGTAATCACCTTGACGGTAATCAGGTTAACGTAGTCTTCGGACTTGGTGCTGGTTGTTTCCGTAACCTTAATGCCCCGCTCCTTGGCGATGATCTTTGCATTCACAAAATTCACGTCGTCCTTGACCATCCGGGCCAAGAGCCCCCTTAAAACAGCCGTTGTCACCGGAGACAGGTCAAGGCCGTGAAAATCGCCGGCATATTCGATAGCAGCTTCTTTGATCGGTCCGTTGATAAGCTGGGACTGCAGCGATCCGATCTGATCCCCCAGCGATAAAAAGGGCCCCAGTTTTGTCATCATTTCGCCCGTGACCGACGGTACGTTAACGGCATTGATGATGGTGCCGTTCTTTAGAAAATCAACAATCTGGTTGGCTACGGCCACAGCCACATTGACCTGGGCTTCCCGCGTCTCGGCCCCCAGGTGCGGTGTGCCGATTACAGCGTCCAGTTCAAACAGGAGGCAGTTACCGGGCGGCTCCTTTTCAAACACATCCAGAGCGGCCCCGGCGACTTTTCCCGATTTGACGGCTTCATATAGATCACATTCATCAATGATGCCCCCCCGGGCGCAGTTGATGATCATAACCCCGTTTTTCATCTGATCGATCGCTTTTTTGTTGATCAGCCCTGCGGTATCCTTCAGCTTGGGTACATGGACCGTAATATAGTCCGATCGCCGGTACAATTCTTCCAGCGATACAGATTCATACCCGGCCTTTTCGATCAGTTCGGGAGTGACAAACGGATCACAAACGATCACTCTCATTTTTAGACCCCTGGCCCGGTCCGCCACAATCGACCCGATCTTCCCGAACCCGATCACCCCCAGGGTCTTATCAAAGATTTCCCGCCCCTGAAGATATTTCTTGTTCCAAAGCCCCTGCCGCAGCGATGCGGTCGCCTGGGGGATGTTGCGCGTCAGTGCCAGCATCATGGCGATGGTATGTTCCGCGGTGGTGATCACATTGCCGCCGGGGGTGTTCATCACCACGATCCCGCGTTTGGTGGCGGCAGGGATATCCACATTGTCAAGACCGATCCCCGCCCGTCCGACAACTTTTAATCGGCTTGCGGCCGACAACAGGTCCTCGGTTACCTTTGTCGCGCTTCGAATGGCCAAGGCATCATAGCCGCCGATGATTTTCTTCAATTCCGCAGGGGGCAGCCCTGTTTTAACGTCGACCTCGATTCCCGGTTCCTGCCTTAAAATTTCAATCCCCGCTTCACCCAGATTGTCACTGACCAGAACTTTCATTCCACAACCTCCATTCCGAAAAACCTGTCTTGTAATAACCCATGGTTTTTTTAATGAAAAATTTTACCCTTCTATGAATAATCTTATAGCATATTCAGTTTCAAACGTTTGTCAAGATTAAAGCAGAAGTCCGGAAGATCCAAAAATACACTCCCATTAAAGGGGATTGTCTTTAAACCGGGCAGGCTTTCCCGCCGTCTCGAAAAAGTCCTGAAAAATAATTTCTGCTTCAGCCTGTTTTATGATAAACGATCCTGGCCTTCAGACATCGATACTGTTATGTTTTTAACCCCTAACCTCACAGCCTTTTAAGATGAACACCGTATCTCAAACAGCCTCTGCCGGGAAAATTTTCTGGCCCGAGCTGGTTCCGGCCACCCTGATCCGCCGCTATCAGCGCTTTCTGATCGACGTGCGCATGAAAGACGGGTCAAAGGTTACGGCGCACTGTCCCAATTCCGGCAGCATGCTGGCCTGCTGCGAACCGGGCCGGCCCGTCTATCTGTCCTGTCACGACAACCCCAGGCGCAGGTTAACTCACACCTGGGAACTGATCGACATGCCCGCATCCCTGGTGGGGGTGAACACGCTGGTCCCCAACCGACTGGTCTTTGAGTCCCTTCAGGCCGGCAGAATCGATCCCCTTGCCGAATACCCGGAGGTCTTGCGCGAGGTTCTTATCGGAAACGGCTCCCGCCTGGATTTCCTGCTCAAAAACGGCAGCGGCCGGACTTGTTATGTGGAGGTTAAAAACTGCACCCTCGTTGAAGACGGCGTCGCGAGTTTCCCCGACGCGGTCACCGCCAGAGGACAAAAGCATCTAAGGGAGCTGCAGAGACTAAAGGCTGCCGGCGCCCGCAGTGTCATGTTTTTTCTGATTCAGCGAATGGACGCGGCCCTCTTCAAGCCGGCGGATCGGATCGATCCGGACTACGGCCGGGAGCTGCGAAAGGCGGTCGACAACGGGGTGGAAGTTCTGGTGTACGATGTCAAAATCGACCTGAAGCGGATCGTTTTGAACAAGAAGATACCCTGTCAATTATGAATACAAAGGGGCCCATACCGAGCCCCTTTGTATTATACGATTTGGGTTGTCAGTGCGGAAAGACCGATTAGGCGGCTTCCATTTCCCGGCGGGTGGCCATATCCACAAGGACGCGTTCCCTGGCCTTGTCGATGCCGAGGGCTTTTCGCTTTTTATCGATATGCGCGATCATCATCCGGGCCATCTCGTGGGGATCAGGTGAAAATCCCCATTTGCCGAAGCCCATCTTTTCAAGGTCTTCAAACAGGTGTTTATGGAACTTGGTCCCCTCAATGATGGGGAAGGTGACGCCGAAAACCGTAAACACGCCGGACGCCACAAAGTATTGCCCGATGGCGATGGCTTTTTCACTCATGTATTCCGGCGCAGCCCCGGCAACCGGCAGGTCGGCGATGCTGTCCCCCAGGCCGCCCTGGCGCACCATTTCCGAACAGGCAATCAGGATACGGGTGTTGTCGACACAGGCCCCCAGCCCCAGAATCGGCGGCATCCCGACGGTTTCGCAGACCTCGCGCAGCCCGGGACCGGCCAGTACCGCGGCCTCCGGGGTTGTCATGCCGGCCTTTGCCAGCGCAATCTGGGAACAGCCGGTCTGTACGACCAGCACGTCGTTTTTAATCAGTTCCTTGACCAGTTCCACATGCACCCAGTCCTGCTTGACCCTTGGATTGGTGCAGCCCACCACCCCGGCAACCCCTCTGATCCGGCCGTTGATGATGTTGTCGTTCAGCGGGGCGTAGGAAGCCCGGAAGCTGCCCCCCAGCATGTAGTTGATGTATTCATGCGAAAATCCGTGGACCCCGCGGTTGACTTTTTTCGGAATGACCACCGGGAGTTTTCGATTCTTGAATCGTGAAATGGCCTTGATGACGACCTCGTCGGTGCAGGCCTTGGGATCGCGTTCATGAAATTCGATATGGGTGGCGCCTTCGATTTTACAGCGCGGATTGGTTGTAAAGAGCTGCGTGCCGTAACATTCGGCCACTTTGACCAACCCCTGCTGAATGCACTGAATGTCCACCGCCATGGCATCAACCGCACCGGTGACCAGGACCGCTTCAGTGGACGAAAAGTTGCCGGCATGGGGTACGCCGTGCCGCGAGAGCATTTCAAGCCCGGAACAGCACATCCCCACCAGGTTGATCCCCCTGGCGCCCGCCTGTTTGGCGGCCGCAATCAGGCTCGGTTCATTCACCGAGGCAATCATGGATTCAAACAGATTGGGTTCATGCCCGTGAACGATAATGTTGACCTGGTCCTCCTTGAGAACCCCCATGTTGACTTCAATGCTGACCGGCGAAGGGGTCCCGAACAGAATATCGCCGATTTCAGTTGCAACCATGGACCCGCCCCATCCATCCACCAGTGCGGTCCGGCTCGCCTGCTTGGTAATGTTCCGGTAATCCTGGTCGACCCCCATATGGGTGCGGTTCATCATTTCCATGATCTCGCGCATGGCCCCGCGGGGAACAATGCCGTGCTTGCGCCAGGTTTGCAGCGTTTTCGGGGGGACCCGTTTGGCAAAGGGGATCTCGCCCTCTACCTGCGTGTAGGTTTTTTCCAGTTCATGGTACAGGTCCTTGGCGATATCCAGGATATCACGGCCTTCGGTTTCAATGCCTACCGAAGCGGCGACTTCTTCAAGTTTGATAGGATCTTTGATGGCGTACTCATCGATATCGCCGTTGACCACGTCCCGGAAAAGTTCCAGCATGGCCATGCCGTGATCGTTGTGGCAGGCGGTCCCCGCCGCCACCATCCGGGCGAAATTTCGGGCCATTATCGTATCGATGGTGGCGCCGCAGACCCCGACCTTGCCGTAAGGATCTTTGGAATTCAATCGGCAGGGGCCCATGGCGCAATGCTTGCAGCAGGCCGAATCCTTTCCGATGGGGCAGGCCTTCATATCGGCTGCCCGGTCAAATTGCAGCGACGCCCCGTCGATGCGGGCTTTGATTATCATCTGGGCCGTGGACTCGCATGTCGTCAGCTCCTTGGGATCAATCTCCTTATCCTTTTTTTCGGAGATGGTTGTCTTTTTTTCCATTTGTCCTCCCTTTGTGGAAAGGTTTACGCGACTATAGGTTAATTGATCGTAAAAAATTACCGGGACAGGTCAGGTACCCATCGGAATGGTGAGATATCGTGATGCTCAATAAGGTAACAATTCATGCCACCATGTGTCAACCAAAACAAATCCGGCACAAGCGGTTTCACCCTCTCCGGGTTCACATTGAAAACAGGTTGTTCCAAGCGCGGGTAAAATCATAGGATATGTTTAATAATTTATCCGTCGGCGCCATCATATAACCGTAACCGGCGATATTGCCGAACTCGAAAAATTATACTTGTCAGAACGTCAGCCCTAAGTTATTAATGATAATCATTCCTGATAATATTAAGGTTGCCGGGTTCTTTTGTCAAGTTGCTTGCCGAATCTTTTGATAAAAGATTCCGTTTCTTTACAAACTTGTGCCGCTTTGTTACATTGACAACGGCATGTCTCCTCCGCCTGATATCAGCGTTCGCTTCAACCCTGATTGGGCGAAAAGTCACGCGTGTTCCAGATTCAGGCGCCACGAGCGGGCTTCGGCCGAGCGAGGCCGGGGTCAAGCTGTAATCGCTTGGCGCGCGCCCCTGGCAACGCAGAAGACGGGACGGCAGCGGCTCTCCCGCAGGGCAAACAACATGAAAATGTGTTTAAAAGGATATCGCTCATTTATGAAAGATATCCCATTATTGTGTCCTTGAAATAGCTTCCATTTCTTTTTACCGGTCATCAAGGGAAGCGGTCGTGTTGTGGAGAAGGCCGGCATGCGTTTCAGTTGGCAAGATCTTGGCGGGCGTCCAGGATTCGAATCGGTTAATTGAAAATAATCACTCAACATTTTTATGCCGCGCCGATTCGAATCCGGACACCGGAGCACGCTAAGGTGCAAGCCGGCCGAATCCAAAATATGACCACGGCTTGTATATGTTAGTTCCGGGACGCAACACTACGTCCTGGCGAAAACAAATAAACGATAGAGGGTCGGATGGAAACCTACTACACGCCTGAAGATCTGCCGAAGTTTGATCAAATCGGCAATGCCGCTCCCGAGCTGGCAAAAAAATTTTTTGACTATTACCAGGCCGTTTTTTCTGACGGCGAACTGACTGAAAGAGAAAAGGCCCTGATCGCGCTTGCCGTCGCCCACGCGGTTCAATGCCCCTATTGCATCGATGCCTACACCCGGGCCTGTCTGGAAAAGGGTTCGAATGCTGCGGAAATGACCGAAGCGGTGCATGTGGCGGTTGCCATCCGCGGGGGCGCATCGCTGGTTCATGGGATTCAAATGCGAAATATTACCGAGAAAGTTTCATTGTAATCCACCCGCCATGGCAGAAAACCTTCATAAGCTTGCGAAAATACCGGAACGGGCGCCGTCGCTTGTCTGGGAGGAGCGGCTGCGGACGCCGGCTTTTTACCAGACGCTTTTAAAGCATCAACTCAAGCTGGTCAAAGACACCGTCTCGACGCTTCAGATCAATGTGGGGCTCTTGTGCAACCAGGCCTGCCGGCATTGCCATCTGGAAGCCGGCGCCGGCCGCCGGGAAATCATGTCCCCCCGGACGATGGATCAGGTGACCGAACTGGCCCGCAAGGGCAATTTTAAAACCATCGACATCACCGGCGGCGCTCCCGAAATGCATCCGCAAATCGATGAATTCGTCGGACGTCTTGCGCCCTGTGCCCCCCGCCTGATCTTCCGTTCGAACCTGACGGCCCTTGCCCTTAAGGGGCCGGCCCTGATGGAACTTTTAAAGCGCGATCGCGTGATCATTACGGCCTCGTTCCCCTCCCTGAACGAAGCCCAGTCTGAAAGCGTCCGCGGCCGGGAAACCTTTCAGGTAGCCATCGATACGCTTAAAAGGCTCAACCGCCTGGGTTACGGACAGCCGCAATCGGGACTTGAACTCAACCTGGTATCAAATCCGGCCGGCGCATTTTTGCCCCCTTCCCAGGCCGGTCTTGAAAAACGCTTTCATGATGTACTCGCTCAAAAATACGGCATTGTCTTCAACAGCCTGTTCAGTTTTGCCAATGCGCCCCTGGGGCGTTTCCGCAGCTGGCTGATCGACTCCGGCAATTTCGCTGCGTATATCGACAAGCTGGCAGCGGCCTTTAACCCCTGTACGGTAAACGGTCTCATGTGCCGGAGCATGCTCTCGGTTGCATGGGACGGCCACCTGTATGATTGCGATTTTAATCAGGCTGCCGGCCTTCCGCTGGAAAACCAGCCCGTACATGTTTCCCATGTGATCCTGCCGGTTTCAGCCGGCAGGAGCGTTGCGGTGGGGTATCATTGTTATACCTGCACCGCAGGTTCCGGTTTTACCTGAGCGGGCGCCATTGCGGCCTGAGGGTCGGGCCCCGGGGAAACGTTTGAACTAATAATTGAATATGGCGCTGGCATGTATTATATTTCTCCATATTTTCAAGAATGCTCTGAACGTATCGTCCGTCATGAAAGGAACCGGTTATGACTGAAAAATCAGTAAAGGTCTATTCCCTGAGCACCTGCGGCCACTGCAAGGCGGCCAAGAAATTTTTAGGCGACTGCGAAATCAAATACGAGTTTGTCGATGTTGACCAGCTGCAGGGCGAAGAACGGGCCGCCATCCTGCAGGATGTCAAAAGCTTCAACCCCCGCTGTTCGTTCCCCACCATCATTATCGGCGACAAAGTCATCGTGGGATACAAGGAAGCTGAAATCAGGGAGGCGCTGGGACTCTGATGGATACCCAACAATTATATGAAATGCTGAAAAAGGTCCAGGAGCCCAAAGGGTACTTTTTCAACAACGACATGGAGAAGGTCTATGAACTGCTGGAGGGGCTGCTGGTCAACAAGGAGCGCTACGGTCACATGGCCTGCCCCTGCCGGCTGGCGTCCGGCGACCGCGCCAAGGACCGGGATATCATCTGCCCCTGTGAATACCGCACTCCGGATGTCAAGGAATACGGCTCCTGCTATTGCAGCCTGTATGTTTCAAAGGAATGGAACGCCGGGAAAATCCCGCACGAATACGTTCCCGAGAGAAGACCGGCCGAGAAAATGTTTTTATAGCGGAATCAGCCAAAATCATCGTAGGCGATCATCTCAGGCTCCACCCCCAGATTGAAGAGCGTGTCTTTAACGGCTTTGAGCATCGGCGGCGGACCGCACAGGTAGTATTCTATTTCGGTGGGATCCTCATGGTCCTTGAGATAGTTGTCATATAGAGACCGGTGGATAAAGCCGGTCAGCCCTTCCCACTTGTCCCCGGGCTGCGGATCCGACAAGGCCACATGATAGGAAAAATTCTTGAATTTTTCCGCCAGGCCCCTGAATTCATCATCGTAAAACATTTCCTGCCTGGACCGGGCGCCGTACCAGAACGTCATTTTCCGCTCGGTCTGCAGGGCCAGCAACTGGTGCAGGATCTGGCTGCGCAGCGGGGCCATGCCGGCCCCCCCGCCGATAAAGCACATCTCTCTTTGGGTCTTCTTTACGAAAAACTCGCCATAGGGCCCGCTCAGCATCACCGCGTCACCCGGTTTGAGGTTGAATATATAGGAAGAACCGATCCCGGGGGGGATATCCCCGGCTCCGGGCGGCGGGGTTGCGATCCGGATGGTAAACTTTAAAATGTCCTTTTCCGCAGGGGGATTTGCCAGTGAATAGGCCCGGTTGACCGGCTCGCTGGAGACGGCGTGGAGTTCCCACAAATTGAATTTCTTCCATACCGCCCGGTATTGCTCGGCCACGTCGAACTGCTCGTAGGACAGTTCGTACTCCGGTATATCGATCTGAATGTAGGCGCCGGGCTCAAAATTCAGCTTTTCACCGGCTTCGAGCTTGAGGACCAGTTCCTTGATAAAAGTAGCGACGTTTTTATTTGAAACCACGGTGGCCTGATATTTTCTGATGCTGAAGATTTCATCGGGCACCCGGATTTTCATGTCCTCTTTGACCTTGACCTGACAGGCGATTCGGATGTTTGCCAGCCGTTCCTTTCTACTGAGGTGGGTCAGCTCGGTGGGCAGAACGTCCCGGCCGCCTTCCTCAACCCGGCACTTGCAGGTGCCGCAGGAGCCTTTGCCGCCGCAGGCCGAAGGCAGCAGAATGTTATTTCGCAAGAGGGCCGACAGCAGGGTGATGTTGCCGGGCACCCGGATCTTTTTTTCCTCATCGTCATTAATGACGATGGTGCGCTCCCCTTTGACGACCACCTTGGATTCGAGCAGCAGGAGAACCCCCACCAGGGCAAGCACCACCGTGCAAAAAACGATCGTACTGACAAGATAAATCAATCCAAGCTCCCGCTGTTATGGGTAGAGACCTTTGAAAAAAGTTCAATTTCGTTCAAGTTCAAGGAAGGCGAAAATTTTAACCACAGGAATACATTGAGTATTTCGAGGATTAAAATTTGTGCCTGACGCCGAAATTGGGCGAAAGGGGCCGTTTTTCAAAGGTCTTGGGTAATCCCGGCAACGCCCCGTTACAGGGTAATGCCGGAAAAAAGCATAAACGCCATGGCCATCAGGCCGGTAACGATCATGTTGATACCGAACCCCTGCAGACCCTCGGGGACATCGGCATAGCGCAGCTTCTGGCGTATGGCCGCCATCGAAACAATCGCCAGCATCCAGCCGGTGCCGGAACCGATTCCATAAACCACCGATTCCATGAAGGTGTAATCGCGCTCGACCATAAAGAGCGCCGCCCCCAGAATGGCGCAGTTGACCGTTATCAGGGGCAGAAACACGCCCAGGGCCGTGTACAGCGCCGGAGAATAGCGGTCGATGATCATCTCCACCCCCTGGACGATGGCGGCGATGACCGCGATAAACAGTATGAATTTCAAAAAGCTCAAATCCAGGCCGGGCAATCCGGCCCACGCCAGGGCGCCGGGGGCCAGCAGGACCCGGTACACCAGCCAGTTGGCCGGGGTGGTGATGGCCATCACGAAAACCACGGCGAAGCCGAGCCCCACCGCCGTGCGCATGTTTTTGGAAACCGCCAGGAAAGAGCACATCCCCAGAAAATAGGCCAGCAGGATGTTCCCCACAAAGACGGAATTCAAGGCGATGCTGATCAGGTTTCCCATGAACCGGCCCCTCTATTTCTTTTTCAATGTGTTCTGCAGCCAGGAAAAGAGCCCGATGGCGATAAAGGCGCCGGGCGCCAGCAGCATCAGGCCGTTGTTCCTGTACCCGAGTTCGTAAACCGAATGGGGGAGCACCTGGATCCCCAGCAATTTGCCGGCCCCCAGAAGTTCCCGCACAAAAGCGACCCCGATCAAGACCGAACTGTAGCCCAGGCCGTTGCCGATGCCGTCCAGGAAGGAATACCCCGGCGGGTTGACCATGGCGTAGGTTTCCGCCCGTCCCATGACGATACAGTTGGTGATAATCAGGCCGACAAACACCGACAGCTGCTTGCTGACGTCGTAGACAAAGGCCCGCAGGAGCTGATCGATCAGAATCACCAGGGTGGCGATAATGGCAACTTCGGCGATAATCCGGATATTTTTGGGAATAAGGCTTCGCAGAAGCGAAATCGACAGATTGGAAAACGCCACCGTAAATGTCAGCGCCAGGCTCATGACAATGGCTGTTTTAAGCTGCACCGTTACCGCCAGAGACGAACAGATTCCCAGTATCTGGTTCGAAATCGGGTTGTTGGCCAGCAGCGGCTCCGTCAGGATTTTATAGGACTTGCTGTGTGTGATCTTCATCCCGACACCTTGAGGGTTTTACTGATCATGTTCTTTCTGAAGTTGATCGAGACCGGTTCATATTCAAGCAGGATCTCCTTGAGTCCGGACGATAGAAATTTTCCGGTCAGGGTTGCCCCGCTGATCCCGTCAACGTAATTGACCTGTTTTTCCGCGGGAACTTTTTCGGCCACCACGCCCTTGGCAACAGCAATGGAGACGAAACTGCCGGCGCGGTCAACGATTTTCTTTCCCACAAAATTTTTCTGAAACCAGCGCTTTTCGATCTCGCCGCCCAGCCCCGGTGTTTCCGAATGGCTGTAAACCGTAAAGCCGGAAATGGTTTCACCGTCGCTCTGGATGGCCAGGTACCCATGAATTCTTCCCCACAGTCCGCGGGTATTGATGGGGAGGATATAGGCCGCGATGGCCTCCCCCTGCAGGTACAGGTAAACCGGCAGGTCCGATTCTCCCCGCTTTTCGGCTGCAACGATCTGACCGGAAGGATTGACCCACAGGGCCTTGATGTTCTTATCAAAGCGGCTGGTAATTTCAGCGGCTGTGTGGCTTTCCCCGTCCTGGACAAGCCCCACCGATTTTAAAATATTCTTCTGTTTGTCCATCAGGATATTGGCCTGATGAAACGTCCTCAGGCCGCTGGAGGCCGCCGTCAGCAGGAGGCTGCAGGCCAGGCACAGGGCTGCGGCAAAAACCAGGGTCTTGACCTTGTCAGACATTCGGCACCCGTTTTTTTAATTTCAGCCGCACCGTGATGCTGTCCATCAGGGGCGCGAACAGGTTCATAAAAAGAATCGCCAGCATGACCCCCTCGGGAAAGGCGGGGTTGAAGACCCGGATCAGAACGGTCAAGGCCCCTATTAGAAACCCGTAGATCCATTTGGCGCCGTTCATGTCCGGGGCTGAAACCGGATCGGTGGTCATAAAGGCGATACCGAAGGCAGCGCCGCCCATCACCAGATGATAGAACGGATTCAGGTACAGATAGGGACTTGAATGCCCGGACGCCGCTAGGTTCAGCAAAAAACCGGTACAGAGCACGCCGAGCACGTCGCCGAAAATGATGCGATAGTTGGCGATCCCAAGGACCATCAGGATAACGGCCCCCACCAGGCACAGCAGGGCCGATGACGCGCCGATGCTGTCGGGGTAAAGCCCCCAGAAAAGCCGCGCAAACGAATAGCCGGCTTTTGACAGGGCCGCTTCCACGCTCCCGCTTTCCGTCAGGGCGGCCAGCGCCAGGGGCGTCGCCCCGCTGAAGGTGTCCACCACAGCGGTCTTGGCGCCGCTGACCACCGTCCAGACGGCGTCGCCGGTCATGCTGCCCGGATACGCAAAAAACAGAAATGCCCTGCCGGTCAGGGCCGGGTTGAGAAAATTACGGCCGGTGCCGCCGAATATTTCCTTGCCGATCACGATCCCGAAGGAAATCCCCAGAGCGGCCTGCCACAGCGGCGTGGTCGGCGGCAGGGTCAGGGGAAACAGCATGGCGGTGACAAACAGACCTTCACTGATGGCGTGCTTTCTTTTTACGGCAAATAAAATCTCCCAGAAAAATCCCACCGCATAGGATACCAGCACCAGCGGCATGACAATCCAGAGACCTTTGGCAAATACGGGGACAAAATTCAGGGAAAACCCCGACGCCAGTCGGGACTGATAGCCGGCGTTGTAAATGCCGAAGACAAGCGGCGGAATCAGGACTGCGATCACGATGGTCATATAACGCTTGACGTCGAGGCTGTCGCGCACATGGGGCCCCTGGGCGGTGGTATCGGCAGAGGCGAAAAAAATCGTCTCCATCGCCTCAAAGAAAGGATGGAACTTTTCAAACCGGCCGCCATCGCTGAAGCGGGGGCGCTGCGAGTCAAAAAATTTTTTAATCACCTGCATTCCCGCCATCCCTTGTCAGGAGATTTCCTTATAATAGGCCGCCTTGGCGGTCCTTAACGTACTAAAAAGCTCTATTTTCGAGGGGCAGACATATGAACACAGCCCACACTCGGCACAATCCAGCAGGCCGTGCGCCAGAGACTCCTCCACTTCGCCGGCCAGAATACTCTTGTAGGCAAGCTGCGGCAGGATCTCCACCGGGCAGACCGCCATGCAATGTCCGCAGCCGATGCAGGCCCTAAGGCCCCCATGCAGGTTACAGTTCATCTCCAGTTCAGCGCCGCTTAAAGCCGATAAAAATGTTCTGGAATAACTGGGCCTCTTTATCCCGGGGCGCACAAATGCCAGAAACTCGCGCTCGTGCCCTTTGGGCACCAGCGCCAGGGCGGTTTCATAAAATCCCAGGAAGGTTTCCGGCTCAGCGCTGTACCCGGTCAGCACCCCGCCGGCTATCAGACGGGTGTCGTCTTTCTGTATGCCCCCCCCGATCAAATCGGCCAGGGGCGCCCCCAGCCGCGTCCGCCAGTGTTTTTTTTCCGCAGCGCGGCTTCCGGCCACCACAACGGTCCGCTCTGTGGGATACCGGCCGGTTTTCAGCAGTGCGGCGATGAGCAGCAGGTCCTGGCCGTCGATGAACCACGATCGGTTTTCGGCCCCAGACTTGCGGATATGATAAAGGAGCACGCCGGGATCGTTGGCCGGATGTCTGCCGGAAACCCGGTGGGTGATCAGGCCGTCAAGCTCCCCGGGCAGCATCGGATGGGCGCCGTTTATCGATACGTGCACATTGCCGTCCGTCAGGCGCCGGAGTGCCTTTAAGCCGAATTTAAAAAGGTCGACCTTGTCCTTCAGATAAATCTCCGGCTCCGGATGAAAGGGCTGGGAGTTGCCGATATTCACAAGGATGGCCGGCGGGTTGTCCCTGGGCCCGGCGATGTCCCGAAACGGCAGGGCCCGGATCAGCGGCCAGAGCCCGCCGTCTAAAAGCCGCCGGACAAGCGCTTCCCGCTCCATGGCGTCAAGGGCGGTTTCAGAAACGGCGTCAAAGGTTTCATAGGCGTCATCGCCGTCCAGCGCGACGACAATCTCCCTGACGACCCGGCGGGGCCCCAGATTGATCCTGTCGATTCTGCCGCTGCCGGGAGACAGGAACTTGATAGCGGGATTGCGTTTGTCCACGTACAGGACCGATCCCTGCCTGACGCTGTCGCCGACCCCGACCGCCAGCTTCGGTTTTACAAAGGGTATCCTTTCCGGAAGCGCCGCCAGCCGGCCAGGGGGGGGCGCGGTCGCCGTTTCCGGAAGCGGCCGGCCGGCAATGTTCAGATCATATCCATTTTTAATCCTGACTGCTATCATCCGAAACCTTTGCCTTGGCATGACCCGCACGATGTGAGGCCGTTGCAAAATTTTCCCTTTCGCTCAATTTCGGCGCCGGGAGCAATCCCGCCATGGCGGCGCGCCTTCCTTTAACTTGAACGAAATTGAACATCTTTCAAGGGTCTCCGCGTGCCGCAGAAACCCAAGCAACAAGCTTTTTAGGTGTACGCCAGCTATCGAATAGAAATTTGAAGAAACCCGGAAGGCCCCCCGGTGGGATTTCCGAGCTGGAACTGGTTCTGCTATTATCACTTTTCAGCCATTTTATCAACCGCTGGGCAGTTCCGGAAAATAATTCACACCGTTCCCTGCAGCTGCCGTCCGCAGCGTACGCCGTCCCGTAAATATTTTAATTTCGATCTTGACTTTTTACTGGACTGATTTCATTTTTAGTAATAGGAATGAATAGCAACCAATGGACTGGAAAAACATCGATTTTCTATCCGATAAACCCCGAAGAAGGTGATTTAACTTCAAGACGGCGGAAATTTTCCGATTTATCACAATCTATTAACAGTTGAGGTGACTTATGGAAGAATGTCGTCCCATTTTAAACACCGGACTGCGAGGCTTTACCGTTGCCACATCCAGAATCAGTGACGTTGACGGCAACACCGGAAAACTGATTTATCGCGGTTACCTGGTAAAGGATCTGGCGGTCAGCGCCACATTTGAGGAGATCGCCCATCTGCTGTTATATGAAAAACTGCCGAATAAAGACGAACTCGGCAAATTCTCCCTTGCGCTTGTTGCCGAGCGGCCGGTTCCGCCTGAACTGATCGCCGCCCTGAAAACCAGACCCCGAGACGCCCTTTCCATGGACATCCTTCAGGCGGGGGTCTCCCTGCTGGCGCACCACGATCCGGATCTGGCCGACCGCTCCCGGCCGGCCGCCCTACGGATCGCCACCCGCCTGATCGCCAGACTCCCGACCCTGGTTGCCGCCTGGGACCGAATCCGCAACGGCAAGGAGCCCCTGGCGCCCATGCCCGAGCTGAGCCACGCCGCCAATTTCCTTTACATGCTCAGCGGCAAGGTTCCGGACGAGGATACCGCCCGTTTTTTTGATGTGGGTCTGGTGCTGCATGCCGAGCATACCTTCAATGCCTCAACCTTTGCAGCCCGGGAGGTGGCGTCGACTCGCGCACATATGTACGCGGCCGTATCCGCTGCCGTCGGTTCGCTTTCCGGCGAACTGCACGGCGGGGCCAACGTCCGGGTGATGCAGATGCTCCAGAAAATCGGTTCCGTCGATAGGATCGAAGCGTACATCCGGCAGGAGCTTGAAGCCGGCCGGCTCATTTTCGGCCTGGGCCACGCGGTATACAAGGTGGACGATCCCCGCGCGCTCATTCTGGCCCCCATGGCCCAGAAAATGGGCGAACGAACCGGCCAGCCCCAGTGGTACGAAATTTCCAAACAACTGGAGCAAAAGGCCAAGGCGGCATTTAAAAAACACAAGGGTATCGACATCTTCACGAACGTGGATTTTTACAGCGCTTCGCTGTTTTTCAGCATGGGAATCCCCTTGGACCTGTTCTCGCCGGTCTTTGCCATCTCCAGGATTGCCGGATGGACCGCCCATGTCCTGGAGGAGCAGTTTGCCGATGCCGCACCCAAGCCGGTATTGTACCGGCCGGAATCCCAGTATGTGGGCGATTACTGCGGACCGGCGGAATGTAAATTTGTGCCGCTGAACCAGCGCTAAAGGGAAACGTATTGGAATCGGCCCCCTTGCGCCCCATGGCCGCACAGGGGGCCGGCTGCAAATAATCCTTGACAGTGGCACTTTTTGGCCTTAGTCACACAACAAAATGAAAACGGATATCGGAACCTATATAAGAAAAAGGGCGTTAAAGCGACGCGGTTTGGTTGAAAACCAGAATCTGCGGATGACCCGCCAGCGACAGGTAATTCTGGAAGAACTCCGAAAAGTCAAAACCCACCCAAGCGCCGACGAGTTATATGAAAAGGTGAAAAAACGGCTGCCGCGCATCAGTCTCGGCACGGTTTACCGAAACCTGGAAATCCTCACCCGGCTGGGGGAGATTCAGCATGTTGAGATCGGCGGAGCCATGAAACGGTTTGACGGCAACCCCCGGAATCATTATCACATCCGCTGCCTCGGCTGCGCCCGGGTCGACGATCTGGCAATTGACCCCTTAAAACAGGTTGAAGATGCGCTGTCCGGACGAACCGATTATCGGATCACCGGCCACCGGCTCGAGTTTGTGGGACTCTGCCGGAAATGCCTTAAAAAAACCTCCTGAACCAATCTGCAACCGGCCGGACTGCCGGCAAACGGTGAAGCGGCGACGGCCTTAAAAGCAAACACGGTTTTGAAAGGCCGCCATTGCCCAGACCTGCGGTTATCTTCCGATCTCTTCCACGGCCCTCCCGATGCGCTCGATGGCTTTTTCCAGGTTGGTTCTGCTGGTGGCAAAGCACATGCGCAGATGCCGATCCGCATAGGCGCCGAACGCCGATCCGGGAAGGGTTGCCACCCCCGCATGTTCCAGAAGATAATCGGCAAACGCCTCCGCCCCTAGCGGAAGCCGGCTGACGTTGGGAAAGGCGTAAAACGCCCCGGCCGGCGATTTGCAGGAAATCCCCGGAATCTTATTTAGGCCCGCGATAAAGATATCCCGCCGCTTTTTGAAATCCGCCATCATGGCCCGGCTTTCGGCCGGATCGCCCCGCAGCGCCTTTGCACCGGCGAACTGCACAAAGGGCGCAACGCAGCTGGCCGAATTGGTAATCAGCTGCGTCAGCGGTTCGGCCAGCCAGGCGGGGGCAGCCACAAACCCCAGGCGCCAGCCGGTCATGGCGTATGTTTTTGAAAACGATTCCAGCAGGATGGTCCGATCCCGCATGCCCGGCAGGGTGCCGATGGAAATATGCCGGCCCTCAAAGAGCATGTGGGCATAGACCTCGTCGGACAATACCACGATGTCCTTTTTAACGGCGATTTCGGCGATGGCGTCGAGATCCTCCCGTGTCAGGGTCCCGCCGGTGGGATTGTGGGGGTAATTGAGTATAATGAGGCGGGTGCGATCCGTCACCCGGCTGGCCAGATCCTCGGCCGTAAACCGGAAATCGTTTTTCTCCAGCATGGGCAGGGGCACGGGCTCGGCCCCGGCATAGCGCGTTACCGATTCATAGACCGGAAAGCCCGGGTCCGGATAAACCACCTCATCCCCGGGCCCGGCCAGGGTCATGATGACGTAATAGAGAAACGACTTTCCCCCCGGCCCCACAACGATCTCCGTCGGGCGGTAATCCCCCCTGCCGCCCTGCCGCAGCCAATCGCAGCAGGCCTCCCGCAGGTCCGCAATGCCCGCCGAAGGGCAGTAGTGGGTATGCCCTTTTTTCATCCGGCCATAGGCCTCTTCAATGATGTGCCCGGGGGTGTTGAAATCCGTATCGCCGATCTCCAGGTGGATGATGTCCCGGCCCTGGCGTTCAAGCTCCGTCGCCTTGGCAAACACTACAAACGCGCTTTCCTTTTTCAGACGATACATTCGCTCGGCCAGCTTCATAAACCGTCCTTTCCGCTGTTATTATTCTGAAACAGATAGGAACCTACAACAGCTCGAATTCAGCGTCAACCCTTTCCCTTTCGGGGCTTCTATCTGTCTTTTTCTATAATCGCCTCACCTCCGGCCCCTGCTGCCTGCTCCAACTCTCCTTGCGCCCTGCCCCTCTCGTCCCTCATCGCGCCGCCGTCTCCCGGCGCTTACCTTTTTTCAACTCTCTAACCTGGCGCCAACGCAAACGATTGAACCCTCCAATCGCGGCGTTTTTCTAGAACCTGTCACAAAGGCAAATTCAACCGGATGCGAAAACTTATTGCGCCCGAGGCTTATTCCGTATATAAGTATATTTCCCAGCCGCCGTCATAAGAACTCGCATTAGCAGGGGAAAATGCGCAACAAACACCATAATGAGGCGTTCATACAGCAGTCCCCCAAGCGGGGGACAAAAGCGACCGCCGCCAGCCGCAAAGTTAAAGCGCCCCGGGGCAAACAGGACATCCTGAATATCATCTTATCCGCCACGCCCGACCTGATCGTTTTAAAAGACCGCAATTTTAATTATCAGTCCGTCAATCCGGCTTTCTGCAACTATCTCGGCAGACATGAAAACGAAATTATCGGAAAGTCGGATTTCGACATCTTTCCCCGAAACGAAGCGGAAAAATATCGGCAGGATGATTTAAAAGTCATGAGCAGCGGCATCCCGCTTGTTCAGGACGAAGAGGCAAATTCTGCCGACGGGAAAAAACGCTGGATGCATGTGGTCAAAAAACCGGTGCTCGATAACAACAACCCCATAGGCATCTTATGCACACTCAGGGATATCACCGACCGCAAATTAATTGAAGAACAGATCCGAAACACCGGTGAAAAATATCGCCAGCTTTTTGAAACCGCCATGGTGGGCATCTATCGGACGCGTATCGAGGACGGCAAGTTTCTTGCCGCCAACCAGACCCTTGCCGAACTGATGGGGTATCACTCGGTCGACCAGTTCATCGCAGAGTACGTTACCTCGGAGCACTATGCCGATTCGGGCCGACGGGATGAACTGCTTCGTCAGATCCAATTGCACGGCAGGGTCGACGGATTTGAAATTGAAATGATTCGCAGGGACGGATCGCATGTTCAGATTGAAATCAGTGCGACCGCCTATCCCGAACGCGGATATCTCGAAGGCGTCGTAACCGACATAACAAAACGCAAGCGTGCAGAGGCGGCCCTCAGGGAAAGCGAACATAAATATAAAAAACTCGCTGAAAGCTCTCAGACCGGGATTTATATCCATCAGGACGATACCATCGTTTACGCAAACCAACAGTTCGCCGAAATCCATGGATACACCGTTGCTGAATTAATCGGCGCGAATTATTTCGACCTCTTCCATCCGGATGACAGAACCCGCGCATATGCAAAAAAGTTAAAAAGGCTGGCCGGAGAAGAAGTCTCCCGCACCCAGGAAAGCAGAAGAATCCGCAAAGACGGCCGGACGATATTCTGCGAAACGTCGGCGGTCCTTATCGAGTACCAGGGCAAACCGGCGATCATGGGAAACATGATAGACATTACCAGCCGCAAGCAGAACGAAAAGAATCTCGCCGTTTTAAATTCCATCTCCCAGCGCATCAATCAGAGCCTGGATCTTGACCAGGTGCTGGACGACGCCCTGGTCAAAGTCACTGAAGCCTTTATGCCCCACCTTTTCTATCTACGGCTTTTGGATGAAAAAACCCAGGAGCTGGTTCTTGCCGCCCATAAAGGGTTCAGCACCGAAGAGCTGAACAAGCTTTCCAAACGACTGGAACTGAAAGCCCCCATTGTTTCCTATGCTGTAAAATCCGGAAAGGCTGTGGTCATTGAGGACGCGCTGACGGATCCCCGCACATTAAACAGGGATATTTATATTCACGAGATCGGATGCCGTTCACTCATATTCATTCTGCTTTATGCCAAGGAAAAAATCTGCGGCAGCATGTGCGTGCTTTTCAGCGAGCCCAGAACATTCAGGGAAGACGATATCCAGCTCTATACGGCCATCGGTCATCAGATCGGAGCCGCCATCGAAAATGCCAGCCTCTTTGCTCAGCTCCAGCGGCGCGCGAAACTCCTTTCCGATCTGAACATTATCTCCCAGACTGTAAACCGTTCCTTGGATCTCAACACGATTTTAAACGACGCCCTTGAAAAAGTGTTGGAGTTGTTGAAAGTCGATGCCGGGTTCATCCGCTTGCTGGATGAAGACAAGCAGGAACTCATGATCGTAGCCCATAAGGGCTTTAGCGCCGGACAAGTCGAGCAAATGCTCCTGTCCAAAAGTTCTTTCCCCGGCTACGCCTGGAATGTGTACCAGACCAATCAGTTTCAGTATGTGAAGTTTGACCCCAACGACCCCTTCCAGCAAAAAATCAGCTCATTCGGCATGCGCATCGGGGCCGACAACGCACTGCTGTTTCCACTGAAATCAAAAGAAAAGCTTTTGGGGGTCATGATATTATACGAGTTTAAGCCGCGCCGGTTCACTTCCGAAGAAATCGAACTGTGCGGCATCATCGGCAACCAGATCGGCGCCGCCATTGAAAATGCCAGGCTCTATCAGGAAAAGGAAGCGACGATCCTGGAATTAAAGGAAGCCCGCTGGGAACTGCAGCAGGCCCAGAAAATGGAGGCCATCGGCACCCTCGCCGGCGGAATCGCCCATGATTTTAACAACATTCTCGGCATCATCCTCGGCAACGCCGAACTGGCCCTGATGGACATTCCCCCGGATGAGCCGGCCGGCCGCAACCTGGAGGAGGTGCGAACCGCCTGCCTGCGCGCACGCGATATCGTTAAACAGATTCTTGCCTTCAGCCGCCAGAGCGATCAGGAGCTCAAACCGGTCCGGATCGGTCCGATTATCGAGGACGCACTGAAGCTGTTGCGTTCCTCGCTGCCGACCACCATTGAAATCCGGCAGAACATTTCAACCGATGTGGATATCGTCCGCGCCAATCCCACCCAGATCAACCAGATTCTTATCAACCTGTGCACCAATGCCGCCCATGCCATGAAAGATAAGGGCGGGGTCTTGGCAGTCACCCTGGACAGCATGGCGCTGAATGACAGCGATGCCGGTCGTCATCATGGACTGGCCCCCGGAAACTACGTCAGGCTGGTCGTAAGCGATACCGGTCATGGGATCAGGCCCGAGATATTGAATCGGATCTATGACCCCTATTTTACCACCAAAAAAGTGGGGGAAGGGTCGGGAATGGGGCTGGCGGTGGTTCACGGCATCATTAAAAGTTACCACGGGGCCATCTCGGCCAGCAGCGAACCCGGCATGGGTACGACCTTTCAGGTCCTTCTTCCCCGGATTGAAGACCAGCCCGAACCGGAAATAAAGGCCAGCTTGGAAATTCCCGGCGGCAACGAGCGCATCCTGTTTGTGGACGACGAACAGGCGATTGTCAACGCCACCCGGCCGGCCCTGGAACGACTCGGGTACAAGGTAACCGCGAAAACAAGCAGCATGGACGCCATCCAGACCTTTGAGGCGACCCCCGGCGCTTTCGATCTGGTTATCACCGATTTTACCATGCCGAACATGACCGGCATCGAGCTGACCCATACGCTCATGAAATTGCGGCCTGACATACCGATCATTCTCTGCACCGGATACAGCGATCAGATCGACGCGGACAAGGCCATGAACATCGGCATCCGCGCGTTTGTCATGAAGCCGGTCGCAATTAATGAAATTTCCCGGGTCATCCGTAAGGTTCTGTCAGGCAGCCGGCGCAGCAATTGAACCGCAACAGCGCCCGCTAACCCTGCAGCTTGCTGCAGGGTTCTTCAATCCCGCCTGAAACGTCACGCGAAACTTTCTTTGCCCCGGCAAGTTATCTCAATCCCCCTGACGCCGTTTTTCCGGTCTGTCCGGGGACAGCCCCCGCGGGTGCCGCAATTAAAGGGGGCGTTTTGCAAAGATCTCAAAACAAAAGCCCGGCGTGTCTGCCGACACGCCGGGCTTTTTTAATCAGGTCCGTTACCTGCCGCACGGCGGCAGGTACACCGCCTTACACGCATATTACAGCATGGGAACGATCAAGAGTGCGACGATGTTGATAACCTTGATCATCGGGTTGATGGCCGGGCCGGCGGTATCCTTGTACGGATCGCCGACGGTATCGCCGGTGACCGAGGCCTTGTGCCCGTCGCTGCCCTTTTTGTGAACCTTGCCGGTGTCGTCGGTCACGCCGTCCTCAAAGGACTTCTTGGCGTTGTCCCAGGCGCCGCCGCCGCTGGTCATGGCGATGGCCTGGAAAAGTCCGGTCAGGATGCTGCCGATCAGGACCCCGCCGAGCGCTTCCCGGCCGAGGATCAGGCCGACCAGAATCGGAATCACCACCGGAATCAGCGCGGGAACCATCATCTGCTTGATGGCGCCCCTGGTAACGATGTCGACGCACTTGCCGTATTCCGGTTTGGCCTTGTATTCCATGATGCCGACGATCTCCCGGAACTGGCGCCGCACTTCTTCAACAATGCTGCCGGCAGCCTTGCCCACGGCTTCCATGAGGAGCGAGCCGAAGTAGTAGGGCAGGAGTCCGCCGATAAACAGACCGGCCAGCACCATCGGGTTCGAAAGGTCGAACTTGAGTTCCACTGAAAAAGACCGCGAATACTCCGCAAAAAGCACCAGGGCCGCCAAACCGGCCGAACCGATGGCATACCCCTTGGTAACCGCCTTGGTGGTGTTTCCGACTGCGTCCAGCGGGTCGGTAATGTTGCGGATCTCTTCCGGCAGCCCGGCCATTTCGGCAATGCCGCCGGCGTTGTCCGTAATCGGGCCGTAGGAGTCGATGGCCACAACGATGCCGGTCATGGACAGCATCGACACCGCCGACAGGGCGATGGCGAAAAGGCCGCCGGCCGCATCGCCGGAAAAGCCGCCGCCCAGGGCGAACGCGCCCAGGATCGAGGCAACGATCACAATAACCGGCGCGGCGGTCGACTTCATGCTGACGGCCAGACCGGCAATGACGTTGGTGCCGTGGCCGGTCAGACTGGCCTTGGCGATGTGTTTCACCGGGCTATATTCCTTGGCGGTGAAGTATTCCGTGATCGCCACGATCAGGCCGGTCAGCGCCAGGCCGATCAGGGCCATCAGGAAGACGTTCATCTGCGTAAAGGAAGGATGGGCTGCCAGAGAAGCCTTCACGGCCTCGCTTTGCAAAAATCTGCCGGTCACAAAATAAAATGCGATGGCGGCCAGAATGCCGGCCACCGCCAGGCCCTTGTAAAGGGCGCCCATGATATACTGATTTTTGCCGAGCTTTACGGCAAAGGTGCCGATAATGGAAGCGATGATGGAGATTCCGCCCAGCAGCAGGGGAAATTCCACCCACGAGCTGTCGGCGCCGAAAACGGTCTTTGCCAGCAGCATGCCCGCAACCACCGTAACGGTGTAGGTTTCATACAGGTCCGCCGCCATGCCGGCGCAGTCGCCCACGTTGTCGCCGACGTTATCGGCGATAACGGCCGGGTTGCGGGGGTCGTCTTCGGGAATCCCCGCTTCCACTTTACCCACCAGGTCGGCGCCCACGTCGGCAGCCTTGGTATAGATGCCGCCGGCGATTCGGGCGAACACGCTCATGAGCGAGCAGCCGAAGCCGAGCCCCACCAGGGCGTGGAATGCCATCTCAGGCGATGACTGTTTGGCGATGGCATAAAAACCGGCAAGGCCGATGATGCCGAGCCCGACCACCATAACGCCCGTCACCGACCCGCCCTTGAAGGCCAGGCCCAGGGCGGCCTGAAGCCCCTTGCTGGCGGCCTGGGTGGTGCGGACATTGGCCCTTACCGTCACCCACATGCCCACAAAACCGGCCAGCGCCGAGCCGACGGTTCCGATGATGAAACCGATCGCCGTCCAGATGCCGAGTCCCGTTACGGCGATCAGGATCACCAGGATAATGGCGACGATGGCGACGGTTTTATACTCGCGGGTCAGGAATGCATAGGCGCCCTCTTTGACCGCATTGGAGATATCCTGCATCTTCTGGTTTCCCGCGTTCTGCTTGGATACCCACATGGCGGTAACAATGGCGTACACAACCCCGAGAAGTCCGCACAACAAAGCAAACATAATCGTTGAAGTCATTCATACCTCCTTAACTGTTGTTTATTGAACATTTCAACTGGCAAATACATCTAATTCCTCTTGAAGATCAACACACCCCTAAAAAAAAATTTCACCTCCTTGTTATTTTTTTTGTCCATCTTTTTTATACGGTTAAGAGGCTAATTACCCTCTGAAAATTCATTACGTTATGAAAGGCGAACTATAAAAAAGTTGGCAATGCATGTCAATATTTATCTGCCATGGAAATGTTGCGGTGCGGGTGCCGGAGGGGAATGTGGCCGAACCTGGATAACGCTTTGTTTTCAATACAGTTTGATACGGTTTGCGTTGAGATTCTTGTCCGGAAACTCGGAATGCGGGGAACGCGGGCAAAGGAGCAGGGGGCTGACTCGCCGGCGCCTCAACCGCATGGAATGGCGCATCAGGTACCAACCCGATTATTTCACGAAATGCATTCGTTCATTTGCAAGGCCCTCCGGGGTGCAGCTGTGCTTTTCGTACCGCAAGCCCCGGATAACGCAGCAAATGGGCGAATGCATTTCGCCCCCAGGGTGAAAATTTTTCAAGCATTTGTCTTTTTCAAGAGAAGTAACAAAGCGTATCTCTGGTTTTTACGTCAAATTTACATCTAACCGACTATTATCAGGATCATTTTAAAACTTGCTGAAAAATTTTCATGAAATATCCGGGCTAAAGGGCATCTCCAGGCTGTAAACCCCGTCTATCAGCCGGGTCGTCACGGTCAGGTCGCCGCTCTTGAACACGCTGAGCATCTGTTTGTTCGACTCGAGCACTTCAGCGGTAAACCCTTTGATCCCCCGGTCCCGGGCCAGCTGAATCAGCATGTTATACATATGGCGGGCGATATGGAGCCCCTGGTAGGCGTCGTCCACGGCAAAGGCGACTTCGGCCATGGGACCGTCCTTGTCTCTGACGTATCTGGCCTCCGCGATTATGCGCTCATTGCCGGATTCGCCCACGACCCCCACGAGGGACTCTCCGCGGTCGCAGTCGATATTCACATACTCCTGGATTTTCTCGTGGGGCATGCTTTTGATGGGATTAAAATATCGGTTGTAGACGGACTTGTCGGAAAAACGGTAAAAAAGCCGCCGCAGCTTCTCTTCGTCCGAAGGCTTGATGGGCCGGAAGCTTACCGTTGTGCCGTTTGCCAGCGCCACCTTTGAAGGCACGGCGGCCCCGCGGGCGCCCGTAAGGTCGCAGGCTGCCGGAAACATCTGGTCCTGGTAGATGATTTTCTCTCTTTTGGCCTGTTCGACCAGCAGCGGCCGGTCCTCCGGATGGGCGATATCGATGAGCGCCATGGCCCGCTCGCGAAGGGTTTTGCCCCGCAGGCTGGCAACGCCGTATTCCGTAACCACCAGGTCGGCCGACTCTTTGACACTGAGCTGATTGGGAAAGTCTTTAATGGACAAGACGATCTTGGGCTCGCCTTCGCGGTTGCGGCTCGGCAGCGCGAAAATGTTGCGCCCGCCCGGGGACAGCTCCGCCCCGAAAAAAAAGTCCATCTGATCCGCGGGCGCCACCGGCACATTGCCCTTGCCGGCATTCAGGGCGATGGAACCCGACAAATCGATCTTGCGCGCGTTGTGAACAACGACAAATCCCGGATTTTCCCCCATCTGATTCGGATCAAAGACCATGTCGACCCCCTGAAATTCAACCAGGGGGTTCCGGTCCAGCCAGGCCATGAGGTCTTCGGTTCCAAACGCGTAGGAAACAAGGGATTTTCCCCTCCAGTTTTTTTTCCGGCGATTGGTCACCGCGCCGCTTTTCACCAGGTCCATGAGCGGGTCCGTGAAAAAGGGGGAATGGATGCCCAGGTGGCGCTTATGGACCAGGTGGCGCCCGAGGGCCTCAAAGAGCGGCCCGATCGAAAAGGCGATGCAGCTGCCGTCATCGATCAGAGCGGACACATGGGCGGCAATCCGATCGTAAACCGCATCCACCGGCCAGCGGGGAAAATAGAGGGGCGGCTCCGTGGAATAGACCAGCAAATCAAAATCCGAAACATGCACAAAGGAATCGCCGTAGGTGACCGGGATGTCCGTATTGATCTCGCCCACAACCAGGGACGCCCGCTCCATGGCATGCTGGGCCACGTCTACGGCAACGCCCAGGCTGCAATACCCGGCTTCATTGGGCGGGGTAATCTGGATGAAAGCGGCGTCGATGGGAATCTGGCCGGACTCCACCAGCCGGGGTATCCGGGAAAACCGGCTGGGGATGAGATCGACCCGGCCCTCCCGGATCGCTTCCCTGGCGACCCAGCCGGAAAAAAATGTCTTCAGCCGGAATCTCTGGGAATACAGGTCCTTAAAGGAAACCGCATCTCCGAAGCTCACCAGCTGAACCAGCTCCAGGTCCGTCAGGTTGGTTTCCTTTGAGGCCAGGAGTTTTTTGACAAGGGTGCGGGGTTCGGCCACGCCGGTGCCCAGAAAGATATTCATGCCGGGCCGTATCCTGCTCAGGACCTTTTCCGGCGTCGTCACTTTTTTCAGCCAGGGCCCTGAACCGTCAGGGTCCGGCGCCGTTTTGGTTTTGTTTTTCTGGAACCTTTTAATGAGGCGCATGCCGTCACCCGTTATGCTCGTTGATTGACAACCGGGCGGATGCTGCGACAGCCGCCGGCTGATGCGAAATATATGTTACACAACTGCCATAAGCTAAACTTTATAACGGCATTGTCAACATCACTGCGGAATCCAGCGTCGCCAAGCGAGAACCGCAAAGCGGGGCCGGAAACTTCACATAAAACCGCCTGGATCTTAAATCAATTAAAATTCAAATAGTTAACCAGTGATTTTCTAATGGACAGCCCGAAGCGGCTATGATATTTAGCCCTTGCGGCTGGCTGCAGAACGCAAACCGGCGCACGTGCGGCCGCCGCGGTGATGCGAATCGACATCACATGTTGAATAACCCGCTACATCTTAAAGGAAGCGCTTCATGAACGTTACCCATGCTATTGCCCGCATCCTGAAACAGGAAGGCGTCGAGTGGGCCACCTGCTTTCCCACCAACAACCTGATCGAGGCCGTCGCCAAGGAGGGCATCCGGCCCGTTTCCTTCCGGCACGAGCGCGGCGCCGGCATGGCCGCCGACGGCTACTGCCGTTTGAGCGGCCGCCGCAGGTTCGCCGTGTTCCTCATCCAGCACCAGGCCGGCGCGGAAAACGCCATGGGCGCCCTCAACCAGGCCAATGCCGACAACGTGCCGGTGCTCTATCTCCCGGGCGGGCCTGCCGTGGACCAGTTGAGCATCCGGCCGGCGTTCTGGGCGACCCGGATGTACCGGGACATGTGCAAGCAGGCCGAGACCATCTTCAAGGCCGACCAGGTCGCCGCCGTCATGCGCCGCGCCTTCCATGCCCTGAAAAACGGCCGCCCCGGCCCCGTCGTCGTTGAAATCCCCAGCGACATCGCCAACCAGGAGGTCCCCGAAGCCGCCCTGGCCTACAGGCCGCCGGCCGGCATGCGGCAGGTCCCCTGCAAAGGCGACATCCAGGATGCCGCCAGGGCCCTGCTGGCGGCCAAACGCCCCGTCATCTGGGCGGGCATGGGCGTGCTCTTGAGCGGCGCCACTGCCGAGCTTACGGAGCTTGCCGAGCTTCTCGAAGTTCCCGTTTACACCTCCATGCCCGGAAAATCGGCCATGGACGAGCGCCACCCCCTGGCCCTGGGGGCCGGCAGCGGCGCAACGACCCTGGCCGCCCGGACCTGGCTCCAGTCCGCCGATGTGCTCTTTGCCGTGGGCGCCAGCCTCTCGCGCACCCCGTTTGCCCAGCGCATCCCCGCCGGCAAAATCATCATCCACAACACCGTCAGCCAGGAGGACATCAACAAGGACCAGGCCGCCGACATCGGACTTGCCGGCGACGCCCGGGAAACCCTGCGGGCCGTGATCGAAGAGGTAAAGGCCGCTGTCGGCCCCGAGGGGCGCAGGGGCCAGACCACCGTGCCTGCGGAGATCGCCGACATCAAGGCCAAGTGGTACGGGGAGTGGCTGCCGATGCTCACCGACGACACCGAGCCCATCAACCCCTACCGCATCATCTGGGAGATCGACCGCAACCTGGACCGGGAGCGCAGCATCGTCACCCACGACGCCGGCGCCCCCAGGGAGCAGATGGTCCCCTTTTTCACGGCCACCGCGCCTCACAGCTACATCGGCTGGGGCAAGTCCACCCATCTCGGCTACGGCATCCCCCTGATGATCGGCGCCAAGATGGCCTTTCCCGACCGCTTCTGCCTCAACTTCATGGGCGATGCCGCTTTCGGCATGTCCGGCCTGGACATCGAGACCTCCGACCGCGCCGAGCTGCCCATCACCACGGTGGTGATGAACAACGGCATCATGGCCACGTATTCGGCCGGCATCTATCCCACCGCCCAGGAGCGGTACGGGGTCACGCGCATGCAGGGCGACTATGCCAGGATCGCCCAGGGCATGGGGGCCGTGGGCATCAAGGTAACAAAGCCCGCCGCCATCGCGCCGGCCCTGAAGCGCGCCCGGCGCCTGAACGCCGAGGGCAAGACGGTGCTGCTGGACATCCACACCCGCCGCGAGGACAAACGCTCCGGGAAGAGTTAAGACTGCTCCATACAGTTTGGGTAAGGCCCGCCTGCGGGGGATTTGTCCATGCCGTTCGCATTGCGCCGTTCTTTTATTGCCCTTCGCCGTGCGCCGTTTGCCCTACGCCGTTCTTTTATTGCCGCTTCAGATCAAGGTGCCGAGACCTCTGCCTGCACGTTTAAAAATGAGCATCCTTGCGCGAATCGACAGCCGGACATTTCACCTTTGGCCGGCTACCCGATTCGGGTAAAAAATCTTTGCGCCCTTTGCGCCTTAGTACTCTGTTTCGTAAATATCATAACGTATTTTTCTAATATCATTCACATGATTCACCACAGAGGCACAGAGGGCACAGAGAGTTGAATCAATTTATCTGAACCGGAAGATACCGGTTCAGATAAAATACTCACCCTGTGTCTGCTATCAGCTTATGCGGCGTATAGACATTAATAACATAGAGGACGGATTTTTGCCCATCGCCGTCTCCCGATGGGCAAAAAGAAAGATTCCTCCGTGACCTCCGTGTCTCGAATGAGCGCAGCGAATGGGTGGTGAAATTTAATATAATACGTTACAGTAGTTAAGAATAATTGTACTTAGCAGTTCAATATTTTATACCGTCTCTCGTCCCTCTTCCCTCGTCCTTCGTCTCATGCCTTGCGTCGTGAGCCGTTCGCCCTACGCCGTTCTCTTTTAGCACTTCTCTTATTGCCCTTCGCCGTGAGCCGTTTGCCCTACGCCGTTTTTTTTATTGACTTTCCCTCCCCGAATTCCTAAAGCATTTCACATCTACAAGGGAGTCCCACCCTATCTAATAAACATCTGCCGCCGGCAGTAAAACATAACATCTGACCTGAATTTCATTTCATGCACAGATTTCTGTGCACGCCTGCACAATTTTCTGTGCATCCCCTGCCGCTGAACC
>JBFLWU010000016.1:0-80777 GCA_040757625.1 Thermodesulfobacteriota bacterium | reverse complement strand
CGCAAGCCGATGAAAAAGCGCAGCAACCATGGGAGGTTGTGAGCATTTTGAAGAGGCTTGCAACGCAGCTATCAGGCTTCATATGGGGTTTTGAAATGACTTCTAATAAGTCTCCACCATCAACTCCATAGAAAAAGACGACTCCCGGCTGTCTCTACCGCCGCCGACGATTTCCCGAAACGCCTCGCTGCTTTTATTGTCGGCGCCGCCGATCGTCACCCACTGCCCCAGGGGAGCCGACAACTGGGTTGCTGCGGCTGAATAGCGAATGATCCCTCCTCGTTGGTTGGGTTCAAAATGAGACAGTCTTGGCGTAATAACAACATTCGCGCGGTCGCCGACGATGACCGCTTTGATTTCCATCCCCGTATCGGCTTTTTGAAACGAAACCGAATCCGGACAGGGTCCGTCGCCCCGGCAGTAACGTCCCCAGTTGTCCCGGTAGGGAATCTCCCTGCCGGTCAAAATATAGGCCGTACCGCCTGAAGTCGTTTGTACGAGATATTCACTCGCCTGCTCGCCACGGCCTTTTGTGTCGCTGATCCGCACGTCGACGCCGTCCTTATTTTTATCACCGACCGTGACGCCCCATTTCCCGCCGGACACCCCGCCGGTGACTGAAACACTTTGATCCAGGGAAGAAAGCGCTTCGTTAAATCGCAAGCGAATTCTGACCCGCTTGACCGGCTGGTCAAACTGCTTAAGAAACTCCTTAATGTTTTTTAGGTTATCGGCAGCGTCAACGATGATTATGGAATTGGTGCGCTCATCGACCGTGGCGACACCGTTTGAGGATAAAAAATGGCTGATGACCGGCAGGGCCTCTGACGCCCAGCGATATTGAACCGGGATGACGGCGGTGTCCGCATAGCCCGCGCCGGCTCCGGCAAGAAAAAAAAACGGCAGAAAAAGAATCATGGAATGAAAAAGTCTCTGCCGTCTCTGCATCATAAAAGCAGTCATACCGATATTGGCCCTATCTATGCAAACTTAGGGTTTTTTCTGGTTGTTCAATACCTTTTTGTATAAAGGTGAAATGTTCCGAAGGGTTGTGACTACATTTTTAAGGGCCGTTAAAAAGGTAGTGACGTCTTCTTCGGTATTGTCCACCCCAAGGGATATGACCAGCGTGCCCTGGGCGTCCGCATGATCGCGCCCGATGGACAGCAGCACATGCGAAGCCCTTAATGAACCGGTGGCACAGGCGGACCGGGTGGATACGGCAATACCGTCATCGTCCAGCATTAACACCACGCTTTCCCCTTCGATATAGCGAACCGACACGGACACCAGATTGGGCAGGCTGAATTCCGGATGGGTATTGATGATGTACTCGTCGATATATTCAGGCAGCTCATCCAGCAGTTTCTTTTTTAATTTTGCCGTGTGGGCAACCCTCTCCTCCATATGGCGCCTGGCCAGATCGGCCGCAACCCCCATTCCGATGATGCCGATTAAATTTTCGGTGCCCGCGCGTTTGTTATTCTCCTGAATGCCGCCATCCAGAAGCGGCCATACCTGGCTGCCCCGGCGGATATAAAGCCCGCCGACACCTGTCGGGCCATAAAAGGGGTTTGAGGCAAAACTCAGGAGGTCAACATTCAGCTTCTGAACATCAATCGGAACAACCCCGACCGAGTCCACCGCATCAGTATGAAAAATGACCTTCTTTTCACTGGTTATTTTCCCGATCTCCTCGATGGGCTGAATGGTCCCGGTTTCATTGTTGCTGTGCATGACCGACACCAGAATGGTATTCTCTGTGATGGCCTCGGCAATATCCCGTGGATTGACGCGCCCCTGTCCATCCACGGAAACCGATGTAATGGTATACCCCATGGACTTCAACCGCCGCAGGCTTCGTATCACTGCGTTATGCTCGATGTTTGAGGTAACAATGTGCTTCCCCTTTTGAGCGTTGGCCAGGGCGACGCCCTTGATGGCATGATTAATCGATTCCGTGCCGCAGGAAGTAAAAACCACTTCCTTCGGATTGCTGCAGTTTATGAGTTTCGCAACGGATTCACGGGCGCTTTCCAGTGCTTCGGCAGCCTGTTCCCCGCGGGTGTGCTGGCTGGAAGGATTGGCATAATCCGCCTGAATAGCCGCTATCATTGCCTCTTTCACTTCGGGCAGAATCGGATTTGCAGACATGTGGTCTAAATTAATTATTTTCATGGTTCATGCTTTCCCGGTATTGAATTAGTGGGGCGCTTTGAGGTCTGAATGACAGGCTTCGCAGAATGTTGCACTTTCCAGAATTTCAACATCGCAATACGGGCAATAGCACTTCTTCCCGTGGGAATGCTCATGCTCATCTTTGCGCTTTAATTCCGGCTGGGTTTTACCGGCTTTCTTGTCTTCATAGTTCTTGATGGCGACTTGAAGCGCATCGGCGCCCAGGTTTGAGCAATGCAGCTTGTTTTTAGGCAACCCCTCAAGAGCGTCGGCCACGTCTTTATTGGTGATCTTTTTGGCCTCCGCAACGGTTTTACCCTTGGCCAGTTCGGTCAACATGCTGGAAACCGCTATGGCGGAACCGCAGCCGAATGTCTGAAACTTGATGTCCTTAATTATCTCGTCCTCAATATCAAGATAAATGGTCATCATATCGCCGCACAGCGGGTTTCCGACCTCGCCGATCCCATCGGCATCTTCTATAATTCCGACGTTTCGAGGATTCCTAAAATGATCCATAACCGTCTTATTATACATGGAAATTCTCCCTTCATCCCGATTGATTCGCAATTTGGACTATTATAACCATTTTTTAGTAGCTGTAAAGTTTTTTCCCCGCAAACATATTGAATTCAATTAAAAAGGGGCGACAACATGTTTGACGCCCCGAATGGTTATATCTTATTTGGTTACGAGCGATTAGGATTCAATCGAAAAATCACCGGATGACCGTCGGTTTGCACAGATGTTCCTTTTCCATCGCAACCCGTCCGCATCCATCGCACACATATTTCATTGCCGCCAGTTTGTCCTTGCATATATGCCTGGAGCCCGTCTCGGGGGCTCCGCAGAAGCTGCATTTGGATTTATCACCGCAGGGATTGCATAAATGCCCGGGTTCGTTGGCTACCGCTCCGCAATTTTTACATGTATAAGCCATAGCACCCTCCTTTTGTTAGCAGTACAAAGAAGAAACTCGTAGCATTGTTATCACCAATATGAGTATGATACGCCCAAAGTCAAGCCGGCCCAATTGCCTCGTTGCATTGCCAAGTCATTCGAGTTATACGTTGAACGACCCGGCAATGAATTAATTGTTGGGGTCCCGTAATATCATATATTCCCGCAAAGCCGCTAGGGGCGCTAAGAAAAATTCATTTAATCAGTGAACTTTGCGGTCTTTGCGCCTTGGCGAGAGATTTTAACTTTTTAATAAGTTTCCCATGCGTATGAATCGAAAATCCGTCTGGGGCTGGGCCATGTATGACTGGGCCAATTCCGCCTTTGCCACCACCGTCATGGCCGGATTTTTCCCCATATTTTTCAAACAGTTTTGGAGCAGCGGGGCCGACATCAACGTCAGCACTGCCCGGCTGGGATTTGCCAATTCCTGCGCCGGCCTGCTGGTGGCATTGGCAGCCCCAGTGCTGGGCGCCATGGCAGACAAGGGGGCCGTTAAAAAAAAGTTTCTGGTCTTTTTTGCCTATCTGGGGGTGTTGATGACGGCGGCCCTGTTTTTTGTGCAGAAAGGCCAGTGGGCCTGGGCGGTTTTTATCTATGCCATGGGGTCCATCGGATTTTCCGGCGCCAATATATTTTACGATTCCCTCTTGCCGGCAGTGGCCGGAGAGGATCGCATCGATTATGTTTCCAGCCTGGGATACAGCCTGGGATACCTAGGCGGCGGCATTTTGTTCCTGCTGAATGTTCTCATGACGATGTGGCCGCGGAAGTTCGGATTTGCGGATGCCGGCGCCGCCGTCCAATTCAGCTTCCTGTCTGTGGCACTGTGGTGGGGACTGTTCACGATTTTTACGATCATGTGGCTGCCGGAAAAAACAGCCCGGCCGGTTTCCTTGGCGCCGAAACAGATTGTTTGGGAAGGGTTTCGTCAATTTGCCCGAACGTTTAAAAAAATCCGCCATCTCAAGACCATCTTTCTGTTTTTGCTGGCATACTGGTTTTACATCGACGGCGTGGACACCATTATCCGCATGGCGGTCGATTACGGACTGTCCATCGGCTTTGATGCCAATCATTTGATCCTGGCCCTGCTGCTTGTTCAGTTTGTGGGATTTCCGGCGGCCCTGCTCTTCGGCAAGCTCGGCCAGCGCTGGGGAGCGCGCCGGGCCATCTTTCTTGCCATCGGCATGTACATGTTTATCACCCTGTGGGGGACGATGATGCGCAGCCCCAGGGAATTTTATATTCTTGCAGTCGTTATCGGGCTGGTCCAGGGCGGCATCCAGGCCCTGAGCCGGTCTTACTATTCGCGCCTGATTCCGCACGACAAGGCCGCCGAATTTTTCGGGTTTTACAACATGCTGGGAAAATTCGCGACGATAATCGGCCCGGCCCTTATCGGCATTGGCGGGCTGGCGGCCAAACGGCTGCTGATGCCGCCCTCCCCCACTGTCGCGCAGATGCAGCAGGTGGGAGAAGCGGCCACCCGCTGGGGAATGGCCTCTGTCTTGATTCTATTTCTAGCCGGAGGCGTTCTTCTCTATTTTGTGGATGAAGGCAAGGGGAAGCAGGAAGCGGAACAGCTGACAGAAACATATTGATACCTTTGCAAAACACTCCCTTTTTCTCAATTTCTTCGTCAGGTTTCAAATTTCAATCCTTGAAATACCCGTGGTATTCTTGCGGTTAAAATTCTCACCTTCCTTGAACTTGAACAAAATTGAACATTTTTTAACGGTCTCATGCCATAACGGGTTTTGTAGAAGTCGTTTCAAAACCTCGAATCAGGTTTGAGAGCAAGGCGCAAGCTGATGAAAATGCGCAGCATACACGGGAGTATGTGAGCAATTTGAAGAGGCGTGCAACGCAGCTATCAGGCCTCAGATGAGGTTTTCAAATGACTTCTAGGAGGGTTGCAAACGTTCTGCATTTCGACAGCCTGATCGGAAAAAATCCAGTCAACCCCCCGGTTCAGTTCCCGGAACAGAGCCTGCTTCGAGTTTATAAATCCCGTCCCCACCCCCTGATGACATTTCTGGTGCTTTTTCCGCAGCGCCTCCGTCACCAAGAGGTAATGACCCAGAACCCCGCCATAGCCCTCGCGAATGCTCAATTCGCTGAGACTGCCCACATCAAGCTCGGCGATGGGCAGAAACGCCGGTGGCGGCAATCCCTCAAGCAGATTGAAAAGCTCCGGGGCCAGGCTGAGAATATGAAAATCAACACCTGCTTCCAGCCCTGCGAAGAGCTCACGCAAAATCCTGTTCTGATAAACCGGGTCCGGATACATTTCCTTTTTTAATTCAGCCATCAGGTGAAGCTTCCTGGCATAGCGGTCAATGACCTCTTTAAGGGTCGGGATTATTGCAGCGGTAGCCTTAAGCTCGGAAAGGGTCAAATCACAGATTTTCTGGGGCCGGCCGTAAAGCCGTTTCAGGGATGCATCATGAAACACCATTGGATGCAGATCCCGGGTCCAGCGGATATCAAGCTCGATCCCCCACACCCCCGCATCCAAAATCCGGTCAAACGACGCCAGGGTATTTTCAAAAACCGTCAGGTTGTCATGATCCCCCCGGTGCGAAATAATGCGGCAGCCGTTCAGCTTATCCCTTTCCGGCTGCGGACGCGGAATCCGGGCATATATTTCATCTGTCATCTGCATGATCGGACGTTGAAGCCACCCCGGCAAAGCCATGCTTTCTCGCCTCCCCTGTTCTACCCGATGTCTACGGTAAACATCACCAAGATGTCTTGGTACAATTATTCTAAAATGCCGCAACGTATTCACCACCCATTCGCTACGCTCATTCGAGGCACGGAGATCACGGAGAAACTTTTCTTTTTGCCCATCGGGAGACGGCTCTGGGCAACAAAGCTGTCCTCTATATTATCACCACATAAACGGATAGCGATCACAAGGCGCATATTTTCTCTGAACCGGCATCTCCCGGTTCAGAGAAATAAATTCACCTCTCTGTGTGCTCTGTGTCTCTGTGGTAAATTATTTGAATGCTATTAGAAGAATCAGGGTGTTTGGGAATCATTTCAAACTTATCACAAAAAAGCAATTTTTTATCCCCGAAACAGTCGGATTTAAGGGAATTTCAGGCCATTATGGAATTTCACGGGACCGCCCCTGCTTGCCTATCAAAGTTTTATCGATAAAATCCAACATGATTGCTTGACAAGCCGGGCAATAAGTGGAAATAGGAATGCAAGTTCCATAGCGCGTCAACCTTTAAAAAGATCTTAAAGGTAAGCTTATGAAACGAACCCGAAACCCCATTTCTCAACAAGAGATGGGGTTTTTTTTATTTGCCGCCGCTCTTCCACATTGGCAATTGTTTGAGTCTGCAGCTTTTAAATATATTAAAAACTTTTTTATATTGACAAGCAACGGGAATTAAATTCAGCCTTCGTCTATGTAGAATATCAATGACATGTTTCGGTTTTTTAATTCGTGGACAATGGCAAGCTGTCTACACTATCTGTATCCCTTTAACCTGCTATGTTTTGATATAAGTTGATTACATTTACGCCCGCAATGAAGAACGCGTATTTGCACAAAAAGAGTTATAAATGATATTTCAACCGAACCGGCGTTTAAAGAAGGTTTGGCAAATCCATTGTACTCTTTTGCCAAGCTCTTAACCGAAACGTTATTTACGCTTTTAAACTGAGTTTTAAGCAAAAGAGATCTCCACTAAAATTTATAGTTACTTGGAGGCGAGAAAAATGAGGATTCACAATATTCTTAAAAACAAAATAATTTTCGTATTAATCTTTTTTAGTTTTACGATTTTAACTTCTGTTGATGCCCAGGAGCTGTTATCGCCTGTATTCAGATGGAAGCCTCAATTCGACTTCTCTGGTTACCTACAGAACATTTTTTATAAAGAATTTTCTAATGTGGGCGAAATGAAAGATCTGAATTATGAAGGAACCGTTAGTATCGTCGCTATCCCGACTTTGAACAACCCTGTAAATGATATCGAGCAACTTATAAAGGGGAAGACCATAGGTGGAATATTTCTTTCAACAGGCTCTGTAAGACTAAACCTTCCGCCTGGAGCCTACCGAGTTAATGTGGCTCAGGTAAATTCGGAATGGAAGGCGTTATTTCTTGATGGAAATAACCATACTATAAACCAAGTCCCGGCACAGGTTACAAGGGCTTCAAGAGTTGAAAAACCATACGCTTATGTTGATAGATCCGTTTGTTATAGGTTCGATGAAACTTTAGTATGTTATTAATCTCAAATGCTCGGAGAGGGACCATATTATGTTAAAAACAGCATATTATATCGCTGTAATTTTAACTGCAATCGCGGCATGGATGGGTTTTATTTATGGTTACTGGAAACCAAAAAGTCCATTTGAAGCCAAGCTAACATTTGGAAGTCCCGTTCTTAAAAAATTAGACGAGCAAGTTAGCGTGACCCTCGGAATCGCAATGTCCAATTTAGGAGGTCATTCTGGCTGTGTTGCTGACATGGCGTTGAGCATTGAATCAGAGGCATCAAAAACTCGTTGGGCATTAATGCCAACTTGGTTCATCGAAATGAAATCCTATTTGCGCGGGATTCCAGGAAAGGAAGATATTGTTAGGTCGATTAACGGTACCTTCTCTCAACTAATCTTACCTGCAAATTCTATCCAAAATTATAGTGTGTTTTTTATGCCAAGAGCTATTGAAGAACCTAAAATAAAACCGCTAAGTTACGACGATCTTATTCCTGGCGATACATATAATATTAAGCTTTTTATGATCACAACAAAAGACAATTGTTTGATTTCTGAACACGAAAATTGGAAATTTGCTGGCGAAGCTCAGTTTTTAATACAAAATGAGCACCTCAAGGCTTTAAATGAGGGACTTGCGGTAATTCCTCTTGATGTTGCAAGAGATAAGGCAAGAAATAGATTTATCAAAAGATAACGTCGACTCATCTTCATGTAAAATTAAACAGTTTCAGTCAGTTAAGATTGACGCCTAACAATTCGTTGAAGAATAGACGGAAAACGATAGAACGATAGTGCGTTTTCCGCGCTTATCTTCAGCGTTAATGTAGATAACGGCTATAAGTCTACAAGTTCAAATCTAACAAAAAGTTTTGAATGCATGATCGATTCTACACATTATACGTTCCGAAAGTTCCTATAGCTTGACATAAACAAGGAGCATCAGCAACCATGCCGGTATATCATTGGGACACCCTTGAGGAAAAAGAACTCAATCCCTTGGTCTTTGGAAAGGTCGTTCAAACAGACAAGGTGATGGTGGCCAGAATAACCTGCCCCGTCGGCAAAACCATGAATATGCACCGGCACGATTTCGACCAGATTACCAACATGCTGCGAGGGAAAATCAAGTGGCGGATCGAGGGCGAGGGCGAATTCGTGGCGGGCCCCGGCAGCGTGATGGTCATGCCGGCCGGAACGGCCCATGGCGGCGAAGTGCTCGAAGAAGCCGAATACATCGATGTTTTCGCGCCGCCGCGCCAGGACTTCTCGTGGCACAGGCAACGGTTGTAATCGCTGCTGCGAAAAAAGGGGGGGGGCGTTTTAAAAGTTCCGGGAGCTTGACATCAAGCACCGGATCGGAGAGACGGCATCATTTTTACGACTTGAATTGTCACCGGGTATACGGTTTAATGATGAGATCCGAAAATCTGATCTGGTTGTTTTTGGTGACTATCAACATGGGGGAACCGTATTGATGGGAGCTGTCTTTAAACTCAACAAAGTGTTTTCCATTAAGAAATATTTTTACATTGTCGCCAACCGCTTCGATTTTCAGCCGGTTGGTTACAGCATCGATTAAAGGGGTGGTGTCCCAGTTCTTCTGAAACAGCCCGTTGACATTTCCTATTGTGTAATACAGTCCATTGAGGCCATTGAACAAACAATATCTTCCGTCCAAAAGAAATCCGAACTGAAATCCCTGCCTGCTTGAAGTTCTGTTTCTAAAAAGCATTTCATGGCCGCCTTCAAAAATGTTTTGCCGTATCCCGACGGTAATATAACTGACTCCCCCTCTTATTTTTGTTACGGTCATCTCCATGATATAGTCTTTTAATTCTTTTTTTAGAATCAGATAGCTGTCGTCGGAAACGAATTTTGAGGTGATTGAATTTTTATCAAAATCCCAGTCTCCTGCCAAAATTTCCCAGCTTGCTTTATTATAAACCGAACTTGAATCCTCCCCTTCCGCATTTGTCGGTTTATCATCAGAAGCCGACGGCTCGTCAGCGACCAATGACCGAATTCGACCTGCAAGAATAACGAGATAGGAACCATCGGCCTGATACCCTTTGTCAATAATTTGAAAACCCGGCAGCAGCACTGCCTTTGCCTTGCTTTCAACCCAATCTTTCTTAACCACAAAATCCTGCATTTGCGTAGTGGAAGTCATGCGCACACCCGCCCGCTCGATCGCCTGGCGTTTGGCATCGATAAGTGCCTCTTCCCGGTCATTTCTTAGAGTGGATTTAACACCATCGTCATATCCTTCGATAAGTACATCCACCAGCACTTCTTCTGAATAAGCAGAATTGATAAAGGAACATGTCAGCAGGAGACAAACCAGAAGTTTTCTCAAAATCATCTTATACACCTGAATTATTAATGAGATATGAATAAATCGAGGCGGGATATTATCACGGGTTATACGAAATTACCATATTTTTTCAGGCGAGACAATCAGCCCGGCTGAAAGTCCCGGGCGCTTGGCATGAAGTTTGAAATGGCATTCAAAATCGGGTTGTTTCCTTCCAGCATTCTCCGGTTGCAGCGACGGTCTCTTCCGCTGCTTCTTGCCCGGCAAACCTATTGCCGCCAGAAAATTCTGACGCGAAAAAAAGCAGGCGGCGTTCACCTGCGCTGTTCGGATCAGCCGGTTTGCGCATGAGGCGTCTACACTACATCATCTGGTTTTTTATTTCCGTGTCATAATCAACAATAGGATAGGCTGCAGATTATAACACCTGGCAGGAGGGATTTTCGTGTCACTCTACAACCCGAAAGCCAGTGTTCCCAAAATCGATATTGCCACAACCATCATCATAAAAATGCAATCGAATATCCCGTCAATGATTTTATTGAACATAATGCCCCCCATAGCCATTCCCATCGTCATTAAAAAATTCCTGGGCCTCCTCGACAGAGTCAAATAATATCCAATCGCGTTTAATTGTAACCCCGGCCTGTTTTCGGGTGATTTCCACGGCCGTATTTCCATGATATTCGTAGCACTCGTAATAATTCGGATAGGATTCATATCGTGTCATTTCCCTTACCTCCTCGAAATCGGTAAATTATAAAAACAGCGCATAGGACCGCCAACACTTTTGAAGGTGATCCTAATCTATCTCAGCTCATTGATGTTTAGCTGTTTTCCGCAGCCGGGACATCGGGTCAAATGATCCATGCTTTTTCCATTGGATCTGAAAATGATCCGGCAGCTCATATTTGTAAATAGATACTGGACCCATATGGCGCGTCCGCAGGCACAAAACCGTTGTTGCATTTGACACCTCCTGAAGACCTTTGCAAAACGCTCCCCTTCGCCCAATTTCTGCGTCAGGCTCAAATGTTAATCCTCGAAATACTCAATGTATTCCTATGGTTAAAATTATCGCCTTCCTTGAACTTGAACGAAATTAAGCATTTTTCAAAGGTCTCCCCATTGTTTATTTTTATTCCATTATGTTTATATTTATGAACCATAAAGGCAAAAAAAATTTACCTGAGTTCCCTGCTGACCCAGATTACCTTTCCAATAATGCGTACGCTGTTTATTTCGCTGCCCTGAAGGTAAATCGGTGCATAGTCCTTGTTGTCACTCAGCAGAACAAGCTTGTTGGGGTGTTTTTCCACCCGTTTAACCATTATGGTATCATCCACGCCGACAGCGTATATGGCGCCTGCCAGAATGTCTCTCTGAGATTCGTCAATCAGAATGGTGTCCCCATCCTTTATCTCGGGCTCCATGCTGGTGCCGAAGATGTCCATCAGCACCATTTTATTAACGGCACCCTTATGGGCCAGCCAGTCCTTGCGGAAAGCGTAGTAGCCTTCAATTTCAGAACCGACCTCAAAAGACCCGCCACCGGCACATAACCTGGCTTTTACCTTTGGAATGTTCTTATATATGGAATCGGAATCGGTTTTTTTGTCAAATACCTGTCCGCTGCCGGTCTCAATCCAGTCAGGATTCAAACCGAAAGATCGATAGAGCTGCAATATCCATTTGTCGGGAATTGAATCCTTTTTTCTGGCCTGGGTTATGGCGGATCGGTTGATGTTCAGTGCGGAGGCCAATTCGGTTTGGGAAGTGAGTCCCGTTGCCTCGAAGACCCGCTTTAAAAAGGTGTCAAATTTCGTGGTTGTCATGGTTTTCTTCCTCGATGCGAAGCATTGCCGGTTTATGGTTAATTAAATAAACATAAAAATATATAAAATGCAACAATTATTTTTAAAAAAATTAAACTTTCCCCTAATTTGTTGGGAAAAAGGATTCCATCAAAGGCTGGAAAGGAACCAAATGGTCAAGTTGCCGGGTATTGCTGGGGAGTCGGTATCGAGTTTTTAAAGGAAAAAATAAAGAAGCCGTTTCAAAACCCCGGCTGGGATTTTAAAACGGCTTCTTTATTAATTCCCCTTAATTGAGCCAAAAGATGCAGGTTTTAATCAGCGTCGTATTCAGGTTCAGCAGTCGTATCAGCTTCAGGTTCAAGTCAGGCCAGGTCAGCTTATTTTCTTTTCAGATCAGCTCAGTTTCAACATCCGGTACCGTTTGAGATCAATCTTCGGTTCAGGTTTCCGACATTTTTGGCTCAATTAAGGTTATCGGTAAACAGACGGCCCTGGTCGTCTGTTGTTGACTTATCCTTTAATGCTGCGGGGAAGCAGCATCTGGTGGTGCGGACAGATCGACCGGGGATTCTGATACACCGCCCCAGCGAAAGCCACCATATATTTGCGCATCTCATCCATTTGAACGACTTCGTCCACCAGCCCGTATTTGGCGCAGTATATCGGTCTGGAATTATCGTGATATTCCTGGGCCAGCTTGTTCATGCTTTCGATCACGGGGCCCAGCGGCCGGCCGGATTCTTTTTCTTTGACCAGACGGCGCGAATAGGTTGCCACGGAAGCTGTTTCGCCATGCATGACATAGATTTCAGTGGCCGCCGTGCCCAGTGTAAAGGCCGTGTGCCGGTTGGCGGTCGGTCCGCCCATGATATAGTGCGCGGCCGCCGTCCCCTTTCTCAGCACAAACAGCATCATGGGAACATCGGTCTGCTGGATCGAATAGATCAGGCTCTGGCCGAGCCCCAGCAATTCAGCCTTTTCGGCAATATCGCCCACATCAATCCCGCTGGTGTCCTGAAACCAGACGATCGGCACCCGGTCTCTGCCACACAGGGTCACAAATTCATTCAACTTGATAAGCCCCTGGCGATAGAGTTTTCCTCCGATTCCGGGATAGTCGGCGTATTCGGGATACCCTTTCCCCAGAAAGCCTTGCCGGTTGCCGATGCAGCCCACCAGGTAGCCGTCGACCTTGCAAAGGCCCGTATATACCTCCGGCCCATAGTCCGGCCGAAACTCCATGTGCTCGCTGCCGTCCACCAGCCGCGCCAGCACGTCGTCAAAACTGTAAACCTGTTTTTGATTCATCGGGATCAACCGGCGAATATCTTCACCGGGGAATTTCGGCTCCTTGGGCTCAGCCACCCGGAAGAACTTGGGATTATAAGCCGGCATATCCTTCATGTATTCCTTCAATCCGTCCAAAACCCCTTTTTCTTCCTCAAACACATATCGGAAGAAGCCGGTTTCATCATGATGGATTTTCACCGACCCCGGCGGTTCCACCTTGAATTTTTTGGCGGCATCGATCAGCTGTTCGGCGCCCTCTTCGTCAAAATATCCTTTGGGCGACATGCCGCTTAATATCCCGCCCCCGCCCACGGCGATATTGCAGTCTTTATGGGCAAAGAGAACGGCGGGGCTGATCCCCTGATAGCCGCCGCCGGCAGGATTGGTTCCATAAATGCCGGCCAAGACCGGTATGCCAAACTGCGCCAGCTCGGCATGCCGGAAAAAGGTCGTGCCTGAGCCGCGTCGGTTGGCGTAAAACTTCTCCTGTTCATCCAGTTTGACGCCGCTGCAGTTGACCAGCCAGACCAGCGGAACATTCAGTCGTTTGGCGAGATCCGTCACCCTTAAAACATTTTCAGCCTGCCCCGGAATCCAGGCCCCGGCGATGTATTTGTTGTCAAAGCCGATAATGACGGCCCATTTCCCGGAAATTTTGGCCAGGCCGTCAAATACATTGGTGGTTCCGACTTCATTGTCCATGGGGTTGAAAAGGGTGTGCAGCGGACACCAGGTGCCCGGATCAACCAGGTATTCAAGCCGTTGCCAAACCGTCATCTGCCCGCGTTCATTTATTTTCGCAGTAGGAAAACCGGCGTTTTTCGCCTTTTCAACCGCTTTGGCGATTTCGCCTTCGGTTTTCTTGACCAGTTCGACATTTTCTTCGGTTCGCTTGATCTGCCCTTCCTTGAGTTCCTTGCCGAAATTAGTCATTTTTTCAAAATATGGTCTCATGGCTTTACTCCCCGATCCTGTTATATACGCTCCGTGTTGCTATTCGATCACCGCCAAAACATCATCTTCCTCAACCGTATCTCCTTCTTTGACCTTCACTTCTTTGACGGTCCCACTGCAGGGAGCAAACACCGGTGTTTCCATCTTCATTGCCTCAATGATGATGGCCTCGTCATCCTCTTCCACTTTCGCACCAACAGAGATGTAAACCTTGAATACCTTGCCCGCCAGCGGGGCTAAAATTTTTTCTGCCATTGTGATCCCTCCGTTTATTAGGTATTATCTTAAAATCGTCAAAAAAACGCCTGCAGCAATCACAGTGCCAATGACCCCGGCGACATTCGGGCCCATGGCGTACATCAACAGATAGTTTTTTTTGTCGGCTTCCGCTCCCACCTTGTGCACAACCCTGGCCGCCATTGGAACGGCCGAAACACCGGCCGCGCCAAGGAGCGGATTTATTTTTTCTCTGGTGAACAGATTCATGAGTTTTGCCAGAAGCACGCCGGTGGCCGTGCTGGACATAAACGCGAACAGGCCCAGAAAAAAGATAAAGATCACCTTGGGTTGTAGAAACGTTTCGGCATTCATGGTGGCCCCCACCGGCAGGCCCAGAAAAATGGTAACGATATTGAGCAGTTCGTTCTGGGCGGCATGGTTTAATCTCTCCACCACTTTGGCTTCGCGGAACAGATTGCCGATCATAAACATGGCCATCAGCGGCGCTGCCGCCGGCACCAGTAAAATGATGACAAGTGCGGAAACCATCGGGAAAAGAACTTTTTCCAGCCTTGAGACTTTCCGCAGCTTTTTCATTTTGATGACGCGCTCTTCTTTGGTGGTCAGCAGCTTCATGATTGGCGGCTGAATAATGGGCACCAGCGCCATATAGGAATAGGCCGCCACTGCGCAGCTTCCCAGCATATGGGGCGCCAGTTTGGTGGCCAGAAAAATCGTGGTGGGACCGTCGGCGCCGCCGATGATGCCGATAGTGGCCGCCTCTTTCAGGTCGAAGCCGATGGCATGCGCGACAAAAAAGGTAATATAGACGCCGGCCTGGGCGCCGGCACCTAAAAAAATCAGCACCGGACGTGCCAGCATCGGCCCGAAATCCGTCAGGGCCCCGAGTCCTAGAAAAATAAGGGGCGGAATGATTTCCCACTGAATTCCGTAGTGATAAAACCGCCACAGCAACCCTTCGTGGGGTTTCATCAGGTCGGCCAGCGGCAGATTGGCAAGAATGATGCCGAAACCAATGGGGAGCAGCAAGAGCGGCTCATAATCCCGGGCGATCGCAAGATAGATCAGGGTAAAACCGATGGCCCACATGACGATCATGCCGGGCGTCATGAAAAAGAACCCGGACGTGTTAAACATTGCCAGCGTTTTTTCGATCAGGATCATTTGTCACCTTCGTCGGAATTCAATCGGCTGGTCACACCGGATACGATCTTAATGGACAAGTAGAGCAATGCCATCCCTAAAAATACGCCGCTGATACCGGCAACGAATATGCCTAAGGCTTCAAACACAACGCATCTCCTTTCCGATTGGCCTGGACGCACGCCTGTTTCACATAGCGAAACACTGTTTGGTTCGGCTAAATACCTATACCAGACTGAAAGGGCATGTCAAGCCGCAAAATGCTCCCCTCGCCCCGTTCTCCACCCTAGCGGAGAGGCCACAGTCCTCTTTCGGTCAACACCGTCCGGAGTTCCTTCAAGGCTGCATTCATGGCAGGGACTCCGCCATACACGGCTGTTTGAAAAATGACCTCGGCGATCTCTTCCGGCTTGCACCCCACATTCAACGCAGCCTGAATATGCAGATTCAATTCGTCCAGGCGCGAAAGCACCGTCAAGGCGGCAATGGTAACCAGCTGCCGGGTTTGATGCGGTATCTTTTCCCGGGCATACATCTGTCCGGTAATAAACAGGGACAAGTCTTTGGCAAGATCCTGGTCAAAGGCCTTCCACAACTCAAAAGGCCTTTCCCCTGAAACGTCCTTAAAGTAAAGGGCCGCAGTCTCTCTGGTTTTTTCAACGACTGTTTTGCTCAAAACGATCTCTTCCTTTCGACGCCGTTCCCCCGGCAAGGTTCACCCGTTCAACAGTCTTTTCCTTAGCCCCGGCGGCTAACGGTTCGCCTTGCGGATGCCCAGCTGATCCAGGGCAATGATCCATTTGCAGATATTGGCTGAACCTTCCACCATGGTATAGGTCGGCGCATCCCGATAGTAGCGGGCAACCGGATACTCGGTGGAGTAACCGTAGGCCCCCAGAATTCTCATGGCAAAGTTTGCCGCCCGCGTGACCGCCTCGCCGGCAAAATACTTTGCCTGGGCCACATCCAGACCGTTGTCCAGTTTGCCCTGGTCCTTTGCCCAGGCCGCTTTGTACACCAGCAGCCGCGCTGCCTCGATTTCAGTAGACATCTGGGCGATCATATCCTGGTTCATCTGAAACTCGCCGATCGATTTTCCGAACTGTTTTCGCTCTTTGCAGTATTTTACAGCCGCTTCCAGACAGGCCTGTGCCAAACCGACCCCGCCGGCTGCAGCCGAAAGACGGGTCTGATTCAGGGAACTGAATACAATTTTGGCGCCGTCGCCGGGTTTTCCCAGAATGTTTTCCTTGGGCACCTTGGTATCGGTCAGAAATATTTCACCGGTGGGAGACGAGTGTGATCCCATTTTATCCAGTTTTGAAGTCTTAACGCCGTTGAAATTCTTAAGCTCCACCACAAATGCGGACAGCCCCTTGGACCCCTGCTCGTGATCGGTATAGGCATAATAGATAACGAGATCGGCGACATCGGCGTTGGAAATCCATGTTTTGGACCCGTTCAATAGCCAGTGGTCGCCCTTGTCTTCCGCCTTCGACGCCATGGCCATCACATCCGATCCCGCATCCGGTTCCGTGATGGCAAATCCGCCGACGTAGTCGGCTTCAACCAGCTTGGGGATATATTTTTTCCTGATTTCATCATTGCCGTATTTAAAAATCGTATAGGCACATCCCAAGGCCTGCATGTTCACCTGGACCCTGAGCGAACTGGAGGCACGCGCGATTTCTTCGGTAATGATCATGGCCGCCAGCCAGCCCATATCCGTACCGGCGTATTCCTCAGGAATGACGGTACCGAAAAATCCCAGTTCTCCCATCGGCTTGATGGCTTCCTTATATGGGAAGTAATGGCTGTTATCCCATTCATCTGCTAACGGGGCAATCTGTTTGGTGGCAAATTCCCGCACCACCTTTCGCAACATTTCAAGATCATCCGATAATTTAAAATCCATGTTCTCCTCCTCGCATGTTAATGTTAACCGGTCGCCGGGTGAAGTAAATTTCCACCATGGAACCGTTATCTGCCTCGGAAGCAATCGCGACGGCAACAGAAGATGTCGCCCCTTATCAACGTAGATTAATTTCTAATAAGTATCGCGATATCCCATTGCTTCAGAAAAATTCTTGGCAACCTGCAGCAGCTCTTTGACATATTTTTTTCTCAGTTTCTGATCCTGGAAGCGTATTTCCGGAATGGCCAGACTGATCGACGCCAACAGCCCCCCGCGGTAGTCCAGTATCGGTGCGCTCAGAGACCCCAGCCCCGGATTGCGCTCCCCCAGGCTGTCGGCATACCCCTGTTTTCTGATGATTTCAAGTTCTGCCCGAATTTTTTTTTGATCGGTCAGGGTGTTTTTTGTAATTGCCGACAGTTTGACCTGCTGCAGGTATGCTTCAATAAAATCCCGGCCGGAAAACGCCAACAGGCACTTGGAGGATGCCCCGGCATAGAGAGGCGAACGGCTGCCGATCGGCATAAATCCTTTTAGGTTCTGGGATGATTCCACATTGTCGATACAGATACGTTCATTGCCTTCAATAACATTCAGGTGAACCGTCTCCTGGGTCCGCGAAAGCAGCTGCTTCATAAAGGACTGGGCCACCCGTGTAACCGGATAGGTGCGCTGCAGCGACTGTAAAAAACTGAAATAAATATTGCCCAGCCGATACTGGCGGGTATGGGGGTCCTGATCAACAAAGGCGTGGGCTTTCAAGATCTGCAGGATTCGCTGAACGGTTGCCGGGCTGAACCCCAAGTGCGTACTGAGTTCTCTGACGCCCCAGTAAAGCCGTTCCCCATCGAATGCCTTAAGAATCCTGAGGGCCTTTTCAACCGAGTTGAAGGTAGCTGCCATTTGTTTCATATTATAAAACGATGTTTTATTATTTGAGAAGTTTATGGCAGACCCGCCATGATTTTGTCAAGATTTTTTTGCGGGCGTGTCCACCTGGCTTTTTAACCTGACACTGCACGGCAGGCACTCCAGTTGACGCTTGACAATCTATCTGGAAATTTGCAATAAGATTATTTTAAAACATCGTTTTATAATATGAAACAAGCAGGCTCGCTCCCTTCGGCGGCATTGCAGCAAATCTTAAATCTCACTTCTCGGGAGAATGCAATTCATGCGTATCGAAAAAGGCCGTGCAAATAAAATCACGAACCTTGCTGAAGCTGTAAACCGTTATGTTTTCGATGGCTGCCACATCTCCATCGGCGGTTTTACAATGGTCCGAAATCCCATGGCGGCCATATATGAAACGATCCGTCAGCGAATCAAAAACCTCCACCTGTATGCCCATTCCAACGGACAGGGCGTCGATGAACTCATCGGCGCCGGCTGCGTGGCAAAACTGGAAATCGCATATGGCGGCAACGGACGATTTGCATCAACCTGTGTACGTTTCCGCAAGGCGGTCGAACAAGGGACCCTTCCGGTTGAAGATTATACCAATTATCAGATGACGTTAAGATTCATGGCCGGCGCCATGGGAGTTCCTTTTCTTCCCACCCGCTCATCTCTGGGAACCGATATTATTGACAAGTGGGGATTTACCGAAGCCATGCGCAAGGAAGACCCGAAAATTCCCGACCAGAAACTGATCGTTACGGACAATCCCTTTAACAAGTCGGGAACGATTCCGAAAGTCGTTCTGGTCCCGGCCATCAATACCGATGTGGCGATTTTACATGTCCAAAAGGCCGATGCCCAGGGCACCGCCCGTATCCACGGATTGACCTTTTCCGATGTCGAACAGGCCAAGTCCGCCCGGCACGTTATTCTTACCTGTGAAGAAATCGTCAGCCAGGACGACCTGCGGGCTGATCCGGATCAAAACCAGATTCCCTTTTTCTATGTGGATGCGGTCGTCCCGGTTCCTTTCGGCGCGTATCCGACCTCCTGTCACCGCTGCTACGACTATGATCCGGCTTATCTGAATGAATATCTGAAATCGGCACAGGACGATACGCTGTTCGCTGCTTACCTTGATAAATATGTTTACGGCAGCAGGGACCATCAAGCCTTTTTAGAACAGATCGGTCCTGATCGCATCAACCGGCTCAAGGCCGACCCCCGGACCGGATACGCGGTCGGTCTGGACAGAAGATGAACGGGAGAGAGACATGTCAGCATATACCCAGCGTGAACTGATGGCAATTGCCGCGGCCCGCCAAATCCGTGACGGCGATATCGTTTTTTGCGGCACCGGCATATCCATGCTCGCCGCCATGGCCGCCAAACATATCAGCGCCCCGCAAAGCGTTTTGTTTTTCGAAACCGGCGCGATCGATTCGGTTTTGGAAGAAATCCCGATGACGGTGGCGGACTCCCGGGTCATGTTCTGGACTTCCGTCAACGGAAGCCTTGCGGACGCTTTCGCCACCATGCAGAACAGAATCACCGGAAGCCATGTCATTGGAATTCTTGGAGCGGCCCAAATCGACCGGTTCGGCAACCTGAACTCCACCGTCATCGGCGATTATCACAAACCCGCCGTCAGGTTTTCCGGAAGCGGCGGCGCCAGCGATGTGGCTTCTTTTGTCAGCCGAACCATTATTTTCATGCAGCATGAAAAAAGAAAGTTTGTCCCCAAGGTTGATTATATCACCAGCCCGGGATGGATCGACGGCCCCGGCGGACGCGGAAGGACCGGACTTCCGGAGGGCGGCCCTTTCGCGGTCATAACCAATATGGGAATCATGTATTTTGACGAGAGGACCAAGGAAATGTATCTGGGCGGCTACTATCCCGGAATTTCCCCCCGCCGCATCCTTGACAACATGGGATTTTCAGTCGACATTTCCCGGGCAGCCGAAGTAACGCCGCCTTCCGATCATGAGCTCAGGATCCTGCGGGAGGTTTGTGACCCGCAGCGGTTGATACTGGGCGGATAGTCCGAGACTTTCTGTCAGATTGCTTTGCTTCAGTTATTCCTGCGCATGGCATTTCTGCCGCAGCGCCTCTTCCAGGCGTCTGGTCCTGGAGCCCACCCCGCCGCCGGCGATCGGCTTTCCGTCAATTTTAACGATGGGAAGCACCTCGGTGGTGGTTCCGGTCAAAAAAACCTCATCGGCTGCGTATAATTCTTCCTTTCCGAAAAACCGTTCGGCAATCTCAAGGTGTATTTCCTTGGCACAGCTTAATAAAACGGCCCGGGTTATTCCCGGCAGGATATTTTCCGTCAGCGGATGGGTTACAAGGGTTCCCTTTTCAACGATAAAAACATTGGAACTGGTTGCCTCGCGCACCACCCCGTTTTCGGCCACAAAAATGGCATCATAGGCGCCGCTGTCAATTGCTTTCTGTTTGGCCAGGACGTTGGCTAGAATCTGGACCGTTTTGATGTCGCAGCGGCCCCAGCGGAAATCTCTGACGGTAATCGCAAAGGCGCCGGTTTCCCTGAGAGCCGGGTCAATCTCCTTCACCTTGCGGATGGTCATCACCAGTTGCGGTTCCGCTGCATTCGGAAACGCATGGTTTCGGGGGGCAACCCCGCGTGAAATCTGGATATACACCCCCACCCGGGGCAAACCGGCCCTGTGGAAAAGCTCATTAACCGCCGCCCGTATCTTTTCGATTGAAACGGTCGGAAACGCCAGGGCGTCCAATGACCTTTTAAGCCGGTCCAGATGGGCCTCCACGAAAAACAGACGGCCGTTGTAACTGGCAATATATTCATAAACGGCATCTCCGAATTGATATCCCCGGTCTTCAACCGGAACCATCGCTTTTTCAATCGGAAGGAAGGCACCATTCACATAAGCAAGCTCAGGCATATTTTTGCTCCATTTCTGTTTGACTGAACAGTTGTATGTTTTTATCGATCCCGCATACGGTTATTTTCGACGTATTTATTATTTTCTCAGCTTAAAAGCTTACATACAAAAAAAAAGACGCAATTACAAGACAGCGGATTGTTCCGGTCAGTGGCGTGAAACCGATGGAGGAACTGGCGCCCGGTAAAATGAACTTTAAATCCTGTAATCACACCTCCATTGAGCAAATCCGAACAAAATATTAATTGACCATTTGTAAAATTTGATAATATATGCTGTTTTTAGGCGTATTTTAAATAAAAGCTGATCAAACCGGCTGGCAAATTATCCCCGGAAGGGTATTTATCTGATTTACAGCCGATAGAAGGTTTAGCTGCATTCAATAATAACCTTGAGGATCTGGATTCCCTGGCAGACCTCAAGCCGAACCATAGCCGCTTTGCAGGGAGCAATTTCAACATCGGCGTAATGTCTTTAACCTGATTATTTTAAGGAGGTTTTAAATGAAGTTTATTCGTGAGCGGGTGCTGCGCCGTGAGCTCATGTTCGGTGCAGGCGCCCAATTGGGCTCCAGCCTCACCGTTGAAATGATTGGCGCAGCCGGCTTTGACTGGACCTGGATTGACTGCGAGCATGGGGCCGGCGACCACAGCGAACTGATCAGCCAGATTCAGGCCGCAAGCCTGGGCAGCGCGCCGCCGGTCGTCAGGATCGCCTGGAACGAGGCGCCCCGCTTCAAGCGGGTCCTTGATCTGGGCGCCAGCGGCATCATGGTGCCGTATGTCAACAACCCGGCCGAAGCCCGTTTGGCGGCCCAATCCATGCGCTATCAACCTGAAGGGATTCGCGGAGTTGCGCAATCTCCGCGTGCGTGCGGTTTCGGCCGTAATTTCGACGATTACTATGCCAAGGCAAACGACAACCTTCTGACAGTCGTGCAGATCGAAACCCAGGAGGCGGTAGACAATGCCCGGGAAATCGCGGCGGTTCCGGGCGTTGATGTCCTGTTTGTCGGCCCCTTTGACCTGAGCGTCAACATGGAAATCATAAAAAACTTCGACCATCCGAAATTTGTCGCCGCACTGGAGAGCGTATCCGAGGCCTGCAAACAGCACGGCAAGGCCGCCGGAATCTTGACCCCTAGGCTCGATTATCTTTCGCCGTGGATTGAAATGGGGTACACTTTTTTTGTGGTGGGCTCTGACAGCGGCTGCGTGGCAAACGGTTTTGGCCAGATTTACAGCGCCTGTAAAAAATTTAAGTAATATCCTTTGCCCGGTGCCTTAAAAACTGACATATCTACCCCTGGAACTGATATGGATTACATTACAATAGATAAAAAGTACCGGAGCGGGGTTCTTGTAAAGGGTCCTGAAAGAGCCGGTCACAGGGCCCATCTGAGGTCATTGGGACTTTTAAACGAGGACTTTGCAAGACCTTTTGTGGGGGTTGTAAATTCCTGGAATGAAATGCATCCCGGACATGTTCATTTGCGCATGTTGGCGGAAGAGGTCAAAAAAGGAATCTGCCTGGCCGGCGCGCTGCCTTTTGAATTCAATACGATTTCGATATGCGACGGCCTCACCCAGGGACATGTCGGAATGCGTTATGTTCTGCCGAGCCGTGATCTGATCGCCGACTCCATTGAGTTGGTCGCAGAGGCCCAGCAACTGGACGGCCTGGTATTTATCTCTTCCTGCGACAAGATCGAACCGGCCATGCTCATGGCACTAACCCGCTTGAACCTGCCGTCCATCATGGTCACCGGCGGGCCGATGCTGCCGGGCGCTTTCAAGGGGCGCAATGTCGCGATCACGGATATGCGCGAAGGCGTCGGCCAATGGGTGGAAAAACGTTATTCCAGCCAAGAAATTCTGGAACTGGAATGCGCTGTCTGCCCCGGCCCGGGCTCCTGTGCCATGATGGGCACCGCCAATACCATGGCCTGTGTCGCTGAGGCGTTAGGCCTGACCCTGCCGGGCTGCGCCACTGCCCATGCCATCGATGCCAAGAAAAAACGCCTGGCCAAACAGAGCGGTATCGAGATTGTCCGGCTGATTGAAGCAGATGTCAGGCCCGGCGATATCGTCACGTTTGAATCCCTGGAAAATGCCGTAACCCTGTGTGCCGCCGTGGGCGGCTCCACCAATGCATTGATTCATATGCCCGCCATCGCCGCTGAATTAGGCTATCAGCTGCGGCCGGAAGATTTTGACCGCATCAGCAGGGTTACCCCCCATATCACGAACATCAAACCGTCAGGCCCCTATACCCTTTTGGATCTTGAACGGGCCGGCGGCGTACCCGCCGTTCTCAAACAGCTGCTGCCCCTGCTGCATCCGAATGCAAAAAACATTCTCGGCCAGACCGTTCAAAATGTGGCTGAAAACGCTTTTCTGATGGACGCCGAGGTTATCCGGCCGATCACCAGCCCGGTTCACAAAGAGGGAAGCTACGCAATCCTGAAAGGCAACCTATCCCCGGAAGGGGCCTGCATCAAACAGGCCGGGGTTGCGCCGTCGATGATGACCCATCGCGGCCCGGCAAAAGTTTTTGACTGCGAGGAAGATGCGGTTAAAGCGATTTACGGCAAAACGATTACCGCCGGAGACGTCGTCGTTATCCGTTATGAGGGTCCCCAGGGCGGACCCGGCATGCGCGAAATGCTCAGCGCCACGGCCGCTTTAATGGGTATGGATCTGGGAACCAGTACCGCCATTATTACGGATGGAAGATTTTCCGGCGCAACCCGCGGCCCCTGTGTGGGTCATATTGCCCCGGAGGCCGCCGCCGGCGGCCTGCTGGCATACGTTCAAGACGGGGATATCATCGAAATCGATATCCCCAGGCGCCGGCTCGAACTACTTGTGGCTGAAAAGGACATTGAAAACCGAAAAAAATCCACGCAGATTAAAAAGAAGCCCCTCAAAGGAGTTCTTAAAAGATACTGCCGTTTGGTCGGCAGCGTTTCGGAAGGAGCTCGCCTGGAGAATATGTAACGTTTACAGGGCCTGTTTCAATCCAGGTCCATCTTGCCCGGATTCAGGATGTTGTTGGGGTCCACCAGGCGCTTGATCCCCCGCATGAGGGCCATTGCCTCGGCATCATGTTCCAGTCTCATGAAGGGGGCTTTGGCCAGCCCGATCCCGTGCTCCCCGGTCAGGGTGCCTCCCAGCGCACAGGTAAGCCTGAAAACTTTTTCCACGACGTTGGTGAGCCGTCGAACCTGATCGGGCTCATTCTTATCGTACATCACCTTCGGGTGCAGATTTCCATCCCCCGCATGTCCGAATATCACGAACGGAAATCCTTCTTCGCGAACGATTTTGGCGACCTCCTCCAGCATGACCGGCACCTGGGAAATCGGTACGGTCACATCTTCGCTCACATTGTTCGGCCGGAGTGAGGCGGCCATGCCGGATATGGATTTTCTGATTCGCCACAGTTCGGCCGATTTTTCAGATGAATGGGTCGTCTGCTGTTCAAAGGCGCTGCAGCGGGTAAAGACGTCGACAACTTTCCGCATCTGAAATTCGGCTTCCGCATCGGTGTAGCCGTCCGTTTCCACCAGAATGCAGGCTTCCGCCGGCGGTATCGCCATTTTATTGTTCTTTTTCAGAAGTTCAAGGGTATTTGAATCCATGATTTCCATCACGCTGGGGACAATCCCCGAACCCATGATCCCGGCAACCGCCTCTCCGGCCGCTTTAAGACTCTTAAAATAGGCCAGGCCCGTGTGAAAGGCCAGGGGCTTCGGGCTGATCTTGAGGGTAATCTCGGTAATGACCCCCAAGACGCCTTCCGAACCCACAAACAGCCGGGCGATATCCAGTCCCGAACTGGACTTAATGCAGCGGGAGCCGGCCCGCATCACTTTGCCGGAGGGGAGCACGACTTCCAGTCCCAGCACGTAATCCCGGGTGGTGCCGTATTTGGCCCCCCGGATGCCGCCGGCATTGGTGGCGACATTGCCGCCGATGGTGCAGGCCATGGACGAGGCCGGGTCCGGCGGAAAGAAATACCCGACTTTGGCCAGCTCCTTATCGAGGTCCGCATAGACGACCCCCGGCTGGACAATCGCCTGCCGGTCGGCGATATGAATCCCCAGGATTTTGTTCAGGCGCATCAGGTCCATCACGACGCAGTCCCGGCCCTGGCCCGGTACGGCTGCGCCCGCCAGCCCCGTGCCGGCACCCCTCGGAATGACCGCAAAAAGCTCCTGATTGGCCAATTGAAGGATGCGCGCGACCTGCTGGGCGCTGGCGGGCCATACCGCAGCCAGGGGCCGATGCGAATGATCCGACGCGTCGTATGAATAGGAAATCATATCGATCAGGCCGTCAGTGACCTGGTCGGGCCCGAGGATTTCGATCAGCTTGTCTTTAATACGTTTTTCCATCCGGATCCGTTCCTTCATTTATCCGGCTGTATGCCGGTCAGCCGGCAAACGGGCTGACCAGGTTGCCTTCATTGTCCAGTTCGATCTCTTTCCATTTCTCAAGCAGCTTCAGGTCGGGTTTCTGCCGGATTTCCTTTTCAAAGGCCTGTGAAATTGAAAGACTTTCAAGCGCCAGGGTGTTCTTGATGTGAACCATCCGGACCTGGTCGGCGGGAATATCCCCGATAGTGGTAAAGCAGGCCTCCAAAGCCTCCCGGTCGGTATCAAAATACATGGGAATCGCCCCTTTTTCCGGACTGATGGCGGTCATGCAGTTGACATAGGTCTTATGCCGGTCCATTTTGTTGACAAGCCGCGTGGTGGTAAAGTCGGCATAACCGATCCCGATGGCGCTTCCTTCCGTGTCGTCCGTCAGGTCCCTTACAAACAACCGTTTAATCCGGGGGCCGGTTACAAAGTCGCCCAGAATGTCGCGGTTGCGTCCGATCACCTTGGTGTCCATTCCGGTTCCGGATATGTCTTTTCCCATTTGATCGATCACCAGGACATCGATCTCGTCAAAGGGGAGGTGGGGCGTCCGCTGTTTGGATACGGCCAGGAGTTTTTTTTCGCCTTCAAAGATTGATTCCGGCGAGAGTGCTTTGATCAGGCAGGTCTGGTGATAGGCGTTTTCTACAATTCCCAGTCCAAAAAGAACCGGGCACCGCTTGATGACTTCAAGGCCCACATTTTCAACGATTCGTTGAAATGTCAATCTCACCGCAGCGCTGTGATAGTATTCGGCGCCCTTATGCTTGCCCATGCCGATGGCCATCATCTTCATAAGTCCGCTTTCGATGGGGCCTTCAAATTTGGTATGCGCCTTCACCCGATTGACGACCACGATGTGATCCGCCTCGCTGGCAAATTTATCCACATAAATCGGGTATCCGTCACTGGCATCTCCCAGGAAAACCACTTCCATGCTGCTGCAGATGGGACAGCCCATGGCCGCTTCGGTTATCCCGAAATTTTCAAGCACCTTTATCTGGCCCCGGTCCGTTGCGCCGCCGTGGCTCCCCATGGCCGGAAAAATAAAGGGGCGTGCACCCAGTTTTTTGAGTTCATCAACCAGCGCCCGTGTGATCACATCAATGTTGGCGATGCCCCGGCTCCCGGCGGTAATGGCCACCGTCTGCCCGGCTTGAACTTTTTTTTGAAGCTGAAGCGCGGCCACCTCCTTTTGCGTTTCGCCTCGGACATCTTCAATGTGCTGCGGGTCAAAAGTCTGACTGACTTTCGCCATTTTGGGAAATTCCATATCACCACCTCTTGTTGTTCAGATTCACCTCTGGGCCGCAGCATCGCCTGACGTCAGCTGCAGATCGTTTTGCAAAATATCTATAAAACCCCTCTTGTCAGCCGGAAGAACCAGCCGATATTGTCGTTCATTTTCATGCTAAATTTTTTAATGTAATTGTGCAAAATGACTACAATCAATAGAAAAGTCAATAACTCTTTAGTAGCCAACGCAAAGAAGGAAGCAACTCAAGCAACCTCGCCTTTGAGTCGATTAAAGGTCTCCACCGCCCGCGTTCACATTTTTTAGATTATAGAGCAATCTATCGTGGTTATCAAATAGATTTCATCCCGTTAACAAAAGAATGCGATGAAGGCGCTGGTCGCCGCAGAGCCCATGTCGGTGGGGATTGCGTTCCGTTTCAACGGAGGGCTTACAACAATTTTGTGAAATAAATTGTTGACAATATGTTTATGCAATATTATGGACGTTAATATGAGGTAACCCTAACCCGACTTACAGTTTTTCCAGGAAGTTTCATCAGTTTTTTTTTCGATTATACGTTCCGAAGCTAAATCTTATAGTTTCGCCTCATAACCGGTTCTTGAAAAACAAGGATCAGGTCGCTGTCCCGCCTGGCAGCGGGCCGAGCAAGTCCATTGGCGATAGCCGCACAATCCAGCTTTCATCCGGACATGGCGGCCTCAGATGCAGTTTTTCTATGGCCGGTCAAAGGGGGACTGGCATTCACGAATACGATGAAAAAAAACACAGCAGACATCACTTATCAGCATATCAAACAGCGAATCGTCAGCGGCGAATACTCTCCGTCGCAACACCTGGTGGAAATCAAACTCTCTCAGGAGCTGGGCGTCAGCCGTCACAACATCAGGATCGCCCTCAATCGACTTAAAGCCGAAGGCCTTGTACGGATTGAACCCAATCGGGGCGCCATTGTCGCTTCATTATCCCTGGAGGACATAGCGGATATCCTTGCGGCCCGTGAAGCCCTGGAGGGGGCGGTGGCTCGTATCGCCGCAGAACATATCACATCGGCCCAGATCCGGCGCCTTGAGGAATGTCTTGTAAAAATGCGCGAACTGCTGGCAAATGCGGAATACGATTCCTATTCGTCCGCCAACAAGACGTTTCACAAAATCATTCATGCGGCCTCGAAGACCAGAACCATACCGGAACTGATCGATCAGCTGCGCGCCCGCATGGCCCGCGTGCCCCTGCGGACCCTCATCGTGCCCGGACGCGGCGAGCGGTCTTATGCCGAGCATGCAGCGATTCTGACGGCATTAAGATCAAAAAATCCGGAGGCGGCCGAAAGCACGGCCAAAGCGCATATCAACAGTCTGAAAGAAATCATCAGAAAGTCATGGAGTCTGATTCGAATCTGACCGGAGGAGATACCCTTATAAAACGAGCAACGACATGGACACCCCGACAGGATCAATTCTGAATTTGCTGTTTTAATCGGACGCAAATATAAGGCAACAACGAACAAAGCAAAGGAGGACACATCATGAAAAGAAAAAAAATGAAGGTTCTGTCGGCTATTCTTCCGGTTCTGTTTATGCTTGTCATGATTTCATCTGCTTATGCGCAAACCCAGTTCGATCCGAAGTTGATCAGCGCCGCCAAGAAAGAGGGGAAAGTCACGTTATACAACAGCGGCGACCGGGAAGCCGGAGAGGCGCTGCTCAAGGCCTTCAAGGCAAAATTCGGCATTAGCGGCGAGCAATATCGGGCCACCTCCAACAAGGTCCTCTCAAAAGTGATGGAGGAAATCGAAGCCAAAAACATTTATGCCGACGTTCTTTGCACCGGTTCTCCGAATGTTCTGAGGCTTTCGCAAAAGGGGTATATCGCCAAGCACGATTGCCAGCAGGCAAAGTTTTATCCCGCCAGCCAGCAGACGGAACATTACGTCAACGTAACCGGAATCGCCATGTTCATCATGTACAACAAGGACTTGGTTTCCGAGAAAGATGCCCCCAAAGAATGGAAGGATCTGATCAACCCCAAATGGAAGGGCCAGATCGTCATGCCGGACTGGAGCGCTTCCACCTCTCCGCTGATTCTCTTTCAGATGTTCAAGGATATTTACGACACCGAATTTTTAAAAAAGGCCGGCGAACAAAAATTTATCATCCACAAGGCTCACGGCGCAGCCGCCAATGCCGTCGCTTCCGGTGAGAATGCCATCGCTTTTGAAATGCTGAGCGACCGTATTGCCGTAGAGGTCAAAAAAGGCGCTCCGGTCGGCTACTCCGTTCCCACCCCGGTCGTATTCAACCCGAGGCAGATGGGAATCACCAAAGGCGCACCCCATCCCAATGCGGCCAAGCTGCTGATGGAATTTGCGCTCTCCAAGGAAGGCCAAAAGATCTACAATCTCGACTACTGGCTTTACTCTTTCCGCAGCGATATCCAGTATCCTCCTGAAATGTATCCGTTAGATAAAATCAAATTGTATGATTTTACTCCAAAAATGTGGCTTGATTTCACCGACAATATGCCCAAGCTGATTGAGGAAGCCAACCAATATTGGTTGAAAAAATAGCTTTAGCCAGACATTTCTTTTTATCGAAAGCAACCTGCCTGGGGGCGGGGTCGTATACCCCGTCTCCGGGCATCAAGGATAATGCTGAAAGCAATGACCCGAATATCGCGCCTTGAAAAAATTGGTAACACATTAAAACAGATCAACGTCGGATTCCTGATTCAATTTTCGGTAAGCCTCCTTGTCCTCTTCATGGTTCTTTATCCAATCGGCTGGCTGTGGCTGGGCAGCATCCGGACCGAACCCTTTGCGCCGGATTATACGCTTTCATGGTATCTGAAGATATTTAGCGACGCCGTATTATGGCAGCGCCTGACAAACACCCTCAAAATCACGATCGGAACCGGCATTCTGAGCCTGATCATCGGACTACCGATCGCCTGGATCGTGGCCAGAACCGACACCCCTTTCAGTAAAAAATTCGAATTGATCGCCGTGGTTCCCTTTATGACAGCGCCCCTCATTGGTGCCCTTGCCTGGACCAATTTGGCTGCGCCCCGCACCGGCCTTCTGAACCTCCTCTACCGGTTTGTTTTTGACTCCAGCCTGAAACATGGACCGCTTAATATTTACAGCATGTGGGGGATCATTTTCTGTCTGGGCTTATATTATTCGCCATACGTCTTTCTATTTACCGCCGGAGCGCTGCGATCGATGGACCCCGCGCTTGAAGAGGCGTCGCGAATTTCAGGGTGCAATATTATTCGCACCACCTTCAAGATAACCCTGCCGCTGGTGTATCCGGCCATTACATCAGGGGTCTTGTTGGCAATGGTGTTCGCCGCAGGTCAATTCGCCGTCCCCGCCCTGCTGGGAACCCCGGCCCAGTTCAGCGTGATGACGACTACGATTTATGAGCTGATGAATCGATGGCCCATCAACCGGTCCCTGGCCGCGGCCATCGGAAACCTGCTGGTGCTGTTTACCTTTCTGCTGCTTTACCTCCGGGGGAAACTGCTCTCAAAAGGCGCTTTTACAACCGTCACCGGCAAGGGATATCGGCCGGATATCATCCGGCTGGGCAAATGGAAGTATGTCACCTTTTCCTTCTGCCTGCTCTACGCGATTGTTGTCTTCGGCCTTCCCATGTTCGCCCTGATATACAGTTCCCTAGTCAAATACTGGTCTGTCAAAATAGGTCTTCACCGGCTGGGATTCTGGAACTACACGTATTTGTTTACCGAGCATTCCCTCACTTTTGTCGCCATTAAAAACAGTCTCCTGCTGGCTGTTTTCGGTGCAACCGCTTGTATCTTCATCAGTTCGATTATCTCCTTTATTGTTCATCGGGGAAAATCGCGGTGGACGCCGCTGCTTGACTACGTTGCCATGATGCCCATCGGCGTCCCCGGAGTGGTTTTTGCCGTAGGCGTACTTTTAGGCTGGATCCGCCCGCCTTTTGTTCTTTATGGAACCCTGGGCATTCTGATAGTCGGGTACATCTCGCGATTCAACCCCGTCGGTATCCGGGCCGTATCCTCCAGCCTGGTTCAGGTGCATCCGGAGCTCGAAGAAAGCTCGCGGGTGGCCGGCTCCTCCTGGGCTGGCACATTGCTTCGAATCACCCTTCCCCTGGTAAAACCGGGAATGCAGGCGGGGTGGATGACGCTCTTTATCGTTTTTCTGAGGGAATTCGGAATCTCCCTTTTTCTTTATAGTCCCGGCAACGAGGTGGTCTCAATCATGCTCTATGAGTTCTGGGAAAACGGCGACATGATGAAGGCCAGCGCCCTGTCCATTGTCCTTATGGTGGTCACGGTTATCAGTATCATCATCATGCGCCGCCTGACCGGTGCGGACATCGCCGGTATGAAATCATAGGTTTTTACAAGGAGGCATTTTGTCTGAAATCAGGATTCAGAACCTAAACAAAACATTCGACAAGGGGGCGGTCAAGGCGATCGACAACCTGAGCCTCACCATCAGGGAGGGCAGCATCGTAGCCCTTCTGGGCCCGAGCGGGTGCGGCAAGACCACTACCTTGAGATGCGTCGGAGGCCTTGAACTCCCCGATTCCGGAAAAATTTTTTTCGGAGAAAGGCTGGTATGCTGCCCCGACGAAAAAGTCTATGTGCCGCCGGAAAAAAGAGGCCTGGGGATGGTTTTCCAGTCGTATGCCATTTGGCCCCATATGAACGTTTTCGAAAATGTGGCGTTCCCCCTGCGGCGCCAGAAAATCGATAAGGAGGAGATCCGCAAGAAGGTAATGGAAGCCCTTGAACTCGTCGGACTCGCGGGACTTGAAAGCCGATACCCCACCAAGATGAGCGGCGGGCAGCAGCAGCGCGTCGCATTTGCAAGGGCTATCGCCCCCAGGCCGGAGGCCCTGCTGTTCGATGAACCGCTCAGCAACCTGGACGCCAAACTCAGGGAAAAGATGCGCTTCGATATCGTGGCGCTGCAGAAATCAACGCATATCACGACGATTTACGTCACCCATGATCAGGCCGAGGCGATGGTGATCGCAGATAAAATTGCCGTTATGAACCAAGGGGTGATTGAACAGATCGGGACGGCCCGCGAAATATACGATCAACCCGGCAGCCGCTTTGTTGCCGGCTTCATCGGCCTGACCAATTTCGCCCGCGGCCGGATCGCTTCAAAAGGATCAGGGCAGCAAGAGTGGCTCGTTGATTCCAAGGAACTGGGAACCCGGATCGTCGGCATATCTGACAAGGACTTTAAACCGGACCAAAAGGTAACGTTGTCTGTCCGTCCTGAAAACATCATGCTGTCTCGCGAGCAGCCCGAAGGCGACCTCAATATCGTGGGGGGGCGGATTGAACGTACGACCTATATTGGAGAGTATTCCGACATTCTAATACGGGTGAATGCTGTTGAGCTTCGCGTGCATAGCCCCACTCATTTGCGCTTCGATCAGGGGGATCATGTGTTTCTGGCATTTCCGCCGCAACGATGCAATCTGCTTGCCCGCTGAAAAGATGGGGGGTCGTGTCGGCCCCACTTTTCACCTACCCCATTTTCGATTCAACTAGCCGGACGCAAACGGTTTATAGGGTACCGGGCCAGGCGGGCTTCAGGGGATATGATCCGCGGCTTTCCGGTGCAGATCACCCCTTCCTGCCGGGATCGGGATTTTTACCTGGCGGTTTGTTTCAACCAGTTCACCAGCCCTTTTTTCTCGATAATTTCCATCAAAGCGGGGGGCAGGGGTTCAAAGCCGAAAGTGCGGCTTCCGATCCGGATTTCACCGGCCTTGAAATTGATCTCGACAGCATCCCCCGGCCGATAGGCTTCGACTGCCTCGCGGTGAACGATCAGCAGCAATCCCTGGTTGATGGAGGCGCGATAGAAAATCCGGTTTACGCTCTTGACGATAACGGCCTTTACCCCGGCATAGGCCAAGCCGACCGATGGATGTTCGCGGGCACTGCCGCAACCAAAATTGTCGCCGGCAATGATGATATCCCCCGGCCTGACGTTTTCGGCGAACGACTCGTCGAACCCCTTGAACAGGTGCGGCATGATGGCGGGCGGGTCGCTGCTCAGAATTTTATAGATAAGATTCCCCGCCACCATCTGATCGGTATTCAGGTTGTCTGCGTCCTTGTAGTTCCAGACCTGGCCGAACCTGCGATTTTCGCCCTTGGGGATCGATACGGTCCGGCCCGGAACGATCGAGCGCTTAAAGGTATCGGCATGTTTCTTTCCGCGGGGGTCGCTAATGCTGCCGGTTATGGCCGACACGGCCACGGTGGCCGGAGAGGCCAGGAAGATATCGGCTTTGGGGTTGCCCATCCGTCCCAAAAAATTGCGGTTCGCGGTGGAAAGGACGGTATCGCCGTCGGCCGGAATCCCCTGGCCGGTTCCCAAACACGGTCCGCAGGATGAAGCCAGAACGGTTGCCCCTGCCCTGATAAGCCTTGCCGCGACGCCTTCCTCCATAGCCGCCAAATATATTTCCTGCGAGGCCGGGATGACAAGGAGCTGAACACCCTCCGCCACCTTTTTGCCGTCAAGCACATCGGCGGCAATGCGAAGGTCGTCCAGGCGGCCGTTGGTGCAGGTGCCGATAACCGCCGCGTGAATCCGGGTGCCTGCCACTTCGGTTACCGCCTTGATATTTTCAACCGTGTGGGGGGCCGCCACCACCGGAAACAGCTCGGACAGGTCGATTGTCATCTCCGCTGCGTAGGCCGCCCCGGGATCGGCCCAGACACCGGGTCTCATTTCCCCTTTTCCAAGGAACGCGGAAAGCACCTCGTCCGGCGGAAAAACGGCATTCTTGGCGCCCATTTCCGAGGCCATGTTGGCCAGGGTCATCCGTTCCGAGATGGAGAGCGTTTGGACGCCTTCGCCGTGATATTCAATGCTCATGTAATTTGCGCCGGCGGTGCCGATTTTGCCGATGATCCACAACGAAAGGTCTTTGGCATATACCCCGGGTCGAAATCTTCCTTTCAGGATTATTTTCATGGACCGGGGAACCCGGAACCAGGTTTCCCCTCTTTGATACAGGCCGGCAGCTTCGGTTCGATCAATGCCGGCGGCCAGGGTATTCATGGCGCCGGCCGTGCAGGTGTGGCTGTCGCTTCCGACAATGATCATGCCCGGGCGGGCATGGTGGATCATGAGCTGGTGACAGATGCCTTTGCCGACGTCATAAAACTTTTTAACCCCCGCGGTTTTTACAAAATCGCGGATATCTCTGTATATGTTGGCCAGTTTGGCCTCCGTCGGCGGCGCATTGTGATCCAGCGCAATGAACAGCTGGTCGGGATCGAAAATTCTTTTTCCCCCCATTTTTTCAAAAGTTTTTTTAATGCTGACGGTATTGTCGTGCGTCAGCACCATGTCGGGTCTGCGGAAGACAATGGCGCCTTCGGGCGCCCCCAGGATTTTTTCAACAAACGTTTTTGCCGTCAAAGCGTCACCCCCCTAAACAATGCCGTACGGTCAAGAAAATAGAAGTTATCGCAAAAAAAATATCATGATTTAAGGAGTCGGGGAGCATTACATGGTCTCCGGTCCGCCCGGGGATAGCCCCTGGAAGCCGTAGCCACAAACAACCGGCCTTACAGGACGCCCGACAAACCGCCGTCCACATGAATGCACGTGCCGGTAATGTAACTGGCCGCGTCGGACGCCAAAAACGCAATCGCATTGGCGACCTCCTTGGCTTCACCCATGCGACCGAGCGGAATCGTCTTGCCGGTCCTGGCAAAGTGCTCCTCAACGCTGATGCCGCTGCGTGCGGCCCGGCGTTCCTGGCCGCTGGTCTTGATTTTGCCGACCGCAACCGCATTGACCAGGATATTGAACCCGGCCAGCTCCTGCGAAAGCGCCTTGGTCAGCGCCAGTCCGGCGGCACGGCTGACGACGGTCGGGAACTGCCTGGCGCCGGGCTGTTTGGCGGCAACCATATTCAGGTTGATGATGCGGCCGCCGCCCTGTTTTTTCATGTGTGGAACCGCCGCCCGTGCGGTGCGAATCTGGGCCATGACCTTGATGTCCATGTCGTTTTTCCATTGGGCCTCATCGACGACGTCAAAGGCCGACTGACCGGCGCCGCCGGCATTATTGACCACGATATCAATGCGGCCGAAGCGCGCTACGGTCTGTTCAATAAAATCCTTCATGTCCTGGGCCTTGGACGCATCCGCCGTCACTGTCAAGACGTCCACGCCGAGCTTTCTGATTTCAATCGCGGTCTTTTCCAGCACGTCCGCACGTCGCGCGCAAATGGCGATCGTTGCACCGAGTTCGCCCAGAGTCAGTGCGGTGGCGCGCCCGATACCCTCGCTGCCGCCGGTAATTGCCGCGACCTTTCCTTTTAGACTGATTTGCATTTTTCCCCCTTGCTTTGCCGTTATCTGGTGCAAGAACCCGATTCCGGCGCTCTTCAAAGTATCGAGAAGCTATCTTAAAAAAATATAATTATTTCAGGAGGCGGAGAGTATTTTACATGTTCTCCGGTTCAGCCTGGGACCGCCGGCAAACGGTGAAGTGACGACGGCGCGCTCCGAAGACATTTGGAATAAAACTCACCGACCTCTCAGTCATTTAGAGTATAATTTTTTTTTGAGACGGCTTTGAGTTGAAATCATGGATTCGGTTGCCGCCGTTCTTTAACTTCAGCCGACGATCGGCGTAACATCAGAGGCATGGGGAATAACCATAAAAGTGGCATCGTCGCCATACCTGTGCAGTGCGGTCGCAACCGCTTCCTCGACGGTATCAAAGCCTTCCAGGAACATGCTTTCCAGTTCCGCCCTGCCGATCCGGCTGCAGGCGACCGACAGCTTGAAATGCTGGACCGCCCGGGCCCACATATAGGCCTTGCTGACTTTTTCAGGGGTATACCCATAGCGGGTAAAGTTGTCGATGACCTCCTGGGGGTTCGCAGCATCCGCCAGGACTTTCCCGAATTTTCCGACCCCGTCACGGGCTTCGGCGCAGAGAATGATCTGGCCGCCTTCCCGGCAAAGCATTTCGGCGCAGCCGACGGCCTTCTGGGCCTGGTGCAGGTCAAAATCCCGGGGATAGCCCCCCGGACTCACAATGACCACATCGGCCTTGCCGGCAACCCGGACGGTCCAGATCTTTGCGCAGATCTCGACGCCTTTAAGATGGGCGGCATTCAGTTCGCCGGCCACACAGGCGACCAGTTCGCGTTCGGCGTTGTCCACGCTGTTGACGATAAAATCAACCCCTGCAATGTATGCCGCAGCCAGCGCCTCTTCATGAAACGGATTCCCCTTGAGCCAGCCCATGGAAGACGCCTTGGGGCGGATGGGAAACGAATGGTGCGCCTTGAGGCTGTTGATCCCGGCAATGCCGGGGATCACGCTTTTACGCCCGCCGGAATACCCCGCCAGTTGATGCGGTGTCACGCAGCCCGTCACAATCTTGACCGCCGCCTCGGCAAACTCCTTGTTGATCTGGACCACCACCCCTCCGTCGGTCTTTCCAACCGTCACGAGGCGGGCTTCATCCAGAGCATCATGATGGACGATTCGGAAGCGCTTGACCACCTCTTCGCCCAGCATGGCGCAGAGTTCGGAAGGGGTATTGAACCGGTGCTCGCCGTAGGCCACGACCAGAAATATCTGGTCGTCCCTGAATCCGGCCGCGGCCAGTTCCCGGGCGACCTCTTCTACAATCAGTCCTCCCGGATAAGGCCGCGTTATGTCGTTAACGATGATGGCGGCGTCTTTTTTGCCCCGGGCGATGTCTTTCAGACGCGGCGACTCGATGGGATTCCCGATGGCGCGCCGGATCTCCGCGCGCATGTTCTTGACCCCCGGGATCTTTGCAGGCGCGATGACCCCTTTCAGGTTGGGAACGGATGCCTCGATTTCTGTTTCGCCCACCGGAATCTTAACAGGTGTATAACTTGCTTTCATGCCGCCGCCTTCATTTAGCCTGTTTTCTGAGAAATTGCCCGTTGACGAGCTCATCCGCGCGCATTCCCTTGCCGCTGCTGATTTTAAGGATATTCTCAATGGCCCGCCTGGCCATATTAAGGTTATTTTCAAGGGTATTGCCGCCCACATGGGGGGTCATGACCACGTTCTTCACTGAACGAAGGGGGCTTTCCTTCCCAAGCGGTTCGTGCTCAAATACATCCAGGCCCGCCCCCAGCAGGCGGTCGCTTTTAAGGGCCTCGAAAAGATCGGCTTCGTCGATCAGCTCACCGCGGGCCGTATTGATGACCACAGCCGTGGGCTTCATGAGCGCAATCGTCTTTTTGTTGATCAGTCCCTTGTTTTCATCCGTCACGGGGATATGCAGGCTGATGATGTCCGAAGTCTTGAGCAGCTCTTCGAAGGCAACATATCGGACGCCCAGTTCCGCCTCCTGCTCGGCGCTTAACCTGAATACGTCGTAGTACTGTACGTCGGTGTCGAATGCCTGGATGAGTCTGGCGACCTTTCTGCCGATGTTGCCGATGCCGACAAGTCCCACGGTCTTGCCGTTGACAGTATAAGACCGCTTCATAAACTCGTTGCGGGGCCATTGCCCTTCAAGAATGCCGTTATGCATCGCAATCAGGTTGCGGTAAACGGCCAGAATCAAGAGCAGGGTCAACTCCGCCACCTGGGTGGCATTGATGCCGGGCATGACGGCAACCGGAATGTTCTGCTCTCCGGCCGCTTTGATGTCGATGATGTCGTAGCCCACGCCCCAGCGCTGAATGAATTTAAGTTTGGGCAGGGTTTTGATGATCTTCTCCCGAAATTCCACCGTTCTGATGATAATATACTCGACATCCTGAAGCTTGCCGAATTCTTCGGGTTTGGGTGCCAGAACAACTTCAAAACCGGCGGGAAGCGCCTTCCGGATCGCGGCCTGCATGTTGGCGTCAAAGGGGCCGGTCAATGCAATTTTTTCCATGGTATCTGCAATTCCTCTCTTAACGTTCAATCAGGTTAATATTTTTACCAGCTCGCCCACATCGCTGAGCGTATCCAGCTGCATCGCCTTTTCGTAAAGGGCTTCCTGAACCGTTTCGCCGTAAACGCCCGTTGCGCAGGAGCGCAGCTTTTCACGCATATCGCCGTCTTCTAGGGGCACTTCCGGATCGCCTTTGGGCAGGATCACCGATTCCGTCTTTACCGTGCCATCCTTTAAAACCAATTCCATGCGCGTGCCGCGAATGCCGGCCGCCCGGTTTTCCAGAGCCGGTTCACCCACAATCTCTATCTTTCGAATCGTCGCCCTTACCTTTGCGCTCATGCTGCGGGCAGCGGAAAGATCCTCCAGTGTGTAATTTCCGGATATAAGGGCCGTGGCCGCAGCATACGTCATGCTGAATTTTGCGCCGTCCTCGCTGGTCGGCTCCAGGATGTTGCCCACGACCTGGATGGCGGCGGGATACGCATATATTCTGATCCTGTCGACCGCGTCCACGGAAGGGATGCTGCCGCTTTTATGGTGTTTGACGGCGCAATCAATTGCCCCGTGCAGATGCCGGCAGCCCGGATAGAGCTTGATATAGCAGGTGGTGAGTAAATGCCGTTTCCCCAGTTCTTTTGTCAATGCATCCCAATCAACCGTGTCGGTAAAAGCTTTTATAAAGCCTTTAGCCCCTTCCAGTGGGGCCGTGGGCGCATCGCAGCCCGCCCGGGCCAGCAGAGCGGAAATGACGCCGGTGCGAACTGCGTTTCCTGGATTGATGGGTTTTGTCATCTGTCCGCTTTCCGAAACCTCGAACAGGCCGGACGCCTGAACCGCAGCCAGGCTGATCGCGCGTCGCACCTCCTCTTCCGAAAGATTCAGCGTCTTTGCGGCCGCAGCGCCGGCCGCGACCGCCCCGACCGTGCCGGTTCCGTGAAAGCCGCGCTGAAAATGAGACGGCATCACGGCGTTGGACAGGCGCACGTAAACTTCGTAGCCCGCAACGATCGCAGCGATCGCGTCTTTTCCCGTTTTCCCGGTTGCTTCCGCCAGGGCCAGAACGGCCGGGATGGTGGCAACCCCGGGGTGCCCCTGGGCGGTGCGATGGCCGTCGTCCAGATCGGCGCCGTGGCCGAAGGCGGCGTTCAGAAAGGCGGCGTTCGCTGCCGGCAGGCGCCCTCCCCCGAACAAAACGGTGCTTTCGGGCCTTCCGCCCATGCCGCCGACGACATCCAGCACCGCCTGGTTGAATATTTTGTTTACCTTGTATCCCGCGACGGCCGATGCCAGATAATCCAGCACCAGCAGTTTGGCGTACGCCACAACTGCAGCGGGAAGACTTTCGTATTTCAGTTCCTTCACATACCGGCCCAACAGTTCTGTGGGATAGGCTTTGATATCGGACATATTCTCTACCTCCCGTTTAACTCCATCTATCGCTGACTTGCTGCAAATCCATTTTCTCAAATGCTCACGCAGGCTGCTTTGGCCGCTTCTTTTTTTTAATCTCATTCCATATCGGCGGCGCCACCAGCATGATGCCACATATTATAAGCAGAACCAGGCAAATCGGCTTTTCAAAGAAAGTCGCGAAGCTTCCGTCCGAAATGATCAGGGCCGAGCGAAAGCTATATTCGGCCAATCGGCCCAGCACAAGCCCCAGCAAGATGGAAACCAGGGAATAACCCAGCTTTGTCAGAATAAAACCTACAAGGCCGCAGATCAGCATCAGCCAGACGTCGCGCATGTATTGATTAATGCTGTAAACCCCTGCGACGGTTATGGTCACCACCAGCGCCGACATGAATGGCGTGCTTTTTTTAACCGCCCAGACAAAGAAGGGGATGCCTACGATATTCATCGTTACCAGCATCACGTTGCTCACATACATGCTGGCAATCAGGCCCCAGGCAATATCCGGATGCTGCACGAAAAGCATGGGCCCCGGCGTTAAGCCGAACATCAGAAATCCGGAAAGGAGAATCGCCGTGGTAGCCGAGCCGGGGATTGCCAGGGCCATGAGCGGGACCATGGAACCGGCCGAAGAGGCATTGTTGGCGGATTCCGTCGAGGCAATCGCATCCATCGATCCCTCGCCGAACTCCTCCGGATGCTTGGAAAACTTCTTCTCAATCCCATAAGATAAAAACGTCGCGATGGTGGCGCCAGCACCCGGCATCACGCCGGTGATAAAGCCGACAATTGTGCCCCGGGTCATGGGCAGGATGCTTTCTTTCATTTCCCGTGCGCTCGGGATGATCCTGCCCAGCTGCGACAAACTGATTTCTTCTATCGGCCCCTTGTCTTCCATGCTGCTCATAATCTCTGTCAGGGCAAAAAACCCGATGCATACCGGCGCGAATTCAAACCCCTCGGTCAGGAAGGTGGTGCCGAACGTCAGCCTGGAATCGCCCACCAGAATATCCTGTCCAACCGTGGCGGCAATCAGTCCCAGGCAAAGGGAAACAAAGCTTTTGCTCATCGGACCGCTGCTCAGGCTGGAGACAAAGGCAAACGCCAGGGCGATGACTGCGAATTTTTCAGCTGGCCCGAAAAGAAGGGCTTTATTGGCCAGCTCCGGGGCAAAAAAGGTCAGGGCAATCACGCCCAAGGTTCCGGCGATGAAGGATCCGATCGCCGCGATCCCCAGGGCCACTCCGCCCCTTCCCTTTTTCGCGAGTTTAAAGCCTTCGAATGCGCTCAAGACCGACGAACTCTCGCCGGGAATATTCAGCAAGACGGACGTGATGGTGCCGCCGTACATGGTCCCGTAAAAAATCCCGCAAAACATAATCAGGGCATTTTTGGGATCCAAACTGAATGCAATCGGCAACAGGATGGCGATTCCGGCCGAAGAGCCCATTCCGGGCAGCGCGCCGATAAAGGTCCCCAGTGTCACGCCGACCAGACAATAGAGCAATGACGGCGCATTCATTATTCCCTGCAACCCTTCCAGAAGATGTGTAAAAACTTCCATGAATATCCCCCTCCTTCACGGGATTACAGCCAGAACGGCGCCGGCAGATATATCATCAGCGCTCTAAACAGCCAGTAAACACCCCCGACGATGGCTGCAGAATACACCAGTCTCCATATAAGCGGCTGTTTTTCCTTCTCAAGATAGGTCATCTGGATGAAACAAAACACAAACATGGCGCCCATGAACCCCAGCAGCGGCATGGCGGCAACGCACACGACCGACAAAAGAAATAAGGCCATCGGCTTCTTAAGTGCGGCCCGGTCCAGCACCGACTTCATGTTCACCGCCTCTCTGTCGCCGAACAGCAGGCTGTAGATGACGTAGAGACAGGCAATAAACATCAATACGCTTAACAACAACGGGTAAAAACCCGGCCCCAGAACAGTGGTCGGATGGCGTAATTTCAGGGTTGAAAGTACAACCCCCCCGACAAACAGCGCCAGCAGCGCCAGTACCGCTGCGCCGACCAGGCTGCCCCGGACTTTGGGATCTTTCAGTTTTTCACTTTGCACGGTATTCACCCCTTTTTGTGTTGCTTTTTCTGACACCCCTCCACAAACAAGGGGCAGGCTGGCCGACCACTTGGCCAGAGCCTGCCCCCGGCTCCATTAATACTATATCAGTCAATCCGTCTTAACTTATTTACCGACAATCTTCTTTACCTTGGCGCCTTCGGCTGCCGTTACTTTTTTAAAATCTTCGCCGTTCAGATAGTCAGGGGTCAGGCCCAGTTTTGTCGATATGCCTTTATAACCGGGATCTTCAAACGTTTTTTTGATCGCATCTTCCAGAAAGTCCCTGATTTCCTTCGGGGTCCCCTTGGGGGCGGCGATTCCGATGGAATTGTTCAATGAAAGATTGATGCCCAGCTCAATCAAGGTCGGCGTGTCCGGCAGTGAGGGATCGCGACTATCGGAGGTTATAACAAGGGCCTTCATGCTCCCGCTTTTGATCAAGGGAAGCGGCGTCAAGACGGCGCAGTTGTTGGCCTGGATATGTCCGCCCAGGACGGCCATGTTCCCCTCGGAAGATGCCTCAAACCCGACCCCAACCAGCTCTATGCCCAATTCCTGGTTCATCATGCGGACAAACAGGTCATCCAGGCTGTTTGCGCCGGAAGTCCCGACTTTCAGTTTGCCGGGATTTGCTTTTGCGTAAGCGAAAAATTCCTGAATGGTGTTCCAGGGAGCGTCTTTTTTAACCACGATGACATTGTGCAGGTTGGTCAGTCTTCCCAGAAATTCAAAATCATTGACCGGATCATAATTGACTTTTTCGATGTAAGGGAAAACCGTGCTGGGGCTGTTGCCGGTGATGATCAGGGTGTAGCCATCGGGTTTTTCATTTTTAAAGGCATTGTGGGCAACCGAGCCGGAAGCACCGGCCTTGTTGACCACCACAACCGACTGACCCAGATATTTGGGTGCCGTGCTGGCGAAGGCGCGGGCGGTCAGGTCTGCCCCTCCGCCGGGATTAAACGGGCAGACCAGCATAATGGGCTTTTCAGGGTATTTCGCGGTAGCCGGCTGGGGGCTGCCCCATTGGATTATTCCGGACACCAATAAAGCCATAACAAAAATTATAAGATAATTTTTTTTCAACATGATGCCTCCCTTTCTTTGCTATTATTTATTTGACAGGGTAAATGAACGCCCTCAAAGTTTGTTTATATTTCTATACAAAACAATTCGAACTGTCAAGAAAAATAGCGTCCGATTCCGCTCTTTCGAAGAGAGCTTTGAATTTAGCATATGCGGTATTCTTCATTGATCGGCATACATTTCGGCGGGATCGACAGGCCGGCCTTAACCGTCATAACCGGCCGGATCAGCCTCGTCACATTCAAAACACCTTCGTGGCTGTCCGGAAAGCGCCACCGGCCGTTTTCGATGTCGAGGACCGAAATATCGGCATCCCTGCCGGGTTTGAGGCTCCCCTTGCGATCATCTATTCCGATTACCCTTGCCGGATTGATGGTGACCATCGGAAGGATTTTTTCAAGAGAGAGACCCAGTTCCAAAAACTTCGACATGGTTACGGTAAGCCCATACACAGGCCCTGTTACAGAAGACCTTGTCGCATCGGTAGTAATGGTGGTGGGGAGAATGCCCTGGGCCATCATTGTTCTGGCAGTAAAGTAGGCAAGGTTGCTGACGCCGGCGGCGACATCCAGCACAACGCCCCTGTCCCTGGCTTCAAGCAATTCAGGGATTGCCCGCCCGTCTACTCCAAGCACTGAGCCCGGCTGGGCAGTATAGAAATGGCTTAAGATATCGCCTGCTTCCAGCAGGGGGAGAATTTCTCTGACGAGCGCTGAAGAAATCCACCCGGCGCGATCCCCGATATGCACCATGAGGGGCAGCCGCAACTTCTTTGCCGTATTCTTGGCGATAGTTACAACGGCGTCGCCCCCATGCGCAATCAGCTTTCCGACCAGGCGAATCTTGACGCCTTTGATCAAATCCGGATATTTCATCATCACCGCCTCCGTAGAAGCGGTGTCGATTTCCTCAGGATACCACAGCTCAGGCATGACGCTGAGGCCGAATGAACCGATGTGCAGAAAGCAGTAAACGCTGGTTCGTGTTGCCGGAATGACGTATTTCGGAAAACCTTCGAAAATAGCATGTCCGGCGCTGCCGCCGTCCACGACGGTGGTTACCCCCTGGTTTACCCCGACCATTTCGGGATCTGCCCCGTTGTTCAGGAACCCATGATATACATGGGCGTGCATGTCGATCAAACCTGGGGTTACGATTTTTCCGGCCGCATTGATAACCTGTCCGCCTGGATCGGGAGGGATATTCGGCATGACCCCGGCGATTTTGCCGTTGCTGACTGCAACATCCATCACTCCGTCAAGGCTTTGTGCCGGGTCTATGACCCTGCCGCCCTTAATCAAGAGATCATGACTCACCATACGCCTCCCCGCACAGTCCAGCAATCACCGTGAGAACGAATCCCGACCATCTTCGCGCCGGAATCCGCTCCACTATTCCGGCACTGCACAATTAAAAACGTTGCCCCGCAGGGTCGGTTTCGCCGCAATCTGTCTGTGCAAACAAAATCCCGCAGCAGCGACGCGACCGACCTCATCGACGTCACGCTGCGGGATTTCATTCGCTCCGACGGACGGAATCTGAACTGAAATAAAGCTCCCCGCCGCAAGTGGTCGGGGTGTTAAAAATCACCATAATATTGGCTGCCCGGTCCGTCAGACACGCGCAAATTTCTGCAGGGTATGGGCGTCCTCGCGTATGCCGCCGCGCGATACCCCGAATGTCCAGGTAACCTCGCCTACATACAAATCACCGCGTGAATCCACGCACAGGGTGTGCGGGGCGACAAAATTACCGGGGGCTTCGCGGTCGGCGCTGCACCAGTGCAGCAGCAGGTTGCCCGCAAGGTCAAAGACCCTGACGCCTCCCGGCAGATCGAATCTGATGGGGCCGTTGGTATAAGACACATCTCCGGGCTTCCACCAGAGCTCGGAAACGTAAACCCTCCCCTCCTTGTCAAAGGAAATGTCGGTGGGCCGCTGGACATGCGTCCACATGTCGAGATACTGTCCATCACGAGAAAAAATCTGAATACGGTCATTCTCCCGGTCGGTCACAAAAACCCGGTCGTCAGGAGAAATCCCGATGCCGTGCGGCAGGTAGAACTCGCCGGCCCCCGTTCCGGGCTCCCCCCAGGATTTGATAAGCTTCCCGTCAGGGGTGAAGCGGTGCACCCGGGCGTTGCCGTATCCGTCACAGACATAAAGCTCGCCGTTTGAAGCGATGGCGACATCGGTCGGCCGGTTGAAGGGCGGGCCGCCTCTTTTGACGCTGTCCTTGTTCTTTCCGTCGTACCCGGTATCCGAGGCCTTGCCGGGGGTACCGATCATCATCACCTGTTTTCCGTCGGGTGTAAATTTGCGAACGGTATGATCGCCGTCGTCAACCGTGTAAACCATGTCGTCCGGACCGATGGCTATCCCGTGGGTGCGCTGGGTAAAGACACCTTCGCCCCAGGAACGCAAAAAATTGCCTTTCCGGTCATAGACGATGATTCTCGCGTCCTTGCGGGTCATCAGATAAACGTTATCCTTGGAGTCGACCGCCACCCCGTCCACGTCCTTGTGGACGTAACCGGAAGGCAGCTTCTCCCATCCCTCAACAACATTAAATTTTGGAACATTTGTCATGTCGGTATTCTCCTTTTTCCGTATTTGTGTATTTTGCTATACATTTCCTGTGTTGACTTGTCAAGAAAATAGCCCGCCTTAATTCACCGGACAATCCCTATGAAAACATTATCAAAATAAAACATCCGCGGAATATCAAAACCCGAAGTGCTCACACCAGCTGGCAGGTTAACCCCGGAAAGGGGATGAATCCGCGAATCGGACCACCATGAGGCCGCGTTTAAGACAGCTTGCCCTTGGTATATTATCAAGTGCCTTTTGAACGGTGATGGCATCGACATCCGGAGGAAGAATGCATTTGTTTACCTGCCTTGATCATGTTCCCCGGTTGGTCTGGATGTTTTACTTGACGGCCCCGGCAATGCCAATATATACGAAATCGACGTAAAGGTGCTCCGAATCGGACGATGCCTTATCATCACCCCCAAAATAACCTTCTCATATGGAGGCCATCATTTCATGAAGATCACCAATATTCGAACCATCCGGTTGACGCGGCAGCTCTCCCGTCCGCAACGCAATGCGTTTGAGCTCCGCAATCAACGTCGCTTTACTTTCGTCATCGTCGAAACCGATGCCGGCATCACCGGCCTGGGAGATGCGCCGGGCAACCAGAACTTGATGGAAACCATCATCGAGAAACACTATAAAAACCTGGTCATCGGAATGGATCCGTGCGATAGGGAAGGCTTCTGGCGCAAGTTATACGCCGGCGGGGCTTTCTGGGAGATCGGCGGGTCGGCTGTTTGTGCCCTCAGCGCCATCGAGGTCGCCTGCTGGGATATACACGGTAAAGCCGAAGGCGTCCCCGTATCCCAATTGCTCGGCGGGGCAAAACGGGACTGGATCGAGGCATACGCCAGCGACCTTCACTGGGATGACCCGCAGTACATGGCGGATACCGCCAAAAGCTTCGTGGATGAAGGCTTCCGTTGGGTCAAAACCCATATCGGCGCCGAATACGATAAGGATCTCTTCCGGCTCGAAGCCATTCGCAGGGCGATCGGGCCTGAGATCGGTCTGATGATCGATATTAATACGGCTTATGACCGGCAGACCGCTCTGGAGCAGGGCCGGAAGCAGGCCGCCTTCGATCCCTTCTGGTTCGAAGAGCCCATCGCCCCGGCCGATTATGAAGGCCATGCCTGGCTTCGAAACCAGCTGCCCATGCCCATCGCCACCGGAGAAAATCTGTATACCGTTTATGGGTTTGCGCCGATGTTTGCGTGCCGCGGATGCGATTATATTATGCCGGATATCCTGCGCTGCGGGGGAATCCGGCAGACCGGACAGATCTGCGAAGCCGCCGGGCCGGCCGGCATTATCGCCAGCCCCCATAACTATTCCAGCGGGGTCGGTCTTGCCGCCACCCTGCACCTGATGGCCGCCTTCCCACAGACCCGCTTGCTGGAATATGACACTTCCCGGACCGCCATCTATGAAGAAATGTTCGTTGAACCTCTGTCCGTCAAAGACGGACGCGTTCGCGTTCCCACTTCGCCCGGTCTCGGCGTGGAACTGACGGAAGCGATCATTTCCAAATACCGTTGATGGAGAGGCTAGTGTCGTGTCAAGGACTGATTTCCCCGGTGACGATGATCGTCTCTGCCTGTTACGGATTTGCACAACGGCCAGGGGGCGCATACAGGGCTCAGCCCCCTTGGTTACGGTGCCCACGGGGGCAATCCCCGGGCGGACCGGAGAGCAGGTCAATATTCCCCGACCCCTGAAATAATTATTTTTTTTAAGCTGGCTTCTAACAGAACCATCCGCCGGAAAAAGGTGAGGAAGCCGGCGGACAATACCGGAGAAAAGGCGGTTAGGTGGGAGCGGCTACTTGGTAATCTGGCAGATCCAGTCAAAAGATTTTTCCCGTTTAACTTTTTTCAGGTGCAGACAGCACTTGTATTGACTGGCTTGATAGATGGTATTGACCAGCTCAACCGGCTTGCCCTTTTCAGCGTACATGATCCTTTCCGTAAAGAGCGTCGGGACGCCGGGATGAATTCCCAGATGGGCCGCAGTTTCCTCATCGGCAAACGAAGCCTCAATGGTCTGATAGGCTTCGATAAAATTAATTTTCAAATCATCTTCCATAATTTTTACCAAGGGTTTCTTTAACAGAACCGCCTCATCCATTTTTCGTCCGATTTCAAGCGGAAGGTAATTGATCGTAAAGGCGGGAAACCCTTCGGGGGTTAAGCGGTCCCTTTTGATTCTGACAACATACTGATCGTCTTCTCTCAATTCGAGCTTTTCCCGAATCATCGGACTGGGTTCGATTTCTTTTTTTTCGACGGTGAGTATTTTCGATTTCATCAGCGGTACCAGCAGCTCATTGGTCATGCCGACGTGTTTGAGGTACATTCCCTGGATCAATTCCTCGCTATCGGTGACAAACGTCCCGTCGCCGCGCCGCCGGATCAATAGCCCCTCATCAACCAGAGACGACAATGCCTGACGCACGGTCATCCGGTTCACATTGAATTGGCTGGCCAGATCCTGTTCCGGCGGGATCTTGTCATTCGGGCAGTAGGTTTTGTCGAGTATCCAATGCTTGATGGTACGTCGAATCTGATGATAAACGGGAAGAATCGGTTCCATGGCCATCCTTGGTTGTTTGGTGTTTTAAATGCTTCTTTCGGCAGGTTCCAGATCGGAAAACCGCCGGCTCCTGTTTGAGACCCCCCTATTCACGCGTTAAGAGGAAACGCGCGGATGCAGCATGTCTGTCAGTTCACGGACAGGCAGACTTTCCATGTTTAATATGGTTTCCCGTATCTTCCTGGCTTGCGTGGCCGAAAACAGCACCCGGGCATTTGTTTCATATTTGTCCATGAACGCGTCGTCGCTGAGCGGGTTTTCCGGTTCTCCCTTGGGACAAGCCACTTCCTGTCTGTATGTCTGATTGTCCGTGTGTATGCTGACGCGTGCCGTCCGTTTCCCCGGGTAGTCTGCATCGAGTTCGGAATTCGCTTTCACGGTGACTTTCTGCGCGATGGATTGGACCAAAGGGTTTGAAATGTTTTGTTTGTTGAACGCGCCCGAATCCGTTTTGCCGAACACCAGAAACAGGGCGATCGCAATCGGCATGCTGAATTTAGCGGCAAGCTCGGAACCTGTAGTTGCCAAATGACCGGTCAGGCTTTTTGCGATTGAATAGGTTTCAATATCAATTGACGATATTTGTTCAGGGCTGAAACGGTGTTTGGTTACGATATCCTCGACGGCGTCTATGGCTGAATGAATATGCCGGCAGGCGGCATGCCGCTTAAAGTAAACGCTGGTAATTTGAAAATCCGTTCCCAGATCCCTGCATAGCGTCTCTAGGTCGCAGGGCTTGCCTGAAAATGCTCTGAAAAATCCCTTTTCACCCTCAAAGATGTATTCAGGTCCGTCTGCGCCTTGCTGGGCCAGTAACCCTGCCAGAAGCCCGCTTTGGACTGCTTTGCCGACCTGAAAAGACTTTCCGGCTTCGCCGCTGCTTAAAGCTTCCAGAAGGCCGGCGCTTTGAAGGCCCGCCAGCGCCAAAGCGTTTTCTGTTTGTGGCACGCTTAAACCGAGCAGTTTCGACGCAACGGCGGCCGATGAAAAAGAGCCAATCGTCGCCGTGGTGTGAAATCCGCGATGAAGAAGGTCGGGATTGACGCTCGTCCCCAGGCGGATAAAAATTTCATAACCGATGACCACAGACGCAATCAACTCCCGTCCCGTCAGGTTTTCTCGCTCGGCCAGGGCGACCGCTCCTGGTATGGTTACCACTCCCGGGTGTCCGTTGGCGAAGCGATGGCCGTCGTCCATATCGATCGCATGCCCCTGAACGGCATTGATCAGGGATGCAGACAGCACCGGCAGTTTCCGGTCGGAACCCCAAAGGGTGGCCTCTCCGTATCCGCTGCCGGCGGAAATAAGGTCACTGATAATGCTCGTGGTGCGCTGGGGAATTCCCGCGAAGCTGACTCCTATCAGATCGAGAATACACAGCTTGGCGAAGCGATTGACTCCCGCCGGAAGATTTTGAAAAGACGTACCCTGGATAAATTTCGCCAGTTCTCTGCGAAGGGGCTCTTTTGCCTGGGCCATTTCATTCACCCCCGTAATGTCGGCGAGCGTTTTTGGGAGTCGCTTATCGACAATAGAAAAGGAACGGATTCATTCCTTTAACGCCGTTGCGTTCTCCTCAGCAAAGCCGGAAACACGTACTCATGTTAACGGTTCATTTTAATTCGTGCTTGAGAGCTTCCAGTATGCTCTCTAATGCGGGAACCGAGGGGGCGTCTTTGAAACTCGCTATTCGGGTATAGACATCTGCCGCAGCTTCATGAAATCCGCCCGGCAATCCCGCAGCCTGAAAAGTTGACGAAATCTCTTTCATTTCCCCGATAAAGCGCCATGCTTTTTTCGTCACAAGCTGCACCTTTTCTTTGGACTCATCCGCAAATTTCGATCCGTTCCGGGACCATTCCTCATAGAGTTCTTCACTGACATGATAAGCCGATGCCGTGGCAAGTATGGCGCACAACAGCGCCGTTGTTCCTTTTGTAAATGCGGCATAACACATTTTCAGGGCCGAAGCTTTCCCGATTTCGCCACCGATTACGCCGGTCTCAAGCGGACCGCCTGAAAAAAAAGAAGCGGCCTCCTCGGCCCGGGAGCCGGACAGATACAGCCACGTCTGTCCCCGTTTCATTGGCGGATTGCCGATAATGCCGCCGTCAACAAAGTCTGCCCCGGCTTTTTGAATGACCTGGGCGATCTTTTGGGTGCGTTGCGGTGAAATTGCGTTTGCATCAAGGTAAAGCCCTTTAAAACCAAGCGCCGAAACCTGATCGGCAACCGCTTCAGCGGCATGGGGCGGGCAAACGCTTACAATCGCTGAACAGGTAGTGCACAGCGTTTTCAGATTCTGGGCGTCCTTAAGACCTATTTCCTCAGCGCGTTTACGGGTCTGTGGGCCACGTCCTTCGGAAACCCAGTATACATCGTTTCCGCTGTTTTGTATCGTTGCCGCAACCCTGATGCCCATATTTCCGGGATTCAATATGCCGATTTTTTTAACCATGGCCCCTCCTCTTGAGTTTTCCAAATGAAAGTTTGATGATTTATAACAGACAAAAATTTTAGTGACAATAAGATTTTATCAGCAACAACCTGCTGCATCACAGCCGAATCCCCCAAGCTTGAATCCCCGGCTTAAAAAAACTGATTGCAATTGACTAAACCGGTTTTATATGTTTTGTAATGGAGCGTTCTATAGGAGGTTGTGGGCCCGATACCGTTTATATATTATTAATTATACAAACAATTTTGTGTAAAAGTTATCGAAATGTCGGAAATAATCATATTGAATAACGCATGCAAGGGTGTTGAGGATTGCGGGATTTGCATATCGGTATGTCCCCAGAGCCTGTTTGTGCCATCCGATCAGATGAACGAAAGGGGTTTTCTGCCTCCGCGGGTTATGGATGAAGGGCCCTGCACGGTATGCCTGAACTGCATGATCTCGTGTCCGGATATGGCGATTGTGGTCATGAAGAAAAAGAAAAGCAAGGTGGCGGAATGAAAAAAGAAGAAAAGCTGCCGGTCGGGACCCATTTTATCATGGGCAATCAGGCCCTGGCGGAAGGGGCCATAGCCGCCGGCTGTAATTTTGTCTCCGGATATCCCATTACCCCTGCCAGTGAAATTGTCAACCGGCTGTCGGTGTTGCTTCCTGGTGTGGGCGGCGGGTTTCTTCAGACTGAGGATGAGATCAGCGCCATTTGTGCCGCCATCGGTGCGTCCTGGTCCGGCTGCAAGGCCATGACGGCCACTTCCGGTCCGGGGCTGAGCCTCATGCAGGAGAATATCGGGTTTGCGGTGGCGACCGAGACGCCGCTGGTAATTGTCGACGTACAGCGGCTGGGTCCCTCGACCGGGGTCCCCTCAGTCGGGGTGGCCGGCGACGTGGTCCAGGCCGCCCGAGGCTCTCATGGCGATTACCAGGTTATCGCCCTGAGTCCGGAAAGTCCCCAGGAAATGTTCGACATGATCATCCGGGCCTTCAACCTGGCCGAGAGCTTTCGGGTGCCGGTGTTTGTGCTGGCGGACGCTTTCATCGGCCATATGCGCGAGCAGGTGGTCATCCCCGCTGCGGACAAAATATCGCTGGTCAGCCGTAAACTTCCCGAGCCGGGAACCGACCCCATGTCCCGGCAGGACTTTATGGATCCTGCCGTTGCTCCCATGCCGGTTTTTGGCCGCGGCTTCAAGGCCCACGTCACCGGTTCCTGCCATGATAAAAACGGGATGCGCAACCTAAGCGACCCGGCGATCATGCATGATTTTATCATGAAGCCCATCGAGAAAATTCTGTCCCGGCGCGAGCATATCGTGGAGATCGAAAGCGACTATCGCAGCGGGGACACGCTGCTGGTCGGCTACGGCTCGGTCTCCCGTTCGGCCAAGGCCGCGGTCTTGAAGGGCCGCGCAGCCGGTCTGAGCATTGGCCTGCTTCGTCTAAAGACGCTCTGGCCGCTGGCCTCCAAGGAGATTGAGGCGGCTGCTCAAACCGTCAAACGGGTGGTTGTTTTGGAAAACAATACCGGCCAGCTTTTTCCCTATATTAAAGCCGAGGCGGCTGCCTATTGCCGTGTCGATTTTCTGGGTCCGCAGATCTTGGGCCAGATCCACGACCCCGAAAATGTTTTAAATTACATCCAGGAGAGCGATTGATGGACGCGATTGAGCATCCTTTACGTAAATATACCAGACCCCATGTCAAGCGCACCACCACCTGCCCGGGGTGCGGCAACGGGATTGTGGCCCAGGCCATTCTGCGGGCCATTGACGAACTTGGCCGGAATATGGATGACTTTGTGTTTGTTTCCGGCATCGGCTGCTCGGCCTGGATCCCCAGCCCGCTTTTTGCCGCCGACACCCTTCATACCACCCATGGCCGGCCGATCGCCTATGCCACCGGGGTAAAACTGGGTCGGCCGGATATGAATGTGATGGTCGTGAGCGGCGACGGCGATCTGACCGCGATCGGCGGAAACCATCTCATCCATGCCGCCAGGAAAAATATCGACCTGACGGTTGTGCTGGTCAACAACGGCATTTACGGAATGACCGGCGGCCAGACCGCACCGACCACCCCGCTGGGCCTGACCACCATCACCAGCCCCTACGGGACCATGGAACATCCGTTGGATATTTCCGCGACGGTTGTTGCGGCCGGGGCGCCTTTTGTGGCCCGCTGGACCACCGCCCATCCGCGCCAGCTGACCCGCTCGATCAAAAAGGGTCTTCAAAAAAAAGGCTTTGCCCTGATCGAAGCCATCAGCCAGTGCCCGGTGCAGTTCGGCCGGGTCAGCAAGCTGGGCAAAGCTGTAGATTTTCTCCAGCATTACAAGAAAAACAGCATCAGCTTCGATAAGGCGTCCGGGTTAAGCCGGGAGGAACTCGCGGGGCGGATTGTGATTGGTGAATTTGTCGATATTGAAAAGCCCGAGCTTTCAAGCCAGTGGCTGGGATTGAAGCAACAAATGGGTCAGGAGGCACAATGTCACAGCGGGAATTAACCCTGGCCGGCGTCGGCGGTCAGGGTTCGATACTGGCGGGGGTCATTCTCGGGACTGCCGCCGTCACCTACGACCATAAGTATGCGGTTCAAACCCAGGCCTATTCAGCGGAATTAAGAGGCGGGTTCGCCGCCGCCTGGGTGATCGTGTCGGACCAGCCGGTTCTGTTTCCGCGGGTGGCCCGTCCGGATATCCTGGTGGCTCAGGCCCAGGACTCCATCGACCGCTTTGCAAAAACGGTTAAACCTGAGGGTGTTTTGATTTTCGATTCGGACCTGATCCAGGCGGTACCCGACGGCATCCGCAACGCTTACGGGGTGGCCGCCACGTCGCTTGCCCGAAACCGGATTCAGGACATGATCGTCACCAATATGATCATGCTGGGCGCCCTGTGCCGCGTCACCGAAGTGGTGAGCCGCAAGGCGCTGGAGGCGGCCATTGCCGCGGCGGTTCCCAGGGGCAAGGCGGACATGAACCACCAGGCCTTTGCGCTGGGCTTTGATACGGTTGCGTCAGTTAAAATTTGAATACACGCGTTAAGCAGGAGAATTTGTCATGGGACTTAAGACAAAAAGCGAATACATTGAATCCTTACGCCGGATGAAGCCGGCGGTGTATATGTTCGGCGAAAAAATCGATAATGTGGTCGACAATCCCCGCCTGCGGGCCGGGATCGAAGCGACCGGGGCAACGTATGAACTGGCCCAAATGCCCGAGTACCGGGACCTGCTGGTGACGACCAGTCCGCTGATTGATGAGCCGGTCAACCGCTTTACCCTGCCGCCCGGTTCTGTCCAGGACCTGGTGGCCCGCGTCAAGATCAACCGCGCCCTGGGCAACTGGGTCGGCACCTGCCATCAGCGCTGCACCGGCCTGGACTGCCTGTCGGCCCTGTCGATCGTCACCTATGATATCGATCGCAAATACGATACCGGGTACTATCCGCGTTTTATCGAATTCTTGAAACATGTTCAGAAAAACGATCTGACCGCCAATGCCGGCGTCACCGATGTAAAGGGCGACCGGTCGCTTTCGCCCCAGGAGCAGCCTGACCCGGATGTTTATCTGCATGTGGTTGAGAAGCGCGACGACGGCATCGTCGTGCGGGGGGCCAAGGCCCACCAGACCGGTTCGGTGTCGTCTCATGAGATTATCGTTCTGCCGACCCGGGCGCTGAGAAAGGGCGAAGAGGCGTTTGCCCTTGCTTTTGCGGTGCCCACGGACGCTCCCGGCCTGATCCATATAGTGGGCCGGTCGAGCCTTGACACGCGCGAACTGGACGGATGCGACTGTGGCAACGCCCGCTATTCCAAGTATTGCCCCACCGTCATTTTTGACGATGTCTTTGTCCCCTGGGATCGTGTATTCATGTTCGGCGAGGTTGAATTTGCCCAGGAAATGGTCGCGCGGTTTTCAGCCTTTCACCGCCAGAGCCACGGCGGCTGCAAGTCCGGAAAAATCGACTGTATGACCGGGGCCGCGTTAACGATGATGGATTACAACGGAACCGCCAAGGCCGGCCATCTCAAGCAAAAAGTGATTGATATGATCCACCGCGCCGAAACCCTGTATGGGTGCAGCCTGGCGGCCTCGTACGAAGGCCACAGGGAGCCGTCGGGCACGTATTTCATCGACCCGGTTCTGGCAAACGCCTCCAAGATTCACGAAGGCCGGGAAATGGCCGAGGCAACCCGCCTGATGATCGATGTCGCCGGCGGTTTTGTGGCCGACCTGCCTTCCGACCGCGATCTGGAAAATGAAAAGATCGGGCCGCTGATCAAAAAGTACCTAAAGGGGGCCTCCGACATACCGACTGAAAAACGTATCAAGATGTACCGGCTGGTGGAAAAGATGGCCATGGAAAGCGCCGATACCATCTCCGATATTCACGGCGGCGGGTCGCCCGAGGCCCACCGGATCACGATTTTCCGGGAAAGCAACGTCGACGCCAAGAAAAAAGCGGCCAAACGCTTGGCCGGAATTATTGAAAAGTAAATCATAGCAAACAGGATCGGGAGCACCAAGGAGACAACAATGACCTACAGACTTCATCACCTTCATTTGCTTTGCAGCGATCTGGAAAAAACCATCGCCTTTCTTACCGAGACTCTGGACGCCGTTCTGGTTGAGAGGAAAAAGTTCGGGGGGGTCGCCGGCGCATCTCTGAATCTGAACGGAACGATCATCAATTTAAGAATCGCCCGGGAAGATGACAAGGTTTCAACCGGGGCTGCGACAACCCAATACGGTTACCACCATATCGGTCTTACCGTGGACAATATCGATGAGGCCTATCGCGAACTGTCAGGGAAAGGGTATGTTTTTACAGGCCCGCCGATTCAGGCCGGAACCAACCGGATTGCCTTTTTTAAAGGTCCGGATAACATCACCATCGAACTGCTTCAGCCGCTGGCGTAATCGCATCATCCCCGCTGCCTCGAGTATTGGGGAGCTGTCTGCGGGTTTATCGCGTTTTCCGGATTATTGAATTAACTGGAGACCGGGGAGTTTCTTTACGAATGCCTATGGGGTCATTTCACCGTTTATCGGCGATCCGCCCGGGGATAGCCCCCCGGGCGGTCAAGACAACAGGTGCCCCCCCGATTCTTGGATTAACTCGACTTGAATTCACGTCCCGGCTCAAAGAGGCCCTGGGACCCCTCATATTTAGCTTTTATCCGCTCGGGCGATAGATATTTCTCCTCCCATTCCCGGATCTGAGAAAAACCCACCAGCTCAAAAATCCGGGGCCAAGCGGCCGGATGGTTCCGGTGGCTTTCGTGCCACTTATTGAAGGGTTCCAGCCCCCGCTTCTTCATCTCCACCAGCATGTCCCATTTGGCCACATTTCCAACCTGGAAGAACATGTTGCTCAGCGTCATGCAGCATCCTAAATCTTCGAGCTCCTGCAAGGTCGGCATCGGACGAATAGCCTGGACCGAGACCGCCAGATGCCCCGGCACCGCTGCGCGGACCGCCTTGATCTCTTCGCGTGACTGCAATGCCTCGACATAACTGATATCCACCCCGGCCTCTTCCTTATAGGCTTTGGATCGGGTGATGGCCTCCTCAAGCCCGCCGCCCACCGCCGTACGGGCATCGGTGCGGGCCATAATGACAAAATCGGAGTCCAGTTCATCCCGGGCATCCACGGCGGCACGGAACTTGCCGACCGCCTCTTCTATGCTCAGCAGCTCTTTTCCCACAACGAATCCGCACCGTTTGGGTGCCAATTGATCTTCGATGAATAGGCCGGCAACTCCCGCCAGGATCATCTCCCGGACGGTGCGGCGCACATTGATGGCATTGCCGAAACCGGTATCGCAGTCCATCATCACCGGGATGTTGACGGCGTTTGCGACCCTGCGGGCGTTCTCCGCAACTTCGGTCATGGTGATAAGGCCGGCATCCGGAAGGCCTAAAACCTGACTGGCAAAATTTGCCCCGGAGATGCTTACCGCCTCGAAACCCACCGCCTCCGCCATCTTGGCGTCCAGGGCGATGGCCACCCCGACCCGGTAAAGGATCTCCTTACGATTGATGAGTTCACGGAGTACCGTGGTTTTTTTCTTTTTCATGACGACTCCTTCCATTAATAACCCAGTCATAAGTCGAATCAGTCTTAAAATAACAGACGCTGTCCGCACACCCCGCCTTTGGCGGGACTTCACATCCGTTTATACACGAGCGGGGCTCAACAAGGCGTCTGCCGAATAAACAGACACATTTTGAATCGACGGATACCGCTGGTCATCGGACAGCCGCTGTGTTTATTTAAGACGGGTTTGGCATATACATATCGCTAACTTTTGGGCAGGTAGCTGCGCTCCACCTCCTTGAACGCTTTGAACCGTACCAGTTCGTAAATCTCCTCGCGGTTGCGCATCTTATTCAGGAAGCTTTTCTGCGTCCCCGTCCGCTTCAGTTCAGCCAGGAACTCGCCCGCGGCCTTTGCCATCACCCGCATGCAACTGGTCGGATAGATGACGAGCTTGTATCCCAGTTCCCGGTACTCTTCGGCGTTCAAGAGGGGCGACTTTCCAAAGTCCACCATATTGGCCAAAAGCGGAATACCCTTGAATGCCTTTGCGAAGGCGGCAAACTCCTCGCGCGATTCCAGCGCCTCGGGAAAAACGACATCGGCGCCCGCATCTCTATAGGCCTTTCCTCTTTTGACTGCCTCGTCCAACCCGAGCGGGGCCCGCGCGTCAACCCGCGCGATGATGACGAAGTCCGGGTCCTGCCTCGCGGCGCAGGCCGCCCGGATCTTGCCGGCCGCCTCTTCCATGGAAACAACCTGTTTGCCCGTCTCGTGGCCGCAGCGTTTCGGAAAAACCTGATCCTCCAGGTGCACTCCGGCAACGCCGGCCGTCTCGAATTCCTGAATAGCGCGCATGACATTAACGGCATTGCCATATCCGGTATCGGCATCGCTGATCACCGGTATGCTGACAGCCTTGGCGACATAGCGCGCCATCATGACCTGTTCTGTCATGGTGATCATTCCGATGTCCGGGAGCCCCGCCAGAGCGTTTGCCACCCCCATCCCGGACAGGTAGGCCGCGTTAAAACCAGCCTGCTGGATCAGTTGGGCCGCCAGGGCATCATGGGCCCCCGGCGCCATCACGATTCCATCGCCGGCAAGAAGCTGCCGGAGTCTTCGGGTTGCTTTCATCTTTTCCTCCTATTTATCTGATTTGTCTGAGGGATCGGGGGATTTCGTTCCGAATGCCCTTGAGGTGAGCCGTTGTCGCTTGACCTTTGTCGGCGCTCTGCCCCGGGATAGAGCCCCCTGGCCCCGGGCAGAGCGGACAACATTTGAAAAATACCCTGACTCCTCATTTACCTGCAAAACAATTAAGATCAACGCCGGCCGAAAAAGCTTTCGGCCGGCGCGGATCCGAACAAAATCCCGGATGAGCCTCTGCAACCGCCCCACTCCGGTTGCTCGGCCCGGGGGAGTCTTATTGCACGAGAGACATGAGCGGCTTTATCGTGGCCTCCATGTCTTTCCAGTATTGTGTATATTCCTCGTGGTCCATATACCTTATCGGCTGTTTCAGTTTCTCCATTCCGTCTTTAAACTCCGCCGAGTCCATTACCTTCTTAATTGCCGCGTCCAGAGCTGTGACCGCCTCCTTGGGTGCGCCAGCCGGCAAAGCGATCCCGCGGGAAACACCGGAGTAGAGCTTATATCCCTGCTCTTCCATGGTCGGCACATCCGGCGCCATCGGGCTCCGCTTCTTGTCCCAGACCCCGAGAATGCGAAGCTGTCCACTCTTTACCAGGTTCAGGAAATCTCCAATGCTCTCCTGCACCACGTCAAGATGCCCTCCCACCAGCATGGTCACCGGGTTGGCATCACTGTCGGCATGCACCCGCAGGAAAGATCCCCCGATCACCTGTTCCAGATTCATCACGTCAAGGTGCTGACGCGTGGCCTTGGCGCCGGCACCGATCTTAATTTTTCTGGGGTTGGCTTTGACCGCTTCAACGAGATCCTTCATGGTCTTGTAGGGGCTGTCCGCTTTGACAGCCGTTGCTCCGGGATCGAAGGTCGACATGCTGACGGGAATGAAGTTGCTGCCGTCAAACTGGGCTTTTTTTTGCGGGTCCAGATAGATCATGATGGCGGTCGGCAAGGAAGCCTGTCCGATGGTATAACCGTCAGCCTTGGATGTGCTCAGGGCCTGCAGCGCGAACATCGTTCCGGCACCGGCCTTGTTAATGACCTCGACATTTGTTCCAAGCTCCTTTTCCAACCCCTTGGCCACCAGCCGGTAGAAAAGATCAGCGCTTCCGCCAGCGCCGCTCCCCACCAGCATCGTGATCCGCCTGCCCTTTTCCGGGAAAGCCATTGCAGAACCAAAAATCGAAACGGAAAGACTTAAAGCTAACAATACGATGAAAATCTTTTTTGAATACATACCGCAGCCCCCTTTTTGAATTAACGATTAGTGGATTCTTTTAACGAAAATTTAGATAACAAACATGCCCCTTACGACAGAAACCGTTCTTGTTTTAATGGCTGATGGTTCACCCATCAATAAAACTGGACGTTCATGAAGTCGCATGGACGCTTCAGCCATTAGAAAAATCACCTCCCTTAGCCCAGATTGCCTTTCATTATATTCCATATCTACTACCGCATCGTCAGGCGTGCGTTTCTTTTAAAAGCCAAAAAAGAAAGGGCCCGGTAACCGGCCTGAAGAAATGATGCGTATCTATCTTCTCGTCTCCTAAGCCGCAGTCCGGCGGATTCTGGAAATCAGGAGCCGAATCGCCGGCCACAGGATGATGATCGCAGCCAGCGCCAGCAGCGTCCCGGATATGGGGCGGGTAAAGAATACGCTAAAATCCCCATCGCTCAGCTCCAAGGCCAGCCTCAGCTTCTTCTCCAATAACGGTCCCAGAATAAGGGTCATTGCCGCCGGGGCCAGCGGAAAGTCCGCCTTTCTGAAGATGTATCCCAGTATGCCGAAAAGAATCAGCGTACCGATATCGAACATGCTGTTGGAAAGACTGTACGAGCCGATCAACATGAATGCCAGGATCAATCCGGTAAGGATTGCATAGGGTATTTTCAGGATCGTCACCCACATGGGAATGGCCGGTAGATTCAATATGAGCAGCATAAAGTTGCCGATGTAGAAGCTCGCAATCACCGTCCAGGTAAGGTCCGGGTGTTCCGTAAAAAGCAGGGGGCCCGGTGCGAGTCCGTTCATCATAAAGGCCCCCAACAGTATCGCAATGCTGGGGGAGCCTGGAACACCCAGCGTAAATAATGGGATGAGAGCGGCATTGGCATGGGCGTTATTGGCCGTTTCCGGCCCCGCCACCCCTTCGATAGCGCCATTGCCAAATTTCTCGGGATGTTTGGAGGCTTTCACCTCCATCGTATAGGATACGAATGCGGCGAGCGCCTGGGTTGTTCCCGGAATCAGGCCCAGCAGAAAGCCAAGGATGGTTCCGCGTGTCACCGGGCCCACGCAATCCTTGATATCCTGACGGGTTGGGATAAGAGAACTCATTTTTGTTTCAAAGACCTGCTGTGCCGGATTTTCCAGGTTCGTCAATATCTCGCTGAGGCCGAACAGCCCCATGACCACAGGCACGAAGCTCACGCCGTCCATCAGTTCCACCCGCCCGAAGGTAAAGCGGGGGGCGCCCACTGCCGGATCCATCCCGACCGTCGCTATGAGAAAGCCGAACAGCCCCATGATCAGGGCTTTTAACATCGACTTGCCGGCAAGGCCCATTAACAGTGCCGTAGCCACAATCATGAGAGAGAAGAACTCGGTGGGACCGAATTTCAATGCATACTTCACCGTTACAGGAGCGGCGATAACCAGTCCGAAGACTGCAAACGTACCGCCGATAAACGACCCGATGGCGGCAGCGCTGAGGGCGGCGCCACCCCGGCCCTGTTTGGCCATCTGGTAGCCGTCAAGGAGCGTCACGGCAGAGGCGGTCTCACCGGGCACGCCCAGGAGAACGGTTGTTATGGTACCGCCGTAGTAGCTGCCGTAGAAAAGTGCGGACAGCATGATAATGGCGCCGGCCGCCGGCAGCTTGAAGGTAATCGGGATAAGAATCGCCATTCCTGCCGCGGAGCCGACCCCGGGCAAAATACCGATCAGTGTTCCAAACATACAGCCGATAAAAGCGTAATACAGGTTCTCCGGCGACATTGCAGCGGCAAAGCCCGTCATCAGGCCGGCAAAAGCATCCATTTTTTCTCCTATAATCCTAAATTTTCCAAAAATCCAATTGTCGCAAAGGGCAGGTGAATGCCCAGCAAATCATGAAACAGGTAGTAGGCGCCGAAACTGCCTGCGATGGCGATGGTTATGGAAATGGGTGCCGACTGGCGTCCTGGCCCGTACAGAACGAACAAAAGAAATCCCAGCATCGTGATGCGGAATCCCAGAAGCTCTGCCAGGAAAACAAATAATATCAGAGCACCAAGCACGGATATGATTTGAACGCCCGCGCTCCTGCTTGGAAAGAATCCCTCCGGCAACGGCTCTCTCGGTCCCATGTAAACGCGAACCAGCCACACGGCTGTCAAGACTGCCAGTATGGCGGCCAGCCAGAAGGGAAAGAAACCGGGTCCCGGACCGATGGGGGTGTAGTACTCCAATGCGAAAGCACCCACCATTACATACACGCTCATGGCCAGGAAGGCCAATCCTATGAATAGATAAACCAATCGCATAATATAAGTCCCTGTTTGTTAGTGATGCTGGGAAACCTGCGGTCGTCCCGAATCATGGATTGAATGGAAGGGTTATAAGTCTGCCTTCATTATGAAACAAGGCCTTTGTTTGTCAAGGAGTTTCTCCCATTCACTCATGCCGACCGGCTTCTACCCTAGCTCCTTTCGTATATCGACCACCTGCTGCGACAGGATCTTCAAAAGTCTCGCGTCCGGTGCAGGACTCAAGTTGGTATAACTGACGCCCATGTCCCTTAATTGGCTGATGGTTCGGGGAAACATCGGATTGCCTGTCGCCAGGGAAAGCCGGGCATTGTTGCTGTTACGCACCGCCTCGGCAACTCGCTCCATGACCGCCACCAGCTTGGAATGGTTGGGCTGGCCCGCTACCCCCAGCGCCCGCGACATGTCGGCCGGGCCTACGACGATCAGGTCTATCCCTTTTATGGCGGCAATCTCGTCGATTTCATCTAAGGCTTTTAAGTCCTCGATCATAACGGCCAGCAGCACTTCGCGGTTGCATTGTTCCATGTGTTGGGCAAGGGGGATCTTGCCGTATTCGGCAACCCGGCTGCTCCCCATCATTCCCCGATCCCCCAGGGGAGGATAATAGACGGCCTCCACGGCCTTGCGGGCAGCCGCGGCGTTGTCGATGTGGGGAAGATAGATGCCCTGAACGCCCATATCCAGCAACCGCAGTATGAAGGCCGGATCAAAGCCGGGGGTCCGGACGATGGAGCTGATGCCGACACGCTCGGCCGCCAGCACCATCATATGTACCTCATGGAAATCAAAAGGAAAGTGCTCCATGTCGATAAATACGGCGTCAAAGCCGGCCAGGCCGATGATCTCCACCATGGAGGGGGTTCCGAAACTGCCGCTGTAAGCGCCCAGCGCAATGCCGCCTGCCCGCCATACCCGTTTGACTCGATTTTCGATCATTTTTTCCTCTCTTTCATCATGCCTCTTACGGCAAATAGAGCTCCAACAACTGTTGGCACCGGTCCGTGTTGAATATCCCGCAGGGACAGGGCTGCGCCAACAATTTCGCTCCGTCATCGACAGCCATGGTCCCCTGTTTAACTTTTTTTATAGTTGATTTGACCAGTTTTGTAGCCACCAGCCCATGACCACACATGGATGTAATTTCCAAGACCTTGCCGTCCGGGAGCAGTTCTTTATTTCCGTGGATTCCTAAAGAGAGAAACACCGTATGGGGCTTCAAATCGATCTCTTTCGCTATGTTAAAGACCTCTTCGATAAGACCGCTGACGACTATTGAAATCCCGATTTGAGCTTCTTTTAATTTTGTTAAAACCCTTTTAAAGGATTCCCGGTCAGAGAAACAGCAAACAACGCCCACCGCATCGTCGAGCGTGGTTTTAAATTCTCCAAGGTCCAAACCGGACATCAGGTTTTTGCCGTATTTGCTTGATCCGAAATTGAGCGGTTTTTCAGACAGAATAATATCAAGGATCTTCCGCAGTTTGGGGCCGCCGCCTTCACGATTTACCCACCGTGAAGTTCTGGCAAACAGCGTAAAATCATTTTTTAAGTTTTCAACCGTCCCGTAACGATGCAAAGCATGACTCATATTTTCTCCTTATTCCTCAACAATAGGACGACCAAGCCCCAAATTGATTTTCGCATTGGGCCGAGCCGTAAGTTTTAAATCCTTAAGCCGGGACAGGACCGGAATCGTTCCGTCTTCGGCAACCCTGCTGATCAGGCCCCATGAAACCACTGTATTGACTTTTTCTAATGCCGGTGTCAGGGCATTCACCACCTCAACCAGCTTGTCTTCTTTTATCTTAAATTCCAAAATAGCAGAAAGCACTTTTTCGTTAAGAACCTCTGGTTTCATTTGTCCTGTTTTTTGATCGGCTATAAAATAAAAAACCGGGTTGGCCTCCTCAATCTGGATGCCCATGGCGCATAGCGTTTTGGTAATTTTTTCAATTTCTGCAATTCTGGTTCCGGTCCCGGGGCGGCCGAACTCAAGCGTCATTCCAAATTCCCCGCGGCGATATCTTCCGGTAACGTCATTGGTTTTCATTTCTTCCGTACCGCGCCCGCCCTGCCTAAGTTTTGGGATCTGCACCCCGGGGTCGCTCAGTTCCGCCCGGATGGATCTCGGATATGTTTTTGATTCGGCGGGCATATAGATGGCGTCCACCGGGCACACGCTTGCTCTCAGACATACCCCGCATTCCACACACTCATCCTGGCTGATCATTACGGATTCCGCATCTTCCACAATGGCACCAACCGGACAATAATCAAGACATTCCAAACAGGAAATACATTTTTCAGAGTCAATCTTCATTTTACCTCACGAATGGCCAATTTATTTAACAGGGTATAAGTTTATTCAAACCTAAACTACCGGAAATTCAGGTTCACGGCCTTCCAACACCGCCAATACATCATTTGCCACCATACTTGCCTTTGCGGCGCTCTCTTCGGTATGGGCGGCGCTATGGGGCGTCCCCACGAAATTATCCATTTTTAGCAGGGGGTTGTCGGCAGCGGCTGGCTCCTTTTCAAACACATCCGACCCCGCGCCGGCAATTCTGTTTTCCTGCAGAGCGGTCAAGACATCCTTCTCATTCCATATTGGGCCTCTGGCCATATTTATCAGAAATGCGGTCGGCTTCATGTGGTGTATCAAATCGGCATTTACCATATGGCGTGTTTCCGGAAAAAGCGGCAGGTTGATCGATATAAAATCCGAAACTGAAAAAAGTGTTGCGGGATCCAGTCGTTTCGCGCCCAGTTCCTTTTCGGTTTTCGGATAGGCCGCTTTGTCATGGTAAAATACATTCATGCCAAACCCGTTGTTGCATATTCGAGCGGTCTGCTGGCCGATCCGGCCAAATCCCAGCACCCCCAAATTTTTCCCGCAAAGTTCGGTTCCGATCAGCTTGCGCCCGCCAGACCAGTTGCCTGCTTCAAGGGCCCGCTGCATTAATTTAATTTTTTTTGCCAGCATAATCGCCAGGGCAACAAAATGCTCGGCCACGCTTTGAAAATTTGCAGCAGGCGTATTAACGACTTTAACACCGCATTTTCTTGCGGCATCCAGATCAATGGCGTTTAATCCGACTCCGTGTTTTCCAATCACCTTAAGCTTTACCGCAGATTCGATGATCGCCTTCGTAACCTCTCCGCTGCCGCGGAAAATAATGGCATCGACATCTCTTGCTTGATCAACCAAATCTTTTTCAAGCGTTGAGGCGGCATAAATCAAATCGCATTTTTTCTTCAGCAGCTCCGTTCCCTGACGGTGCATCGGCGCATACAACAGCACTTTATATTTAAGACCCATATTCTTCTCCATTTCTGTTAAAATAAACCTGTATATTGCCTACCAGAATAATAACGCATATGTGTAAGTGTTTCCCGTGCCAGCCGGCTTGGATCGGAGCCTTTCATTTTCGTATGGCCTTTAACACCGACGGCAGACCGGTCACTAAGGCTGCAATCGCAAACAACACCACGCAAATTGGCTTTTCAAAAAAAACAGTAAAGTTTCCGTAACCGATAAGCAGGGCCGTCCGAAAATTGTTCTCGGCCAATCCACCCAGGACAAGGCCCAATAGAATGGGAACCAGGGGATATTCCATTTTAATCAAAATCAGGCCCAGAAAACCGCAGATAACCATCAGCCAGACATCTCCCATATTCTGATCAAGACCGTAAACACCTGCAATACAAAGCGCCACCACCAGAGGGATCATAAACGGTGTGCTTTTTTTAACGGCCCAGACAAAAAAAGGAATGCCGATAACGTTCATGACCAGCAGCATCACGTTTCCCACGTACATACTGGCCACCAACCCCCAGGCAATGTCCGGATGTTGCGCGAAAAGCTGCGGACCCGGCTGCAGTCCGAACACCAGAAAACCGGAGAGGAGAATTGCGGTGGTGGCCGAACCGGGGATTGCGAGCGCCATGAGCGGAACCATGGCGCCGGCGGAAGTGGCATTGTTGGATGATTCAAGGGAAGCAATGGCGTCCAGTGAGCCGTTGCCGAACTCTTCCGGCCGTTTTGAAAATTTTTTTTCAACCCCATAAGCAATAAACGCCGCAATGGTGGCGCCCGCGCCCGGCATGACTCCGGTTATAAACCCTATAACCGTGCCCCTTAACATGGGAGCCATGCTTTGTTTAATCTCCCGGGCGTTTGGAATGATTCTTCCCAATCGGGAAATGCTGATCTCTTCCACCGGCTCATTATTTTCCATGCTGCCGATGATTTCCGTCAAGGCAAAAAATCCCATGGCCATCGGTACAAATTTAATTCCGTCTATTAAGTAGGCTAGGCCGAATGTCAGCCTGGATCTTCCCACAAGAATATCCTGACCGACCGTAGCAGCGATCAGGCCGATACACAGGGAAACGATACTCTTGCTCACCGCGCCGCTGGTGAGGCTGGCGACAAAGGCAAAGGCCAGGACCACCAGTGCGAACTTCTCGGCCGGCCCGAACAACAGGGCCTTTTTTGCCAGTTGCGGGGCAAAAAAAGTCAGGGCGACAACCCCGGTGGTGCCGGCAAAAAAAGATCCGATAGCGGCAATTCCCAAGGCAACACCCCCGCGCCCTTTCTTGGCGAGCTGGTATCCTTCCACAGCCACCAGAACCGAATCGCTTTCACCGGGAATATTCAGTAATATGGCCGTTACGGTACCGCCGTACATGGTTCCGTAGTAAATCCCGCAAAGCATCACCAGGGCGCCTTTAGGGTCCAGACTGAAAGCGATGGGCAGCAAAATTGAGATCCCCGCCGCAGAGCCGACACCGGGCAGTGCGCCGATAAGCTGACCCAATAAAACCCCAATAAAACAATAGAGCAGGATTTCAATAGTAAGCAACCCTTGAAACCCTTGCCAAAGATTTAAAATAACCTCCATGGTCTCCTTTGGTCCACTTGGCATTAAAGCCAAAATGGAACCGGCAGATAAACCTGCAACGCATTAAAAAGCAAGAACACCCCGCCTGCGATCGCCGTGGAATAGATCAGCCTCCAAAACAGCGGTTGTTTTATCTTTTCCAGAAAGGTCATCTCTGCAAACGAAAACAAAAACAGGGACCCTACAAAACCTAAAACCGGCATTGCGGCAACACACAGAATAACACCCAAATACAACCCAAGCGGCTTTCTGACGGCTATAAAGTCAAGAACCGTCTTGATAGCAACCCGGTCGCTATCACCGTACAGTAAGCTGTAGATGATATACAGGCTTGAAACAAACATCAGAATGCTCAATAAAAGCGGATAAAATCCCGGCCCTAGAACCGTGGTCGGATGGGTCAATTTCAGGGTTAATAGGATGATGACTGCAATGGCCGCCGCCAACGCCGCCAATATTACCGCACAAATCAGGCTGATCCGAACTCGCGGATTTTTCAGTCTTTCCTGCTGCACGAGATCCCCCTTCTCACGCTTTTCCTGATCACAGGAACACGGCACATATCAACCAAAGGGCTGTTGCGGCGGGACGGCCTGCATGGCCGGAGCACCAGCTCTATTCGGCATATCAATTAAAAATCATCGTTATGCTATTTGCCGACTATTTTCCTGACCTTTGCCACCTCGCCTGCGGTTACCTTCTTGAAGTCCGCACCGTTAAGGTATGAAACGATAAGCTTAAGTTTTGATGCTGAGGCCTGAAACTCCGGATCCTCAATCGTCTTTTTAAACGCATCCTCCAGGAAGGCTGTGATTTCCTTCGGGGTTCCCTTGGGGGCGGCCAGGCCAATGGAATTGTTTACGGCAATATCCATTCCTAATTCAATAAAAGTTGGAACGTCCGGAAACGCAGGATCTCTGGTTTCCTTGGTAAAGGCCAGCGCCCTCATTTCACCACTGCTAATTAAAGGAACCGGGCTTAAGGCCCCGCAAAAGTTGGCATCGATATGCCCTCCCAGTACGGCGACATTCCCTTCACTGGAAGAACCGAAACCGACCCCGACCAGTTCAATGCCCAGCTCCTGATTCATCCTGCGAAGCATCAGGTCGTCCAGACTGTTCGCTCCGGATGTTCCGACCCTTACTTTGCCGGGGTTCGCCTTGGCATTATCAAAAAACTCCTTAACCGTCTTCCAGGGAGCATCTTTTTTAACCACAAGAACATTGTGCATATTCGTAATTCTGCCGATAAACTCAAAATCATTTACAGGATCGTATGTCACTGTCTCCAGATTGGGAACAATCGTGCTGGGACTGTTTCCGGTAATAATCAGGGTATAGCCGTCGGGCTTTTCATTTCTGAAAGCGGTATGGGCAACGGAACCGGACGCCCCGGGTTTGTTAACGATAACCAGGGGCTGTTTAAAATATTTGGGGGCAACAACGGCAAAAGCGCGGGATTGGGTGTCCGCTCCCCCTCCGGGGCTCCAGGGCACGATTACGGTAATGGGGCGCTTGGGATAGTTCGCCGGGGCTTGCTGAGCGCCGGCCCATCCAATCATACTAACCATTAAGAAAATGATGATGAAGGACATACTGTATTTTCTCATGATACTCCCTCCTTTGTTTAGCACCTTAAATTCTCAATCCATGGGGTTGATGAAAAAAATCCATTCTTGCTTGAAAATCCCTACCGATCTGTCGATTTAAGCCTCACTGCCTGATGAGTTTACGAAAGCTTCTCAATTCCCGCGGCGGAGAAAGCTTGCGGCCCATGGCATTGTAGGAAACCTCACCCACATAGATGTCTCCCCTTGAATCCACTGCCAAGCTGTGTGGCGATATGAATTGATTGGGCGCCTCACCGGCGCGAACGTCGCCCAGTCGGACAATGCGATCTCCGTTCTTTTCAAAAATACTGACCCGCGGTCCCAAGTTGGGAATCTCCTTGTTGACCGCCTGCTGCGGTGCCAATTCCCCAATGTATATAACCTGCCGGGGTTCGTAGCGGATAAAAAGACCGCAGGGCCGGTGCAGGTTATTCCACTGGGCAATGTATTTTCCCTTTGGGTCAAATATCTGCAGCCTGTGATTTTCCCGATCCGTTATATACACCAGACCGTCACGATCCGTACAAACCGTGTGGACGATGTTGAATTCACCCGGATCCGTTCCCGGTCCGCCCCATGAAAAAAGAAGTTTGCCGTCAGATGCGTACTTATGCACGCAGGAGTTGCCGTAGCCGTCGCTGACGTAAAATTCGTCGGATTTCGGATCCAGGGCCACCTTGGTGGGTCGATTGAAGGGGCGTCCGCTTTGAAACGGTGCCGGCTGGCCCGGGGTTCCCAGCGTCATCAGCACCTTGCCGTCCGGCGTACACTTTCTCACGGTGTGGTCACCGTCATCAACACAGAATAATATATCATCCGGACCAATGGTAACGCCATGAGGCCTTTTGAAAGTCTCTTCCCCCCAGGATGATAGAAAATTTCCCTCCCTATCAAATACTATCATGGGATGCTTGCCTCTATTAAAAACATAAACCCGGTCCTGAGAGTCGACCGCCACATCCGCCACTTCGTGAAACGTCCACCCCTCCGGCAGTTTGGCCCAATCCAGCACCACTTCATAGGTATAGTCCCCGCTTCCCAGTATGGTCTTCATCGCGTTCCCTTTCGTTGCTGATTGAACAGATCATGTTGCTGCTGTCCGGTTAATAACTTTTCGACCCTATATCCAAAAACAAAAATAGATCGCTCCAGGCCGGCGGAAACTTCCCGATAGAGCGCGTCAAACCCTTTGAAGGACTTGCCGGGAGCAATTTGCCGGCTTGGGCGATCGGTCTTTGTTCTGGAGGTCGGTCTGTTCTTTGTTTGAATAGCGCCCCTTTTCACTGGCTGAATCTTTATGGCGGCAACCCTTCTGAATCAAGCGTAAAGAGCTCTTCGCACCGGTCCAGGTTGACGAGCCCGCACGGACAGTTTTTTGCCAGCAAATATGCCCCTTCTTTGGGGGTCAGCTTTCCGGATTTCACTTTTCCCGCAACCGCTTCAGCAAGCCTGGTCGAAATCATTCCATGGCCGCACATCGTCGTTAAACAGAGGGTTTTATATCCCGGCAGCAGCGTTTTTTTCTTTCCAAATAAGCCTAGAGAAATATTTGCGGTATGGGGTTTTATACCGACTTCCTCGGACATTCCGACAATCTCTTTGATTAAACCGCCAAGCACAACCGAAACACCGGCATCGGCATCTTTAAGTTTCTTTAGAACGCTTAAAACTTTATCTTTGCTTGAAAAAGTGCAAACGAACCTGAGATTTTTATTTAGAGAAGCCCTTAGCTCATTCGCTTCAAGGCCGGCGGCTGAACATTTATCTGAAGAACTGCAGCCCATATTTACCGGCTCTTCTGAAAGCATAATATCTAAAACTCTTTCTATCCTTGGAAGGAAACCTTCACGTTTTAGGGCCCTCACAATAAAGGTATAATCTTTTTTAAGGCTGTCCACGCTGCCTTGCCGATGCAAAGAATGCGTCATTATGCCTCCCGTCTTTAGAAGCTATCTCAAAAAAAACATAATTATTTCATGGGTCGAAGGGTATTTTACATGTTCCCCGGGCGGCCCGCCGGCGAACGGTAAAGTGGTGACAGCTCACACCCTAAACATTTGTAATAAAATCCCTCGCCCGCTCACCCATTTAGCGTATCGTTTTATTGAGATGGCTTCTAGTCAATGAGCGGGCGCCCCAGTCCCAGATTAATTTTTGCATTGGGTCGAGGGGAAAGCCTCATTTTTGTTAACCGCTTCAGAACAGGCAAAGAACCGTCGTTTTCAAAACGGGTGACAAGTCCCACTGAAACAACCGTATCGACCTGTTCTAACACCGGGACTAACAAGGAAATAATTTCTTCCAATTGACTTTCCCGGATTTTAAATTCCAAAATTCCCGATAGGATTTTTTCTTTTTTAAACTCGGATTTTATTTCTCCGGTATGACTATTTTTCATCAGGGTATGCGTAATGGGATTTTCTTCTTCAAAAACAACACCTTTGGCGGCAAGAACTCTCGCAACCGTTTCAATCTCGGAAATCTTTGAGCCAATTCCCGGGCGGCCGAATTCAATCCCGATACCAAACTCACCGCGCTTGTATCTGCCGGTTACATCGTTGGTTTTCATCTCTTGGGTACCGCGCCCGCCAGTGCCTGCCGCAATCGTGGGACGAGAAGGCCACTTGATATTTGGGTTGCTGAATAGCGCCCGGATATAACGAGGAAATTCTTTAGACTCTTCCGGCATATAGATGGCCTCGGCGGGACAAACTTCAGCTCTTAAACACACCCCGCATTCCACACACTCGTCCTGGTCGATAAAAACCGCACGATCTTTCTCTAAAATGGAATTCATCGGGCAATATTCGATACATTCCAGGCAGGAGATGCATCTTTCAGGATCAATTTTCATTTTTTCCTCTATCAGCTACCGCACTGAAAAGCATTATCGGCTTAACTGGAATAATTGTCTAAAAAATGAAAATGAGGCGTATCAAGATCGATGGACCTAATTGTAAACCTGTATACAGGTTTACAATTAGGTTGTATTATCGTACCGGTATTATGTCAATAAATTTTTAAAAACGGCTGCCCCTTACGGCCGCGCGAATACAGACGCAGTCGCCAGGGTAAACGGATTTGGAATTGTCCGTATTCAGCCGAACCGGTTTGCCTATCTCAATCTGCTTCGACAGGGCTTCTCGTTTATTTTCTGCAAAATGCCTTATAAAGTTGTCCCCGTTGGCCCGGATATTTCACGAAGTGCTTTCGTTCATTTGCAAGGCACTCCGGGCTGCAGCTGAAGTTCGCAACCCCACTCCCCGGATAACGCAGTAAATGGGCGAATGCGCTTCGCCCGAAAGGTGAAAATGTTTCAGTTGTTTTTCTTTTTCCAAATGACGCAACAAAATGTACCCTTTATATTTGCCGCATATTCGTGTCTAATCATGATTTTTTTACAGTTTGCTGAAAAATTTTCATGGAACAAGCAGGCTGGCTGGGTTCAACCTCTCTTCCCGATTTAATGATAACAGTTTGTTATTTATTGGTTTTACGGGTCAAAGCTGAATTGAACGGGGGGCGTGTCGGAAAATTGTTTTAAAAATTGCCGCATGCTGGCAGGAATGGAATGTTTTTTCTTATTCGGTTACTTTGATTCACTATGAAATAGTACTTGAAGCTTGCTGGATACGATGTCCATCACTTCCCTTCGATGAATTTCCACAAGATGCCGAACCTTCTCTCCATCTTTTTTTACAAATGCGCTAAATATTTCCAGATGATCCTTATAGCTCTTTTCAGGTCTCTGCGGTTCATCGTAGGTAAAAAATCTTCCCCAATACACTTTTTTGGTTTGCAACCTGTATATTTCCGTAAGCTTCTTATTATTTGAGCAGGTCACGAGGGCATCATGGAATTGATTATTGAGTTTTTTACGTCTGGTGGTATGTTTGGGGTGTAAAATTTTTGCTATTTCATCTAAAAGATTTTGAATTTTTGAAATATCCCGGGTGGTCGCTTTTAGGGCGCCCTGCATACAGCAGTAAGCTTCAATTATTAATTTCAGTTCATAATTTTCACGAAACTCTTCTATACTAAAACCTCTAACCACCCGCCCGGCATGGCTTTTCTGCACCAAATCCATCTCTTCGAGTCGAAGCAGCGCTTCACGCGCCGGTCCCCGGCTGACGTGAAATTCCTTTGCCAGCGTCGTTTCACTCAACTTGTCTTTGGGTTGCAACTCCCCGGACAAGATGCGATTTTCAATAATTTCTACAATCTTATCAACAAAAGTTTCCCGCTGAAGGTTAAACGGCTCCCGAGTGATAACCTGCTTGACCATTGCTGGCGCATCTCCTTATATATGATAATTACATCATGTTTCTATAAAACGGTTACTAATTCTATGTCCCGTTCCGACCAACGGCCAATTCCTTTTCAATCATTTAAATTTATCCGGCAACATGAACAAGCGCCGAAGCCGGTACCAGTTCGACTTTTTTCTGAATTTCCGGCAGCATTTCACGCAGTACATCAACGGTTACCGCGTACGGGTGTGCGATCCCGATGGCCTCTCCATGGCTCTCGGCGATTTCAAGCAGCTGATTCAGTTGCTTCCGAACCGCTTTTGCCTGCTGAATATTGTCCAGGAAAATATCCCGCTGCGAAAAAGACAGCTGAAACAGGCGGGCAGAGGGCTTGCATAGGGTGTCAGCCGTCGTGCGGCTGTCGATGAAAAAAAGGTCGCGTTTTTTAAGAATGGTAAATATTTGATACAACTGGGTCGAATTGGCGGTCATTCGGGACCCCATGTGGTTGTTTACCCCCTTGGCATGGGGAACCTCTTCCAGGTTCTTATTGAGTTGTTCAATTAGCTCGTCCGGGGTCATCGAGGCCAGCAGGGCCCCTTCGCCGGGATCGACTTGCGGGTACTCCACCGGTTCCATCGGCAGATGCAGCATGGTTTCAAATCCTTTTGCATGAACGGAATCGGCGATCTGACGCTGGAACGGGCCAAAAGGAAGGATTGAAAAGGTTAAAACGGCATCAAGTTCAATAAATTTCTGGGCCATTTTAGAGTCATAGCCCAAATCATCAATGATGATGGCCACCCTGGGGCGTTCCCGGGCGGCTTTGGGTTTAGGCTTGGCCAGCGGCTTGCGGACAGGGATATCCTTTTGGGGAAAAACTTCAAACGCCGGTTTAACAGCGACCGGTTTTAGCGGCGGCGGTGTTTTGACCGGAGGAGCCGGAGGGCTGGCCGGTCGCCGGCCCCCCAGAAGATAGTTGAGCAAATAGCCGCCCGCCACCACCACAACCAGCAGGATCGCAATGCCTGCTATGGTTTTTTTGAGGTTGTTTTTAAAAATATTCCGCCGGCTGGATTTACTTTTGTTCGGTCTTTTCGCAGGCCCTGCTTTTTTTTTAACCATTGGGTCGGTTGCGTTTCGTTATGCTTACAGATTTTTAAAAATATTATAACTTAAAAGAATCTCCAGAGCGCGCATCACCTGGTTATCAGACTGAAGGGCCTCCATATCCAGCGGGCCGTGTCGGAACTTGGTCTGTTGTTTTAACTTTTTCTCCTGTTTTTTATCCTCTGCCGGCTTTTCTTCCGGTTCAGAAAGGGGTTCCGCCTCCAGATGATTTTTTAAATCCTTTTCTTTAATGAGGGCGTCTTCATTTTCACCCACAGTCTCGGCGTCCATAAACTGATGTCTGAGCACCACGTCCGGCACAATCCCCTGGGCCTGAATGGAGCGTCCATTCGGCGTATAGTATCTGGCGATTGTGAACTTAAGACCATAGCCGTCCCGCAGACTTTCAACGGTCTGGACAGATCCCTTGCCGAAAGAGGTGGTCCCCAATATCAGCGCCCGTTTATGATCCTGGAGCGCGCCGGCAACGATTTCCGAGGCACTGGCGCTGCCGCCGTTTATCAGGACAACCATCGGGTAGTTGCGTTTAACCTCGTTGGAATGCGCCTTGTAACTTTTCGTGTGCCGCTTCAAGCGCCCTTTGATGGATACAATTTCCCCGCTTTCCAGAAATACGTCCGACACCTCAATGGCCTGATCGAGAAGCCCGCCGGGATTATCCCGGAGATCCAATACAAGTCCTTTCATGCCTTCATTTTTTGATTCCAGCACTTTCAATATATTTTCAAGATCGGCACTGGTGTTTTCCTGAAAGTTGGAAATCCGGACGTATCCATACCCGGGTTTTAAAACGACGCTTTTGACGCTTTCAATCGGAATGATATCGCGAACCATCTTAAAATCGATCGGCTTGGGTGTGCCTTCCCGGACAACCGTAATGACAACCGTGGTACCCTTGGGGCCTCTCATCATTTTGACCGCCTGCCACAGCATCAGGTCCTGAGTCGGTTCTCCGTCGACTTTGATGATTCTGTCTCCGGCCATTACTCCGGCTTTATAAGCCGGGGTGCCTTCAATGGGCGAAATCACGGTAAGAACACCCTTCTGAATGGTGATCACGATACCGATGCCGCCAAATTCTCCCTTGGTATCCACCTTAAGTTCTTCAAAGGCTTCGGGAGGAAGAAAAGACGAATGCGGATCCAGGCTGTGAACCATCCCCTGGATCGCCTTCTGGATCAGATCTTTGGTTTCAACGGGATCTACATAGTTTTTCTCAATCAGATCGATCACATCGGAAAACAGCTTGAGCCCTTTGTAAGTTTCTTCATTGTTGGCCGACAGATCCCGATAAAAGCCTGCGCCCACCGTCCAGGAAACAACGGCAATTACCACCACCAGCCAAAGTTTGAGGTGTCGTGATTTATTTATGGCCATAAAATGACTCCTTTTAACCCTTTTTTATCCATTCCAGCGGGTCCAGCGGTTTGCCGCGATGACGAACTTCAAAATAGAGGCCCGACCCTATCATGGAACCGGTATCGCCTGCGGTTGCAATCACCTCGTCGGATTCAACCACATCGCCTTTTGATTTAAAAAATTCTTCCACGTGGGCATAAACCGTGTAAAAACTATCGCCGTGGTCGATAATGATCATGTTGCCATACCCCTTGAACCAGCTGGCATAAATGATACTTCCGGCACCCACGGCCCGAATGGGTTCGCCCCTGTCGGCCTTGATATCGATCCCGCTTCTAAAGTTCAATACGTTGAATCGGGTATTCAGATATGAGCCGAAACTGGTTATTATTGTACCCTTGACCGGTATTTTAAGCAACCCTTTAAGTTCGTCAAAGCGTTTGGCCGATTCTTTTTCTTCCCGCAGCGGCTGCTTTGGGGACATGCTGAGCAGCTTTACCTGTTGATCCAGGGCCTGGGCCGACTGTTTTAACGTCTCGATTGCAGCCAGTTCCATTGATTTTTTATCGCGGATTTCATCCAGCAGTCCGGTCCGCTCGGCCCTTTTGCGGGACATCAGATTGATTTGTCTCTGGATGCTTTCTTCCAGAGACAGTTTGTTTGTTTTTTCATCCTGAAGCTGCTCCTGGAGGTGCTCTAAGCGGACCTTGTTCGACTGCAGTTCCTGCCGGATGTAATCATCATGTGTCAGGATTTTTTCTAGAGCAAACTTTCGCTGAAACAGACCGTACATGCTTTCGGCCGATGCCAGCACATTAAACCGGCCCAGCCAGTTCAGCTTGTATAAAGCCACCAGTCGCCTGGACGCATAGGTTTCGGTTTGACTTATTTTTATAATAAGCTCTTTAGAAAAAGCCGCATTTTCTTTTATTTTTTCATCCGCAATGTCGATTTCCGCCCGGAGCGCCGCCACCTGTTTTCTGGCACTGTCAATTGATTGATCGATCTCATTTAAACTTTCAACAAGCTCAACTTCCTTTTTGGTAAAGGTGATGACCTCCTGCCGGTGTTCGGACAACTTCTGCTGGATTTCCTGTGATTCTTTTTGAAGCCGCTCTTTTTTTTCAACCGCCGGCTGTAACGGTTTCTCGGCGTCTGTGATTTTTTCCTGCGCGACAGATAAAATTTTTACATAGCGGTTACGATTTCGGACATAGCCGGCCGTTTCGTTACACAATATATGAAGCCACTCGTTTTCCTGCTTCAGTATCTTGACCTTTGTATCCCTGTTTAATACCATCAGAATCGGCGCCGAAGGATTCGGAGAACCGCGCATATTGAGCTTCGATGCCGTAACGATGCCGGTCCCAATGATCTCCGCGCCCGAAAGCGGCGCAGGACTCGTAGCGATCACGACCCATAAGACCAGAAGGACGACCGCCCTTAAACTGCGGGTTGCGGCGTCTTTTGGAAAACTGCCGAAACCTGTCTCCCGGCAACGGACCATTTGCCTTAGGTTTTTAAGAATTGTTTGAGTGAAAGATAGCAACCCAACCACCCTGCAAACATACTGCCCGATAAAATTCCACCCGTACCTGTCATCGAAATAAAACGCAGTTGAAACAGACCGGCCACCATGCTTTGCTGAACATTGGCAGCTATCATCAGGAAAATCAGCAGCAGGGTGCCGATGCCGATGAGTCCGCCCAGCGCCCCCAGAATCAGGCCCTCGATATAGAAGGGCGCTTTAATGAATCCATCCGCCGCCCCCACCAGCCGCATGATCTCGATTTCTTCACGTCTTGAATAAAGTACGATCCGAATGGTATTTGCCACAATAAAGACTGCCGCCATAAAAAAAAGTCCGCCGATGGCATACCCGGCCAGGCGAAACAGATTGATGATGCCGGTAAACTTGCCAATCCAGCTCTGTCCATACTCCACCTCCTCAATTTCAGGCAAGGACTCGACCCTGGCGGCCAGCGTTTCAATTTCTGCGCCGCTTTGTGAAGAGGGTACGATACGAATCTCAAATGCATCCGGGAGGGGATTTTCTTTCAGGTTTTCAAGCAGAGACGCCTGGCGGCGCATCTGCGCCTTGAGTAAATTTAAAGCTTCTTCTTTCGAAACGAAAACGGCATCTTGAACGCCGGTGATACTTTGAATTGTCCGCTGGATATCGGCAGGGTTTCTGCGAGCAGGGTCCGGTTTAAGGTATGCCATGATCCGGATCCCTTTTTTCCAGACATCCATCACGCCCGTTACATTTATAAAAAAAAGTGTAAAGGAACTGACAATCAGAATCGAAAGGGCAATGGTTATAACGGTCACCATATTCAAAAACCGGTTGCCCAGAATATCCTGTATGGCCCGCTTAATAAAAAGAGTCATCATCCCAGCTTTCAAGCATTCGTGATTTTCTCTACCCGCCCCTGACGCAGATAAACCGTCCGGCCGCCTGCCTTGCGGATCAGCTCCTTGTCGTGGGTGGCGACAATAATGGTTCCGCCGCGGGCATGAAATCCCTTCAGGAGATCAAAAATGACATCAGCGGATGCATCATCCAGATTGCCGGTGGGCTCGTCGGCCAGAATGATCCGGGGGTCGCCGACCACCGCCCGGGCAATGGCAATTCGCTGCTGCTCGCCGCCGGACAGGCTGGGCGGCAACGAATCATGCCGTTCCTCCATTTCCACAGTCCGGAGTACGCTCCTGACCTTTTTACGAATCAATCCCCTTTTTTTCCCCATGACTTCCAGCACCAGGGCAACGTTTTCAAAAACTGTTTTCGTTGGAATCAGCTTGTAGTCCTGAAAAATGATTCCGAACTTTCGTCGGAGCAAATGGATCCGATTGGAGGGTATGCGGGACAGATTCATCCCGTCCACCAGCACCTGCCCCTCAGATACCGGCTCCCCCAGATAAAGAAGCTTTAAAAGGGTTGTTTTCCCGGCGCCGCTGGGGCCGCTGATACAGATGAATTCGTTTTTGGAGATATCAAGCGTGGTGTCAATGAGGGCATTTTTTGAACCGTAACGCTTATGAACATGGAACAAGCGGATTATCGGGCTGTTGTCTACCGCATCCATTATTATTCCATAGCTTCCTGGCCCATTGCCCTGAAAAGGGATGCCTTTGAAATTTTGAAATCATACAAGGCATTGTAATAGTTCGTCATGGTTCGCGATAGCAGCGTCTGGGCATCCAGCACCTCGGTCGTCGTGGCAACCTGCTCCTTGTACCGTTCTTGGTTGATTCGTAAATTTTCCCTGGCCTGTTCGATCGCCTTTTCAGCCGTTGCAATATTCTTTTCGGTTTCAATGGTCTTTAAAAATGCTTTTTTCACTTCCAGCATTAAATTTTCCTGTATCTCCGTTTTTGCGTTTACGGCCTGCGATACGCGACTCAACTTTTCTTTTACGCCATAAGTCGTGCGGCCCCACTCCCAGAAATTCCACTGGGCGGTTGCCTGGATATCCCAGCGGTGGGGGTTGCTGATCCCAGCCCCTCCATCGACATCCCAATCAGACCCGAGGCTATATAAATTTCCTTCAAGCGTTACCGTCGGGTAATAATCTTTTTTAGCCAGCTTTAATTCTTTTTCCGCAATTTCAACCTTGCGATCGGCAATCTGGAGTTCCAGGCGGTCTTGCTGGGCGGTTGCCAGGCAGAAATCCAGATCTTTATCAAATGGTGTGTGCCTGAGATGATCCAGAATTCGAGCCGGAGCGTTGATTGGGCGGCGTAAAAACGTGTTGAAATTCGACTCCGCAGTTTCAAGGTTGTTTTGCGCGCTGACCAGGTTCTGCTTTGCATTGGCCAGTTCCACCTGAGCCTGCAGAAGGTCGTTCAGCGGCGTCATGCCGACCTGATAAAAATTTTGAGCCACTTCGGTTTGGGCTTCAATCTGTTTGACCGTGTCCTCGGCCACCGCCAATAGCTTCTGGGCCCTTAAAAGCGAAAAGTAAATCGTATTGGCTTCAAGAATGATATTCTGCCGGACCAGCCTTTCATTGATTTTGGCCACATCCAGTCCCAGCTCGGCAAGTTCGTACCGGTTCAGGATCGAAAACCCGGTAAACAAAGGTTGCTTGACGGATGTTACAAAAGCGTACTCATTTTCAGATGTGATGATCCCTATGATCGGAGAAGTTCCAGCATCGTCATTGCGTTTATACTGATAGGCCGCACTGAATGTGGGATAAAAATTGGTTCTCTGTGATTGTTTCGCTGCCTCGGCCGCCTGGATTTCGTTCTGAGACAGTTTAATCCGCAGGTGGACTTCTATGGCCCGTTCAATTGTCCGGGTGAGATCATAGCCGCCGGCCGGCTCGCCCGCTCCGGCCAAACCTGTCCAAAGCAAAATACATGTGGCCGCGTAACAGCAAAGGGATCTTGGATTTTTTGGGATTAACGTTCTAAAATAATGACGTTTCACTCGACCGCATGCTCCTGTGGGATTTGGTTGGATTCTTTTTTGAATTGACCTGCCGGGGTTGTACTGCTATAAATTTCACGAGTTACAAGGAGTGCTGTCTCCAGTTTTCCTTGCTCAAAGCCTCCGCTGAATCCCATCAAAAGGCTTCTTCTATTCAGTGGGGGCTTTTTTATCTGATTATCGCTTTAAAATCAACATTTTTAACAGATATATGTGGCGCAGGCGCTGTCAGATTCCCAGGCGGTGACCCGGACGACTTTTAATGTGGATCCGTCAATTTCTTTTTGCAGAGATTTGGCGATAAATCGAGCGATATTTTCGGAAGAAGGGTTGCCGTCTTTAAAAAAATCCAGCTCGTTCAAGAACTTGTGGTCAAGCGCGCCTATAATATCGTACAGATGCTCCTTGATTTCGCCAAAATCCATTAAAACACCGGCATCGTTAAGGCGCTCTCCGGCCACACAAACTTCAATTTTCCAGTTATGTCCATGAAGGTTTTCACACTTTTTCGCCACCATTTTGAGCTGGTGCGCGGCGGCAAAGTCGGCGATTATTTTTAATTCAAACATGCTAAACAATCCTTTAGAGGTTTAATCGGCAGATAACGCAAACGTACGACGTTGGTGAGAAGGATGCTAGTTTGCCTCGGCGGCGTCCCCTTTCAACAAATTCTTTAATTTGTTGCTTAATTTACTCGATTCAAGTTTAGCGAATTCTCTCAAAAGACTTTCCTGCTTTTTACTTAATCCGACCGGTGTTTTAATCACGGCCTGAATCAGCTGGTCGCCACGCCGGCTGCTGCGCAGTGAGGGGATGCCCTCGCCCTTGAATCGAAAAACATCCCCGGGCTGAGTGCCTTTTGGAATTTCGAGAGGCTTTTTCCCATTCAGGGTCGGCACGGTAACGGTATCTCCCAGAGCGGCCTGCACAAACGATATTTCGATCTGGCAAATGACATCCGTGTTGTCCCGCCGAAAAAATTCATGAGACTCCACGTGAATAAAAACATAAAGATCACCGGGCGGCCCACCGTTAACACCGGCCTCTCCTTCCCCGGTCAAACGAAGTCTGGAGCCGGAATCAACGCCGCCGGGAATTTTAACGGCCACTTTTTTCCGAACCATGACCTGCCCTGCGCCCCTGCATTCAGGGCACGGATGCGCTATGGTCTGACCCCGACCGTTGCAGGTCGGACACGTCGTGCTGAGCGTGAAAAAACCCTGGGTCCGGGTCGCCTGGCCCGTCCCTCTACAATACCCGCAGGTTTCCGGATGGGTTCCCTGTTCACAGCCGCTGCCCCCGCAAGAAGGACAGCCGCCTCTCTTGTTCACTTCAATGTTTGTTTCCGTACCAAAAGCGGCCTCAATAAAGCTGAGCTTCAGGTCGTAACGAAGGTCAGCCCCTTTTTGTGTTCTTGACCTGGACCGCCGACCGGTACCGAACCCGAAAAAATCCTCAAAAATATCTCCGAAGCTTGAAAAAATATCTTCAAACCCGCCAAATCCTGAAAATCCGGCGCCCTCAAGGCCCTGATGGCCGTATTGGTCATAAATCTGTCGCTTTTGAGGATCGCGCAACACCTCGTAGGCCTCTGCGGCTTCCTTAAATTTATCTTCAGCCGTTTTGTCGCCCGGATTTCTGTCCGGATGAAATTTCAGGGCTTGCTTGCGGTAGGCTTTCTTTAATTCTTCATCCGAGGCATTGCGGTTGATGCCCAGAACTTCGTAGTAATCCCTTTTATTTGTCATTTAGCTTCCAATAATTACCAACACATTTAATTTAATCGGAGATTCATTGGGTTTCTAAGGAAACGTCAAGATTTAATTTAATAAACTAATGCATCAATACCGCTTGTCAAATTATCAGACATGTAAAACACCGTAATCAATGGCATCATCAGTCGGGCATACGACAGTGGTGGTTTTGCGGAGGGTGGTCTTATATTTTAGATAAACAGGGCCTGCCCTATTTGGGTGTTTTTGCCCTACCGGATTCGGTTGTTACAATACCATGTAACGCCGCCGCTGGCGCTTTGCACTCAAACCCAACAGAAAACCCAACAGAAGCACCCCGGCGCCAATCAAAAACCATTTGATATTATGATTTGACTTTAAATTCCCTATTTCCACTTCCAGTTCGTTTGCCTTTTTAATTTGTGCATCAAGTTCCTGCGCCGATTGTTTATATTTTGACTGGAGGGCAAGAAACTCGGACGAATCCTTTTGCAGGGTCTCGTAGGCCTGTCCTGTTTCCTGAATCCTTATTTTTAATTGCGCCAGTTCGTTTTCGAGCCCTTTGCTAACCTCTGTTAACCTATTATTTTTATTGATTAAATCAGAAACCTGATGGATGAGAGCCTTATTCTTTTCTGTTGTTTGGTCCAGCAGCAAAATTTTGGGCTTATCGGATGTCAGCAAGCTTCTAAGTACCCATCCCTCCTTGCCACCCGCGAGCTTGACCTGTGCCCACTCATCTTCCGTTTTAAGAACTTCGACCTCCTGCCCGGACTGGAGCATCCCAAGCACCCGGTGATCGGCTCCAGGACCCGTTCTCAGTGTTATTTTTACGATATCGGATACATACATCGTCTCTGCCTGAACCGGAACCGAAAAAAACAACAACCATATC
>JBFLWU010000015.1:0-90444 GCA_040757625.1 Thermodesulfobacteriota bacterium | reverse complement strand
GCGCCAGGCCATCGAAGCGGTCGTGCCCGAAAAATCTTAAATCAGTTTTTCCATTCCCCCAGAAGATCATCAATTGATTTCAAAAATTATTATTACATGCGACTCCATATAACCATGTTGAGCCGAGATCAAAATCCTAATGGTATGCTTTTTAAATTAATGCTTCTGCAATAGTGGAGAAAAAGGAGAAGGCCATGAGCGACTTCGATGTAATCGTGATAGGAGGTGGTCCTGCAGGTTGCTATGCCGCTTTGACTGCCGCAACGAGAGGATGCCGAGTCGCGATCTTCGAAGAGCACAGTGCTATTGGGTGGCCGAGACATGATCCCGGCTGGCTAATGGACAGCGTGTTTTCAAAATCCGTTATCGGCGCACTGGGAAAAGCCGTCCCGTGGCTCAAGGTAAAAGAATATCGGGTGTGCCAGGCTGAGTCCGGCGACTCTTTAGAAAAAAGCAAAATGGGAGGCTACATTGTCCGGAGAGATATTCTTGACAAAGCGGTCGCGGCATTGGCCATCAGAGCCGGGGCCCGCCTCTATCTTAAGACAAAAGTCGTTAGTCTAATCAAAAAAGAAGGCAAAGTGAAAGGAGTCGAAACAAACTCCGATACTATCCCAAGGGCTACCGGTCATATTATTATCTGTGCAGACGGAATCAGGTCTGCAGGGAATGGATTCCCCGCAAGCGAAGGAGTGTGTGAAAAAGGGAAAATGCGGACAGGGATAAGTTACCTTTTCGCAAATGCAGACGTCACAACCGGCATGATTGAACATTTTCTATCTTCTGATCCCCTTTTAAACTATAAATCGTTCTGGCCGCATTACAATAACACATGTATTTTGAGTTTTCCGAATGCTGAAGCTCTTCGGGAAGTGAAGAACAGGACAGACAACATGATCTCGCGCAAGATCAAAAATGCATATCCACTGGAAGTTCTCGGGTTTGGAAGAGTAACTTCAGGAAAATATGGTCAATATTTTAATAAAATTGTCACGGACAATATCCTGTTTGTAGGTGATGCCTCCGGGGGCGCGGGAAATATTCATGGAATGATACAGGGTAAATTTGCTGGAACAGTCGCCGCGTCCGCGATAAAGGATAACGACATTAATGAAGAAAGGCTCACTGAATACCAATTTTTAGTGCGCAACACATTAGGCAAAGCACCCTTTTTCTTTTTTTCCGCAAGAGAAGATTTTGGCTCTTTTAACGACTGGTTCCGGGAATTCAAAGAATCGACAAAGGGAATAGAGGCCTCGGAGCTTGTCCCTCTTTAGTAACGAGTTTATAAGGAGCAATAATAGACACCTTCAGCAGCACCATAACAGCTATGTGCATATGGTCGATGCAACTATTTAATTCCAATGGTGAATATATGTACCGCATTCAATCCCTGATTCTAACCGTCGCATGCTCCGAATCGGATCATTATGGGGGCCGTGTTTAAGCCGGCTTTTGCTTTCACGATAATGGGGTATTTTAACTTTGATATTGACGTTATGATATTTTACACATAACATGAATTATTTAAAAATCTGAGCCGAACCCCATATCCCCGCTGTATCTTTCGTTCCCGCCCCGTTCGGCCGGTAAGCTCAATTCTTCTGTGTCTTTCAACCCTATCAATATCCGGCTTGGAAAATCGGATATTCGAAAAATCAGGTCATTTTTTATCGCATCCGAATGTCGCTTGCCAGATTTCCAACAAACTGTTTTTAAAGGGGGGTCAGCATGAACAACAAACGTATTTGCACCATTGCAGTTGTTATCGGCCTTGTTTTAATTTCAGCTATTACGGCAAATGCCGCATCTTATTTTGAAGGCAAAACCATTCGCATCATCGTGGGATATTCCGCCGGCGGAGGCTATGACACCTATGCCAGGGTGATTTCCAGGCATATGGGCAGGCACATTCCCGGAAACCCCAGCATCATCGTGGAAAACATGACCGGGGCCGGAAGCCTGATTTCAGCCAACCATCTCTATCGGGTGGCCAAACCCGACGGACTGACCATCGGCCACTTCAACGGCGGACTGTTCTTCAGCCAGGTCATGGACCAGCCGGGAATCGAGTTTGAGGCGCGCAAGTTTGAATACATCGGCGCCGCAACTACAGAGGATGTGGCCTACGCTTTCACCAAGGCGAGCGGCATCACCAGCATGGAAAAATGGATGGCCTCCAAAACCCCCGTCAAAATGGGAGGCACGGCGCCGGGCGCCTACGCACCCGACAATGTCATTCGGATTGCTAAGGCGGCCCTGGGGCTGCCGATCCAGCTCGTCACGGGATACAAGGGCACAGCCGATATCCGCCTGGCTGCCGAGGGCGGGGAACTGGCCGGAAGTTCCTGGGGGTGGGACTCCATGAGAGCCACCTGGCGCAAATCTCTGGAATCGGGCGACGTGGTGGCGGTACTCCAGGGTGTTCCCAAACCGCTTAGGGACCTTGCCAATGTCCCCCTTGCCGTCAACTATGCCAAGACGGACGAAGCCCGCAAGCTGATCGAAGCGGGCATACACAGCCCCAGTGTCTTTGCCCGGCCCTTTGTCCTGCCGCCGGGAACGCCCAATGATCTGCTCCAAGTCCTGCGCAAAGCCCTTCAGGAAACCCTGACCGACAAGGAATTTCTCGCAGAAACGGAAAAGGCCAAGCTCGATCTCAATCCCGTAACCGGGGACGAGCTTGGGCAAGCGGTCGCCGAGATTTTCAAGCTGGACAGCGCCCTGCGAGCACAAATGAAGGAGATCCTTTTCAAATAGCGCCCGGGGGACGGTACATCGCCGAATATTGAAGCGAGGAGGTTTTCTGGTTATGACGGAAATGATCGGTGCTTTTTTTTCGGGTCTCTATCAGATTTTCACATGGTCCACACTCAGCCTCATGTTTTTGGGAATTATTATCGGTTTTGCCGTGGGAATTCTGCCGGGACTGGGAGGGCCGACAACCCTTGCGATCATGCTTCCGTTCATTGTAAAGATGAAGGCGGTTGAGGCTTTTGCTTTTCTGCTCGGCATGGCCGCCGTTACCAATACAACCGGCGATATCACCTCCATCCTTTTCGGTGTTCCCGGGGAACCCACCACCGCCGCAACCATTATCGACGGCCATCCCATGGCCAAAAAAGGGGAAGCCGGCCGCGCCCTGGGCGCGGCCCTTCTCAGCTCGCTGGTCGGCGCAATCTTCGGCGCCTTTTTCCTGGCCGCTGCCATTCCCGTCGTCCGGCCCCTGGTCTTGACCTTCGGATCGCCGGAATTCTTCATGCTCGCCTTGCTGGGCATTACCTTTGTCGCCTCACTGAGCGGCAGTGACTTTCTGAAGGGACTCATTTCAGGGGGGATCGGTCTGTTTCTCGCAACTGTCGGACTGTGCCCGATGACGAGCGTGCAGCGCTTTACCTTCGGCCAGATATTCCTCTGGGACGGTATCGGACTGGTCCCCATCACGATCGGATTTTTCGCCATACCCGAAATCGTTGACCTGTCCGTTAAGGGCTCCAGCATTGCCGGCGACAAAATCGGCAAGCTGGGGGGGGTAATGCAGGGAGTCAAGGACACCTTTCATCACTGGTGGCTGGTGATTCGTTGCAGTGCCATCGGCACCGTCACCGCCATCATTCCCGGGATGGGCGGCGCCACCACCCAGTGGCTGGCCTATGCCCATGCCGTTCAAAGTTCAACGGACAAGGAGCGCTTCGGTAAGGGCGCTGTTGAAGGGGTTCTGGGACCGGGAGCGTCCAACAACTCCACCTTGGGAGGCAGCCTGGTTACGACCATCGCCTTCGGTGTTCCCGCCAGCGTCACCATGGCCATCCTGATGGGGGCCTTTCTCATCCAGGGATTGGTCCCCGGACCGGATATGCTCATCCCGGAGCCCAAAGGGCATCTTGCCCTGACCTTTTCCTTTGTCTGGATCAATGTTGTCTCCAATATCATAACGGTAGGCATCTGTTTCCTGGTCCTGAATCATCTGGTAAAAATTACCCAGATACGCGGAAGCCTGCTCATTCCTTTCATTATCCTGCTGGTCTACCTGGGGGCCTTTGCCGAAAAAAACACATTCCAGGACCTTATTCTTGTTCTGATTTTCGGCATATTGGGATGGGTCATGCTGCGTTTCAAATGGCCGCGCCCGCCTTTGATATTAGGGCTGGTGCTTGGCCCATTAGCGGAAAACAGGCTCTTTCTTTCCACCGGCAACTACGGTCTTGCCTGGATTTTCCGCCCGGGCGTCCTGATCCTCATCGCACTAACCGCAATAGGCATTATACTCCCCATCCTCAGGGTGATGCGACAATATAGAGAAAAAAAGAACCGGCCGACAACTCAGGAGCCTTTGGCTCATGATGTCCCAAAGACCCTGAGATGGAAAGCATCAACCCTTTTCACCCTCTTTTTGATCGCCATGATTATCTGGGCCCTGTGGCAGAGCCGGCGTTTTGATTTCAGATCCGGCCTCTTCCCATGGGCCATCGGCTTTCCGGTGCTGGTTCTTTTCTTGGTTCAGCTTCTCAGGGATCTTACCCTAAAGGAACCTGAAAAGAGCGACGAAGATAAGAAGGAGCTCTCTGACGATGAAACCAAACGCCGTACCCGGGCAATCTTTTTCTGGATTTTCGGCTATTTTACAGCCATCTGGCTCTTCGGATTCTCAGTGGGCGTTCCCCTTAGCACTTTCCTCCACCTTAAAATCGGCGCACGCGAAAAATGGTCCCTCAGCCTGATACTGACGGCATGCGCCTGGGGTTTGATTTATGGCATATTTGATCGCATTCTGCACGTTCCCTTTCCGGAAGGTCAGCTTTTTCTTTGGCTCTGATTCCCCGTAACCGTCATTAAATTGCACAGGCTTTCAGCCGCCGGATCCTTCCCGTTTCCTTCGGCAAAACCCCGCAATTGACGGCCGCACTTTCCGTCTACCCGATCACCGGCCGTTTTGATCCGTACGCGCATGGGCAAAACGGCCGGTTTAGCATGTCAAATCGAGTTTTAGCTTGACAATTAAGTATTATTCTATATAGAACTATATAAATTTGGAGCGCCAGCGGCTGAATGCATTCTAATCATTCGGCGCCCCACACCTTAAAAGGGAATGGACCGGATATGAAGAATCTTCTGCCCATTTATTACCAGATTAAAGAGACCATAAAAAACAGGATCCTCAACAAGGAATATTGTGCGGGTCAACGCATCCCCTCGGTTGAAAAACTTGCAGAACAGTTCAAGGTCAATCACCTGACGGTTCGCCAGGCCATCGGGCATCTGGAGCAGGAAGGTTTTCTTGTAAGCAAGCGCGGATCAGGCACGTATGTTTCCATTGATGAAACCTTGAAAAACAGTCTCAGCATGGAAATCACCGGTTTTATGGACGAAATTTTTTATCAGGTCCAGAAAGCCAAAACCAAATCGGCGGAAATGAACATTATCCAGGCACCGGCAGTGATCGCTGAAAAATTAAAATTAAAACCGAAGAAGCGAACGGTTCTCGAGCTGAAGCGCATGCGCCATTTGCAGAATAACCCTTTCAATTATTCCATCAACTTCATTCCCATGGAAATCGGCTCTAAAATCGTAAAAGAGGAATTGTTTCAAAAACCACTGCTCCAGATCCTTGAACAGGACCTGAAAATTGAATTTGCCGAGGCCGTACAGTTTATTCAGGCCACCTTCGCCGGCAAAGAGGTTGCCGACAGGCTGGAAGTCCCCGCCGGCTCGCCGACCCTGTTCGTGGAACGGATTCTATACACGAAAAATCACAAACCGATTCAAATGCTTCAGGCATATTATCGCGGGGATCTGTTTAAATACATTGTCCGCCTGAAAAACATTCGACAAAAAAACCGCAACGTCTGGATTCATCAGGACAAATTGAAACCCTAACTTTTACTTAACAGGTATGTAATAAGGTTTCGGCGACTTAAAGGAAATGCTTATGGTGAAGCTCTTGGATATTCACAAAAGGATGCTGGACGGGGAGTTTGGGGAACCTGTCCGCCAAAGCATGGAAATCATTGCCCAGCTGGCGGATTTCTGGGAGGCCCCGGACATCATCCCGGTCCGGAGCGTCCATATGCCGGGCGCCGCCGCGAAAACGGCCCGCCGGGCCGGCCGGAAATATATCCGCTGGGCCGCGGACAGCGGCGGCCGTTTCTGCACCCCCACCACCTTGAACACCGGATCCGCCGACCTGACGGGAATCGATATGGGAATTCAACCCGGGACCATGGCGCAGCAGCTTGAAATTACCGATTCCTATCAGCGGATGGGGGCGATCGAATGTCACACCTGCACGCCTTACATGGTCGGCAACCTGCCCAGATTCGGCGAGCACTTGGCCTGGGGAGAGTCTTCGGCAGTCGTATTTGCCAACTCGATCCTGGGAGCGCGGACAAACCGGGAGGGCGGTCCCGCCGCTCTGGCATCGGCGCTTACGGGCTTTACGGCCGGTTATGGCCTGCATCTGAAGAAAAACAGGGCCGCCACGGTCCATGCCTCGGTCGACTGTCCCCTTTCCGACGTCAGCGAATTCGGTGCGGCCGGATATTTTCTGGCCAAACTCTTTCCCGACGCCCTTCCGGTTTTTACGGGCCTGCCTGAACAAAGTCCGATGTTCGGCCTCAAATCCATGGGAGCGGCGCTGGCATCTTCCGGCTCAATTGCCATGTTCCATGCAATCGGGCTCACCCCTGAGGCTCCGACGTTAGAGATGACGGCAGGGGGTAAAAAACTTGAGACCGTTCATATCGGAAAAAAGGAATTGGAAGAAACCGGACAGTTTCTCAGCCGCACCAACGATTCGACTGAAATCGATTGCGTTTTTTTGGGCTGCCCCCACCTGGATTTTGAGGAAGTGCTGCTGCTGACCAAGCTGCTTGCAGGCCGAAAAGTTCATCCGGATGTCTCCTTGTGGCTTTATGCCGCCAACAGTTTCTGGAGCAGCTGTGAACGCTCCGGACTCACCCGGCCGCTCAGGGATTCCGGCGCAATGCTGCTTTCCGACACCTGTCCGAGCATTTCGATATTTTCCGAGATCATGGAATCCAAAGGTTTTCGGTCGGCTGCAACCAATTCCGCCAAGCAGGCCCATTATTTGCCGGTCTGGGGCATGAAGGTCCATTTTGGATCGACGTCAGCGTGCATTGAGGCGGCCGTAACGGGAAAATGGAAGCATTGAATCAATGCTTCGCGGATCTATCTTCAAAACAAAGGCTCTCACATAAGCTTGTTTAACGAACTTAAACGATGGAGGTATTTCAATGGCAAAGGCAAAAATGGCTACGACGTTTTGCGGCGTTCCGGTCAAGAATCCGATCGTAATGGGGGCCGGGCCCCAAGGCGGAACAATCAACCTGATCAAGAAATGCATCGACGCGGGCTACGGCGCCGTATGCACTAAAACGTCCTCTCAGTTTGAGTATTACCACAAATATCCCTATACCCGCTATGACATCATCAACTACGAAACAGCCGGCAGGGGAAGAGATTTCCGTGACTGGGTGTGGTCGCATAATGATCATAATGCCCCGGTGGGTCCCATCGATTTTGCCAAAACCATCGCAGGGATCTCCGAGTATGCGCGCGAAAAGAACTGCCTGCTGATCGGCACATTCGCCGCCTCGAGCGTGGACGAATGGGCTCGCTGTGCGGAAGCCTACCAGAAAGCCGGCGCCGGCGCCCTGGAGTTGAACTTCTGCTGCCCGGGACCCGGAACCCTGAAAGACGTCGCCAAGAAAGAAGATGCGGCGGCGGCGGCGTGTTTCGGCGAAGTGCTGCACCAGGGGTTTGAAGTTTCCTGTTCAATCGTCAATAAGGTCCGCAAGACCGTTGACATCCCGATCCTCTGCAAAATGCCGCCGAGCATCCGCTCCCAGTCCAAAGACGTCGCTTCGGCCCTGCACGCTGCAGGGGCCGACGGTGTCGAAATGTATGCCAACAACAAGGGCACGCGCGTCAACATTGAAAAAGCAACCCCCTACGGTTTCGGCTGCGGCACCATGAACTCTCACGGTCACCTGTCGGAAACGGTTTACGATGTCGCCCAGTTGGTAATGGCCAATCCGAAGGTCAACATCATGGCCGGTCGCGGCGTCCGCCGCTGGGAAGATGCCGTGGAGCTGTTGATGGTGGGCGCGACCGTCGTTGAAATCTGTACGACCGGAATTGTTTACGGCGTCAACTTTATTCAGGAATTCCTGTCGAATATCGAAGGCTTCATGAACCGGAAAAAATACGCCGGCATTGACGACCTGCGGGGCGCCGCCCTGAAAAAAGTACTGATGCCTTCGGAAATAAAAGAGAAGGTCACTCCCGTTTTCGCCGTTGTCAAGGGAGCCAAGTGCAGCGGCTGCGGCCGGTGTGAAGAGGTATGCGCTTATGAGGCCGCCGCCGTTTCCTACAAGGGAGGCCGCGGCGTTGCCAAGATCACAGAGACCAAATGCATCGGCTGTACGCTTTGCAGCCAAATCTGCCCCGAGGACGCCATCACCCTCAAGGAAAGAGACGACGAGGGCTATCTGAAGGCGCTCATGAGCCGGCACCCGGAGATCTGACGACCACCCTAACTTCTTCTATCGTCGCCATGCGGCGACAGAGGTCCAAACCGGTTCTTTGCCGATCCGGCAGGAAAACATAAGCCCTGAATTCCTCCGGCACGTCCGCAGTGCGTTGCCGGAGGAATTTTATATAATGCAACCGCATGGACTTTATAAGGATCTGAGATGACCGCAGTTATGGTAACCGGTGGAATGGGGGTTATCGGCTCGCTGATTAGCCGGGAGCTGGTTGCGCAGGGGACTAGAACCATTGTTTTCGGCCGTCATGAAGACCGGACGCTCATTAAAAGAATTGCCGATAGCATTCAAATCATAACGGGAAACATTTTGGATCTTCAGCATCTGCTGCGGATAATCCAGACAAATAAGGTCCAGCGGATTATTCATGCCGCAGCCTGCCTGTCTCAGCAGGCTCAGAAAGAACCGTTTAACGGATTTCAGATTAATGTCGACGGAACCGTCAATGTGCTCGAAGCCGCCAGGCTGACCGGCATTGAAAGGGTTGTATTCGCCAGTTCCAAGGCTGTCTACCAGAGACCGACAGGAAAGCATGCCCATCCTGCCTGTGAACCCATTACCGAAGACTATCCCAAAGAACCGGACACGGTCTATGGGGCTTCAAAACTCTTCGGGGAATATATGGGATTAAATTATCTGAAAATTTACGGGCTGGATTTTGTTGCACTTCGGTTCGGCAGCACCTACAGTTACGGCAAGCTAACCGGCAGGCATGGCTTTGCCGGGATTCCCGCGATGATCGAAAATGCCGCCCGGGGCGAGCCGACACGTATCCCCCATCGAGGGGACCGGAAAGACGACATGGTGTACAGCAAAGACGCTGCCCGTGCGGCCGTGCTGGCCTGCTTTGCGGACAACCCGCGATCGCGCATCTACCATATCGGCACCGGCAAAGGGACAAGCCTCTCGGATCTGGCGGCCGTCCTCAAAAAATGTTTCCCGAAAGCCGTTATCGAGTTCGGACAAGGCCCCGATGCCTCGGACCGGGGGCGGCATTTTATTTTTGATATCCGCAGGGCACAGGTGGAACTCGGCTATAAACCGCAGTACGACCTGGAAGCCGGTGTCAGGGATTATATCGCGGAAATGACGGAAGCCGGCGGGTAACGGTTGGTGCTGCCGCTTTTGTTTCGATTGTCGTCTTTAGCGTAACAGCACTACTTATTGCGCGTCACCAGCTGTTCTTTAAACACGCCACTTGCCCGTCACGGCCGCCTCAATGCAGTCCCGGGTTGTTCCATAATGAGTTTTTAAGCTCCAGGTCGAAGGGATATAGTGGGCGACTTTGGCAGAGTTTGTCGCCGCCGATTTAAATCCCCGGGAAGCAATGATCTCGCTGAGCATCGTGCTGACGCAGCACGTCCCCGAAACCAGCAGCGCGCCTGAATCCTTCAGGGCTTTGGTCAAGCCCGAACGTTCGCAGGTGCTCCAGATGCTGTGGGCCGCAAACAACCACAGGCTGACATCGGATTTGACTTTGCGGCCTTTCAACGCCTCGGTCAGCCCGGCAATCTCTTCAAAGTCCAGGTGGGGGCAGCCGATGAAGACGCAGTCCACGTCGTTGGATTCATTCGTACGCCCGAGAAATTGCAGCGTTTCTTCTTTCTCCTTCCGACCCATTTTAACGGAGTCGATCCTGCGCCCGCCGGCGGCCGCCTCCAATGTGGGCGCTTCGGGGGTAATGCCCACGGCATGGAACATCGAAACCGATCCCGAAGAACCCAGGGAAGCGCAGACCGCCTTTAGGGCGTAGGCGGGGGAGTTTTCCGGAAAACCCGTGAAAACAGGCAGGGCGTCCGGATAATGTTTGGCGAGATAGTACCCGGCGCATGCAAAATCCGTAACGTTTTCCAGGGGGTAATCAATGTGGATATGGATACTGGCGCGACGGTTTTCCTTCAGGTGCATCCCGTAACCCGCCGTCAATCCGGTCAGCGCCGAAGCCAGGGCCGACGGCGCTCCCTCCCTGTTCGTCCTCGCCCCCAGGACCGAATTGGCATACAGAACCGCTGACGATTCGCCCCAGGCCAGGTGCTCGCCGTATCGCGGCAAATTCCCGATCAGGTAGGGGGTGCAGGTATGGCACTCGATCGCTCCCATACGCTTAAATGAAGAGGTTATTTCCTCTTGCTGGCTCACCGTCTCGGGTGTCAGCCCGATGTCGATGCCGGTCTGGTCGGTTGCACTGGGATTCAGGGTGCACAGGGTCCTAAGTTTTGCCTCCTGGTCGGCAACCCAGCGGATATATTTCATGCCCGCGCGGCGGGCGGTTTTTACGCCGGCCCCCACCACATGAACACTACGCACCGGAATAAGGGTATCTGCACCCCAGAATTTCGCCAGCTCAACCGTGAGTTCCATCCCCTGCCGGACCGGTTCGCCCAGCCCGCCGTCCAGCATCCGCTTATGCAGATCATTCAGCACTAAAGACATACCAGTATCCTCTGTATTAGAAGCTATCTCAAAAAATATAATTATTTCAGGAGGCGGAAGTATTTAGATTTACTCTGGCCTCCCGGGGATAGCCCTCACCCCGTGGGAGCCTTAACCAAAGACTACTGATCCCCGCACACGCCGGCTTATGCGTGTTTATGAAATTATCACTCCCATTTTGCGCGGGCATAGAGTCTGCGGGCATTGCCCTCGAATATCTTGTAGCGGTCCTCATCCGTCAGCCATTCGATGGACTGAACCATCCCGAGGGTATCATCGAAAAACCGGCCGGTCTGCGGATCGACCGCCTTGGCCGTACCCAGCATCTCTGTTGAAAACAACACGTTGTCGACGCCAATCTTGCGGATCAGCATCTCCATGGAATCCCTGTCGTATATGGCCATGTCGAAATAAATATGCCGCACCATTTCCTCAAACGGCCGCCGCTTCTCCCGCATGTGCAACGCCCGGTGCCGGTTGAACTGATAGGGCACCGCCCCCCCGCCGTGCGGAATGATCAGCTTGAGCTTCGGAAAATCGTCGAATACCCGCGAATTGCACAGCTCCACCACCGCCGCATGATGCTGATTGGTGTAATGCGAACCCAGAATATGCAGCGCCGGGTTGAGCGTCGAACTGGCATGAATCATCCCCGGTACGTCCAGTTCCACCATCTTCTCATACAACGGGTACCACCACTCGTCCCCCAGTGACGGCGTCAGCGGAACCACTCCCCCGGATACGTCCGGGTTGATGTTGCAGGCGACAAACCCCATCTCCTTCACGCAGCGCTCCAGTTCCTCCGTGCAATTGGCCGGACTGACGCCGGGCGTCTGCGGCAGCTGGCAGCAGGGCACAAACTTATCCGGAAACATCCGGCATACCCGACCGATCAGGTCGTTGTTGACTTCGGTCCAGTAGCGGCTGATCAACTCGTTGCCGAAATCATGCCCCATCCCCGACGCCCGCGGCGACAACACCAGCCGATCGATCCCCTTTTCGGCCATCTGCTTTAAATTGACCTGCACCGACTTTTCGATCTGCTCATCCGTGATCGAAACGCTCCCCTTGACCGGTCGGTTTAAATTCCCGAGCTGCCGGCCGCGATACGCGTCCAGCTGCGGCGGCGCCTGCGTATAATGCGCATGTACGTCTATAACCATCTTCGTCACTCCTTCTGTTAATTCAAATCTATTTAAACCAAGCTCTTTGAAAAGCTACCTCAATAAAATATAATAATTTCAAATGACGGAAGTATCTTAAATGTTCTCCGGTCCGCCCGGGAGTAGCCCCCTTGCCCCCGTTGAGCCGTAACAAAAGGCTTCTGATCCCCGTACGCGCCCCCTGCCTATTGTGTTCAGACGCAACAGGCAGATATTTCTATTTCTTCCCGCTCTTGAATTCCTTGACAAATTGCTTGGCGCTGCTGACAAAAAAACCGTTGCCGCTGCCAACCACGATCTGATAGCCCTCGTCGATATATTGCCGCGGGGACTCACCGGGCCGGACCATGGCGCCATATGGCTTGCCCGCGGCCTTTGCTTTTTCAACCACCGAAGCGACCGCATCCGCTACGAGCCGGCTGTCTCTCTGTCCGGCAACGCCCAGCGAATTGGAAAGGTCCGTGGTCCCGATAAATATCCCGTCCACAAGGTCTACCGAGAGAATTTCGTCCACATTTTTCACCCCTTCCCGGGACTCGATCTGGCAGATGACGACCGATTTTTCGTTGGCGTATTTGGTATATTCCCCCAGAGGCATTTTCTGGCCGTACCATGCAGACCGGGTGGTCGACAACCCGCGCTCCCCGTGGGGAACATATTTGACGGCGCGGACGGCGCCCAGGGCCGCTTCTCTGCCGTCCACGTCCGGCACGATAATTCCCGTAGCCCCGACATCCATGACCCGCAGGATGGTTCGGGGATCGTTCCCCGTGACCCTGACGAGACTGCAAATCCCGACGGCATCGGCCGCCGTGACAAGAGTCTGTATTTCCCTGACGCTGAGGGGCCCGTGCTCGGAATCGATAAAAACAAAATCGAATCCTGCCAGACCGCAGATTTCAACCAGTTCGGGTGTATTCAGCGCCATCGTTACACCACTGATCACCCTGCCCTCGCGCAAGGTTTGTCTTAAATTATCCGACAGCATCGGCATCTACCCCTTTCTCTTCTCGCCTTAACATATTTCTCAATTGTCAATCCTGGCGACAACGGCTTTGACCACGTCCGGAGTTTTGAGCCCTCCGGAAAGCACCAGCGCATTTGAAATAAACTGGTTATCACAATCGCCGAGCGCTCTGTCAAGGAGATCTCCTTCTTTCTGAAGACCCAGCCAGTGAAACATCATGGATGCGGTATAGAGCATTCCCATGGGATTGATTTTTTGCTGCCCCGCCAGTTGCATCATCGGGCCGTGCGTCGGATAAAGCATCGCCGTATTCCGACCGGCGTTGATCATGGGGACCAGGTTGCCCACCTGGGCGGCAACAACCTCCGAAAGAATATCGCCGAAGAGGTTCGTGGTGAGTATGACATCGAAGCGCTCCGGTGCGACGACAAGTTCCCGGGCCAGCATGTCGGGGAACATCTCCTCGGTCTCAATTTCAGGATAGAGCCGCGCCTGTTCCAAGGCCCTCTCCCTGAACAGTCCGCAGCCCAAAGGGAAAACCGCGTTCTTATGGACGACGGTCACCTTTTTGCGGCCGTGCTTTTGCGCATAGGCATACGCCAGACTGGCGATAGCATCGCATTTCTGCCGGGTAATCACCCTGACCGAAGTCACGACGTCCGGCGTGGGCATGAATTCGCCGTTGCCGAAAAACATGTTTCTGTCCGACAGGAAACCCTCGCTGCATTCCCGAACCATCACCAGATCGATCCCCGTTCGAGGAGAGCCGGGTACCGAAAAGCAATGCCGTATGTCTGCAAACAGATCCAGCTTCTTTCGCAGCTGCCCCACCGGGCTCGGCGGCGGGCACCCTTTGGCCGTGATCGCCCCGATCAACGTCGCCTGGGAATTTTTCATGGCGGTGATCGTTTCTTCCGGAAGGGGATTTCCCGTCTGCCTATAGGCGGAATATCCCGCCCGATATTCTTCAAATGTGATTCCGGTGCCGGTTTTCCTGCAGACCGCCTCGATACAGGGCCGGACCGCCTCAATCAATTCCGGCCCCACACCGTCTCCGGGAATCACGGGGATCCTAAGCGCGCCTTCAGGTTTCAAAAAACACCTCCAAGCTTATCAATTTAACAGCCCTCTGCCCGAGCAATCGGGAATTTCTCCTGCATTAATATATTTCAGAAGAGAATGCCGCTGGGAAAATGGGTTTTAAGTAGCATCACGAATACAGCATAAAGAATGGTAAATGTGCACACGCTCAGCAGCAAGGCCTTTAGCGGCTTGATTCTGGAAATACCCGCCATAAAGAAAAACAACCAAACGGCCAACGTCGCCAGGAAGCCCAAATAATAAACCCCCGCTGCGAAGGTAATCAGCCATAGCACAAAAAGAAATATCTTGACGGGAACGGAAAACGAATGCGTCTCGTTCTCTTGCGTCCCGGCCGGCGCTTCGCTCTGGGACTGATCGCAACTGTCGTCCATGCTCAATACATCTTTGGCCACATTGCCGCTGGGATCAAGAAACTTGAATTGGGGAAACTGGTAAATCAGCAGTTTGAGCCCCACGGCAACCAGTGAAACAATAATAACAATCAGGGGAAAAGCGCGTGATTTTTCAGATGTATTAAAACTGTCCACAAACAATATGATCAGGTATAAAAGAAAACCGATCACAAAGGTCGAGTCTTTTAATTTCTGAATCATATGCAAACCCTGTACTCCTTCTCTTCAGAATTTTCCCGCTATAGAATTAACAATATTCAAATGGGATTCTAAGGGGCGCCGTGCGCCCCTTAGAAATTCATCCGGGTTAAGAGACTTATCACCCCGTCTAGAATTTAAGTTTCTCGATAAGATCCTTGCTTTCCTTGGCGGCCTGAATCTTCTTGCCGACAAGATTCTGATAATCTTTTCCCGTCATGGGATTGTCTTCACCCTTGATTTTCTTTACCCCGTCCAGGTATTCCGGATCCTTAAAGGTTTTCCACAGCGCGTCACGAAGTATTTCCACGATTTCCGGATCGGTTCCCGGCGGCGCCGCCAATACTCTGTCAACGCCGAAGAAAGGCAGTTCGGTCATCTTGTCATAAACCGCTCTGGGCATTCCGGCCTCAAGGCAGGTGGGAATATTAGGAGCCAAGGGCGCGCGATTCACATCGATGACGCAGAAACCCCAGCCGATTTTCTGCTTCTCCATTCTCGTCAGCACGGATACCTGGCCCATTTGCATCTCCACTTCCCCCCGCCCGATGGCAGGATCAACCTGGGCGTTGCCGTCGTAGTGAATGTATTTCAATTTCAGGTCGCTGACGGCCTCAAGTATCAACGGGTCGATATGCTGCCCGGTTCCTGCCCCGCCCGTACCGATCAGAATCGGTTTCTGGGCCGATCGTTTAACCAGCGCATCCCATGTTTTCTCTTTCATGTTGTTGCCCAGGCCGATGCCTCTTATATCCTGCTGCCAAAGCCCCAGAAAGATGAATTTGTTCATATCGAATTTTACCGTTTCCGGGCGCACAAACTGGGCCATCAGGGCGCCGATGGCGTTGAAAGCGACCAGCGTATAGCCGTCCTGCTTGGCCGCATAGACCGAATGGACACCGATCAGCTGTCCCCCGCCGGGCATGTTGTCCACGACGACGTCCACCTTCTTGGGGAGATGCTTGGGGAGAAACCTGGCGATATTGCGAGCACCCAAATCATATCCGCCCCCGGCGGTAACCGGTACGACGATGGTAATAGGTCTGTTGGGAAAATCCGCTGCACTGATAGCGGTACCGACGCCCACCGTCAATGCGGATGCGATGAAAACACCAATGATCATCACAAGCCATCTATTCAGTGATTTCATGACAAAAACCTCCTTTTTTTTGGTTAGGTTGACGATATCCCTTTCAGGACGTTTGATTTTTTTTCTTCGGTCGAAACAGTCCGAATATTTTTGATGCAAACAGCGATACCGGTATCAATGACAGAAACACCACCGTAATGGGTCTTGTAAGAAAGATCGACAGGGACCCATCGGAAAGCTGCATGCAGACCTGGTAGGAACGCTCAACCAGCGGTCCTAAAATCAGGCCGAGGATCATGGGAACCCGGGGAATGTTGCACTTGATCATGGCATAGCCGACCACGGTAAAAATAATCGTCATGGCAATATCGGATACCCGACCGCGCGTGGCATAGGTACCCATCAGGCACAGAACTGACACCATGGGAACCAGAATGCGGCTGGAAATCGTGGTGACATACGCAAAATACTTAGCAGCCCACAGCCCGATCGTAACGGTAACTAACGATCCGAACAAATGGGCGGTGGTCAACGCAAACACGACGTCCAAGTTTTGCTGAAGCATTTCCTGACCGGGATTCAGGCCGTGCATGATCAATCCGCCCAACAGCACCGCCGTGCTGGGACTCCCGGGTATGCCCAGCGACAATAGGGGCATGAGGGCGCCGGCCTGCACGGAATCATTGGCCGACTCCGGGCCGATAACTCCTTCGATATTCCCTTTGCCGAAGGTCTCCGGGTGTTTCGACATGGCTTTGGCCTGAGCATAGGCGATCCAGCTCGAGACATTTCCGCCCACCCCCGGTATCGCCCCGATGACAACCCCCTGCATACCGGCAAGGACAACCAATGGCAGGCGCTTGAGGGTTTCCCGAACACCACTCCAGACCCCGCCCATATTCACGGTCCCGCTTTTTGAAATGCTCTCCTGCTCGGTAAACAACACGATCATCTCGGCCAGCGCCATGATCCCAATAATCAGGCATAGCAGGGGAACGCCGTCCCACAGCCACATCTGTCCAAAGGTAAAGCGCGGACTGCCGACCACTGGATTTACGCCATGCATGGACAGCAACAAGCCGGCAGCGCCCGAAATGATTCCGCCGAGCAGCGATCCGCCGCTGACCGCGGCAATCAGGCAGAGTCCGCCGACCCCGAGTGCAAACCATTCCGGGGGTCCGAAAAAAAGAACCAGTTTTTGCATCGCTGGAATAATGGCGATCAGGACAATGATCCCGAGGGCATGCCCCAGGAATCCCGAGGCCGCCGACGCTCCCAGCGCTTCCCCTGCCCGCCCCTGCTGCGCCATGGCATACCCGTCCAGACAGGTTGCTGCATTGGCCCCTTCTCCCGGGGTATTGATGACGATGGAGGTGATCGATCCGCCGAAACTGATTCCGCCCAGAACCCCGGCCAGCATGATCATGGCATACATCGGCGTCATCCCGTAGGTAATCGGTATGATCAAACTGACCGCCACGCTGGCTCCCAGCCCGGGCAGAAACCCGAACACATATCCGACGGTCGCTCCGATGGACGCATACAGCATCCCCTTCCACGTCAGAACCGTTCCCGCTCCTGCCAAAAAAGCTTCAAACATATATCAGCCTTTCATGGTTTGTTATTTCCGGCAGCGGCCGAGTACCCAACAATCGCCACCGGCTGTCAACTTGCGTTCTAGTTGCCGGTAATGCGCATTACTGAATCCGTTCACTGGCACCCCGGCGGCTTCTCCATACCATCGCTTTTGCCTCTTCAAGGGTAATAACCGTAGCGTATTTGGCGTTGAGTTCATATAGAGAAGTGAGATGAGAATGACGACTTCGATCGAAAACACCTTCCTCAATAATAAACGGAGGAAACCCTGCATTCCAGGCATCGATCGTCGTGGAACGCACACATCCCGAGGTGACGCAACCCGTAATGAGAACGCAATCTGCCCGTATCCTATGAAGATAAGAGGCCAGGGGCGTATCGAAGAAAGCGCTGGCCTTGGATTTCTGACAGACATATTCGTCCGGAAGAGGCGTCAGCATGGGATGAATCGGATAGTCTTTCTTGATAAAGGCCTGTTCGTGTTTCAGATGCCCCTTGGTGGAATATCCTGCAAAGTATTTGTCGACAGGATTCGCCTTGATAAAGACGGATTTGATCCCGGCCGCCCTTGAAACTTCCAAAATCTCTTTAATTTTGGGAAGTGCTTCCCATGCCGCCTGGCCACAAGATGTGGGAAACTCCTCAATGGCTTCCAAAATCGGCATCGGCCGCGTCCCGGTAAAAGAAAGAACCACATCGATAATGATCAGGGCCGGATTATTGCCAAAAGGTTGCCTGGCCGAGTATCCCGCCTTCTCATAGATCTTTCTATCTTCCTCCGGAAGATAGATCTGCCATTCCCGCATATATCTTCCTCGTGTACATTTATTATTTTTTCATCGTCTTTAGGCGCTGGCGCCCTGTTTTAAACTGGAAAGGGGTGCCGCTGCCGTTTCCGTCAAAACAGCATCCCGCTCGGATCAGTTTTTCTTGAACACCCTGACAATTCCGGTTTCCGGTTCGACTTCAACCGTATCGCCCGTAGCAATAGTAGCCACCGGGTCCTTGTCGCATTTGTGCACCAGCGGAATCTTGCCCATCACGCACCCCGTCACAATAACCGTATCGCCGCGTGAATTGATGATCGCAGCCGGCGCAAGTCCCCTGTCAGAAAGGTCATACAATACATAGGACCCTCCGGTGGACCCTTTACCGACCGGAAATACCAGGACTTTACCCGCAACGCTCTGGCCCTTGATCTCATGTCCGACCTCAATCACCAAACCCGTGGTCGGGTCGACGCCGTTGTTGAAACTGATCGGCTCTTTCGTAACCAGCGCTTCACCCTTGACAATCCCTTTGCCGACGCCCGAACCTTTGATTTCTATAACCGATCCCATTGATTAAACCCTCCATTTCCCTGTCACAGCCGCATCTATGCAGTCGGCCGTTGTTCCGTAATGCATCTTCAGTCCCCATGAGGGCAGATAGTGGGCAAGCTTTGCCGAATCCACCGCACCGGACCGTAAATTTCTGGAAGCAATCACTTCCTTGAATATGGTAATATTGGGGCATGTGTCCGAAACCAGAACAGCGCCGGAATCCTTTAAAACCTGCGTCAGTCCGGAGCGTTCGCAGCTGTTCCAGACGCTATTGGCCGCAAAAAGCCATAGTTTTACATCCGCCTTAACTTTGCGCCCTTTCAACAGTTTTCCCAGCCGCTCGATCTCTTCATAGTCCAAATGCGGACAGCCGATGAAGACGCAGTCGACCTCTTTGGAATCATTGGTGCGGTTCAAATATTGCCTGGTTTCTTCAATCTCTTTTTTCCCGATTTTAATGGTTTCAAGCTTCTTGCCGCCCGAAGCCGCCTCCAGCGTGGGAGCCTCCGGTGTAATTCCTACCGCATGGAACATGGACACTGATCCGGAGGTCGCTGTAGCGGCAGCGATCGCTTTTAAACCGAATGTCGGGCAGCGCTCCGGCAATCCGGTATAAACCGGAAGCGCATCCGGATAATTTTTGGCCAGGTAGTAACCGGCGCAGCCGAAATCACAGCCGTCGGCCAGAGGGTAGTCGACGGCGGCGTGAATGGTCGCCAGGCGTTTTTCCTTCAGATGCAGGCCGTAACCGGCGGTGAAGCCCGTCAGGGCCGTTGCCAGGGCCGCCGGCCCGCCCTCGCGGTTGGTCCTTGCCCCCAGCACTGAATTGCAGTACACCACCGCCGACGATTCGCCCCAACACACATGCTCGCCGATTTTGGGTACATTCCCGACGAGATAAGGGGTGCAGGTATGGCAGGCAATGGCCCCCATGCGTTTATAGGATTCGGTTATTTCCATTTGTTGGGCCATGGTTTCCGGGGTTATCCCGATTTCGAAACCCGTCAAATCCGCAGCTCCCGGATTCAGCGTGGTCGTCGTCACAAATCGCCCGCCCGCATCCGCAGCCCAACTGATGTATTTTCTTCCGGCGCGCCGGGCGGTCTTGGCGGATGCCCCCGGCATGTGGACGCTCTGAACCGGGATCAGACTGGGGGCCTCCCAGAACTTGGCCAGCTGCACCGTCAGCTCCATCCCCTGCCGGACCGGTTCACCCATTTCTCCGTCCAGCATCCGCCTCTGTAAATCTGTAAGCTTGAAATTCATGGTTCGCACCTCACTTTTCAACTTTCTAATTTGGCTGTTCTATTGATTTAAATACAAAAATCAGGAATCATGTCGTTACACAACACCGCAAGTTTTGATATGATGTTTTTGGATCCTGCTTCTTCAGCTATATTCGACTAACGGAAATGAAATTAATATGGTTCTATATAGAATGATATTATTTAGGTGTCAAGCAAAAACAGAACCGTTTCATGACAGGTCATGTCAACCGATTGATAGGTCCAGGCGCTGTTGCGCGGGCTATCTGGGTCGTTTGCCGAAATCATAATACGCAGTTTCAGCCGCCGGTCGCCTTCGTTTCAATCGAAAAAACCCGACGCGGCCGCCCTATGACGGTTGACGCGTTTGGAATGAAGCAATATGCTTATTTAAATTATCAAAACAACGTACAAGAACTTAAAGCGAAACGGAGGCTCAGCGATGAAAATCGATCCCAAGGAATTAAACTGGCACAAATCTCATGATCTGCTAACCGATCTGGTAGCACCGCGACCGATTGCATGGGTCGCGACCATCGGTGCAGACGGCATATACAATCTTGCCCCGTATTCGTATTTTACTCCCATGTGCAATCAACCCATGATCCTCGGCTTTTCCGTCGCCAGAAAAGCCAACGGGCAGAAAAAAGATACGCTGGTCAATATCGAAGAGTGCAAGGAGTTTGTCGTCGGCGTGGTTACCGAAGCCCTTGCCGGTCCCATGATCAAATCCGCGGCTGCTTACCCGATCCATGTGGATGAGTTTAAAGAAGCTAGCTTAACGCCGGTGCCGGCAGACATCGTGGCCGCGCCCCTGGTATCGGAATCGCCCGTCAACATGGAATGCCGGTTGCTGCAGATTTTACACCTGTACGACGGCCCGCGAAAAAATGATTTCATCATCGGTGAGGTTGTCCGAATTCATATCAGGGATGACGTTATCGTTGAAAACCAAATCGACGCATCCAAATTAAAACTCATCGCCCGCTTGGGAGGAAGAGGAAAAGCTTATTGCCGAACGACCGACATCTTCAACATCAGCAGAGAAGAATGACGGATGGTCGCCGATTGAGAACGATTACATCAAGACTGGTGCATATGGGCTGATCTGAAAGCCGGCAATCCAACCCTGTTTCGACCTGCGAATGCCGTCCGTCGTCATCAGTGCTGCAACGGGGTGATCAGTCCGGTCAGTTCCCCGATATTGTGAAGTTTCTCCAGATTTGACACGCTGTCGATGATGCTTTCCACGGTTGCCCGGGACAAAACGTTGCCGGCAAGGATGCGGAACTTGTCTCGCAGCTCTTCCTCGGTCAAGGGGTTGCCCAACGAGCCCTTGGCAAAATTGACGGAGGCCCTGTAGGTTGCGCCGTCTTTAAGCTGTACTGTAATTTCAGACGGTTCTTCCTGTGGAAAGCGTTTATCCATTTCCGGATCTTCGATGCAGTCGATTCGAGCGGCCAGATCCAGCACATCGGGGTTGTTGATGCCTTTTTCGCCGAATTCCTCTAAAAAGGCCCGACCGAAATAAAGGAAGGCGGCCAGCGAATACAGAAGACTGAATTGACCGTCCACGCTGGTTTTAGGATGGAGTTTGTTTTCCCTGGGAAGCGTAAACCGGCGGATCAATTCCCTTCGGGTCTTTACGGTCACCTTCTCGATTTGCGACGGATCTATCGTGTGTTCTTTCAACAACTGCTGCGCGGCAGTCAGCGGCGAATGCAGCTGTCCTGCACAGGCAAAGGGCTTGTAGATAATGAAACTGAATTCAAAGTCGCGGCCGAGGTTTGTCGTCAACGAATCCAGATCGTAATTGCCTTCACCCGCATAGGCTTTGTAAAGACCGTAGTTGCCTTCCAGGATCGTTGGGGGGCCGGTATAGCCGCGCCGGGCCAGTTCCACGGCGGTAATCCCCCCTTGGCAGGCCCAGCCCGGGTGCATCCGCTTGGTCCACGCACCTGATGCATGGTATTCGGATAAGCCGGCGGCCATGCTGCCGCAAATCCCAAAAGCATTGGCGAGCTGCTCCGGATTCAGCCCGAGCAGGGGTGCGGCGGCGGCCGCAGCACCAAAGGGACCGCAAACACCGGTGCCGTGAAACCCCCGGTCGTAGATGCCGCGATTGGCGGCACCGTTCAGGCGCGAGTTTATCTCATAGCCTGCGACAACGCTGACCATGAACTGTTCGCCGCTGGCCCCGACTTTTTCAGCCATGGCGAAAGCGGCCGGAAAAGTGACCACCCCCGGATGATTGAGTGAGCGTGTATGGGCGATATGGTCATCGAGCTCGGTGGAGTGGGCCGCCACGGCATTGGCGAAGGCCGAAGCGTGGGCAGGAAACTTACTTTTGTATCCGAAAATGGTGCTTTCGGGCGTGCCTCCATTTGATCTGACGACATCCACGGCGATTCGGGCCGACTCCGTCTGATGACCGGCGAGAATAACCCCGATGCTGTCAATGGTGCTGCAGCGGGCAAGCCGAAGGATTTCCTCCGGCAGATCTTTGAATTTTAAATCGCAGACAAACTCTGCCAGCTTTTGCGAGTAAGTTGCCATTATGAATGTTCCTTTCCCAGGCCGGCTGTGTAACAACAGGCCCTTTATCTGTTGAATGTCTTACCCTAAATGAGCGTAAACAAAACGGAGAGCCATATTAACATTTTAAAATAGTTTCTTTTTTATCAATATTTGCCTGTTCCCATCATTCTTTTGCAAGTGAGATATCTTTATAAAAAAATCTCTCTGTTTTGTTTACCCATTGGGAAAGCCGATGCTGTCCCATCTTCTGCGTTGCAAAGGGCTCGCAGTAGCTGACTACGGCTTCGCCCTTTGACGCCTTGAAACTGGGCAGCCTCAACTTTCGCTCAATTAGGGTCTTAGTCAAAATCCAGAACGGCGGGATCGAATATTTCCTCTAGGCGATAATGCCGGGGCAGCATCTTCTGCTCGAAGGCAAACCGCACCATGGCCTCGAGCCCTTTACGGTTTTTGCGAATGCCATATGGCAGAGGATCGCTGCCGACGATCGCCATCAGCCGGAGCTTTAATTCATCGTCGGCGGACGATGGCCCATTGGTTTTGAGACGATCCAGATAAAGCGCTTTCGCTTTCTTAAAGGCCTCGTAAAGCTCGCGCAAGATCTCCGGATGAGACAAGGCCAAGTCGGTCTTGACCACCACCATATGATTGACCGGATAAATACCGGTCTTCCGGTACCAGTTGGCTTCAGCTTCCGGAGCATTTTCAAACAGCGGTTTAACCTCCGGAGCAACAAATTTATAGGGACTGATAGCCGCATCGATCTCGCCGGCGACCAGCATGTCGTTCATCTTTTTGCCTTCGGGCGCCCGGACGACATTCTCCGGGTCCTGAAACTCCTCGACGTGCGAGCCCTCGTAGGTCACCCAGGTTACCTTGTTGAGGTCCACCCCGTACTCGCTGTGGAGAATTCCGCGGCTCCAGGTCGGACCGGTCTGGGCGTAGGCCCTCAGCCCCACTTTCTTACCCTCCAGATCCTTGGGTTCGCGAATCCCGGAATTAACATTGCACAGGATGGTGCCATGATGGAATATCCGGACGAGAACAATCGGAAGCAGGGTGAGCGGCTTATTAAAAGATTTGGCCACCAGGAAAGTTGTAAAGGCCATCTCGGATACGTCGAACTCCGAACGCTGGATCATCGCCAGAAAGGCTTTATAGATGGGGCTGACTTCAACAAAGTCGAATGTTATTCCGGCCGCAGAAGCGGCCCCGTCTTTCAGAGCCTTGGTATTTCCGTAATTGCCGATAGCGGTTTTTAATACGAGTTTGGTGGCTGCCATGACCGTGTTTTCCTTTCCTTTAGCGACACACCCGACGACGACTCCATGGAAGTATTGCCATGGGCGGATAGAACTCGTCGGGAAGGTGTTATGGATAGTAATACCTTGCCGGTTAAGATGCTGGATACAAATAAATTACTATGGTTCTATATAGTAATATATAATCTCGCTTGTCAAGGAAAATGTTGACGACTGAGTACCGAACGAATGCCATTACACGGACGGACCAACAAAAAGGAAACTAAATTCATGCAACTAAAGGAGACCAGCCGGTACGAACGGATCTAGCAGCCTGCTACACGTCGTTTCCGTGCCGCAAAAAATAAAACGGCCGAGAAACAGATTGTTGACTGACCCATAATCTGTTAATCGACCGTTAGGCAACCGGCTCAATTGCCATTCAAAAGCAAGTCCGATGCTTCATATTTTCAGGACTTACGACTTTAACGTTTCTTCCATCACCGGAATGGCAAATTCCAGCCCGAGTTGTTCAAGAAACTCCGGTGAAGGCGTTCCATCGTCTTTCAAGCCGTAGGAGCGGTAAAGCTCTTTTCTCTTCGCAAGAAATTCTTCCTTATTGAGTTTCTTGGGCTCATTGTATTTATTGTAGATGGTCTCCTGAAAAAACCGTTCCGGCATAACATCATCCCGCTCCGGAACATAATGACCTTCGCGAATGGAATAGCACCGTTCCATGGTGGCTCCCCGCAGTTCCAGCAGCCGCCAGTCCTCTTGGCTTAACTTCCAGTCGCAGGTGGCATGGAGTCCCTGGATCGCCCAGTCGGCAATACTTCCGTATATATCCTGAACGGTTGAGCGCCAGAAGGAACAGCCGGTCAAAGAATCAAACATGATCCGGTCCGGATTTCCTCTAGCGCCATGAATTTCACCGACGGCCGTCCCGGCCAGCTCCAATGCATCCTTCATGCTGCCGCGGGGTTCATAGGACGTAATCGCAACGCCTTTGCCGGTAATGGCGAATTTTTCGGTCCCCTTCCCAATTTTGGCCGGCGCAAATTTCAGGCCGTCGGCTAGGGCATCGCCGATACCCTCACGATGGGCAATCTTTTTTAAAAGCGCGCAGATAGCCTCCACATTGCCCCATGTCAGATCGATCCCGCCCAGATCCTCTTTGGTGACCAGTCCTTTTTCATAGCATTCCATCATCCAGGCAACAACGCCGGAAACATCCTCGCCGTCCAGACCCAGATAATCCACATAGGAGCACAGATATCCCTGGAGCTCATAACCCGGAATCATGACATTGGCGCTCCAGCCCCCGGCATTGTCATGACGCAGCTCGCCGGCAAACGGCCCCAGGGGCGGCCCCATCATAAAATACGGCACTTTGCAGGCAACCGGGCAACCGTGGCAGGCATCCCCCCAGATTTTATAACGCTGCTCTAAAAGGACGGGATTAAATAAATCGCACATGTCATCCCAGCCCTTCTGCTTATTTTTAATGCCCTCGACGGTTTTATAATAGCGGCCGGACATCGACTGGGTATGTCCCCAGCGCCGGTTCTGGATCCGGTACAACCGCCCGGCGTGAAGCCATTTTTTCATAATCTCAAGAACTTTGTCCGGATGGGCGTAGTCCGGTGATCGGGTTCCCTTTACTACGACGGCTTTAAGCTTTTTGGAGCCCATCACCGTACCCATACCCAACCGGGCGGCATGATGGTAGAAATCGTGACAGATATCCGCATTTCTCACCATGTTCTCCCCGGCCGGACCGATGGCCGCAACCCGGATGTTCTGATCGTCAATCTCTTTTTTTAATTCTTCTGTAAGCAGATTCTGGGTTTCAATGCCGGATTTTCCGGAAAGATGGGAAGCGTCCCGAATTTCCACCTGGGAGTCTTTTATAAACAGATATACCGGCCGGGAAGCTTTCCCGGTAAAAATAACGCCGGAATTATAACCGGCGTAGATGAACTCCACGCCGAAATGTCCGTTCATATTGGATTGGCCCCTCAAATGCGTCAGGGGTGACTTGGCGCTGACATTGGTGACCGATCCCAACAATCCCGTCATGGGACCGATTCCAAAATAAAGGACATTCTCCGCACTCAGGGGGTCTGCTTTTGGCGGTACCCGGTCCCACAAAAGTTTTGCGCCCAGTGAACGCCCGCCGACGAACCGGCGCACTTCTGAGGTGACATCCACCGTTTGAATTTTTTCATTGCTCAAATCCACTTCCAGCAGTTTAAACTTTTTATCTCTCATGTCATTTGCCTCCCCAGATTTCTTCGGGCATTCGAATCACCCTGCCCTTTGGCAGCGGATAGAGCCGATTGGCCAGGCTGGCCGCTTTTTCATCCGGATGAATCCGCTCCAGATGGTGCGGAATTTTGGGCGAAATAAACTCCAGGGCCTGGGTGGGGCAAATCTCGACGCACTGGGGCCGCCGCCGGCCGTCTTTTTCACACAGATCGCAGACCATCGACACATCCTGCTCCGGCGGATAAAACCGCGGCACCTGGGCCGGACACGCGTCCCGACACTGGCCGCAGCCGGACCCCAGGCAGCGGTCTTCGTCAACGACCATATGCTGCCGCTCGGGGTCATAATGAATCACAGGGGGATCTTCCGGGCATGCTTTCTGACACTCTCTCTCTTTTTCCGGACACTGCGAACAGACATTCTGAACGGATTTCGGCAGCGGCAACAGGTAACGGTAGATCCGGATCCGGGAGAGTTCCCGGTTGACGGTGCCGTAATGAAACATGGAACAGGCCATCTCACAAGCGCCGCAGCCGACGCAGACATCCCAGCGCGCGGAAATATAGGCGACACCCTTAGGGTAAGGGATTTTTTCGATTCCCCACCCGTTCTTTTCTTCTTCTGCCGGTTGCTTTTTCTCATCACTCATAACGTGCTCCCCCTGGTTTGTATCTATCAATTATTCATCTCAAAAAAATAGACTCTAAATGAGTGAAAGGTCGGAGAGTTAAATTATAATCTTCTATGAAGTATGCCGTCGTTTCCTCACCGTTTGCCGGCGGCCCGGCCTGGGACAGCCCCCACGCCCCGTGAGAGCCGGAACCATCTTATCGAATCATTAACACCCGGCAGCAATCACGCTCAAGTTCCATTGAACCAGCTCCAAAGGGCTGATTCCCCCGGCGACAATGACCGTCTCTGCCTGTTCCGGAGCAGCGCAACGGTCAGGGGGCGTGAACGGAGATCAGCAATCTTTGATTCCGGCCTCACGGGGCCTGAAGGCTGTCCCAGACCGGATCGAAGAACGTATAAAATACTCTCTGAATCCTGAAATAATTAAAAATTTATTAATACCGGTCCTTAACGCGAAGCTTGACGGAGGGCTCCAGACTCTCCCAGGAGTTATCGACAATAACGTCCAGAACCGACGGTAGGCCGGATGACAATGCCCTTTCCATGGCCGGGATGATTTCCTGCGGCTTTTCAACCCGCTCGCCGTAAGCGCCGAAAGCCTGGGCCACTTTGGCAAGATCCGGAATATAAAGCTCGCTGCCGGCAAAACGCTTGTCAAAATGTTCGATCTGCTTGCGGCGCACGTTGCCGTATACCCCGTTGTGCTCAACCACCACCACGATGGGAATCTTATGATCCACCGCCGTTGCCAGCTCGTTGAGGGTCATCATGAAAGCGCCGTCTCCGATGAAAGACACCACCTGCCGCTGCGGAAACGCAAAATGGGCCCCCATTGCCATGCACCAGCCGCTGCCCATACAGCTCAGATCCCCGGGCTCCAGCAGGGGGGTATAGCTCTTGAAACCGTAATAAAACCAACCGTGGGTGGAACCGGACTCAGCCGATACAATCGCATTCTTGTCGATGACCTTGCCGAGATCCCGCATCAGGCGCAGCCGGTTGATGGGCGCCGCATCGGACCCGGCCCCTTCGGACAACAGCCGCTGATCAAATGCTTCTTTGGCGGCCAGAAGCTGATTCAGACGCTCTTCTTTTTGTGGGGCCGCTTTCGGGTCGATCTTGTTGATCATCTCCTGCAGGACGGATTTTAAATCCCCCACAATCCCCAACGCAATCGGAAAGTTTCTGCCCATCTCCAGCGGGTCGATATCGATCTGGATAATTTTGGCCGTTTCCGGTATGACGCGGTGCGTATAGCTGGCGGTGGTCACCTGGTTAAAGGTGCACCCCAGTCCCAGAATGACGTCGGCAGCGGCCACCACATCCATTGCCACCGGGTTGCCGGTCATCCCCACCACGCCCACCGACCAAGGGTGATCCTCGGTCACAAAGCCCTTATGGCTGGCCGCAACCGGAATTCCCAGCATTTCGGCCAGCTGCAATATTTCCTTTTCCGCCCGCGACCAGCGCACGCCGCCGCCCACTAGCATCACGGCGGATTTTGCCGCCTGCAGCATTTCGCAGGCCTGATTGATGGCTCTGGGATCTCCCAGGACGACCGCCTCCGACCGGTAGCTTTCCTTCGGCCAGATGGTGCTTGGGGCTTTTTCCTTCTGCACGTTTCGCGGTATGCCCAGATAAACGGGCCCCTTGCGGCCGCTCTGGGCGGTTCGAAACGCCATCCGCATGAATTCTTCGATGCGGCCGGTGCTTTCAATACGCTTGCTCATCTTGGTAATCGGCCGGAACATGTTTTCCTGGTCGATCTCGTGAAAATTCGCCGGGCCCTTGCCGTAATGTCTGGTATGGATATCCCCCAGGATCGCAACAACCGGCGATGATTCGTTGTTGGCGCCGGCAATGCCGGTCACCATGTTGGTGACGCCGGGGCCGCAGGTGGCGGTGCAAACGCCGGGCTTTCCGGTTGCGCGGGCATAACCGTCGGCCATAAAAGCGGCGCCCTGCTCGTGCTGGGCGCGGACATATTTGATTTCCGGGGTGCGGTAAAGGGCATCCAGCAAATCCAGGATGCTGCTGCCGATAACGCCAAAGACATGGCGCACCCCCTCGGCTTTGAGACAGTCCACAATAATTTCAGCTCCGTTTTTAAGCTCTTTTTCGTTCATGGTTCACTCTTCCCTTCCGGTCGGCTCTAAATCATTTACCAACAAACCCCGGCTTTTCCAGTGCTTCAGGCGTCATCATCACATCGACGACATAGGGTTTCCCTATGCCCAATCCTTTTTTTACGGCCCGTTCCAGTTGGTCCAGGCTTTCGGCGCGCGCCCCATCGGCCTTGAACAACCGCGCCATCTTGTCAAAGGGCGGGTTATCGTGGTCGCACATGAAGCGGCAGTCGAATTTCGTTTTCTGATAAGCCCGCACATTGCCGAAACCAAAATCGTTGAACACCACCGTGAGCACGTTGATCTTCTCCCGAACGGCGGTTTCAAGCTCCTGGGAGTTCAACAGAAAGGCGCCGTCGCCGCTCAGGCAGACCACCGGCCGGTCCGGACGGGCGAGCTTGACGCCCATGGCCATGGGAAAACTGGCCCCCACCGAGCCGAAATCATCCGGATAGTGATAGGTGTCCAGTTCGACAATATCAAACTGCCGGCGCACGTGTTTCGCAAAATTGCCGCCGTCCAGCACAATGATCGTATCGGGCGGCAATGTCTTTCTGAGCGTACGGACAATCGCCTGCGGCTGAAGCGGAACGGCCTTAAGGTCAACTTCGGCATCCAGTTTGTCCCTGCTCGCCTTCTTGATTTTGCTGATGGTATCGATCAGATTAAAGCGAATATGCTTGGCCTTCACTTTATCAGCAAGAGCCTTGATGACCGGTCCCGGATCGCAGACCGCCCCGATTGCAAACGGGTAGATGCGTCCGACCTCTTCCGCATCGGTCGTGACATGAATAATTTTAGCCTTATGCGGTATGGCGTCATAGGAATAACGGGTGGACTGGAAATCAAATTTGACACCCAGCGCCAGGATCAGGTCGGCTTGTTGAATCGCCCGGTTGCCGGCCTCGCCCCTGCCTTTGGCAACCAAGCCAACCCCCAGCGGATGTGAAGCCGGGAAAGCCCCCCAGGAATCTCTCAAGGTGCCCACAGGGATTCCGGCAGCTTCAGCCAGCTCGATCAGGTCGGCCCCCGACCGCGACCACAGGGTGTCGACCCCGGCCAGTATAAAGGGGAAACGCGCCCCTTGGAGCAGGCCGATCATTTGGTCGATGGTCTCTTCCGGGCAGGTTGGCGGCGTCTGGGCACGATACCTGGCCGGAGGAATGTGCTGGAAGTTGACCCTCCCTTTCGAAGCATTATCCAGTATCGCCAGGTGCACCGGCCCCCTACGCCCGCTCAGGGCGACGCGAAACGCCTTGCGCAGCATCTCCGGAATTTTTTCGCTTTGCGGAACATAGGCGCTCCACTTGGTAATGGGTTTAAAGACCCCCACCTGATCGATCTCATGAAACGAATCTTTCTCCAGCATTTTCTGGTCATGGACGCCGGTGATGGCGATCACCGGCGTCCCGGCCTTGTAGGAGGCGGCAACGCCGGATACCAAATTGACGGCGCCCGGACCGACCGTCGACAGGCATACGCCCACCCCGCGGGTCGCCCGCGCGTATCCTTCTGCCATAAAAGCGGCCCCCTGTTCGTGGCGGGTCATGACGGCCCGGATCGGGCTCTGATAAATCTCGTCCAGAATATCGATGATCTGGGAACCTGGAAGGTGAAAGACATGCTGGATTCCTTCCTCCTTAAAAACCTCGACCACCGCTCTGGCACCGGTCATTTTGGCCATTTGTCCTCCCTGTACGCAAAAAAACTATTCGATTCCATATGCTTTTTTAATGAGTTTCACCGTCTCCGGCGGAAGGCTCAGCATGCTTTTGGCCCATGCGTCAACTTCATCAGGACCCACGAAGTCTACCGTTTTTTCCGATTTTTGGACGGCTTTAATGAATCCCGGATCGTGGCAGGCTTTGTAAAAGGCGTCCTGAAGGATCTTGAGGCGGTCTTCCGGAACCTTTGGCGGGGCTGCAAAAGGCCGACCGACGATATTCAGTCCGTTCAGCAGTTCCACCACCGGTCTGTTTTTTTCATCTTTAATAAAATCTTTCAGCAGCGGTACATTTTCCAGGCCGGCCGGCTGCTTCTTGCCGATAAGCAGGACGCAGGTTCCAAAGCCGCCATCCAACATTGTTTTCAGACTTTCTATGGATCCCCATGTACCGTCCATCTCCTTGCGCATCACCGCCATCTCCGATTCCGCTCCGGAATAGCCGGTGGCCACGGTATAATTCTTCTTTCCCAGGGCCTGATAAAACAACAGCGGGGTGATATAGGATATGGCCCCCAGGCCGGTGGTTGCCAGCCGGACGTTATCCGCCTTGAGGACATCATCTATGTTCTTGTACAGATCGGAACGCACCAGGAAACTGTATATCTCCGAGTTGGGAGACCCCAGCCAATTGAATTTGGTAAAGTCGAACTTGACCCCTTTCATTCCCACCAGTTGGGTCAGACCCACCGCCCGGTTGAAGGTGCCGATGGTCAGTCCGTCCGGTTTGGCCATATAGGTTTCATTGGTTCCGATCACATGGCCGGCCCCCGGGACATTTTTGACAATTATCGTGCTGCCGGGAAGGTTCTTTTCCATATAGGTCCCGATCAGACGGGCCCAGAAGTCATATCCGCCGCCGGGCTTGGTGGCAACGATGATCTTGATGACCTTGCCCTCATAATAAGGCTTGGCATCACCATGGGTTGTCGATACAAGTACAATCAAGATTGCAAGTAAAGCTAAGAATGCTGTTTTTCTCATGCTTCCCCTCCCCTTGTCATAATTGTTAAAGATATGATATTATCCAACTGACGTCCTCGTCAATCAACCCGAAAAATATTCAATCAAGTAATCCATTACCCCGCCGTATAGTGTCGTTTTCGTAAATGCCTCAAAGGTAAAATGAATACCCACCCAGAGGCTGATGGTAAATAACGTGATGGTTTTCCAACTCTCGCGACCAAAAAAATAAAGGAATATCACCGTATAGAGCACCATCGACACATGGAAACCCAGCACGATGGTCATGGTAAAAAAGAGCGCAACCCACAGGATCATCGTCCATTCGCTACGGGGTGTCGAGATCTGTCGTACGGCCCCCGGCGCCTTTTCTGTTTCCTCATCGCCGATCTCAACCGCTTCCCGGGCCTGTTTTGCAACAATTTTCATCTTAAACAGCTGCCACAGGGAAATCACACCGCCGATGATAACGACCAACTGCGGGAACAGCCGCGCCTTGACACCCCATCGGGTCGAGAAATAAAAACCCAGCACAAACAAAACGAACATGAACACGGTGAAATAAAATTCCCCCGGAATATTTTTTATTGATTTCTTCTTTTTTGCGCGCTCACGTTGCTGATGCCAAATGGAATAACCCAGGGATGCAATCGACAGCAACAGCAGTCCGAAACAGACCGGTCGCAGTAAAAAGGCAAATCCCCAGGCGGCCAGAGACTTATGCAAATAATCCTCGGCCAAGCGGCCCAATATAAAGCCCAGGATCATGGGCGGCCGGGGATATTTCCATTTCTTCATACTGAAGCCCAGCAGGCCGGTAAAGGCCACGAAGAGAAAATCCTGCCAGTGCCCCCGAATCAGAGAGGCGCCGATGGCGGCCAGAAACATGATCGGCGGAATCAACAGGCTGCCCCGGATATAGGCCAGTTTTCCCATCCATCCGCTGATGGGGTAAAGGGAAATTGCTGCAAAAATGTTGGAAATAACCAGTACCCATACCATCCCCCAGACAAGATCCAGATGGTTGGTAAGGAGCTGCGGCCCGGGAGTGATCCCGAGTATCAGAAAAGCCCCCAGCAAAAGCGCCATACCGCTGCTGCCGGGAATGCCGAAGACAATTGTCGGCAGCAGCGCCCCCCCTTCCTTGGCATTATTTGCGGTCTCAACCGCAATAACACCACGGATGTCGCCCTTGCCGAAGTTTTCATTATTTTTGCAGGTTTGTACGGCATGTCCGTAACAGACCCAGGTGGCCACGTCCCCGCCCAAACCGGGTATGATCCCGATAAAGGTGCCGATTATGGCGGTCCGCAGCGACAGCCACCAGTTCTGGAAAACCGCAAGGGTCCCTTCCCAGAGCTGATACCAGGTCATTTTGACCTCGCCATGGGCGATCTGGCCGCCTCGGCCCCTGGCGCCCAGATCGATCATTTCGGCAAAGGCAAAAAGGCCCAAGACTAGGGTGACAATGTGAATGCCGTCCCACAGCCATAACTGGTCAAAAGTATAACGCCCCACACCGGTATGGGGATTGAGCCCCACCGAACTGAGCAGCAGCCCCAGCATGGCCGACATGAACCCCTTGGGGATGGAATCGCGGCTGAGGATAACCACAAACGTCAGACCGAAAACGATCAACATGAGTACCTCGGGGGAACCGAATGCGATCGCAATGGGTCTGACCACCGGTATCAAAAGCGCCAGAACAAAAGCGCCGATAACTCCCCCCAAGCCTGATGCCGCCAGTTGGGCGCCCATGGCCTGCCCGCCTTTACCCATTTTGGTCATGGGATACCCGTCCACAATGGTTGCAACCGTCGGTCCGGTGCCGGGAATGGCAAACAGGATCCCGGGAATGGACCCGCCGGTATGGACCACTGCATGCATTGACAGAAGAAATGCGAGACCCGCAAATGGTTCCCAGCCGAAGACAAACGGAATTAAAAGCGCCAACGCTAGATTGCCGCCCAAGCCCGGTACCGCTCCGAAAAAGTTTCCGATGAAGCACGCTATGACCATTAATCCCAAAACCTTCGGGCTGATCGACATCAAAAATCCCTGCCAGATAGCTTCAAGCATTATCCTTGTCCCCTTTCGTTGTTAAATTATCCCTCCTTGACTTTGTACAGTCTTTTCAAAAAAGTGATTCAACGAATGATCATCCGGTTACAGGTTTTGCCTTAAAACAAACCGGCGTACAGGCGGTTCAGTAAAAAATTTTTGATTGTCAGAAACGCTCTATCTTCAAAGCGCGGAAACGCCAGAACATGCACATATGACGTAATTCAACTTGAAATGAGCAGCTGCCCAGCATAAAATTTGAAAACGCATTTTGAAACCGTTTCGGCACGATCGCATTGCGGGTTCGATCCGGCTTTCTCCGACGCACCCATATGTGTGAGTTTCAAACTTTCAGAATCGGATCACCATGACGGTAAAAGACCATTCTGGATCACCATAAAGATTTAAACCACCGGGCAGGCTTCCAGTAAAGATTGTTGAAGATATGGATGCGCGCGCCTGAAATCTAATTACAATTCAGCTATATTATAACTATGAATATCGAAACCAACACAGGCTTGTCAATAAAAAATTTCAGCGTTCAAGGGGATGTCGATCCAGAACGTGCGGACAGGGGGACTGCAGCACCGGGGGGGACACCTTCGCAGGAGATCACAACCGCAGATTCTCGCGGCCAGCACCGGTCTTTTGTAAAAGTCGGCAACGATCCTTTATTCACATTACATCGTTTTTTTAAAAATGCTGTCAATAGTTATTTTATTATGTTAATAGCCATTCTTAAAAGCGCTGATTTAATTCAGTAGTAAATCTCCAAGCTTTAAGGACTTCTCATATTCGCTCGCAACCCCCGCAGTCCCGCTCATATATGGGGTCGGACAATACCCTGTCTGTTGCGATTCAGGGCGCGCATGCCTATATATTATAAAATATCCCCACCCGCAGGGGCCCCCCTAAGGAGCCGGCAATGACCTTTAAACGCATCGGCATTCTGAGCATCGGCGAAATGGGTTTTCACTGGGCCCGCCTGCTCAGGGACAGCAACGTCGAGGTCCTCACTTTCGATAAAAACAGAAGTTTGCTAACACGGCAACGTGCCGCCAACGCCGGAGTGAATTGCGTTCCTTCAATGGCGGCGCTGGTCTCGGCTTCCGACCTGATCGTCTCCCTGGTTGTTCCCTCCGCCGCCAGACAGGTGGCGGCCGAGCTGGGATCGGCCATCTCCGGCATAAAATCGGAAGGCTTGTATTTTCTGGATGCAAATGCCATTTCACCGATGACCGCCAAAGAAATCCGGTGCATGCTGGCCGACCTTCCGGTAGCCTTCATAGACGGATGCATCATCGGGTCTTCGGACAAATTACAGCGGGATACCGTTCTGTATGTATCAGGCCCGGAAGCAGATAAAATGGAGGGGTTGAGAACATACGGCTTTTCCGTAAGAACACTCGGTCCTGAAATCGGCCAGGCCTCCGCCTTTAAAATTATATATGCCGGCCTGACCAAGGGGCTGCAGGGGCTGCTGACGGAGCTGTTGGTAGGCGCAAAGCGTTTGAACCTGCTGGATCAATTGATCGAATGTTATGATGAACGTTTTCCGGGACTCGTCGCAAAAGTCGGCCGCGGAATCAGCGCCCTGCCGGTTCATGCCGGTCGGCGGGCCCAGGAAATGGCTGAGCTCGAACAGACATTGCAACACTATGGCTTGTCGTCTGAAATGGCGCCGGCGACGCGAAAGGTTCTGGAATCGATTGCCGCCCTGGGCCTTGCCAAGGCTGCTGCAGACGGCACCCGCAGGGGAACGCTTCAGGAAACCTTAACACTTCTTGGGGAATACGGCCTGCTCACAAAAAATGATCCGAAAAAAGAAAGGGAACATGGCGGAGATGGCTCCTGATAACAAAGATAGGCGTAAACGAATTCCCCGGTACGGTTCCGATGTGATCGTGGATCTGATGAAGGCCCTTGACATTGAATACGCAGCCTTCAATCCCGGTGCAACCTTTCGCGGGATTCACGATTCAATTATCAATTACGGCGACAATAATAATCCGGAGGTCATTTTCTGCTGCCACGAAGAATTCTCGGTGGCGATCGCCCATGGCTACGCAAAGGCCGCCGGCAAGCCGATGGCGGCGATCACCCATGACATTGTCGGCCTGCAGCACGCCAGCATGGCCATTTTCAACGCCTGGTGCGACCGGGTGCCGGTTATCGTCCTGGGAGGAACCGGCCCCATGGACACCACCCGTCGCCGCCCCCGCACCGACTGGGTCCACACGGCGCTTGTCCAGGGAAACCAGGTTCGCGATTATGTCAAGTGGGATGACCAGCCTTTCAGCATCAGAAGCGTTCCGGACGCTTTTATCCGCGGGTATCGCATTGCCACGACCGAACCGAAGGCCCCTGTCTATATCTGCTTCGACGCGGACATTCAGGAAGATGAGCTGAAAGAGACCATCCCGATCCCCGATGTCCATCGGCATGATCCACCGGCGCCGCTGCAAGCCAGCCGTGAAGCATTGCAACAGGCCGCCCGTTTGCTGGTCGCTTCCAAAACGCCCGTCATCATTGCCGATTACCTCGGCCGCACCCCCCGTGCCGTTGCCGAGCTGGTAAAACTGGCCGAACTGCTGGCCATTCCGGTTATCGACAAGGGCAACCGCTTTAATTTCCCCAATACGCATCCCCTGGACATCACCGGCGGTTCAGCGGAATTCTTACAAAAGGCCGACGTCATTCTTGCGCTGGATGTTCCGGATCTTTACGGCTCGCTGGTTCAGGTGAACCGCACCACCCGCATCTGCGAACCTGTCGTCCAACCGTCGGCCCGGATTATTCATATATCCCTGAACGATATGCTGATACGCAGCTGGGCAAATGACTGTTATGCCCTACAGGCGGTGGATGTCCCCATCTGTGCGGACACATCCATCGCGCTGCCGGAGCTGATCGGGCTTTGCCGGCGTTTATTGAAAAAAGACAGTGCCGCCGCAAAAATCGCAGCAACACGATTTAAACGCATAACCGCGCATCACGTCGCTCTTAGAAACAAATGGTCGACAGCGGCACAGCAAAATCCAACGGATACCATATCGACGGCTTTTCTAGCCCGGGAGTTGTGGTCGGTTATCAGCAAGGAAGACTGGGTTCTGGTCAACGGCGACGCCAGAAAATGGGCGCGAAAACTCTGGGACTGGACCCGGCCCTATCAGTATATCGGCGAAAGCGGCGGCGCCGGTATCGGCTATGGGTTGAGCGCCGCCATCGGAGCCGCCCTGGCCTATCGCAACAGCGGCAAAATATGCGTCGATATTCAGTCCGACGGCGATCTGCTAATGACCGCCAGTGCTTTGTATACCGCCGCGCATCATAAAATTCCGCTCCTGATTGTGATGCACAACAATCAATCCTTCTATAATTCCGAAGAGCATAACGTCCAGATTGCAAAATTCCGATCACGCCCGATTGAGAACGCCGGCATCGGGACCCATGTGGACAACCCGGCCGTAAATTTCAAGAAAATCGCCGAAGGTTTTGGCGTCTACGCCGCCGGCCCCATCCGCCGGGCGGAAGAACTGCGGCCGGCGCTTGAAAAAGCGCTTGCCATCGTTAAAAACCGGAAGCTGCCGGCCCTGGTGGATGTTGTTTCGGCTTCGCGGTGATATTGACAGGCTTTTTTTTATTTGATAGAAATTATTTTAATCAAGCGCCCTGGCAAACAGCGCTATCTCTGCTGCGGATAGCTGCATGTAACTGTTCATGCCGTAATCGTCAAAAGGCAATAATAGCGTTTTGTTTTGACGTTCATTTGCCTCAAGGGCAATCAGCCATGCGGACAACCGGATCTCAAACCATTATAAATTCTTTTTTTTTCTTGACATGGCGGCGCACACTTCTTTATAGTCACATTATAGCTAATTTGCAGTTCTATTAACTTTCCTCTCACGATGCTCAAACGAGAGAGTGTATCAACATTTGTTTATACTTCAAGCACTGACATTTTTTCAGAATCCTGGCTGCTCCTCAATTTAGTGCGGGCACCTGCTATCTGTTTATAGAAGAATCTCTACTACCGGCACATTTGGTTTTTTCGTTGCATCGACTGTCGATTTAAATGACTTTCCGATAGGTTGTTTATTACCCTTTTTATTAACCATGGGGTATTATTATCAAATCTAAAGAGGAGGTTCACATGAAAAGATGCTTTGGATTTCTAGTTGCGGTATTTTTTGTGATCGGTATAGTCGGTTTCAGCGGAAGCAGCGCCCCCTGTCTGGCAGGCGATGTGGGACCGGTAGTGGCTTTGGGAACACCCCTAGTGAAAGAAGGCAAAAAAGTTGATGTTGTCATTATGGGTTCGGGATTTAAACCCGGTGAAGATGTTTCACTGCTTATTTATGACGACAGCGGATTGCAAACCGACATCGGCTATGCCCTGAAACCGCTTCCCAAAGCCGACGAAACCGGCACCTGGGCGACCACCTGGAACGCCACTGACTTTCTCAAAAAGAAGATCATTAAACCCGGCCCCTGTAAAATAACGGCAGCGGATGGGGAATACAATCCGGTCGCCCACACCGTTGTCTTTTTCCAGAAAGCTGAAAAAAAAGACGACAAGGGCAAAAAAGACAAGAAATAATTCGCGCGCGCAGCATTCGATCACGGAAACAGGTTGGCTGAACCTGCTGGTTCAGAATATTATAGATGGCTGACACTTTTCGGTATCGATCAAATTTTTCCGTCGACTTCCGCACGCTATGTTTTTTTTCCGCTTTCGTTCGATGTCGCGCCCGGCCGTCGCCAAAAAAGGAAGCCTGTGATAGATTGGCGATTTTTTTGGAGGAAATACTCGTGCATCGCCGTGTCAATCTAGAGCTTCCTTTTTATTTAGTGTTCAAGATCGTCAATGCCGTTTCAATCTGCCTGCTTTTTAATTCACGACAAAAGCAGTTAATTTAAAATCTATCAAGGAGGTTTATATGAAAAAATCACTTATTCAGTTGCTGGCGCTCTCGCTTGCTATCAGCCTGATCGCCCTGACCGGCTGCGCCACCATGAAGGCCAAAGAAGCCGACACCGGCGATACGTCGAAAAGCCCGGGCGTTCTTGAGCCCGTAGTCGTTGCGGCTACGCCGAACGTTGCCATGGACAAGAAAACCGAAGTTATTCTGATGGGGACAGGATTTGAGCCGGGGAAGGAAATCGTCTTTCTGATTACCGATGTGGATGGCGTCCTCACCGATATCGGATCGGAATTGGAGCCGGAACCCAAAGCCGACGAGACCGGCACATGGTCGACCACCTGGAATGCGGGTCGATATATCAGCAAAAAACTGATTAAGAAAGGCGCCTATACCATTCAGGTCACTGACACGGACTATAACCCGCTGGCGGTAACGCCGGTGAACTTTTTTGAAAAACCGAAAAAAGAGGAAAAAAAGGACAACAAGTAATATGATCGCTTTCAAGGACATGAGAGAATGGCTGAAACAGGTAGAAAATATCGGAGAATTACAAGTCGTTGAAGGTGCCGATCCTCATCTGGAAATCGGAACCATGGTCCAAATCAACGGGCGCAACCAGGGTCCGGCGCTTTTATTCGACGAGGTGAAGGGATATCGGAAAGGACTTCGGATCGTCACCAATTCAGTGGCCAATATCCGAACCGTCAACCTGACCTTCGGCCTGCCGGTTGAAAACAGTATCCGGCAAACGATTGAAACGCTGAAAACCAAAGCGGGCCAATGGGCGCAGTCCGCCAAAGATTTTCCCTGCCGGGTTGTAGATTCCGGACCGGTTCTCGAAAATGTTGAAGAAGGCGACAAGGTCGATCTCGAAAAATTTCCGGTCCCCCTTTGGCACGAGCATGACGGCGGCAGATATATCGGCACCGGCGTCGGCGTTATCACCCGGGATCCTGATACCGGCATCGTCAATATGGGAACCTACCGGGTCATGCTGCATGACAGCCGGCATGTCGGATTTTACATCTCACCCGGCAAGCACAGCCGCATCCACCGCGATAAATACTTCCAGAGAGGCGAACCATGCCCGGTGGTAATGGTGGTGGGCTTCGATCCCCTCAGCTATATCCTCTCCGCCAGTGAAATCCCCACCGGCATTTACGAGCTGGACTACATGGGCGCCGTCAGAGAGGAACCCGTTCCGGTCATCAAAGGCAAAGTGACCGGCCTGCCGTTTCCGGCAAATGCGGAAATCGTTCTGGAGGGAATCGCCAATCCCGGCGATCAGAAGTTTGAAGGACCCTTCGGTGAGTGGACCGGCACGTATGCCAGTAAAGGCAGGGAGGAGCCGTTTGTCAAGGTTGAAGCCTTATATTACCGCAATAACCCCATTCTGTTGGGATCACCGCCCTCAAAGGGCCTGGCCAGCGACCAGGGTTTCTGGCGGGCTGTCTGGCGCTCGGCACTGGTATATAATGAAATCGAACGGGCCGGCATCCCCGAAGTCCGGGGGGTGTGGTGCCCGGCTTTCGGCGGCTCCCGTCTCTTTACGGTGGTCTCCATTAAACAGAGCTACCCGGGCCATGCCACCGAAGCCGGTCATATCGCTTCCCAGACCCGGGCCGGTGCCTACATCGGACGGTATGTCGTGGTGGTGGATGAAGATATCAACCCCTACGACATGGAAGACGTCATGTGGGCCATCTGTACCCGCTCGGACCCCAAGGAAATGGATATCATCAAACGGTCCTGGAGCGGCCCGCTGGATCCCCGCATCCGCAAACCGACCAATGATTATACCAACTCCCACGGCATTATCTACGCAGTCAAACCCTATGAATGGATGAATGAATTTCCACCGACTTCATTAAATAGCGAAAAGCTGCGCCAGGAAGTTTTTGACAAATGGAAATCTAAATTCAACGGGCGCTGGACGGATATCTGATTGTTGGACAACAGGGTGCCCGCTGAAATTCAGAGGTATCAAGAGATGCCTCTTTACTCATTAAATAAATGGAGGGAGCCATGAAAAGAAATACCCTGCATCAGGCAAGGAACATTGCCGTTCTATGCCTGCTCACGGCATTGCTGGTAACCGCCTTTGGGGCCGGTGCCGCCGAAGCAAAATTTCCCGCAAAAACCATGACCTTTATCATTCCGGTCAGTCCCGGTGGCGGGTTTGACACGTTCTCGCGCATGCTGGTCCCCTATCTTCAAAAGTATTTACCCGGTAATCCCAATATTGTCGTTAAGAATACCCCCGGCGGCGAGTGGAATATCGGCATCAACAAAATGTACCGATCCAAACCGGACGGGAATACCTTCGGCATATTCAATTGGCCTGCCAATGCCGTCAATCAGGTCCTGGGTACCGCCGAATTTGATCTCAACAAGGTCACCTGGCTGGGAAACATCAGCGAAGTCACCTATGTCATGTGCGTTTCCCCCAAATCCAAATACAAAACGTTAAAGGAGCTTCAAGCAGCACCGGAGGTCACCTCCGGGGTGGTCGGCCTGTCCTCCACTGCCGGGTTGGGGACCATTATCGCCGCCCAGGCCATGGGCGTCAAAATGAAACCGATCCCCCATGACGGAAGTACCGAGGCCATTCTGGCCGCGATGCGCGGCGACGTTGACTGGGTGCAGTATCCCATAGCAACCTTAAAGAAAACAATTGTCGATTCAAAGGACCTCATTCCGCTCTGGATCTATTCCAAAAAGCGCTCCAAAATCCTTCCGGATGTCCCAACGGTTGAAGAATTGGGATACGGCGATCTAACGGATGTCGTCACCATGTATCGTCCCGTGGGAGCGCCGCCGGGGCTTCCGGACGATGTCAAAAAAATCTGGTATGACGCCTTCTGGAAGGCGACCAATGATCCGGAGTTCCAGAAAAAGATGATTGCCGCCAATGAACCGGCCATGCCTATGACGCCTGAAGACACCGCTAAGATGATCAAGCAAGGGATAGGCATGGTCGCCAAGTTCAAGGACCTGATTCTGAAATACCAGAAATAAGGGCCTTTCGAATATTATTTTGCGACGATTTTCGGGATGCGGACAGCAGCTCGCACCATTAATTTTCAAAAATAAAGAAGGAAGTCATGTTTGAATCCGCACTGCCGGCCCTGATAGAACTGTTTACATGGCCGGCGCCCCTTTATTTGTTTTTGGGTGTATTGTTGGGAATGACATTCGGCATCCTGCCCGGTCTGGGAGGTCCCCAGGTTCTGGCACTGCTCCTTCCCATCACCTACGGCATGGACATCAACCTGGCCATGGTGCTGCTCATCGGCGCCATGGCCGCGGTTCCCTTCGGCGGATCCATACCGGCGATCCTCATCAACACTCCGGGAACCGGCCAAAGCGCGGCAACCTGTTTTGACGGATTTCCCCTGGCCCAGCAGGGCAAGGCCGGTATGGCCATCGGCGCTTCGGCGACCGCCTCATGCCTTGGCGCCATTTTCGGGGCTATTGTTTTGACGGTCCTGCTGCCCATCGGCCGCCGGGTGGTGCTTCTTTTTTCCTATCCCGAATATTTCATGTTGGCATTGATGGGCCTGAGCGTAATCGTGGTGGTTTCCAAGGGCTCCTTGTGGAAAGGACTGATCGCCGCGGGTCTGGGGCTGATGTTTTCAACCATCGGATACGATCCGGTTACTGGCTCCGTGCGTTTTACTTTCGGCTCCGACCATCTCTGGGACGGCATCCGCTTGGTGCCCGCCTTTATCGGCCTTTTTGCCATCGGCGAAGCCATTGAGCTGTTTCTCAAAAAAGGGAAAATCGCCCAGGTGGACTATGAAGGCAAGATCTCTGACATTTCCGCCGGCGTAAAATCCGTTTTTCAGAACTTCGGGCTTTTTATCCGCTGTTCCATCATTGGAACCATCATCGGTATCATCCCGGGCGTCGGCGGCGCCGTGTCCAATTTTATTGCCTACGGTCACGCGCTGCAATCGTCCAAAAATCCGGAAAACTTCGGCAAGGGGGACATCCGCGGCGTGATAGCGCCCGAGTCGGCCAATAATTCCAAGGACGGCGGCGCCCTGGTTCCCACGCTGATATTCGGCATTCCCGGCAGCATTGAAATGGCCGTCCTGCTGGGCGCCCTGATTGTCCTGGGGCTGGAACCCGGTCCCCGCATGATGATGGAAAATCCCGAAACCGTTTTAATTCTTATCTACGTGTTGGTGGCCGGAAACATTCTGGTGTCGCTCTTCGGCTTGTTCGGCGCCGGAGTGATGGTCAAGCTGACGTATGTTCCCGCAACCCTGCTGGCGCCTGTCGTGTTTATGCTTGCGCTGATCGGTTCTTACCTGACACATGGAATGATTTTCGACGTGGTATTGTCGCTGGTTTTCGGCGTGCTGGCATACGCCATGAAACGCTTCGGCTTTTCGCGGGTGGCGGTGGTGATCGCGCTGGTGCTGGGCCGGCTGGCCCAGAAAACCTTTCACCAAACCCTGATGCTCTGGGGCGTAAAAGGTTTTTTTGTGCGCCCCATCTCCCTGGGGCTTTTCATCATTACGGTCACGATGGTGCTGCTGCCGTATATTCAGGCCGCCATGCGAAAAAAGACCGCCCCTTGAACGAAAGCGCCCTATACCGCTCTCAACCCAATTTGGCCGGGACGGGATCAGGGCCGATAAAAAACCGGGGGGGTTCCGGGTAAGCGGAGCCAACCAATCCAAACCGGGGGATTAGATTGATCATGACAACTGAGCAACAACCAAAAAGGCTTATCATCAACGACCGGGTTATTTTCGACCTGCTGGTGTTCGTGTTTTTTCTGCTCCTGGCAATTATGTCGCTGGAATACAATCCCCGGGCGCGGTCGATCCCCCTGGGACTCGGCCTGATCGGAAGCTTCATGATTTTTATGCAGCTCCTTTCCGACGCCTTCCCGAAACTCAAAAGCAAGCTGCGATTCATCAGCCAGAGCAGCCTGCTCGAAACCGAAAGCAAACCGAAAGAAAGTTCTGCCGCAAAAAAACCGGCAGCCGGCAGCGGCCGACCGGCTGTTCAGGAAGAAACCGAAAGCCGTTCTGAATGGTGGCGCCTTTTCCGGGTCATTCTATGGCTGGCCGGGTTTATCCTGCTGCTGGCCTATGTCAACTACCTCATCGCCGTGGGCGCCTTTACGGTATTTGCCACCCGCATGGAAGCCGGGGAAAGCTGGAAGCGCTCCATCATTCTCGGCATATCCGTATGCGCGGGCTTTTACCTGCTCTTTGATCTGCTGTTGCAGGCCCAACTGTAATATTTCTCCTTTAGGTTCCCGACCAACTGGGAACCGTCCCTAAAAAAAAGACCGCCCGGTCCTGACCGGGCGGTCTTTTTCTCGACTAAATACTCAATCAAAGCGAACGCCGCTTTTTTCCTGATAATAATTCCAGATTTTATGGAACTGGTTTTCGCGCCAGATGCGGGCACAGGCTTCGTTTTCTTCGGCGCGCAGCACGATCGGCTTTCTCCCCATCTTATAGATGTCCGCCAGCTTCTTGGCGTTGTCTTCCAGATAGACGGACCCGAAAAACACCCCCTTGACGCTTTCGGCCACCACCACCGCGCCGTGTCCGCGGATCAGAGTCGCCCGCAGCTGGCCCAGGGCGGCGGCCACGGCATCCCCCTTTTCGCGGGTGTTTACATGCCGGCAGTCGTCATACACCGAAACCCCTGCATGAAAAATGGCGCCATGGTGCATCACCGGAACATATTCAATTCCGGCGGCGCTCACCGCCGTTGTCACCGGCGGATGGGTATGGGCCACCGCCAGGACGTCCGGCCGGTACCGGTAGACGGAGGTGTGGATATACTTTTCCGACGGCAGCTGATCCCCTTCCCTAATGGGATTGCCGTCCAGGTCGGCCTTGATGATATCCGCCGGCGTTACCTTTTCCGGGCTGGCCTTGCCTCCCCAGGCATTGATCAGGATGGTGTCGGTCCCCGGGATGCGGGCGCTGACATGCCCGCTGAAATCAATCAGCCCCAGATATTCCAGCAAGCGTACGCAGGTAGCAACCTCTATTCGCAGTTTGTCTTCGTTCATTCGCTTGATTCCTCCATTCTCTTAGAAAGACTTTTATAAGCGGGCTCAAAAAAAATATATCACTATTACAGGGGTCGGAGGGTATTTTAAATGCTCTCCGGTCCAATCCGGGACAGCCCCAGCCACTCGACCATTTATTATTTAGCAGGCTTTAGAGTATAATTATTTTGAGACAGCTTCTAATCACGGATATCCTGCAGAAACCATTCCGTTGGTATTTCCCTGCCCAAACCCTGCTGCCGGGCAAGTTCATAGACCTTTCCGGCAACTGCGTAAAACTGAGCGCCCTGAAGATTTCCCCGCTCCGAGTAAGTAATGTCGTCCGGTGTCTGCCGGCCTTTCCTGCCAGCGAGAATATCCTTTAAATAGACCACCCGTTCCCCGGCGATTGCCCCAACGACTCCCCGGGCATGGGAGTGTTCGCGCTTGATGCCGCCACCCATTTTAGGGGTAACGTACCGCAGGAATTCATCCACCACCGGCTGGTCGCAGCCGAAAGGCGGCGTGGCGTTGCCAAAGCGCAGAAACCGGTCGATCTTTTTAAACGTATCCGCATCGGGGCGGCCGCCGATGGAGGTGATATGGGTCCCCTTGCGGACATGGCACCCCCGTATCACCGGCACGCTGGCGTCGGTGCAGCTGCACAGGATGTCGGCGTCCTTGTACACATCTTCAGGATTGTCCAGGGCGACGGCCTCTATCCCATAGGTCGCTTCCATCTCGCGGACATAGGCTTCGCGGTTTTTTCGGGTGGGACTGTACACCTTGAGCCGCTTGATGTTTCTGACCAGGCAAAACGATTCCATGTGGCTCCTGGCCATGCCGCCGGATCCGAACATTCCCACCGTTTCCGCATCCTCCCGGGCCATGTAGCGGACGCCCAGGGCCGAATCGGCCCCCACGCGCAGATGCTGAAGATAGCCATCGTTTAAAATGGCCAGGGGCTCGCCGGTATCGACCCGGAACAGAAATATCAGCCCGCAAAACGTTCCCGGCACCATGCAGTACTTTTCCAGGGTGATGCTGCCGCTGTAGCGTTTTTCAAAGGCGATGTCCGATTTCATTCGGATGGCGAAATACCCGCTGGCCGAGCCCCCCTCCATGGTTCCCCAGCGGTAGGTTTTAGCCGGGTCGCTGGTGGGGATCTGGACGTCGATCCGCGGACGGCATACCCCCTCGCCCTGGATCATGCGCGTGTAGGATTCCTCCAGGGCCCGGATGGTCAGCTCCATGGTGAGGACGCGCCTGACGTCGTCGTTGTTCAAAAACAGGGTCATATCATCTTCCTATCGAAGCATGACCGCCCGGCAGCGGTCCCGCTCAAGTTCCATTGAACTACCCCCAGCAGGCTGGTTTCCCCGGCGGCGATGATCATCTCTGCCTGTTCTGTAACAGCGCAAAGGTTATGGGGGGGCGCGTACAGGGCACAGGAATCTTTGGTTACGGCTCCCACGGGGGATAGCCCCGGGCGGACCGCAACCAAAGGGGGATCACCCCCTAGTCCCCCGACCTCTCATTTACTTAGGATTTCCCTGATCAGATTCCCGTATTTTTCCATCATGAACTTTTTATACTCCGGCGATGTCTGGGCGATTTTGGGAAAATCATCGCGATGTTCATAAGGGATGCAGGCATCGATGACCGCACGGGAATTATAGAGCGCATCGGTGAAAGTCAGGGGATCCAGGCGGCTGCTCCAGTTTTTGCGCAGAATATCGATATCCGCCTCCGGGTTGCAGCGGGTCCCCATGGCCCAGATGACGTCGTAAAGATAGGAAGGATCGATGTCGTCGTCCACCACCACGGTAAACCGGTTGACATACCCGGCCGGCGGCAGTTGGGACGCCAGCAGGGCGGCCTGGCGTGAATGGCCGTAGTACTCCTGTTTGATGGAAACGACGTTGAAGGTCCGTCCCGAACCGGCTTCATGAACCCACACGCCCTTGATGCTGGGGCAGTCGGCCTTTTCTAGCTTTTCCCATAAACCGGCGGAACGGATAAAACAGCGCTCAAACAGATGGGAATGGGGCGGCCGCTGGGAAGCCGCGCAGGTCAGGATGGGATCATGGCGATGCAGGATCCGTTTGACCTTCATCACGTATTCTGTTTTTTGGGAACCGGCGTAATAGCCGTTCCATTCGCCGAAGGGGCCTTCCGGCACCTTCTCGTCCGGCGAGATCTCGCCTTCGATGACGATTTCGGCATTGGCGGGAAACGGCAGGCCGGTAGACTCCCCCTCGATGACTTCGATGGGTTCCCCGGCGATGCCGCCGGCGAAATCGAACTCGGACAACCGCAGCGGGACCTGGTAGCGCGCGGCCACGTACAGCAGGGGATCGATGCCCACCACCACCATCACCGGGCAGGGCCGGCCGCTTTTCAGGTATTTGTCCCGCTGAATCCGGCCCTGCTTTCCCTGGGAGATGTAGACGGTCGCCCGGTCTTTGGCGATCACCTGGACCCGGTACGTTCCCACGTTCACCCAGCCTTCGTCAGGATCCCGCGTGATAACGCCGCAGGCCGTACCGATATAGCGGCCGCCGTCAAGTTCGTGATGAATCGGCACGGGGAATTTCAGCAGGTCGACGGCCTCCCCCTCCAGTACATTTTCCATGACAGCGCCGGTCTTTACGACCCGGGGCGGGATCGGGGTCATCCCTTTCATCCTGGCGCGATAGGCTTGCAGCAGGTCCATCCGCGAAATTTCACCGCTCACGTCAAGCCCCATCGCCAGTCCGAACCGGCGCGGAGACGCCAGCATGCCGTAAAGGCATTGAAAGCCATCCGGATAACCCGGCACCTTGTTGAACAGCAGGGCCGGAGAATCCACCGGTTTTTCACGGTAAACCATCTCCGTTAGGGCGCCCATTTCCCTGTCCCAATGAAGACGGCTGATGATCTTAAGCTCCCCGAAGGAATCCACGATGGACAGGAATTCTCTCAGATCGTGGTATTTAATGTTTCGACTCATAAAATTCTCTCGAAATTCGGATTAATGGATATTCCGTTTCACCATCGCAACTTACCGGACAAGCGAATAATGCCGCTGAAGGCTCAAACTCATGCCAGCCGGGCCTGGGTTCGAACTTGGTCCCTCTGAACCCGGATCCTTACTTCTTCCGGTCGAATTCCGGAGCGTTCTCGAACTGCTCCAGGGTGTCCAGCCCCATGTACTTGAACATGCGGCTTTCCGCCGAAATAAAGCGAACCGGGTTTTTGGGATCGGAATTAAAGTGCTGGTGAACCGTATTGGGCGGGATGTAAACCGAGTCGCCCCGCTCCCATTCCCACTTGGACGGCGTTTCCTGGGCTTTCCAGTAATAGGCTTCACCCAACTCGAAATCGACATCCCAGTGCAGCGAATAGCCCTTTCCCTCCAAGATGAACATATATTCCTCGGCCATGTGGCAATGCTTGCCCGAGCGGCTCCCGCCGGGAATAACCTGCATGCAGATATCGAGGGTATTGGAGGCGGTTTCCATCTTTTCGTTCACCAGGTGCTTGATGTGACCCTGCTGGCAAAGCTCCCACTCCATCTCTTCGGCGGAAACGACCGATCGCTTATGGGCGGTCTTGGCCTTCTGAACCTCGACCAGGCGATCCTGGTAGTAGGTCGCCGTGGGCGCCTTGGGCTGGGCATATTTTTTCTCTCCGTAATCCATAACGTTATCCTCCCCTTTCGACATTAGCAGGCTGTTTAGGTAATGCTGGGCTTAAAATCCTCATAACCGGGAACAGGCGTCTTCGGCTGCGGTTCCACCACTTCCTGGAAAAACATATTCATGAAATGATAGAAAGGCTTGGTCTTGATGATCAGCACCCGCGCCAGTTTGTCCTTGCTCTTATTGAAGTGCTGATGCACTGTTGAATTCGGGACAATGGCGATATCGCCGGCCTTCCAGTCCTGCCGCTCTCCGTCGTGGATGTCATATCCTTCGCCGTCCAGTATGAAGAAAATGGCCTCGTTCACGTGCCCGTGCTTCTGGGATTTGCCCTCCGGCGTCAGGACGCACATGTGCGTAAAGATCGACTGGGCCATGTTGCGGATGGGACTGAGGATGGTACAGTTGAAATACTGCGGGCCCTTGGCGAATTTCAGATCTTTTGCCTTCATGACGCGCGGGACGCTCCGCAGTTCCTTGAGCTGCTGCGCCATGCTGTAGCTGAAACCGGCGATCGCTCTCACGTAAAGCCGCTGCTTCTGATATTTCTCCTGTCCGGCGGCCCAGATGTCGCTGTAATCCTTTGTTTCCTGTCCGGTCATGTGATCTCCTTTTGTTAAGCGTAATGGTCGAAGGTATTGCGCTTTTATTTTCCGTCAAAAATCGTTCGGTGCCATTTCTTCAGCGTCTTTTTCTTCAGCTCCGGACTCGATTCCGCCACGGCCGGAAAGCGTTTGCGCCACTGATAGGGACGGCAGGCATCGATGATCGCCCGTGAATTGAGCCCCTTTCGCTCCTCGGGAATGCGGGGATCCAGCGGTCCGCTCCAGCAGCTGCGGATGATTTCGATGGATTCGGTCGGTTCGGAACGCGAGGCAATCGCCCAGAGAACGTCAAAGGTGTTGGAGGGATCGATATCGTCATCCACCACCACGACATATCTTCCCAGGTAAGCGCCGGCATGGCACTGGGAGGTAATCATGCCGGCCTGGCGGGAGTGTCCCGGGTAGGAGTTCTTGATGGAGACGATATTGAACATCCTGCCGCCGCCGGCCTCGTGGCACCAGACCCCCCTGACGTTGGGAACGCCGGCCTTCTCCAGCTCATCCCAGATCATGGCCGACTTGACGACGCATTTGCTGAAAGAGTAGTCCGAAGGCGGCCTTCCGGGACGGGCGCAGGTATGGATCGGATTCTTGCGGTAATAAACGTTCTTGACCCGGATCACCGGCTCCACCCTCGCGTCGCTGGCGTAATAGCCGGACCACTCGCCGAAGGGGCCTTCCAGTTTTTCATCGCCGGGGACCGCTTCGCCCTCCAGGACGATTTCCGCATGTGCCGGGATGGGGAATCCGGTATACTCGGCCTTGACCACGTCGATGGGTTCGCCTTTAAAACCGCCGGCGTAATCGTATTCGGACAGGCCGTAGGGGACCTCGTTGCCCGAAGCCAGGAACAGCATCGGATCCTGCCCCACGCACACCACCGCCGGGCAGGGCTGGTTCTTGTCAAAATATTTCTGGCGCTGGAGGTTGCCGTGCTTGCCCGGCGAAATATAAAAGCCGATCGTCTTTTCATCGTGCACCATGACGCGGTAGGCGCCGAAATTGACCCACCCCTCCTCCGGATCGCGGGTCATGGTCATACAGCCCGTACCGATATAACGGCCGCCGTCGAGTTCATGATGGAGCGGCACCGGAAACTTGAGGACGTTGACGTCGTCGCCCCGGTCGATATTTTCAAATATGGGGCCGTCCTTTACATATCGGGGGGGTATCGGTTTAAAATCCTTGAGTTTGTTACGATACGCCCGGACCAGTTCGACGCCGGTTTTAACGGGCGGCAGGTTCAACGTCAGGGCCATTCTTTCCACCGAACAGGTCATCCCGAAGAGCGCCCGGAAGCCTTTCGGGTACCCGGGAACCTGGTCGAACAAAACGGCCGGGGGGGTCCCCTTGCCCTCCTGGTATATCAGCTCGGTGATGGCCCCCATTTCCAGGTCCCAGTTGGCGCCATCAACCTTTTTCAACTGCCCCATCTTTTCAACTTTTTTCAGCCAATCTCTCAAGTCCTTATGTGCCATGTTTTGATCTCCTGTTGTCCAGCTCTCTTTTTTGTTTTTCAATTCTTTAATAAACGCTTCCTTTGATTCACCGTCGTCATTTACCTCTCAAGCGTTGACAGCGATCATGGATTTAAAGCGACTTGCAGAACCCGTCGAGCAGGTAACCGAATTTTTCCCTGGCCTTCCGCGCGGTTTCCGGGCTGGGCATGTTCACCAGCGGAAACTGTTCTTTCCAGGCAAAGGGACGGGTCGCGTCGATAATGGCGCGGGAGTTGGTCAGCTGCCCCTTGTGCTTGTCTTCCGGAGGGATCCGCGGGTCGAGATGCGTCGACCAGGCGTTGTGAATGATATCGATGGACGTGGCCGGATCCGAACGTGAAACCACGGCCCACATGACCGCTTCAAGATCGGAGACGTCGATATCGTCGTCCACCACGATGACATACTTGCCGGCATAAGCCCCCACATGGCATTGCGAGGCGACGTGACCCACCTGGGTGGCATGCCCGGCGTAGCGCTGCTCGATGGCGACGGTCAGGAGCATACGCGAACTGCCCACCTCATGGCCCCAGACCGCTTTGATTCCGGAAAGGCCACTGTTGAGCAGCTGCTGTTTCAGCAGGCCGGATCGGACCACCGCCCGGTAGCGGGCGATTTCATCCGGCGGCCGGTTGGGGGGACAGCCCAGAATAATGGGATTGTTGCGGTGATAAATCGCCTTGACGTCCACCACCGGTTCTTCGCGCGCGCCGCTGGCGTAATACCCGGTCCATTCACCGAAGGGTCCTTCCTGCCGCCTTTTGCGCGGATCGACAAAGCCCTCCAGGGCGATTTCGGCATGGGCCGGTATCGGCAGGCCGGTCACCCGACCCTTGACGACCGGATAGGGCTTGCCGCGGAAGCCGCCCGCCAGGTCGTACTCGCAGATGCCGTAAGGGACTTCGTTGCAGGCCATCAAATAAAGGAAAGGATCGCCGCCGACCACCACGACCACCGGCATCGGCTGCTTCAGGGCCATGAATTTGTCGCGATGGACCCGCCCGTGTTTGCCGGGGGAGATATAAAATCCCAAGCTTTTTTCGTCGTGCACCATTACGCGGTAGGTCCCGAGGTTGATCCAGTTCTCGTCCGGGTCCCGGGTGATGTCGTAACTGCCGGTGCCGATATAGCGGCCGCCATCCTGTTCGTGCCAGAAAGGGGTCGGGAAAGAGAGCACGTTGACATTATCGCCTTCCTGGATATTCTCAAAAATGGGGCCGTCTTTGACATATTCGTGCGGAATCGGTTTGACGGACTGATAGACCTCGGTAAAGGCGTTGGAAAGCTCGACCCGGCTCAAGTCGGTCGGAAATCCCAGGGTCATGTTCATGCGTCTGGCGCCGAAAAAATTGGTCAGAACGCGGTATCCTTGAGGATAGCCGGGAATATTGTCAAACAGTGCAGCCGGCGCCGGATCCGAATGATGCAGCAATTCCGTGGCCATGCCGATGTCTTCCTGCCAGCTGGCGCCGTCGACGTCTTTGACCTCGTTCAGCTTGCGGGCCTGATCCAGCCAGCCTCTCAGGTCTTCGTAGGGAATTCGGTGCTTCATAAATCTGTTCCTCTCATTTTTTATTTTTTTCTCCCCACCGCTGGAACAGGTTGTTGTCGATATGAAAACAATCCAGAACCTTGCCCACGAGGTGGTTTATCATGTCGTCCAGGTTTTTGGGGCGGTGGTAAAACGTCATAAACGGCGGCAAAATCATCCCCCTGAGACGCTCCACCTTTGCCATCAAATCGAGATGACCGGCATGCAGCGGCGCCTCCCGGGGGACCACCACCAGCCGGCGGCGCTCTTTGAGGGTAACATCCGCCGCCCGTATCAGCAGGTTGGTATTGTAAGAATTTGCAAGCGCCGACAGGGTCTTGATGGAGCACGGCACAATGGCCATGCCCCTGGTCCTGAATGATCCGCTGGCTATGGGGGCGCCGATGTCGTCGAAATCGTGCACCTTTGAGGCCAGGGCCTCCACATCTTTTAGCTGCCAGTCCGTTTCCAGTTCGATCGTTCGTTTGGCGGAACCGGAAATCACCAGGTGGACCTCAAAATCGGACACCGACAGGACTTCCAGCAGCCTGATGCCCAGAATGGCGCCTGATGCGCCCGACATTCCCACGACTATTCTTTCCATTCAACTTCCTTTTACTAAATTAAAAACGTTTGGGTTCAAAGTTAGCGGTTGATGAGCCGGTAGCAAAAGTCGCTGTTTCCCCTTTAGAGTCTTTCGCACGAAAGCGGAAACCCGGTATTTCCGTCAGATCCCGGGCCTCCGCCTTTGCGGAAGTGACGAATCAGGGAGATTCAGGCTCGAGCCAGCCGCATCATTTAAAGATTCTGCTGCAAAAATCACCGATGGATCCCAGATCCTCGCACACATGGACCCCGCAGGCTTTCAACGCCTCGATCTTGCCCTGGGCGGTTCCGCCCGAACCGTCGATGATGGCGCCGGCATGTCCCATGCGGCGTCCGGGAGGAGCGGTCAGTCCCGCGATCAAGCTCACCACCGGTTTGGTCAAATGAGCTTTGATAAACCGGGCGGCCTCTTCCTCGGCGGTCCCGCCGATTTCGCCGACCATGACCACCCCTTTGGTGTCCGGGTCTTTTTCAAAAGCGGCCAGGCAATCGATCATGCCGGTTCCCACAATCGGATCGCCGCCGATTCCGACGCAGGTTGTCTGCCCGATTCCTTTCAGGGTCAACTGGTTGACGACTTCATAGGTTAAGGTTCCGGAACGGGAGATGACCCCGATGGGCCCCCCCGGCTTGTGGATGGGTCCCGGCATAATCCCAACCTTGGCCTCCCCGGGTGTTATAATGCCCGGGCAATTGGGCCCGATCAGCCGTGTCGGCGTTTTCTGCAGATAGGCCTTTACCCGCATCATATCCAGGACCGGAATGCCGTCGGTGATGGCCACCACGAGTGCAAGGCCTGCATCCGCCGCCTCAAAAATCGCATCGGCGGCAAAGGGCGGCGGCACAAAAATCATGCTGCAATTGGCACCGGTTTGTTTAACCGCTTCCCTGACGGTGTCGAATACCGGCACATCGTCCATCTTCTGGCCCCCTTTTCCGGGAGTCACGCCGGCGACCACCTGGGTGCCATAGAGAACGCACTGGCGGGCGTGAAACTGCCCTTCCCGGCCGGTAATTCCCTGGACGACGAGTCGCGTATCTTTATTTACGAATATGCTCATAGCAACACCTTTGATGAATTAGGATTATCACAACGTGTAGGGGATAGCAATCGACACTCAGGCCCTGACGATTTCAGAAATCCTTTGGGCCGCATCCTTAAGGTCTTTTGCGGAAATCAGATTGAGGCCGGATTCGGCCAGGATTCTGCGTCCTTCCGCGACATTGGTGCCCTCCATCCGGACCACCACCGGCACCTGGATGCCCGTCTTTTTGGCGGCCTCAACCACGCCGGTGCTCAGGACGTCGCAGCGCAATATGCCGCCGAAAATATTGATCAAAATGGCCTTCACGTTCTTATCGCTTAAAATAATGCGAAAACCGTTTTCCACCATTTCCGCGCTGGCGCCGCCGCCGACATCAAGAAAATTGGCCGGCTCGGCCCCGGCGCGTTTGATGATATCCATGGTCGCCATGGCTAGGCCGGCGCCGTTGACCATGTTGCCGACGTTTCCATCCATCTTGATGTAATTGATATTGAATTTGGATGCCTCGACTTCCAGGGGATCTTCTTCGTCAAGGTCACGGTACGCCAGAACGTCTTTATGTCGAAACAGGCCGTTATCGTCAAAATTGATTTTGGCATCCAGGGCGATCAGGGTTTCATCCTTGGTCAAAACCAGCGGGTTGATCTCAACCAGCGAACAATCATAAGCGATAAACAAACGGTAAAGTGCGCTCAGCATCGGGACAAACTGTTTCTGGGCGGCCGGTGAAAACTTCAGCCCGAAGGCAACCTGGCGGCAGTGATGGGGCTGGATGCCCGCCAGCGGATCGATGCCGACCTTGATGATTTTTTCAGGCGTTTTGGCCGCCACCGCCTCGATATCCATTCCTCCGGCCTCGCTGGCCATTACGACGATCCGGGCGGAGGAACGATCCGGAACGATGCTGAGATATAGTTCCTTATCAATTCCAAGCCCCTGTTCCACGAGGACTTTTTTGACTTCTTTCCCCTCGGGCCCGGTCTGATGGGTAACAAGGTTCATCCCGATAATTTCTTCTGCCAGCTTTCCGATTTCATCAAGTGTCCGGGCCAGCTTGACCCCGCCGCCCTTGCCCCTGCCGCCGGCGTGAATCTGGGCTTTGACCACCACCGGCAAGGTGCCGATATCCCGGGCGACCGCCTGGGCCTCCGCCGGGCTGAAGGCGACCGCCCCTTTGGGAACCGGGATGCCGAACTTTTTAAACAGCTCCTTGGCCTGATATTCATGAATTTTCATAACTCCATCCCCTATGCGCTTACGAAAGCCGGATTGTTTAGCAGTTTACCGAAAACCCAGGTTTTTGTTTCGGAACGCGAAATTCAAACGTTGCGCCTCGATATTCGGGCCTTGCCTGAACCGCGACAGCGAGCGCTTTCCCCGCAGCTTGCTGCAGGGTTCTTCAATATAATGCTCCGCTCAGGCATTATTTCGGAGCGTCGATAATCCCCACCTCATGAAATGTCTTGAATTCTTCTTCAGAATATCCCAGATACTCCGTGAAAACCAGACGGTTATGTTCGCCGATGCAGGGCGAGGGGCGGTCGATCTGAAACGGCGTTTTGGAAAAAGCAAACGGCGGCCCCTCGGCATGGGTCCGGCCCACCACCGGATGCTCCACCGGCGCGAATATGCCCCGGTGCGCCAGCTGCGGATCGATAAACAGGTCCGCGATGGTCTGAACGACCCCGGCCTTTACGCCGTTATCCTGAAGCAGTTTAAAGGCTTCTTCGGCGGTCTGCCGGGAGGTCCATTCGGCGATCTCCCGATCGGCCGCTTCCTCATGCCGTTTCCGGGCCAGCACGGTGGCAAAACGCGGGTCGGCCGTGAGGTGCACCTTTCCGATGACCTTGCACAGGCGGCCCCACTCCGCGTCGGTAAACACACTGATGGCGCACCAGCGGTCTTGGCCCTTGCAGGGATAAACATTGTGGGGGGCGGCATAGGCGTGACGGTTGCCGTCGCGCTCCATCACCCGGTTATTGACGGTATATTCCAGCAGTGCCGGCATCATGAATTGCACGCCGCCTTCGTACTGGGCCGAATCGATCAGCTGGCCTTCGCCGGTGCGGCGTTTATGCTCCAACGCGGCCGTAACCGCAATGACGCCGTATCCCACCCCGATATGATCCACGTAGGGTCCGTACAGGATAGAGGGCTCGCAGTCCTTATAGCCGGTTACATAGGTAAAACCGCACAGCGACGACAGGTGTGATCCAAACCCCGGATGCTGGGCATGCGGGCCGGTTTGTCCCTGGTTGCAGGTGCTCAGCATGATGATATCCGGCTTGACCTTTTTGAGGTCTTCGTAACCCAGCCCCAGCTTATCCATCGTCCCGGGCGTGAAATTTTCGGTCACCACATCCGCCCACTGTACCAGCTTCCTGGCAACGTCGATGGCCCCGGGGGCCTTTAAATTAATGGTAACCCCCAGCTTATTGTTGTTGCAGATGGCAAAGGAACCCGAGCGGTTCAGGCCGGGCTTGTTGTCTTTGTAAGGAGGATAGTTGGATCTGAAGCCATCCGGTCTGGCATAGGACTCCACATGGACGACCGTGGCGCCGTGATCGGCCATGAATTTGCCGATCAGCGGTCCTGCGGCGATCGCAGCAAACTCAGCCACTTTTATTCCTTCAAATACACCCTTTTTCATGCTTTCATCTCCTGATATTTTTTCCGCTGCAATGATTTTCGATTAAATTACATTGGCCCGCATGAGGTTTAATAAATCTTCATTGGTATAGCCCAGTTCAGCGTAAACCTCTTCGTTGTGCTCCCCGATCAAAGGGGCTCTGCGCCACAGGTCGCACGCCAGCGTAGAAAACTTCGTAAAAAACGAGGGATAGGTGATTTTAGCCCCCAGGTCTTCATGTTCGATTTCTTTCCAGAGTCCCCTGGCTTTGAGCTGTTCATCTTCCATGGTATCCTGGGAGGTGGCCACCGGGTACCCCAGCATGTCCTTTTCAAGACACGTGTCAAAAAACTCTTTTTTGGTAACGCCCTTCAGAAATGTATTGTTGGCATCTTCAATCTGATCAATCTCCTCCTGGGTGACCGTGGCGATGTTGAATTTCTTCCAGTCTTTATTTTTCAGATAATCGGGGGCCTTGCCCTTTCTGTCCATCCATTCCGTCATCTGCATGTTGGTGCGGATGCCCGCCGGTCCGCCGTAAATAATATAATTCACATACCCGTCCTTACAGGGTTCAACGGCCCGCATCTTTGCGCCGGTAATGCTCCGGCCGGTGATGAACACCCCCGCCCGGCCGGGAAGTTCTTTGTTATAATCATAGAAGGACGGCGAAATTGAACAGGCCCACAAGACACCGGCCTGGGCGGAGACATCCACATGCTGCCCTTCACCGGTAAGGCCACGATGATAATACGCCATCATGGCGCCTGCGGCCGCGTGCATGCTGGTCCACATATAGGACTGCGGCAGGGTCACCCGCACCGGCGGCCGGTCCGGGTCCCCCACCAGGGACATGAAACCGCTCATGGCCATATAGATCAGATCCGAACCGTCATAATCCTTATAGGGGCCGGTCCGACCGAAGGGGGTGATGGAACACATCACCAGTTTGGGATTGATTTTGGCCAGGTCTTCATAATCAAGCCCCAGTCCGGCCAGATATCCCGGCGCGAATGTTTCAATCAGGATATCCGTTTTTTCGATCAGCTTCTTTAGAATCTCCCGGCCGGTTTTTTTCTCGATATCCAGGGTAATCCCGCGTTTGTTGTGATTGTAGGCAAACCAGTAAAGGTTCTTTTCCGGATCCGGAATGTCCTTGTAATACGGGCCGGCATTTCGAGACTCGTCCCCGCCGGGTTTTTCGACCTTGATGACATCCGCGCCCAAATCGCCGAATATCTTGCCGCATAGAAACCCGAGCTGATTGCTAAAATCCAGAACCCGACAATTATCCAGTAATTTCTTTTTTTCTTCCATTTGGTTGTCCTTTGTTTAGTGAAAAAAATTGATTGGACAGACCCTGAAAAATGCTTTCAGGTAATACCGAAAAGGAGCTGCAGGAACGTTCTTCAATAATACGTTATACCGGAAGAACAAATTGTTACAGAACGTAAGATCTGCCGCGCATCTCAGCCGGGATGCGCGGCAGATTCTTCTTGCTATTTCAAACCGGAAGACTAAATTCCGGATTCAGAGAACCACTTGGCGTAAGCTTCCTGATAAGACTGGGCCAGCTTGATCTGATCTTTCGTAAACCAGTCTTCCAGTTTGACCAGCTCGATGGGGTAGCTGGCGCGTTCAAACGCATCCTGATACTGATAGGGCACCGTCGCGTCGATGCCGATGGCTCCGGAAAATCGGATATTGCTCTGAGTCCATTGTTTTTCCCCGGCCGAACTTCTTTCCGCCGGCTGAAAGGTCTGCCCCATGCCGCCCGGCGCCACCACCATGATGTCGTCATTGGCGTCCACCCGGGTGGACATGGCCCACATGATGTCATCCATGGAATACAGGTTGATGTCCGGATCGACCACCATGGCAAACCTGGCGCCCAGCGAGCAGGAAAGCGCCGCCGCCAGTATATTGCGCGGATACCCCTCGTCGCGCGCCCGGCGTTTCTTGACCTGGAACAGAACCCCGCCCCAGTCCGGAATACACATGGGAATATGGGTGTCGACGCAGAAGCCGGGACTGACCCGCTCGGCCAGTTCGAAAAAGCAGGCTTCCCGAACCAGCACGTCGATGTTGTGGTCGTCATAACTGTGGACGCACAGCGGGTCGTAGATCGGTTTCTTCTTCCGATGGGTGATCCCCGTAACGTTGAACTGCCAGGTACGATAGGCTTTCCCGAAATACCCGGACCATTCCGGATGGAAGGGATAAACCCCCTGCATCTGATCTTTTTCAGCCAGCGGGCTTTCCCACAATTTCTTGGTGGTATCCAGGTAGCCTTCGATGACGTATTCCGCCTCGGCAATGGCATAGGCATCGACGGTCTTGCATTTCACCACATCGATCGGGAAGCCCTGCATGCGCGCACCGATCCCCAGTTCATTGAAACCCCGGGGAATGATCGTGTACATGAAACCGGCCCCGGCCATCAGGGTGGCGGCCGGCGGGATGCCGATGTTGATGCTGAAGGGAATCGGTTCTTTTTTGTAGAAATGGGTGGCGATCTGGTCGGTATGGGATCCCGGCGAAATCTGAAAGGTGGATTTGTCTTTCCAGTGCAAATCTTCCCGAAAGCTCATGCGGTTGTATGAAATATGCCAGCCGCCCCAGAACTGTTTGGGGCCGGCCAGGGTTTTGCCGGCGCCGAGGGTGCGGCCGGGATCTTTGAGAGTGTGCTGGATCATGGGAATCACCGGCCAGACGTCGATGTTCTTATCAATGACAACTTCCTGGCAGGGAGCATCTTCGACGATCCGCGGCTCCATGGGGTTGAGAATGCCCTCATGGATCTTGAATTTTAATTCCTTGCGGTCCTTGCAGCCGAACATTTTCGCTACGATTTTATCCGAACCGAATACGTTGGTCGCCAGCCGGGCATTGTCATACCCCTTGACCTTGTTAAAGACCATGGGCGGGCCGCCGTCCATGCGTTTCTGCAAGGCCGTCATTTCGCATTTGGGATCAACCTCGCGGTCCGTTTCCAGAACCAGACCGTCTTTCTTCAACCAATCCAGGGTTGACCTTAAACTTCTGAGATGTTCATTTGCCATCGAATTGACCTCCTCTGATTGCTTATATTGATGATAAAAAACGGGTGACTTTTAGAGCCCCTGCCAACTGATACCGATTAATATAATAAAAGATCATTGAAGTGGATTTTTGGGATGTCACCGATCCGCCGGGCCAAGATATATGTAACTACATATTAGCTACTTTGTAACTATTGCCAAAGGCATTTTAAATTGTCAAGGAAAATATCATTCAGTCGTCCGCTTTTTATACGTGGAAGTCTTGAGAGGTTCAAATTCAGATGGGGGCTAATATGTGTAAAAAATTACTCAAAAACGACTCCAAAATCAATTGAAAAATTGCACTCATGGTCTCGTGGTGACGATTTCGGATTGAACACGGCGGTACGTTGGTCCGGCTTGCATTTTTTTCTTTTATTTTTTGAGGTAACCGTTTATTTAAAAGCTATCTCAAAAAAATATAATTATTTCAGGAGGCGCTGACTATTTTACATGTTCTCCGTTCCGGCCCGGGAGCCGTAATCATCAGTATTTATCGAATCATTACTGCCCGGCAGCGATCCCGCTCAAGTTCCATTGATCCAGCCTCACAGGCTGACAGCCGCGACGATGATGATCGTCGCTGCCTGTTCCGGATCAGCGCAAGGGTCAGGGAACGTGATAGGGATCAGTAATCTCTGATTACGGCTCCCACTGGGGGAGGGGCTATCCCAGGCCGGAGCGCCGGCAAACTGTGAAGTGACGACGGTTCACTCCATAGATATTTTTTTCCACTTCCTCTTAATCAATTAGACATGTTTTTTTTGAGATGACATTTAATGAAAGATCCTTAATTTGACTATTTATGAAGTCGGCCGACAAACCCTTTCGCTTCACAAGGAGGAACAGCATGATGCAGATTGATACCGAATTGTCACGAAAACTGGCTCTGGCCTGTAAAATTCTGGTGATGACCGGTCATGGGAACCTTACCATGGGACATATCACCGCGCGTCGGCCCGGAGATGATTTTTTACACATGAACCCGCATGATCTCGGCCTGGAAGAGATGACGCCCGAGGATATGATCCTCATCGATTTTGAGGGCAACCAGCTTGCCGGCGCCGGTCGTAAACATTCGGAATTTCCGATTCATACTGAAATTTACAAAAAGAACCCCCATATCCATTGCGTTATCCATACCCATCCGTTCTACTGCATCGCTTTGTCCGCTGCCGGCCATACCATTCAAACCATCAGCCATGAGGGCAGCCTGTTCAGCAACATTCCGGTTTTTAAGGAAACAACCCTTCTGATCCGCTCCGTTGAGCTCGGGGGCAAAGTGGCCGGAGCTCTCGGCGGGCACCGGGCCCTTCTCATGCAGAATCACGGTGTGGTGGTGGCGGGAACGTCCGTTGAAGAGGCGACCGTTTATGCCGCCCTGCTGGAAAGAGCGGCAAAGCTGCAGGTCACGGCGATGCAAATCGGGGCCTTAACCGCTACCGGCGCCAGTGAGTCGGCCGGCAAGGGCGAACAGGTTTTCTATTCCAAAAATATCCAGGAGTTCTGGAACTATTATGTGCGCCGGTTGGCGCAACCCTGATAGTGTTGCGTCCCGGAAATAACTTATAAAAGTCGCGGCCGTATTTTGGATTCGGCCGGCATGAACCCTATGGCGCCCAGGTGTCCGGATTCGAATCAGCACGACAAAAAATCGGACCGTTTTCAAAGTCCTCATTTATAAGAGCCGGCCAGGGGGCTTTTCTTTTTTGACATTTTTACCTTGTTTTGCGCCAGCTTATTGCCGGTCTGATAGTGCTCGCCCTTGAGCGCCAGTTCGGCTTCCTCTTCGAGCTCTTCGTCCCATTGTCCGAGGGAATAGCCGTACCAGGGGTATTTTTTTTCGATTTTCGGCAGCCCCAGCTCTTCCCATATCCGGGCGGCACGCTCCATAAATTCTCTCCTGGGAAGCGAAACCGGCGGAAACGGTCGTTTTAACACCGCATTGATCAGCACGGAGCTGTCATCCGCAGGTTCCTGGAAAACGACCCGGTCTTCCGTCAATCCCTTAAAATAATCAAACGGCGGCGCATGCCCTTTTTCCTGGCCGGTAATGATCTGAATATCCTTATGGGGAGTACAGCGATAGCTGATCGCCCAGAGCAGCGCATCCATGTCGTCCACGTTGATGTCCTCATCCACGGCCACCAGGATTTTACCGACCCCCTGATGAAACCCCGCCGCCAGCATCAATGCCCGCCAGGCCTCGGCTTCGGAAGGCGCGCGCATCTGAATAAAAATCACCTTGCGCAGATTGGTCATTTCCTCATGCATCTTAACGCGAACGACATTCTTGATGCCGGCCTGATTCCGCAGAAAATGCAGAAACAGGGGATCATAACCGACTTTTTTAATCACACTGCTTTCGCTGGGCGTCACCTGGCTGATAAAGGAAACATACACCATCCCCTTTCGATGGGTAATGGCGGTAACGTCCATGAAGGGGCTGAGCTCCCGCGGGTGCATATGGCCGTGGGATTCGCCGAAGGGTCCCTCGGGTTCATAGAATTCGGTATTGACTTTTCCCTCGATGACCAGCTCTGCCTCGGACGGCACCAGCAGGTCGACGGTCCTGCAGCGAACCATGTGGATCGGCTCACCGGCCAGTGCACCGGCAACGGCCATTTCATTGACGCCGTAAGGAACTTTCTGAACCGTGGCATAGGACACCACCGGCGGGCCGCCGATAACCAGGGCGGCGTCCATGGGAATACCCTTTTCCTTATACTTTTCCAGGTGAAGGGTAAAATGCTGGCCGGGCTGATTATAGCACCCGATTTTACGGGGCCCCTTGATCTGACCGCGATAGTTGCCAGAGTTCTGAATGCCGGTCTCAAGGTCTTTGGTCATCCAGTGGGAGCAGGTGGTATAGGGCGCATTGTCAAAGCCCGGCGTTGAAATCGGCACCGGCAGCATGCCCAGTCCCCCGACAGCATCCAGCGCCCCCCCTTCATAAACCACATCCTGCACCGGACCCGATTTCACCTCGACCGGTTCGATCGGGTTTGCCATGGCTTTTTCCCATCTGGTAACGATTTCCTCCACGCGGCACTGAAGCCCGGCAGCGTATATCTCCGGATTGGAGGCCAGCACGCCCACGGCCACCGGAAAATCATAATGCCTTCCCTTGGCATCGACCACGTTTTCAAAGAGAAACCCCTTGCGCTGGGACTCCGGCAGGCTGCTGCGGAACTGCCACCGCACCAGCGGATGCAGTTCCGTGTCCTTATTGATTGCCCGGGCGACCCTGACCAGCAACCCTTTTTGTTCCAGTATCTGAAGGTGTTCGCCTAAGTTTGTATACCTTCTATCGGCCATCGTGCCTCCTTATCAGAAATAATGATGGATTGGCCTAAACAAAAAAAGCACTTATTCATCGTCGGACAGTCCATACTTAGCCTTTAATTCTTCATATTTTTCTATCCAGTCCTTTCCGAACTGCGATTCAAAAAACGCCCTCAGCTGAAAAAACCAGTGGAAATGTTTCTGCTGTCCCGACTGATATCTCAGGAAATCCGCCAGATAAACGGCAATTTCCGACATTTTCTCTTTAGGGATGTAAGCTTTTGCCCCCGCCATGATGGATCTGCTGAAATTATCAGGACTGAGGGCGTTGGCCGTCAGCATCAGCGCAGGGATGCCTTTCTGATTGGCGATCTCTAGAAGATCGTACCCCTTGACACCCATTATATCCAACACCGCAACATCATATGTATTTCGGTTTAGAAGAATTTCGGCTGTCTCAAAACTCATTGCCGCGTCAATGACACACATATACAGCAGTTCCTTAATGGTCTCCAGTACATCCGGTTCATCATCCACAAGTAAGATCTTCTTATTTTCTAATATGCCGATGTCATTCATTTGCGCTCCCCATTCTTTCATAGCGTACGATGTTGAAATATTGACCGCCTGTCAGAAAAACTCACATTGCATACCCCAGCCGGCGAATTGTTCCGTAAAGCACGTTAAATCAATATATCACAATAGCGTGCTGGACCTACATTCTGTGTTCCCTTCAGCTGTAAGCCGAGGATGGCTTCAAGGCGTTAATGTCCTTGAGCTGTTTCTAATCTCTGCGAAACGGTTTGGCCAGTAGTTCCAGCACTCTGAAATCAAAAAAATTACTGGCATGGGCCGGCAGGCAGACAATGGCGCAATCAGACCCTCTTCCCTTGGCCGAGGTGCCTCCCACGGCGATGGTTTTCTCGATGGGGATCGCGCCCCCGTCCGCCGCCATGATCGCGCATTCAACGGCAACTTTAATGCCGGTGCCGAAAAGGGTCCGCAAACACTCAGCTAAAATCTCGGTGTGGGAAACACCTGAAAACTTCTGGCTGAAACTCCGGTCCAGCCCCGACAGTACGTGGGTCTGCCGGATCACCGGGCACTTCATCTCCTCCAGTTCCTTCAGTATTTGCCGGTCAAAGTCCCACACCCCCGGCTTGCTGCGCCCGGGGTGGGAAGACACGATCACCAGGTTGGTTTCCGTTGCCATCCGTTTGGCAAACTTCAGGCCGGTGGCCCCCCGGGAGCTTGCCACCACCACGCTCTTGATATCGCCCTCCTGAAGGCGTTCGTAAACGATATCAATAACGGCCTCGGTATTTTCACTTCCGCCGCGTTCAAAATACACTGCTTGTTTTTTGATCATGTTATGCCCTCTTTGGTGAAAAAGATTGGATGTCTGTCTTTTTCCAGCACCTTGGGAAAAGGATTCCAGGGGTCAAGAGGCCAGGGATTCAAGTGTCAGAATTAGAATGTCCCTGCCTTCCGACTTCTATCTTCTGCCTACTGCTTACGGCCTGCTGCTTTTGCCTCCGAGCTTCCCGGCCATTGTTTTTTTTCCCCATGAACCCTTGAATCCCAGCCCCCTATTACCCTTGATCATACGACAAACCTGCTCTGCACCGTCTCCGGAAAAAGTTCCTCCGGTTTTAAGCGGCGATGACAGACCCCCTGCTCATGGGCATACTGCAGGAAAGCCTCAAGGGTCCTGCGGTTCGGCTCGATCCCATACGGCCAGAAATCCTCTCCGAAAATCCTGACGGCGCGGCCGGCATATTCATATCCCCAGGGAATCGGAAAGCGCACAGCGGCTACATCCAGCGCCCGTTCGATGCTTCGCCGCTTGGCCTCTTCCAGCGCCTTGTATAAATTCATTGCCACCCAGGGATGTCGCTGCAGGACTTCCGCCCGGATGACGATTACATGCATGACGGGAAATATGCCCGTATCCCGCCAGTAGGCTTCTTCCACAGTAATAAAATCCGGAAACAGGCGAACGATTTCAGGGCTGCCGTCAACAAAGGCCTGGGGCGGGCGGGCCGTCATCACCGCATCCAAGTCTTTTGAAAGCAGCATATCCGTTAAGGAGCGGTCGGGCACCGGCGTGTATCGCACCCCGGCCGGGATTTTCAATGCAACCTTCTCGGCCCGGCCCGGGGCATTGACGCCGGCCTGGTACCAGGCGATCTTCTCCAGCGCAATGCCGATCTGGTGCACAAGATATCCGCGGGTATACACGGACGCGGTCTGGGCCCACTCGGGTATGCCGATCTTTTTGCCGGCCAGGTCTTGCGGTCGGCTGATGCCGCCGTCACGGTGAATATAGATCGAACTCAAGCGAAATGCGCGCGAAGGGAATACGGGTATGGCGACCAGGCTGTTGTCGCCCTGCGAAACCAGTGAAACATACTTGGCGAACGATATTTCGGAAACATCCCACTCTCTGAACTTTATAAAGCGGTAGAATATCTCCTCGTGAACCAGGTTCAGATAGGTTATTTCAATCCCCTCCGCCCTGACGGTTCCGTCCAGAAAATCGCGTACATGGTCGTAATCGCTGATTGCAACACTGAGATGGACATGTTTCACGGAGCCCTCCTTACGGTGACGGGATTCCAGGCAACAGCCGCAACGATACCATTTGACGGGCAGGAAATGATTTCCGGGCAGTATAGAAAGACAGCATCCGGGTGTCAAGCTAAACGCCGCGTTCACATAGAAGGTTCGGCAATATCGCGTCGGTATCGCCTGAATGTCTTGTTAATTTTGTTGCCGACTTGAAAAATAATTATTGAAATTCAGCTAAAATGTAGCTAATAGATTTTTTAAACAACGTCAAGGCCCCTTTTTGCACTACGGATAATTTCATCCGGCCTGTCTGAATCCGATCCATTTTTTTTGATATGAAAGCAACCCGAACCCGCTTGAGAGGAGGTAACCCGCCATGTCCGCTGAAAGACTGAGACTTAAAGACAGGATCGCCATTGTAACGGGAGGCGGATACGGTCTTGGAAGGGCCTACGCCATGGGAATGGCCGAGGAAGGGGCCAAGGTCGTTATTGCCGATATTAATATGGATACCGCCCGCAAAACCGCCGACGACATTCAGACCGCCGGCGGAGAAGCCCTGCCGCTTCAAACCGATGTGGCCAGTGAAACGAGCGTCAATGAAATGGCCCGCCGGACGCAAGCGCAATTCGGCCGTATCGACATCCTGGTCAACAATGCCGCCATTTTCGGCCGGGTAAAATTAACGCGGGTACCCTTCTATGAACTGGATCTGGAAGAATGGGACCGGGTCTTTGCCGTCAACCTCAGGGGCACGCTGCTTTGCTGCCGGGCGGTCTTTCCGCAGATGAAGGCCCAACAGAGCGGCAAGATCATCAATATCTCTTCTTCAACCGTTCTCTTTGGCAGCACCAATTATGTGCATTACGTCGCCAGCAAGTCAGGCATCATCGGCCTGACCCGCACATTGGCCCGTGAACTGGGCAGCTACAACATCAATGTGAACTGTCTGCTGCCGGGGGCAACCGTTACGGAAGATCCCAACGAAAAGGAAGCCATGGAACGCCGTCTGAAACGGTTCGAGGAAGTCTTGCTGCCGAAGCGCTGCATCAAGCGCGTCCAGTACCCCGACAGCCTTGTCGGCACCGTCATCTTCATGGCCTCATCGGACAGCGATTTCATGACCGGCCAGAGCATTTGCGTCGACGGCGGGGATATGTTGCATTAAATGGAGGAGCCCCTATGTCAAAAAGCATGAATCGGGAAAACATCGCAAAGGTTGCCGAAACCAAAAGCGTCGGCCCCCTGATGCAGGGCGCCATCGATATGCATTACCATGGCTATCCTGAAATCACACTGGGTGTAAAGGCCCGCCTGGAAGATGTGGAAATACTCCAAATGGCCCTGGATATGGGGATGCGCGGGATCGTCATCAAATCCCAGATGTGGCCCAGTATCGGACGGGTATATCATTTGCGCCGGATGATTCCGGGTATTGAGTGCTTCAGCAGTATTGTTTTAAACTCGGTAACGGGCGGCCTTAACCCCTGGGTGGTTGAAGCCGCTGCCCGGCAGGGGGCCAAGGTGGTCTGGTTGCCCACCTGGAGTTCAAGCTACAAATTGGGTCAGGGCGGTTTTGCCGCAATGATGAAAACATGGTTCCCTTCGCTTCAATTCGAACCCGGATTATGCTGTGTCAATTCTTCCGGGAAAGTAACAGCGGACGTGCAGAGCATTGTCCGACTGGCTAAAGAGATGGATTTGGTCCTTTGCACCGGCCATATTTCTCCGGAAGAAAGCTTGGCGGTGGCCCAGGAAGCCGAACGCATCGGTTATTCAAATCTGATCTTCACCCATCCCCTCTCCAGCGGCGTGGGCGCCACATTGGAACAGACAAAAGAAATGACCAGACGGGGCGCCTATGTCGAACTGGCCGCCATTAATATTTTCTACGGCAGTGTACTTGACAGGATGCTTGATTTTATTGACGAACTGGGACCTGCGCATTGCATCCTCAGTACCGACACGTTTATGGAATGGACGCCTCCCGGACCGGAGTTCCTTCGGATGTTCATCGGACGCCTGCTGGTTTCAGGGATCCCTGAAGAGAGCTTAAAGACCATGGCATGCGTCAACCCGGCCCGGCTCCTTGGTTTGGCGCCGCTAACCGATCCCGGCAAATCAGCCAGGTGAAAATATTACTGCCGCCGCGTAAGCCGCAATAATATTGAATCGTATTCCGAGATTTTTCGGGGGCATCATCGCAGCTGAATCCGCATGCCCCTATATCATCATGGCGCCGCCGTCCACGACCATCGTCTGGCCGGTCATAAAGTCGCTGGCATTCGAACATAAAAACACCATGGTTCCGACTAGATCCTCGGGAAACTGCAGCCGCTTCAGGCATCTTTTACCCAGCGCCTTCTTCCGGTATTCGATTGCGTTGGGATCTTCCGGTTTTTCGCTCAAGGTCGACCCCGGGGCCAAGGCATTGACGGTGATGTTATAGTCGCCGAGTTCCCGCGCCAGTGTTCGGGTAAAACCGATAATGCCGGCTTTCGAAGTAACATAATGAATGCGCATCCCGGTCCCGGAATAAACAGAACCGGACGAAATATTGATGATCTTCCCCGATTTCTGTTTTTTCATCTGCGGCGCGACCGCACGGCAGCAAAGCCAGGTCCCCTTCAGATTCACGTTCATCAGCCTGTCCCATTCGTCCAGGGAGACCTCGTCAAAAGGAACCCGCGAAATGGGGATTGTCGCAAAAACAGCAGCATTGTTTACCAGAAAATCAATCTGTCCGTATGCTTTTATGGCTGCCTGTGCCATATGGGTCGTGCTTAGCTCATCGGCCACGTCCACTTGCACGGCAATCCCCTCGCCGCCTCCTTCTTCAACCAGTCTGATCGTTTCCTGTGCGGCATCAAAGTCAATGTCAGCCGCGACCACTTTCGCACCGGCCTTTGCCATGCCGATACAATACGCCCGCCCGATGCCGTGCCCGCCGCCCGTAATGATTCCGGATTTCCCTTTTAAATCAATCAACATCACCGGCCCCCTTTTGCGAATTGCACACCCGAAAATATCCGTACTTAGAACTTGTAGCAATGGACGGATTTAGATATGGGGTGACAGTACGGCTGCCAACAACCATCACCTGTCCGTGCATGTTGGCATTCCAAGACTCGGCTTGCAGTAATGTGTCAGACAATCCCCCCGAACAATATCCCTTCAAACAGTTTATAATCCATAATGATTTGAAACAATCCAAAGATAAAAACCCAGACCATTGCCGTTACCGTTAGAGACGCCGGCCAGGACTGTCGGCCGAAAGCCCGGACATAAATCAGCACGCAGACCGGAACGGCCACATTAAACCCTGCCAGAAACAACAGCACCGCAAAAAGCAGCACCCAGAAAACAGCGATGGACAGCCCTTTTTTCTCATCCCATTTTCCCGGTAATTTTTCACGTGAGACGATCTTGTCCCGGGTGAATAGATCGACCTCAAATAACTGCCTGAACCTCGGGATGAGTTCCCCCAGCAGAATCATGACGCTCAGTATCAGGCTGCCGCTTCCCACGATCACCGGCACCATCCGGGTTTTCAGATTATATGAAAAGCTGCTGACAAGCGCCACCCCTACCAGACAGCACAGCAACGCCGAAAAAACGATGCCTTCTTTCTTTTTCATGAGCTTTCCTTTTGCCTTCCTTTTTGGCGGATAAAGGGAAGAACCAGAACCACCAGCAGGAGAAGAAACAGGGTAAGGGGAAGCGGCCTTTTGAAGAATACGAAATAATCGCCCCGCGAAACCATCAGGGACTGGAAAAAGGAGACTTCCGCCAGTTTGCCCAGCACAAAACCGATCACCAGCGTGATCACCGGAAATCCGTTGCGTCGCATAAAATAGCTGAAAAACCCGAATATCACAGCCATCAGCATGTCGATAATACTGCCCCTGTTGGCATAAGCGCCGGTCAGTGATATCGCTGCGACCACAGGGATGATGATGGATACTTCGATAAAAGAAACCCTGACAAGGATCTTTGCGGCCAGCAATCCGAACGTGGATGCCAGCACATTGGAAATGACCAACCCCCAGATAATCGCCCAAACGATATCAAGGTTTTCCTTTATCAGAAGCGGCCCGGGGACCAAGCCATGCAGGATAAAAGCACCCAGCAACACCGCCATTTCCACGCTACCCGGGATGCCGAAGCCCACGGTGGGCAGCAGGGAGCCGCCTTCCTTGGCATTATTGGCCGACTCGGCAGCAACGACCCCTTCGGGAGTTCCGGTACCGAACTTTTCGGGATGTCTGGATGTCTGCATGGCAACCGTGTAGGCGATAAAATTGGCCGTCGCACCGCCGATGCCCGGAATGATCCCGATCAGGGTGCCGATGGCCGAACTTCTGAAAAAACAGAGTTTATAGCGGAATACATCTTTGACGCCTTCCCACACACCGCTGATCTTGCCTTCAATTTTGCGGGTGGCGATCTTGGTCTTCCCCGTTACGGTAAGATGAATCACTTCAGACAGGGCAAACATTCCGATTACAAACGGAATCAGCTCGATGCCGTCCCAGAAATATTGTATGTCGCGGCTGAAGCGGATCGCCCCGGTAATGGGGCTTCGTCCCACGCAGGCGACCAGCATACCCAGCCCGCCGCCCAGAAGCCCCTTGATCATATTGCCGCGGGATGCAACCACGATGGAACTCAGACCGAACAGGATAAACATCAAAAACTCCGGCGGCCCGAACAGCATAATTGTCTGTCGAACCACCGGAATTAATAGAATCAATATCACCAGACCGAAAACCGCTCCCAGGCCGGAAGCAGTAGCTGAAATCCCCAGGGCCCGGCCGGCTTCGCCCCGCTGGGTCATGGGATATCCATCAAAGCAGGTGGCGACATTGACTGCCGTTCCGGGAGTATTGATTAAAATAGCGCTGATGGACCCCCCGAACGGGTTGGCGCCCATGACGCCGGCATAAAGGAACATGCCCGACATCGGATCCATGCCGAATGTCAGCGGAAGCAGCAGACTAAGGCCCACCACGCTTGAGAGACCGGGAAGACAGCCGAACACCAGGCCGATAATCGTTCCCAGGGAAACATATAACAGATTCTGCAGCTCAAAGGCTTTGAATAAAGCAACCGTCATGGCCTCGAACAACCCCATATGCGCCCCCCTTGAGAAAAATCACCGCGGAAGGAGAGTCCCCTCCGCGATGCTTTCCATCTATTTCAGTAGTTCCTTATACTGCCCGTAAACCTTGGTCATTTTGTCGATTTCAGCTTTCATTTCCGCATCCATTTTCAATTCCAGCGGCATGCTAGATTTCTTTGACCATTCCAGCAACTCCTTGTCGTTAAATGAATCGACTAGCGCTTTTTTCAGAATGTCCAGCCGGTCTTTCGGCAGTCCCGGCGGGGCAAACAGCATCTTGTAGTCCTGGACAACCGTTGCTTCCGGGACACCCAGTTCGGACACGCAGGGCACATCCGGAGTCAGTTCATGCCGTTTGGAGGTAAACGTAAAAAGCGGTTTTAAATCACCGCTCTCGATATATTTTTTCAGCTGTGTCAGATTCAGTACGGCACCGTCAACATCCCCCCGCATGATTGCCGGTATAATATCGGAAGTCCCGCCGTATCCGGTTACCAGTTCGGAGTCAATCCCCAGCGTCTTGCTGGCTACCAGCGAGAAAGAAAACATGGACGCCCCCCGTGAGGTCGTCCCCAGGCGGACGCCCTTGGTCTTCTTGAGGTCATCCAGAGATTTCAGCTTTGATTTGCTCGAAACGAACAGCGCCTGCTCGCTCACCGCAATCTGTGCAAGAGGGGTCAGTTGGTTGGGATCAAAGCCGATATCCATGGTCATGCTTGCAACCGCCAGTCCGGGATAGGCCGCCAGACCAATAGTGTAACCATCCGGTTTGGATTTAAAGACCGTGCTGACGCCTGTGACGCCACCCGCCCCTGTAATGTTTTTTGCCCCCACATTGACTTTGTTGGGAAGATATTTCGACATAACCGGCGCAATTCTTCTCGAATAGGTGTCATATCCACCGCCGGCCCGCAAGGGTATAATCCAAAGGATGTCCTTTTCCGGATAGTTTTCAGCGTAAGCCTCATGGGTGTTGATTGCCGAAGCCATTAACATCAATGCCAGACCTCCAACCAGGAATACTTGCCAGCTTTTTCTTCTCATACCCCCCCCTCCTTTTAAATGGTTATCGCAATTCTTGCCACCTGAAACTTGATGATAATCGAAGAAAAACGACTCCATCCTTCAATCTGTTCGTTCAAAATTCAGGTGTCGGCCAAAATGACTTTTCGGATCCGTCTGCAAAACAAATTTTATCCGCACATGCCGGCGGGTTGTCCCCAGAAATGCTTTGAAATGTAGCGCCTTGATTACCTGTTTGGAGCAGACAGTACCGTGATTTACTTGAAAAGTTTACGCCATTTCTGGTAAATTTTCCTGGCGTATTCCGCCGGCGCACCGGTCGCCCGGGGAAAGTTATCCTTTTCTTCATAAGGAATGCACGCATCCACCAGGGCCAGGGAAGTATAGTAGTTTTTGTTCTTATCAAAGCACAACGGGTCAAGCGGGGTGCTACGCGACCGGTTGATGAATTCAATGTCTGTGGCCGGCTGGCAGCGGGTGGCCATGGCCCACAACACTTCATGAATATTGGCCGGATCGATATCGTCGTCCACCACCACCACCCATCGGCCGGCATAGGCGCCGGCCGTGGTCTGGGCCGCCACGTGCAGCACCTGGCGGGCATGTCCGTAATAGCGCTGTTTGATCGATATCACATTAAAGTATCGAGACCCTGCCTGTTCATAGCGCCAGACGCCTTTAACCTCCGGAATCCCGGCGGTCTCCAGTTCCTTCCAGAGAAGGGCGGAACGCATCAAGGACCGGAAATCAAACGCCTTGTTGCGGATTTCATGCCGGGCCGTCAGGATGGGATCGTTGCGATGCAGGACTGTTTTGACCCGCATCACCGGCTCTTTTCTGCTGGAACTGCCGTAATAACCGGTCCACTCCGGAAAAGGCCCTTCGGGCTGATTGTCATCGGGATAACAGTAACCTTCGATGACAATCTCTGAATTTGCCGGGACCGGAAGGCCGGTTTCCGGAGCTTCGACTACTTCGACGGGTTTGCCTTTCAAACCGCCCACCAGTTCATATTCGCTGATCCCGAAGGGAACTTCGTTTCCGGCAAACAGCGCCAGGCAGGGATCCTGGCCGAGGCTCACCGCCACCGGGCACGGCTGCCCCTTTTCCCAATATTTTTGCCGGATGATATTGGCGTGTTTTCCAGGGGAGATAAAAAGCGCCGCGGATTTCTCATCATAAAGCTGCATGCGGTAGGTCCCCAGATTAATATATCCTATGTCAGGGTCTTTCATGATGACGACATCCGATGTCCCGATATAGCGGCCGCCATCAAATACCGAAAAAAGCGGTACCGGGAATTTCAGTAGATTGACTTCATCACCCTGCTGAATGTTTTCCTGAACCGGTCCTTTTTTAACCTTTTTAATGGGAATGGGTTTGATATTCTCGACCTTTTGATGTACGACCTTTACCAGATCCACCAGGGATTCATATTCCAAGGGGAAATCCATGGTGAGCGCCACCGCCCATGGGGTGATCAATTCATGAAACAACACCCGGTACCCTTTGGCGCAGCCTTTAACGTTTTCAAATAATAATGTGGGGGTTTCCAGCCCTTTTTTCGTGCAAAACAATTCAGCCAGGGTCCCCATTTCCTTATCCCAGTGGGCGCCCGTAATTCGAACCACCCGGCCCATCTTATCCGCTTTTTCTATCCATTCTCTCAGGTCCTTGTGCATCTCAGATCACCTCCAAGTCATCCCCACGGTTTTTGTTCCGCGGCGCCAATGTTTATCAAAATCCAAATTATGGTTTGTAGTCCGGAGCCGGCGCTACCTGTTCCATCCAGTCAAAACCCATGCTCTTTACAACGCGATTGGTTGCAGAAATAAACCGGACTGGTCTTTCTTTATCAGCATTAAAATGCTGATGGGTCGTATAAGGTGGGATATAAACGTAATCGCCTTCTTCCCATTCAAATTTTTTGGGTTCTTTTTCCCAGTCCCAGGCATAGGTTTCCGTGCATTCGAATTTAACATCCCAATGCAGATCATATCCTTTTCCTTCCAGCACATATAATATTTCTTCAGACATGTGACGGTGTTTGCCGCTGGCGCCTCCCGGCTTCAGAAACTGCTGATACAGGTCGATGGCGCATTCACGCGTATTCATCTTTTCATTCACCATATGCTTGATGCGTCCCTGTACGGAATCATCCCAGGGCATCTCCTCGGCCTTGACGACATTCTTGCGATTCCGGTAATCTGCTCGAAACGCTTTTGACTGCTCAAGAAACTCCTGATAGTAATTGGCGTGTTTATCGCCTTTCACCGCTTTTTTCGCTTCTTCGTACTGCATGAGGTTCCTCCCCTTTAATCTTCCGCCTGGAAATTTTCCCATCCCGGCTTAGGCTCCGCGGATGGATAGGTCACATTTTTCTGAAACATCAGATGAAAAAACAGAAACAACGGTTTAGCCTTGAAAACGATATAGCGCGCCGGCCTTTCGGATTCATCATTGAAATGCTGATGAACGCAGCCGTTTTCCACGATGCAGACATCTCCCGCCTCCCAGTCATAGCGGATCTTTTCGTGAATATCATAGCCTTTGCCATCCAGGATGTAAAAAAGTGCGCTGTTCATATGGCCGTGTTTTTGGCCGTAACCGCCAGGGGCCAGCACATCGATGTGTGACTCGATTGTCTGAGTGATTGCGGTGGTTTTCGGATCAACGGCGCGCTTGTGAAAGAAAATCGGCCCGCCTTTAAAGGGTATTTCCTTGCTTTTATAGACCCTGGGCTGTTTTAGTAGATTTTCATAGATCTCGGCATATTTTCCCGAAAGTTCCCGCACAAATACCCTTTTTTTTTGCCACATCTCCCACTTGATTTCTCCGGCATCACTTTGTGGATTCATCTCCCATTGACCTCCAGATGTAATGATAATTCCCTTGTTTTCGACTCCCGGCACTCCCCAATTGATTAGAACCTGTTTCAAAAATACAGAGGCTGTTCGAGGGCAAGGCGACCCGCGGCCGTCCTGCTCGGGTGTGAGTATATTGAACCGGCCGATAACGCCGCCATCGGACGCCGGTTGGGTTTTTGAGACAGGTTCGACTATTGTCCAAAGGCCTCCTTAATCAGCTTGACGACCTCGGGCGGTTGATTTAACGCGTTTTTGATCAGTTTTTCACCTTCGGCGTAACCGATGTAATTGACGGGCCGTTTCATCAGCTCGGCTTTTTTAAGCATTTCCGGATCATTCCATGACTTTTTGAAGGCTTCCCGCAATATCCCCAGGCGATCGGCCGGAATATCCGGCGGTCCCGCAAACGGCCGATTGAACATCACCATAAAGAGCAGCAGATCGATAAGGGGCTGATACTCTTTTGAGACGATATCTTTCAGCAAAGGCAATTGCTCGTATCCCGGTATCGGTTTGTCGCTGTTGAACATCAGCACCCGTCCTTCCCCGCTTTCGACAAACCCCTTGCCGTTGCTCCATGAAGTAATTACGGCATCAATCTCTCCCCGCATCATTGCCAGCTGGTCTTCCTGCCCGGCATAACCCGTACTGATCTGCCAGTTTTCCGCCCCAAGCATTTTTCCCATCAAAACCGGATCCAGATAATCGGCAGTACCGATTCCGGATGCCGCAAACCTAATCCGCTGTTTCGACTTAAGCGCATCATCAAGGGTCTGATAAGGCGTATGCTTGGCCACAACAAAGGAACGCGGGTCGGATGCCGGCGAACCCAGCCAGCTCATTTTGCTCAGATCGAATTTGACGCCTTTCAAACCGGCAACCTGGGTGGCGACCAGCGACCTTTCAAAAATACCGAACGTCAACCCGTTCGGTTTCGCGGAATAAATCAGGTTGGTTCCAATGATATGGCCGGCACCGGGAACATTCTTTACGATGATGGTACAGCCCGGCAGGTACTTCTCCATCGTGCCGGCCAGTAGACGGGCATAGGAGTCGAAACCGCCTCCCGGTTTTGTTGAAACGATCAACTGGATGACCTTCCCTTCATAGAAAGGTGTGGCATGTCCGTTCGTTATGGGCATCCATGCCAACACAAATGCGATAATCAGTAATACCAATTTCGTTTTCATTGCAGCACCTCATTCGGCTTTAAGTTTAATGAAATAGCGTGCAACAGGGAACCGACTTTCCCGGCCACTGACTCATTAACAGGTATCGCAATATAATTATTTCTTCAGGTCGCTATTTGATCGGAAAGTATCGATCAATACCGGCTCATATATACGCCTGTTGAAAGATACAGGGAAAAGTAATTAAACTACGGTCCAGCTTTTAATATCGGATCAATTTATCGTCGAACCAGTTTATTATCGAACAAACTGCAACAAAATCGCGCACGTTGGGCTGATATTTGAAGTAATTCCTCTCCAAAGCGAAGAGGAATTATCGGGGAAAATCTTAAACGGAAGAAACTAGCTAAATTATAGCTATATGCTAAGTTTTTATACATTCATTATAGGTAATGTCAAGAGGTATTTTAGTGCGATGAAAGAGAAATAATGATGCGCCGAATCGATGTGACGGATTCGGCCGGTGTCTATGGAAACAGCGTCAATACAACCGTAGCGCCGATAATCAACAGTGCGCCGGTTACGATCTTCCAGGTGATGCGTTCGACTTTCTTCAGAAGAAACGCCGCCAGCAACAGAACGAACAGCGTGGACAACGAAGTCAGCGGAGACACCACTACAACGGTGCCGTATTCCAATGCCGCAAAGAGGCACCATTGGGCCGCCACCTGCAATATCCCGGCTACGCCGAAAACAAACCAGGCCTTTTGATTGTGAAAAGTTACCTGCTGATTGTTGCGATAGGCCCAGATAAGGAAAGGCGAACAAATCAGCGCACCGGCATTTTGCCACATCACCGCCATAAAAGGTTCGGGCGTCAAATTAATTCCTATTTTTCTCAATACGTGAGAGCCCCCATAGCATGCGCCGGCAAACAGCGGCAGAATCAAATCCCTGCGGGTCCATTTTTTTACAATATCGCCGCCGGAGCTTTCCCGGCTGATAATCACGGTTCCCAGCATCATCAATAGGACCCCGAACAGAATGGAAATGCTTAGCCGTTCCTCCAGCACAAGCACGGCGATTACGACGGAAAAAATCGGCTTGGCTTCAAATACGGTGCAGGCCACCGATGCGCCCACGCGATCGATCGCTTCATACAAAAGGGCCCTTCCCAGGAAAGGGCCGACAAGACCCGCCGCGATGAAAAACCAGACAGCCCGATCAAAATACCGCTCGAATGAAAACAGAAACAGGCAAATCGCCAGAGAAGAAATAAAGCATGAAATAATGCTGATGATGAAAGCAGACAGGATATTGGTGTGTGCGAATCCCTTTTTGGTATAAACATTCGCAACGGCATACAAAAATGCTGAAAGAATCGCGTAGACAGCGGCCATTTTCAACCGTTCATGGATGGGTTGATAGTTGTGCGCTTTATCTGAATATTACACGCGCCGGAAGCTTTCATGTTTTTTGCATGATTCAGGTATCACGCGGTTTGAGTGGATGTCAAATCAAAACCGGCTCCTTGCCACTGCCGCCCAACCCTTTCTGGACCGTTGACAAATCGGGGCGTCCCCTTTATGCTGCGAATATCTTTTCTCGGTTTCAATCTTTAATGGAGGAAGCCTGATGCATCTATATGCGAAAATTTATGAATTCGCAGCGACTGTCGGAGCATTTGAAGGGTACGTATATGGTAAAAAGGACTTAAATCCCGACGAGCTGTCCAACTGGGTCCGAAATATTGTCAGCGCGTATCAACACCTTCCGCCTGATGCCAAAGAAAAATTTCAGGCGCCGCTGGACGGCACCCTGGGCCGAGCTGCCCGGTCCCTGGCCGCTGCGCTGGGTGAAACCCATGAACATGTAGTCAGTCTGAAATCCATATTAAGCGATACTTCCATCCAATCGCCGAATGACTTTCAATTCAAGAAATGGTTTCAAAAATAGATCCGGCTGAAAACCCTATGCCCGGAAAGCGTCAAGAACATGAGCGATACATTAACCGGCAGAATTGTAAGCGGAGCGCGCCAGGCCGCTTTTTTCACGCAATTGGACTGGGTGCAGGAGCAGTGCGAAGAGAAATTGGGGTTTAAGCCTTATCCCGGAACCCTGAACCTGGAAATCGCCGAATCGGACACCGCCAAACTGAATTCCCTGAGGGGTATCGACAGTCTGGCCCTGGTGCCGCCGGACCCTCAATTCTGCTGCGCCCGGACATTTCCTGTTAACATAAAAGGCGTTATGGGAGCGATCATCATCCCTGCCGAGAATGTCCGGATTCATGCAAGACATATCATAGAAATTATTTCGCCGGTATGCCTGAAGGAAACCTTAGGGTTGCATGACGGCGACGTTGTTGAGATAACCATCAGCAAATGAGGAGCAGCATTTCATGGACAAAGACATCCAGATCTCGAAAGACAATGCGGCGCGGGCCTGCCGCCTCCTGACCCTGGCGGGGCTGCTGGATTATTCCGGGCATATCAGCGTCCGGGCGCCGGGCCTGAAGACCTTCTTTATAAACCCCATGCGGATTTCCCGCGAGGCGGTGATCCCGGACGATCTGCCGGAAGTCTCGTTGACCGGCGAATGGGTCGGCGGCAGGCATGAGCCGCCCCAAGAGCTCCCCATTCACGCCGCTGTTTATCGGGCCAGGCCCGATGTCAACAGCGTGGCTCACATCCATTGCCATTACGCGATTCTGCCCAGCATTGCCGGAAAGGACCTGGTCCCCGTCTGCCATCACGGCAGCATTTTCGGGGCGGTGGTCCCGGTTTATTCCGAGGCGGAGAAAATCACCACCTTTGAAGAGGCAGACGGACTGGCCAACGCGCTGGGCAGCTCACGCGCCGTTATTATGAAAGGACACGGTGCGGTGGTGGCTGAATCCTCCATCGAGGCAACTTTTGTGGCCTGTCTGTATCTGGAAGAAAACGCCCGCCTGCTGGTGGAATCCTCCATCCTCGGCACCCCCCGGCCGCTTTCGCCGGAACAGATCAAACGCGCAGCCGCTAAAACCTACCTGCCATCCGTAAGCATCAAAAAAGTTTGGGAATATTATCTGGAAAAAGGTCGCAGGGCCGGCGTTTTGTGGGATTAATTCTATTCAATTATTTCAGGATGTTTTCGGCAGAAACGGATAGACTTAAAGCGGCTGTTTTTTTTCTTGACATCCCCAAACGATTATAGTTACATTGTGACTATATTGTAGTTAATTCGGCCGCATCGAAAAATAGCTGCAATCCTTCGGCTTCAGTGATGCTGCGACTTCTCTAATCCTTGGTAAGCCGGAATTGGTTTGTTTTTTCGCAATCCGAATGATGAACCTTCTTGGGTATTGTTCATTTTTTTACAAAATATGCCGACCGGTCTTTAACCCACAACAGGAGGAAGGAAATGGCAACAAAAAGGTATAAAACTCTCAACCAACACCTGAAAACCCTGGAGAAAAAAGGGCTGCTGGTTCGTGTCAAAAGAGAAATCAATAAAGACACGGAGCTCCATCCGCTGGTAAGATGGCAATACCGCGGCGGCATTGCCGAAAAAGACCGCAAGGCATTTTTGTTTGAAAACGTAGTTGACGCCAAAGGCAAAAAATATGACATGCCGGTGGTTGTGGGCGCACTGGCGGCCAACCCGGAAATTTATTTCACCGGCGTGGGCTGCAAACCCGAAGAGGTCAACACGATCTGGCAAAAAGCTCTTGCCAATCGGATTGATCCCGTTATTGTGGATAAAGCGCCCTGCCAGGAAGTCGTCATCAAGGGAAATGATTTGGACAAGGAAGGCAACGGCACCGATCGCTTTCCGGTCCCCATTTCAACGCCCGGTTTTGACAACGCTCCCTATTCCACCTGCTCTCACTGGTTTACAAAAGATATTGAAACCGGCATTCAAAATATCGGTAATTACCGGGGCCAGATGAAACAGCGCCGCAAAGTGGGGTGCTTCCCCAGCGGCCTGGGGCAGGACATCCAGGTACATTGGGAAAAGGCCAAGGCCAAAGGAGTTCCCCTGGAGGCCGCTCTGGTCATCGGCGCTCCGCCGGCTGTTTCCTATGCGGCCGTTCAAAAAGTACCCCGCGATGTTGATGAAATCACCGTTGCCGGCGGCCTGGTGGGCGAACCGATCCCGGTGGTCAAATGTAAAACCGTGGATATTTTAGTTCCGGCGGATGCGGAAATCGTCATCGAAGGCAAAATGTCGACCGAATATCTGGAACCGGAAGGGCCTTTCGGCGAGTCCCACGGCTATATGCATCCGCGCCAGACCAATCCGTACATGGAAGTCACCTGCATTACCCACAAAAAGAAAGCCACCTATGTTTCCTGGATCAGCCAGGTGACCCCCAGCGAAAGCTCGGTAGTCAAGAAGGTCGGATATGAGCCTCTGTTTATCAACCACCTGAAAAACGTATACAGTATCAAGTGCGTCAAACGGGTATACCTGCACGAGCCCCTCACCAACCTGCGAAAATTCATCGTCATCCAGATGGACAAACCCAGCGAATCGGAAGTGTGGCGGGCCCTGTATGCCACCGTGTCCCTTCATCAGGGGGTCGGAAAAATTCTGGTGGCGGTGGACACCGATATCGATCCCGAAAACCTGGATGCCGTCATGTGGGCCATGTGTTACCGGATGAAGCCCCATCTAGATGTTCAGATTCTGAAGGGACTTGAAAAAGGTCATGCGCCCCCCTTCGGCGGCGCCAGCGTCAGCACGGACATTGCGTCTCAGCATGATCCGGCCGACGAGTCCGCCCTGCTGGTCAACGCCATTTTAAAAGAACCGTATCCGCCGATTTCGCTTCCGAAAAAGAAGTACATGGAAAACGCCCGAAAGATCTGGGAGGAATTGGGCCTGCCTGCGCTGACGCCGCAGCCGCCCTGGTTCGGATACTCCCTGGGCCAGTGGGATGAGGAACTGGAACTGGAAGCCGAACGTGCCCTGAAAGGCGATCATTTCATCAATGGTGAAAACCAGGCCAAACTGCGCGTGAAAGTGTAACAAGGCCTAACAGTTTTGCCGGAGGCCGGCCGCTGATTTGTTTTCCATCTGAAGCACCGCCTTCTCAGCCGATCGAACCGATTCTGCCTATTTTCGAACCGGCCTCCGGCAAATTCTCCCGCTTTACCCGGCAAGCTTTTTATTCAAACGATCTCTTTCCTGGATCAGTTCGGCAACAATGCTGACGGCGATCTCCTCGGGTGTCTCAGCCCCGATGGCAAGCCCGATGGGTGAATGCACGGTTTGAAGGATTGTCTGCGGCATGCCTTCTTTCATTAACGCCTGATAAATCATCTCTCTTTTTCTTCTGCTTCCGATCATGCCGATATAGGCGGGTTGATGTTTCAGGGCTTCCCGGAGAACGGCGTGATCATGGATGTGCCCCCGGGTGATAACGGCAATATAGGCGGAATGTGTAACGACAATCCCGTCAAACGCTTGCGACAGCGGCGTCACCAGGATTTCATCGGCGTCGGGGAAACGCTTTCGATTGGCAAATTCCTCGCGATCATCGATGACAACGACGCAGAATCCCACCAGTTTGGCCAGCGGGCTGAGAAAGGTGGAAATATGGCCGGCGCCGAAAATGTAGAGGACATCGGCGGCTTGAATCGGTTCCGCAAAGACGGATTGCCCTTCGGCTTTTAATTTTATCAATTGAGGTTCTTTAACCTTTAAGCGCGAGTCTGCGCCGAGATCAACAGCGCCGGCGATCCGGCCGATCACCTCCCTGCCGGAAGCGTCTTCAATCATCAGGGCGTGCCGGTCCTGCCGGCCATGCGAAATTCCGTCCGCAATCAGGGTCAGGAGCGTTCCATTTCCGCTGCCCTTCATCACGAGCGCCCGGGTCTTTGCGTATATCTCTCCGGCAGCCGGATTGTCCGGAAATACCGGTTCCAGGAAAACATCCACAATCCCGCCGCATAGCATGTCCGTATCGGCCACATCCGTGCCCGTCAGCTGAAAATGGATCGTAGCGGATTTGCCCGCTTTGAAAACATCTTTGGACTTTTCGATCACCTGATATTCCAGGGCGCCGCCGCCGATGGTCCCAAGGATTTCGCCGCTTTCAAGGATGATGCACTTGGTTCCGATGGAACGCGGGGCCGAACCTTTCTGGTAAATAATGCGGGCAATCACGACCTTTTTGCCCGCCGCCAATAGTTTATCCAAGTCAAGGAAAAAATTGTTCATGTGTCTCTCCTTGCAATAAGAATTTGCTTATGATCCCACAATTCATTTCCCCCGCACAGAATCCGATTAGGAGTGGGGCCAAAGGTTGAACTGGAAATTCCCGAACAACCGTATTTCATTTTGTTTATGGTATATCAAACTGGTCCAATACCGGCGGGCTTTTCAAAACACTGCCGATGAGGATTCGTTTGATCCCGGCGGGGGCCGCTTTCTTGACGATTTTCGCAATTTCACGCCCCGCTTCAATTTCCCGAGGGTGTTCGGCCTTGTTTAAAAATATATAACGACCGGCAGTCTCAGGGCTCCCCCTGAAAATCCCTTCCGCATGGATGAAAGATGCCGCGATGGCCGAGGCGCAAACCGCCTTTCCCAAAGCAAGTCCGGTCAGCTTCGCGAACACCTCCGGTCTGAAAACCGAGTGTTCGTCAAACGGCTTCCCGAACACGTCCAGCCCCGCAAGCCCGATGATCCGTTTGGCCGAAGATGGGATAACGGGCTCATGCCCGGCCGGGGCCTTTAAAGATTTGCCGGCGGCGCCGTCGGCCTCCACCAGAATCCAGGTAAAACGGCGGCTTTCCCACAATTCATCGACAAACTCGGGAAGGTACCCTTTCAGTTTGTTCTGAGAGCTTAATATTTCCGCGACTGCCGTAAAATGGAAGCCGGTTGCAGGAAACCGGCCGGCCCGGCTGATAATTTCTTCCCTTTGCGAAGAAATCACGATGGTTTCCGACTGGTCCCGGGCGGGCATTCGAATTTTTGTCGTGGTCGTGGTCAGAACTGAATCGCTCCCGGCCGAAAGCTCCCGTGCCAGACGGAACATCAGGCTGGTTTTGCCGCCGGCGCCGACGAAACAGACGACACCGCCCTTCCTCAGCTGCAGTCCTTCCCGCAGAGAAATCATGGTTTGAAATCCAGGTAAAGGGTTCCAGGATTCTATGGCGTAAGCGGAAACCGGAAGCCGCAACGCGTACCCGCAACACGCAATCAATCCGTCTTCCCTGCTCTAACAGGGAAGTCGTTTCAAAATCCCGGATAAGGGCTGAGAGCCAGGCGCAAGCCGATGAAAACGCAGCATACATGAAAGGATGTGAGCATTTTGAAGAGGCTTGCAACGCGGCTATCGGGCCTTAGACGGGGTTTTGAAATGACTTCTAGACATTATACACCCTCAGAATAGCCTCCAGCACCGATCCGCCGATGGCTCTGGCCTTGTCGGAAATCGTATAGCAATAGCTCTTGTCCTTGCGGGGGTCGATATCACCGATCTTTAAGCCCCTGCTGACCCGGCTGCCGGACCGAATCAGCCCCCTCAAGACGCCGTCGATTCCCGCATAAACCTTTTCGGCTTCCACCGTACCGATGACGTCACTCGACCCGACCAGGTCGGTGATGGAATGCCGCGTTTTGAATATGCCATCCAGCGGCGCACGCAAGACCCGCTGTTCCGAATACCCGCCGATATTTCCGGGGATTCCCGTGTTGTTTTCAGCGCTGCCGTCTGTAATGATCCTTCCCAGATGGTGCCCTCGGTTTGTTTCGATCACCATATGAACGTCCCCCGGGGCGGTGAACCCGGGACCCAGCCCGATGACCAATGGGGCCTCCGCGGCTGCGGTCCCCAAATTGGTCTTGGCCAGTATCGCATCGATAACCACATGGGGCTGCATCTTCTTGACGGCCTTCCAGTGAGGATCGACCAGAACAGCCATGGCTTTTTTATTCCAAACGGCCGGAATGCCCTCAGCCTCATCGACCATTCTCGCTTCAACCCCTTCAACGGTTGATAGGCTCTTGTGAACGGCTTCGCAATAAGATACCGCCCGCCTCACCGCCAGCGGGCTGGGGATTTCCATCATGAAAATTTTACGGACGTTGGCTTTATAAAGCCGCCAGGCGATGGCGCTGGCCATCTCCCCCGCCCCTTTGATTCCCACGACAAGCTGATTCAGTTCTGTTTTCATTTCATTCTTCCTTCAAGGCTCATTTTCCGAAGGGACACACCGGATACCGGCATTCCCGGCAATTCATACAAAGACCCCCGTGACCCATTGCGGCGAGATCGTTATTGGTAATGGTTTCACCGGCCAGTACCCGCGGCAGCATCAGATCAAAGATGGTGACCGAATGATAGTACACACATGCCGGCAGCCCCATGATGGGAATCCCGTCGAGATGCGCATACAGATACATGGCACCCGGCAGGATCGGCGTCCCATAGAATTGTATCTTGGCGCCGGCGCGTTGGATGCCGATGCGGGTGACATCGTCCGGATCTACGGACAGCCCGCCGGTTGTAACGATTAGATCACACCCGCGCGCCCTCAGTTTTCGGACGGCCTCGGCAATCCGTTCGGGATCATCCGGCGCCAGAATCTTCTGGACCACGGCAGAACCGAGACTGCTGATCTTGGAGCCGACGTATGTGTCGAATTCATCTGTTATCAGTCCTTCATAAAGCTCACTGCCGGTGACCACCGCACCGACTTTCTTTTTCTGATAGGGCAGGATATCTAACAGGGTATTATATTTTTCGGCAATCGTTTCCAGCCGTTCGATTTTCGTTTTCCGGATGATCAGCGGGATGATCCGGGTGGCCGCCACGGTTTGCCCTGCCCTGCACGGAAAGTTGTTTTTCAGGGTTGAAATGATGATACTGCCGAGTCGGTTAATTTTCAAGAGGCCGGCAATGTTGATTTTAAGAACGCCGTCGGTTTCGGCAATGAGGTTCGTCTTTCCCTCGCAGGGGTCGGTCCATCTGAGCGTTTTGCCGGAAACCGCCCGGGCGATCCGCAGCGCCGCAGCGTCTTCGTGAAGATAAGCTTCCGACAGATTCAGGACATAGAGGTGCTGTTTTCCCAGTTTCAGCAATTCCGGGATATCTTTTTTTTGAACAATATGTCCCTTTTTGAAACCGACGCCCTTGAACTTGCCGGGGATAATCCGGGTAATATCATGGGGCAGCACCATTCCCACCGCATTTTCAACTTTGACTTTTTTCAATGCTCTCATTCTGACCCTCGGTCTGTTATTTGCTCCATGAACGACCTGGCTTTCTGCGACAGCCATTTCAGCCGCGCGTCCACCGTTGACAGTTTAAATCCATACACCAGCCGGTTATACGGATCGGTTTCGGCTGTGTGGTTTCGTTTGATTTTTAATCGAAGGGCTTTCAGAAGCTCTATCTGGGCGTCCACCAGTCTATTGCCGCCCCGGATGGAGAGTTGATAGAAAAAGAAAAGTTTTGCCATGAATTCAACCCGAAAATCCCTGACGTGGTGTACGGGCTCATGCAGCCATCTCAGAAAAGCGTCTTTTCCTTGGGGGGTTATCGTAAATATACGTTTTGCCGGACGCGCGTCCTGGTGTTCCAGGGTGGATTGAAGCAATCCCTGCTGCTGGAGTCTTTTCAGCAACGCGTAAAGCTGGCTGGTTCCGACAAGCCAGGTCACCCCGAGCGTATCCTCGGTAAACCGCATGATTTCATAGCCGTGGCGGGGGCCGGACATCAGAGCGCCCAGCAGGACATATTCGCTGGAAGTTTTGGTTTTCATGACGCTTATCCCTTTATATTCCAACTTAGAATATTTCAGCTAATAATATAAAGTCAATAAAAATGTAAGGACCCCGAATTTTGTTTTTTTCTTGCATTCAAAGACCTTGAAATGTACGTTAGTCAAAAGGAAATTCTGCCATGAAAACGACCATTCAGACCTATGACCCCCAGTGTAAATCCCGATGCGGTGTGATCTGTCATATCGAAGACGGCAAACTGCTAAAAATCCGCAGGGATCCCGACCATCCCAATACTGCCAGCCTGTGTCCCAAAGGGCTTGCCAGTCCGGAGTTGGTCTATCATCCTGAAAGATTGCGATACCCCTTGAAACGGACCCGGCCCAAAACCGACCCGGACCCCGGCTGGGAGCGCATCACCTGGGAAGAAGCCCTGGACACCATCGCTCAGAAACTCCTCCGGATCCGGGAGACGCACGGCGCGGAAGCGGTCGTTTTCGGCAAGGGCTCGTCCGGCGGGGCGCCCGCCAATGATTTTAAGGCATGGATTTCCCGCCTGGGTCTGGCCTTCGGCAGCCCCAATTATGACCACGGCACCATCCACATCTGCAGCTGGCACAAATCCCACGGCTCCCGGCATACCTACGGCGTAAGCATGCCCAAGCCCGATTTAGAGAACACCCGCTGCATCCTCCTGTGGGGCCACAACCCGGCCGCATCCTGGAAAAAACATCTGGAGGACGTCGCCGCCGCCCGCAAGCGGGGCGCTGCCATCATCATTATCGATCCGCGCCGCAATGAAACCTGGAGAAAAGGCGACCTGTGGCTCCCGGTCCGTCCGGGCACCGACGCGGCCCTGGCCCTGGGCATGCTGAACGTGGTAATCAGTGAAAAGCTCTATGAGCGGGAGTTTGTGCGCCAGTGGACCAACGCGCCGCTTCTGGTGCGAGCGGACAACGGCCGGTTTCTCCGCCAAAACGACATCGGCCCTGCTTCGGCTGCCAATCCTTACCTTGCGTGGGACGAGACCGCCGATGCGCTCCTGGCTTACGATCCCGCGACACGGACCTATCTCAAAAAAGGGATCCCGGCACTTTCGGGCGAATACCGCCTGAAGCTTGCAAACGGAAAAACCGCGGCGTGCCGTCCGGCCTTTGCGCATCTCACGGAGCTGGTCAACCGGTTTACGCCTGAAAAGGCATCGGAAATAACCTGGGTGGGGGCGGATAAGATCAGAGAAGCCGCCCGTCTCTTCTTCACCACCAAACCATCCTGCTATTATGCGTACAACGGCGTCGAGCAGCATACCGGCGCCATGCAGAACAATCGGGCTATCTGCATTCTCTTCGCCCTCAGCGGTAATTTCGATCGGCCCGGCGGCAATGTCATTTTCCCGAAGCCCAAGACAAACCCTATCGACGGAAAAAAAGAATTTAAACCCGGCAAACTGCCGCTTGGCAAGGATAACCGTCCCCTTGGCCCCACCAACGTCCAGGCAAGGGATTTATATCGGGCCATCCTGGAGGAAAAACCCTATCCGGTAAAGGCGCTGGTCTCTTTCAGCGGAAACACCCTGACGGCCAACGGCGACAGCTTAAGAGGCCGGGCCGCTTTTGAGAAACTGGAATTCTTTGCCCTATCCGAACTCTTTGAGACCCCGGCAGCCAAAATGGCGGATATCCTCCTGCCCGCCGCTACCGCCTGGGAATCTTTCTTGTTAAAACCCACATTTGAAGGAGCCGGCAGCACCTGCTGCCACCTTCAGCTGATGCCCCAGGTCATAAAGCCCCTTTATGAGTCGAAACCCGATACCACCATTATCTTTGAGCTGGCCCAAAAGTTGGGGCTTTCGGACAAGTTCTGGAACGGAGACATCGAGGCCGCTTTCAACTACCAGTTAAAACCGAGCGGCCTTACGGTGGCGGATTTGAGAAAACAGCCGGGCGGCATCTCTCTGCCGCTGCCGGTTAAGCATGAAAAACACAAGGAGGCCGACGGAAGCGGCGTCAAGGGATTTTCAACTCCCACCGGCAGGATCGAAGTGTATTCCGAAGCATTTCTTGATAATGGATTCGATCCCCTGCCCGTTTTTAAAGAACCGCTCATGAGCCCTTTCAGCCGGCCGGAATTGGCAAGGCGGTTTCCCTTTATTCTCACCAATGCCAAACTGCTGGCCTATTGCCACGGCCAGCACCGCGGCGTTCCTGCGCTGCGAAAACTGGTGCCGCACCCCTTTGTGGAAATTCATCCCGATACCGCCGAAAAACTGGGCATTAACGCCGGCGACTGGGTTAAACTGTCAACCCCCCACGGATCCATCCGTGTAACGGCGAAATTACAGGAAGGCATCCATCCCCGGGTGGTCTCTACCCAGCACGGCTGGTGGCAGGGCTGCAAGGCGCTCAACCTTCCGGCCTATGATCCTTTCAACGATACCGGCGCAAACGTGAACCTGATCGTAACCAACGATCTGGCCGACCCCATCACCGGGGCCGTTCCCCATAAATCTTATATCTGTAACGTAGAGAAGCTTGCAGGCCCCGGGGAGTAGTGTTTCATTTTTTTCAGATTTGCTGCCGTCACGCTGTTGAATTCCTGCATGACGGATTCTTTTCAAAAGCGGATTTATAGAATGAATGATAGAGGCCATTCCAGGCCGAACCGGAGAACATGTAAAATACCCCCCTGATATTTTTATAAGATCGCTTTTTGTAGGAAAGGATCGGAACAATGAAATTAAATCCGGATTTTATCGCCCCCTGCGGTCTTTACTGCGGCGTCTGTGCCATTTATATCGCCCACCGCGACAACAATCAGAAATTCAAGGAGCGACTGGTGAACCTTTACAAGGGAGGCATTTCCGGCAAAGGCACGCTTCCCAACAGCGAAAATCTTTCTACAGACGACATACGCTGCTGCGGCTGCTTATCCGACGACCTGTTCAGGCATTGCCGACAGTGTGAAATCAGGGCCTGCACCAGAGAAAAAGGATTCACCGGCTGTCACGAGTGCGAAGAATTTCCCTGCAGCCATATTGAAAACTTTCCCATGACTGTCGGCAAAAAGGTCATCTTGCGGGCAATTCCCTACTGGCGGAAGGTCGGCACTGAAAAATGGATTCAAGATGAAGAAGCCCGCTATACTTGCCCCGAATGCGGCAACAAGGTTTTCAGGGGCGCCGTAAAATGCAATCAGTGCAAAGCGGCTCTGGACTTGGACTAGAATGAGTACCTCCTTGAATTTATTTTTCGGTATGATGAACATTGCCTGCGGAATATTATTTATTCTCATCAGTATCCCGCTGGTGAAAAAGAAAGTGCCGATGAATAAGCTTTATGGGTTTCGTATTCATAAATCCTTCGCGTCCGATGACCACTGGTTTAAAATCAATGAGTATGGCGGCAGGCAGCTTATCCGCTGGTCTGTTCTGTTGATACTTGTCGGCATATTATATTTCATTTTCCCCATCCAGGAGTTTCAGGATCAGCGGATGAATGCCGCTTTGGCCGTAGCGCCCATACTTATCAGCATTGGGATTGCGATTGTGAAAACGATCATTTTTTCAAAAACTTTATAGCGGCCGGCCTCGCCGAACAGCAGCATTCACAGGGAAATCAATCTTTGGCGTGTCCCTCTAAAATCAGGAGGGTAAAAATGATTGCAGATAAAGATTATGAAGGTTCGGAAAAAAGGGAATATCCGAGAGTGAGTTATCCGGTCGCAGATAAACCCAGGCTGAAAATCGGTAAAAAAAAGTATGAAGTGATCGATATCTCCCAGAGAGGACTCAGGTTCCTTAAAAACGAAAAAGGCATGCTACCGCAACATGTGAATGGAAAATTAACGCTTTTATGCGGAGAATCTTTTTCGATAGAAGGCTCTCTTATATGGGAGCAGGACGATGATTTCGCTTTATATCTGAAAAACATTATACCGGAGACATTGATCCAGAAAGAAAAATCCTACGTCCAGCAAAACCACCCCTTCTGAACCCATATACCCTTCCATCAGGCGCCGCCTGACCCGTCTGTGACGCTCTGTTTAGAGTTCGATAAAACTAAAATTCGGTAAAAAAGCACCCATTTTTACAACATAAAAATCGTGCGCTTAGCCTGTGGCATTGACATTAAAGCTGAAAAAGATTATTTAAATCAGCTTTTAATATAATTGAAATCTGTTCGTGTTAGATCAAAAAAATAGAGAAACGAGGCGTTTGTTATGAATGACGCGCAGGCACTGGCGCCGCCGCGCACGGATGAGGAGCCCGCCGCAGCGGTGGCCCGGATTGAATCATTATCGCAAAAACTTTTTTCCCCCGGTGGTTCGGGACGCATGCTGTGGCATGTATGGGGCCGGGGCAAACCGCTGGTTTTGCTGCACGGCGGGTTCGGTTCCTGGATGCACTGGATCCGCAACATTCCGGTAATGGCAAGCCGGTTTAGCGTTTTCGCGGCAACCCTGCCCGGGTTCGGCGATTCAGATGACCTTCCGGAACCCCAGACCCCGGAAAATCTGGCGGCGATCGTTTCTGCCGGAATCGACCGCGTTCTGCCGCCGGGTGAACGGTTTCACATGATAGGGTTTTCCTTCGGCGGCATTATCGGCGGCCTGGTCGCAGGCCTGCAGGGCGGCCGGCTGCTGTCGCATACCTTCTCCGGTTCGGGCGGAATGGGCCTGACGCGCAATCCCATGGAACCCCTCGTCAACTGGCGCAGGACTAAAACGCAAGAAGAACGCCTGCGGGCCCACAGACGCAATCTTGAAATTCTAATGGTGGCCGATTCTCAAAAAATCGACGACCTGGCCGTTTACATCCAGAACTGGAACACGCCGCGGTGTCGCGTGCGGACATACAAATACTGGCATCTGGACATCCTGCGGGAGTCGCTCTATAAGGTGAAAGGACGGCTGATGGGACTTTACGGAAGCCGGGATGCGATTGTCAGCGGCCATATGCACGAGCGCGTAAATTACCTCAGCGCCATTCAGCCCGACCTGGTCTTTCGGGAGATCGAGGGGGCCGGGCACTGGGCCTGTTATGAAGCCGCAGATGCTTTCAACAAAACCTATTTTGAAATGCTTCAAACAATTGGCGACTGAATCCGTTATTACCCCGAAAGCCTCTGTGTCGTAATTGAAAAAATGGAGCCTCCTTCCAAGCCATGGCGATAAAGCCTTACCTCAATTTCAGACATCTTATTTTTATTGCAGCGATAGCGCTCGGTATGAGTTTGCTGGTATTCCCTCCGGCTTCGCTTACGTCACAGGAATCAAAAGCTGCAACCCTCGTAATCATTATTATGAGCGCCTGGGCGACGGGAATCTTTCCGGAGCATCTGACCGCTCTGTTTTTCTTCTTTTTTAGCATGCTGTTCTCGGTAGCTCCAGCCCATGTAATTTTTTCAGGATTCGGCACCACAACTTTCTGGCTGGTATTCGGC
>JBFLWU010000014.1:0-92622 GCA_040757625.1 Thermodesulfobacteriota bacterium | reverse complement strand
AAGGAGCCGCCCGTGAACAAGGCACGGAGATATTTCTGACTTGGATGAAACCTGGCTATTTCCAAATCGATTACTGATCGCAATCGCTTTTTGAGATCATCGATAGAGATCGGTGCCGGTTGATTTTCTCCCCTGAGAATTTTTACACAGGATGCAGCCAGGTGATGAAGATTCGCTGCTTGGTAAATACGCTGTTTGGCGTAAAATGAAACTGTAGAACCAATAAATAATGTAATGATGGGCTTCTCTGATTTTTCCATGATAGCGTTTAATCGCCTTACCACGTTCTCATCCGAATTTTTTGCCATCAACCCAACAACTTCTGTTTCATCATCTTTCAGCAACTCCTCCGTAGCGCTGATAAATGTTTTTCCACCGACTTCTCTGCTTAAATCACGCCCGCCCGTTCCAATAGCCTGAGATATTCCCTCGCCCATACGGTGGATAATACAACAAACTTCCTGCAAGCCGGTGCCAGAGGCTGCAACAATGCCGATTCGGCCCCGTCGAATTGCATTTGAAAATCCCAAGGGGATTCCGGACACAATCGCCGTCCCGCAATCCGGCCCCATCGCCAACAATCCTTTCTGCTCTGCAACCGCTTTAAGACTGATTTCATCTTCTATTGAAACGTTGTTACTGAAAAGAAATACATGCAAGCCGGCCTGCAGCGCCTTCATAGCTTCAAAACTTGCAAACCGCCCCGGAACGGAAATAACTGCTATGTTTGCATTCGGCATGCTTCTAACAGCTGAGGAGATGGTTTTCGGCTGAACATCAATGTCGTTTGTGTACGATAGTGAATTCTGGCGGGAGTGAAATACCTTCTCGATCTCATCGAGAGCGGCAGATATCCCATTTGTGGATTCCCCCTTTATGGCAATGCACAAATCATTGGGCCCAGCTTCTTCTAAAGTGGATGAATATAATCCGGCTAATTTTAGTTGGTTTTTATTTACAGCAGTTCCCATTACCACACCTGTCGAAATGACACCCGGCAGGTTATTAAGCAATTTTTGGAGCTGCATGAGTTTCATTGAGTCTTGATACGTGTTTTTTTTAATTATTGTTCGAATCTTCATTATTTTAGATTTTTCCTGTAATTCTCCGAACTTTTGCAGCATTATACAGAAGAGCACATTTTGCCTACAGTTGGATGCCCCGACTTTAATTTAACTTTACCTATACCTTTATATACCCCCGACAAATCCTGAATCTTGGCGTATGAGTTATGCTCGATAGCTTAGCCGAAGTTACTGCTTAGTGTACTTAACATAAAAACAGAAATAAATGCAGACATACCCCGGGGTCAATCCCCGGGATATGTCTGCCTATTCTTGGAACTACTAACAATCGTCTACTATTTAATATTCGATAAGCGACAAAATCCCCTGCCTTCCAAGATTTATTCATCTCATTCAACGTTTCATGCTCATCCAATAATCAATCGATCCATGATGAGTCATAATTTTATTTTTGATCCTCCGCAAGTCCGGCTCGAGACAATAATATTTCGGCGCTGTCATTCCACACATCGATTTTTTCAATAAGACCATTTCTGATTTCAAAACGATCAATGAATCGATTCCCTTCAAACGGTTTTCCGTCACGCCATTCACCATAAAGTGTTCCCAAGCAGTATATAACCACACGACCGTCTGGATACTCACAAAAATCCCAATCCTTAATGTCTTTTTTAACATTTTTATAGCGAAGTGCATTGAACTCACCAATCTGACCAGCTCTTTCAAACCGCCGACCGCCGGTAAACGTCAACATAAAATTTTTTGAAACAAAAGATTGAGCTTGCTTTTTAGCACTCATGCTTGAATTCAAAAAATTTTTAATAAAGTCTATCGCTTTAGTGCGATCCATGAAAACACCTCCATTCATTCCTGTCCAAAGCAAACTTTTCACAACGTTGAAATGTTCACTTTTTTATGAAATATCACTCATTGATAACACTACGACAAATTTCTTCAACCTCCGACTCCTCTAACCACATTGGATATGTCGTTTTTGCATAAATTTTTTCCCGCATGATTTTTCTTATCTGTTTTACATCATCATCAGTGTATTTCAGGCCCATCTGTGTAAGCTTTGCAGGCACACTTTTGGCACCCTGAATCGTTTGCCGGTCCCATACGAGTTTGTAATCTCCCCTTCCAATAACGTTTGGAAGATATCCCTCCCACAAATAGTTAAGCGGAGTAAAGTTTTCTTTTAGTAGACATTCAGCAATGAATTTATCCTCATTCAGAATAAAATTATTCGATCCCGTTACCCCTTTCAAAGGTGAAATCGGAAGGGTACTTTTTTGCTCAACAAATTTGCAAAGATCGTAAAGTCTCTCAAGCTTAATTCCAGTCTTAACGCCGTAAAACATCTCAAGGGCAACTGCAAGATCTTCCAGGGGCGGACCGTTTCGATCCGCCATGCCATTCACATAAGCCTCGACATGTGTCGCACCCATTAACACTGCTGAAATCTGGGATGCAACTCCCAATCCGTAGTCATTATGAATATGAATGCCGAAAGGTACCTTTTTAATAATTGCATTGTTAATACGATATATCAATGCCTCGATGCCGTGAGGCGAAATCGGGGAAGACAGGTAGACCCAAATCTTTTCAGCTCCAGCTTTAATGGATTCATTATAAATCTTCATTAAGAAATCAAAATCTGAATAGTTTGGCCACAGTCTTGGACCGACCCCAACTGAAACCAAAACACCCCCCTTTTTGGCATACTCAACACCTTCAACGAACAAATCAACGATTTGATCGAGCGAACGGAGTTCCTGCTTTCCCTCTACGCCAAAGTCTATTCGCGCTCTCGTATTTTCATGAAGCTGGATTTCGGCCACCCCTGCATCAATAAGCTTATCCATGTGTTCTTTCCATTTTGGCTCAGAGGGAACTCGAAGATAAGCTCCAATTTTTGTATTCAATCCCAATTTGCAGAGTGCTTTAATTCCAGCAAGCTTTTCCTGGGTTACCCCGTGGATATGATGGAAAAGTTCCCCGACTCCTGCATCATCCAGCTTCCTCGCTATTTCGAGTTTGTCACTTAGAGTGTACCTAACACCTTGTACTTCATCTGAGAAAAATGGATCGCGAAAGACAACTTTTTTTTCTTTTAGTGGAAATTGAGGACGAGGAGGCGGCTCAGAAAAATTGTAAGGTGATACATACCATTTTCCAGGATTCAACCAAGGTTCATTATTCGTCATTTTTTTCTCCCTTTCTTTCTTTTATGAGTTTATAACATAACTTCTCCACCATTTGGGCCAAGAGTCTGCCCCATATACCAATCAGAATCATCACTTGCGAGAAAAACTGCCGTTTCACCGATATCTTCTGGCCGTCCGAGACGCCTGGCAGGCAAGTTTTCCGCAAAAGCCACCTTTTTCGACTCGGGCATGGGATCAAAATTATTATCTACCAAACCGACGGCCATAGCATTGACATTAATTCCGAATGGCCCGAATTCTCTAGCTAAAGCGCGTGTAAAACCTATCAGCCCAGCCTTCGCGGCTGTATAATGAACAAAGTCATGTCTGCCGATAATAGCCAATTGGCTGCTGGTATTAATAATCTTTCCATATTTGCGTTGAACCATCCCGGGGAGAACAGCCTTACAACATAAAAAAGCCGCTGTTAGATGTACGGCCAAATGATCATCCCAAGTCTCTTTATCGAGTTCAAAAAATGGACATACTTTAAGAATACCGGCGTTATTAACAAGTATATCAACTTTTCCATATTTTTTTTCGGTTTGTGAAACAAGGTTTTTTACCTGATCTTCTTTTGACACATCACACCTGGCCGCCATACTCTCACGACCATATTCCCGAAATTCCTCCATTAGTGAATCAGCCTGATTCTTCCGTGCCATCGAATGATAGGTAATCACTACAATCGCACCCTCTCGATGAAATGCTTTGGAAATTCCACGACCGATGCCGGTATTGCCACCGGTAACAATTGCCACTTTCTTGTCAAGTTTACCCATAACCCCCCCTCTATTTTCTATTTTCCGCTGCCAAAATTCTGTAAGTCCTGTAAAAATCTCAACACAGGATATTATATCAGGTGTCTTGCCAAACTTTTTATCTCAACGAGAATTGATATCTTTTTTTTATGGCATAGCGGGCGACGGAATTTGGATCCCCATTTCTTTGTAGTAACGAATCGCACCGGGATGAAGCGGAATTAATGCGTTTTTAGCTTCAGAAGCATTCATATCTTCAAATATTACATTGGAAGCCATTAAATCCTTTTTTTTCTCATACGTAAGTTTAACCACCTCATATACAAAATCTTCCGGCATCTGGGCCCCTGCAGCAAACCAATTTAACTCCCCAATGGTTTCAATCGGTTCAGGGGTTCCTTTATATGTATTACCTGCAACAGTCATGGGTACAAAATAGGGATATTTTTCAAGCATCTTTTTTGCCCAATCCCCCTTACCAATTCCAAATACAAGAATTTTTGATCCCAATTCAGTGGTAATGGATGTAATCCCGGGATGCCGAGGACCCATTGCAGAGGCTACGTCCAATAGGCCATCTTGCAGCATTTGATTTGCTTGGCCATGATCTACGTTAACCAATTGCGATGGTTTTAAACCTGTTATCTTGAAAAGATCCCGCATAAAAACATCTACTGTGCTTCCCGGCCGTCCCATATTTAGTCGCTTCCCTTCGATATCTTCTACTCGCATGACACCTGATTTTCTCATTGTCCAATATTTTAAAGGTGACATCCCCCATGGAATAATCAACCGAATATTTGTATGTTTTTTCCCTTCGGCATATCCCTCACCAGACCAGCCTTGTTGCGCAATGCCGGTAGTCAGCATTGCAAGCTCTAGGTTGCCGGCATTCATCAGTTTAACATTGGGAACGGTTCCTCCAGTTGACTCCACCGAAGAATTGATATTCAGCTCTTTATTCAGCATGGTAGACCAACTAGCCGCAATTGCATATAGCACCCCCTGTAAGGGGCCGCTTCCGATTGTCACACGTTTCGGCCAGCCTTTTCGTTCAGCAGCTTCTGCCAAACCTGGAGTTAATAAGTACAGTGTAATTGTTAGTCCAAAAATTATATACGCCCAATTTCTTTTCTTAAGTCTAAACATAATATTACCTCCTAATAATAAGATGTTAATCTTCTTTACCTTACCTATGCTAAATACTAAATATGAACTACTATCAACTTTGGTAATCACGGATTTCACTCTTTACGCAGGAATCGAAATTTTGTCGATATATTAGCAAAATCACCACTCATGCCGATAGCAAGCCCCAAAACACCCAGAAGATCTGTAATCCAACCTGTGTGAATGAAGAGCAAACCGGCAAAGCCAAGGAATATTCTTCGCAACCAATTCGTCTGCTTATCCAGTACGCACTTTGCAAGCGCATAAACACCAATAAGTGCCGTCAAAAAATTATATCCAATAAATATCCAAGGGCCTTCCATCAATAGGGTCGGACCATAGATAAACATATAAGGCACCACAAAGGCTGCAATACCAATTTTAACGGCTGTTCCGCCGACCTGCATGGGTTTCGCACCGGCTATGCCAGCAGCTGCAAATGAAGAAATCGCTATGGGTGGTGTAATGGTGGAAAGGGCTGAAAAATAGAAAATAAACATATGTGCGGAAAGGGGAGGGATACCCAGCCGTTGCAACGCCGGAGCGGCAGTAACCGCACAGATGACGTAAGCAGCCAAAGTAGGTACTCCCATGCCAAGAACTAATGAGACGACCATTACTGCAAATAGACCAAGAATTGTGCTATTGCCCACATAAGATAATAAGAGATCTGAGAACTTAAGCCCTATGCCGGTCAACGACATCACGCCTGCAATAACCCCGGCCATTGCACACGGTGCAGCAACATCCATCACTGCTACCATGCCATTGTTCAGAGCGTTTGCGATTTTTTTCAGCCCCATCCGAGTTTCTGTACGAAACCAACTAATAATGACCGAAGATATTAGCGCATAAAAAGCTGATTTGAGAGGAGAAACACGCATGATTATAAGGTAAAACAATAAAACAAATATCGGAGTCAACAAATAGCCATCTTTTCTAAGCAACCTTCCCAACCAGGGAAGTTGCTCCTTCGGCAAACCGCTTAGTCCTAAATTTCTTGCTTCAAAACCGACCATTAAAAACACACAAACAAAATAGAGTATTGCTGGAATCAAGCCGGCCGCTGCAATTCGCGTATAGGAAATCCCGGTCATTTCAGCCATGATAAAAGCTGCCGCACTCATGATAGGCGGCATAATTTGACCTCCTGTAGAAGCAACCGCTTCCACGGCGCCTGCAAAGTGTGGTTTGTAACCAGTCTTTTTCATTAGTGGGATGGTAAATGTACCGGTTGTTACAACATTGCTAACCGCACTACCTGACAATGTGCCAAAAAATGCGCTGGCAATAACAGCTACTTTGGCAGGACCCCCACGCGCAGCTCCAGCCACGGCAAGTGCACAGTCGATGAAAAAACGACCAGTTCCAGAGTTGTTAAGAAATGAACCGAACAGAACGAACAAAACAACAAATGTTGCTGAAGCCGATAAGGGCTCGCTATAAATGCCATCCAAGCTCCATACAAAGGTAATCGCTCGAGGAAAGGAATACCCTCTATGGCCCCAGTTGCCGGAAAATAGATTACCGTAAATAGCATAAATTAAACAAATTATTGTCATAATAGGTAGTAGGTAGCCATGTAACCGCCGCCCCATCTCAAGGAGTATGACGAACGTGATGGTGGCAAAGACCACATCACTTGTTTTTGGTTCAACACCAACCCGGTAGAGTATTCCCTGATAATCATATATAAGATATACAACACCCGAAACGATTGCCAAAATCAGAATCAAATCCAATAGATTCGGACCTTTTTCGGTTTGGCCGGCCCGAAAGGGGATTAAACAGAAAGTTAGTGAAGCAGTGATCATCAGGTGAATGGCCCGCAGGTGAAACGGCTGGATAGTATAAAAAATCAGGGCAAAGAGATGAAAAAGTGCACCCATTAAACCAATAACAAAGATGACCTTTTTCAACATGCCTGTTAATATGCGCTTGCGAGCATCCTTTTCCTCAAAGTCGATAGCATCTTTCTTTGCAATTTCATCTTTTAACATATTACTCCCATTATTAATCAGCTAATATCACCGCGGACCTATATACCCAATGCTCCGGCGCATTTTAATGCATTCTTCGGATAAAATACCTGTTACAACTTTTATTTTCCGTTCAGTCAGTTCAATAAGTTTTTCAATCGTATATTTGCCAAAAGGAATGCCGACTTCAGCATGTCGCGCACCTACTACGAGGGTTGAAATACCTGAAATGCATGTCGCCCATAGACACATGGGACACGGTTCACAAGTTACATAAAGGGTGCATCCTTTTAATGGTCCTGAATCTGCCTGAAAACCAGGATTAAGCTGCCGAGTTTCCATAACATATTTTCTGATTGTCCCAGTCTCGGCGTGTGCCACTATATCAAACTTTGTAGCCACCTCATTATATCCCCTGGCAACAATTTTACCATCTCGTACGATAACGGCGCCGGTTGGGATATCACCCTGATTGCGTGCCTTCGCTGCTTCTTTTAAAGCCTCTCGCATGAAATATTCATGATCAATATTCATCTTATTTCTCCTTTTATTAGAATAAATATTCACCTTCTCAAAAACGACATCATATTTTAAATAATTCGCTTAATTATTTATCAATATCTAGGAAAATAGCGTCCGAATCCGGGCTTAATACATATTTCACCGTTTTTTGCGACAACCTCTCCCCGTACAAGAGTCATCACCGGCCAGCCTTTAAATGTCAGCCCGATGTATGGAGAATAAGGGCATTTGGATTTTAAATCCTTTTTAGAAAAAACTTTCTCCAATTCAAAATCTATCACTGCCAAGTCAGCATCAGATCCTGGCCTTAGCACCCCTTTCCTTGGATAGAGTCCATAAATTCTTGCAGGATTATAACTGGTCGCCCTGACCACTTGTTCCAGCGATACCATCCCCTTACGGACGCCGTTTAAAAATACAGGAAGCATAATCTCAAGTCCAGGAACCCCATTCGGTGCTTTCCATACATCATTCAAACCGACTTCCTTTTCATGAGGTTCGTAAGGGCAGTGGTCCGTTGCTAAAGTATGCACATAACCTTTTTCAAGCAATTCCCACATCTTTCGAAGGTTCTGCTTGTCGCGCATTACTGGCGAAAATTTAAGATACGGCCCATGCGTGTTCATGTCTTCGCTTGTAAAAGTGAAAAAATGAGGGCAGGACTCCGCATATACATTAAGCCCTCGTCGTCTTGCCTTTGCAATAATTTTTAAAGATTCAGCAGTTGATATGTGCGCAAATATTACACGACATCCTGTCTGTTCGGCAAGGACCAGAGCACGATGGACAGCTTCTATCTCCACATATGCGGGTCTAGAGGCGTTATAAGCCATTGGATCAATTCGGCCTTCCGCCCGGTATCGATCTTCCCACATTTGTACAAGGGCTTGATTTTCAGCATGAACATACGCAAGCCCATTGTGTGGACTCAGTTTTTCAAGAATTTGATAAAACTGGGCATCATCAACCATTCCATATTCTTTTGGAGAATAACACATCATAATTTTGATGGCGGGCGAGCCTGTTTGTACCCATAGATCTTCAACTTTATCCAAATTAGCAGAAGATCCTCCGCCATGAAGCCCATAATCAACAAGCCCCCTCCCTTCATAATGTTTTATGGTCTCCAAGTAAGTTTGTGTGTCAAAAACCGGAGGGTTATTTACTGGTTGAGATATTACCGTGGTAATACCTCCGACTGCACATGCGGCAGTACCGTGCTCAAAATCTTCACGCTGAGTTATACCTGGGTCTTGAAAATGGGCATGTGCATCAATTGCACCGGGAATGATATATTTTCCTCTCACATCGATGATATCTTCAGCATTTATCTTCACATTCGGGTCTGTTATGCAGGCGATTTTCCCATTAATGACACCGATGGACCCAGAGTAACGACCTTCGTGCGTAACGATTACCCCGTTGACAATTGCTTTCTGAGCTTTTATAATACACCTCCCTTTAAAAAATAAATTACAGAGACTGCCTCCCTATGGACCAGCTTTTTAAACGATTGAATTCTATTTTGGATCTTAGTAACTGTAAAGAAGGTTTAGTGTTGAATCTGAATTTTTAAAGACCCCTTTTTCATGGTAGGGTTTTCGGTTTGAAAAGGTAGGGTTGTGGTACCCCTTCGGAGGAAAGGAACTGGCTCCTCTTTAAGCAAAAATCCACAGTTTATTTTTAGAGGATCTTTATGGAAATAAAACACAATAAAATCATGGTGGTAGATGACCACACGGTCATTAGAGAAGCTCTCGTAGCGCTTATCAATTCTGAAGAAGATCTGCAAGTAATCGGCGAAGCTCAGGATGGAAAGAGTGCCATTAAAATGGCTATAGACAAAAAGCCGGATCTCATTCTTATGGATTTATCGATGCCCAAAATGAACGGTTTTGATGCCATTAAAGAAATCCGCCGCCTTTACCCCGATACAAAAATTATGGCATTGACTGTTCATACATCTGAGCAGTTTATACACGCAGCACTACAGGCCGGTGCCAATGGATATATTTCGAAGAACGCCTCCCAATTCGACCTTATTCTGGCCCTGCGCAAGATATTAAAAGGTATGCGCTATCTGGGGGACGATATATCAGCAAAGGTGATTGATGGATATCTCGAGGGAAGAAAATACATTAAAACGCAAACAACGTTTGAAACGCTTTCCCAAAGAGAGAAGGAAGTTCTAAAGCTAATTGCCGAAGGATATAAGAACAAAGAAATCGCCAGCTATCTATGCCTGAGTATAAAAACCATCGAAAAACACCGCGCTAACCTTATCAGAAAATTAGATTTGCACAATACCGCTGCCTTAACGACCTATGCAATTGAGCAAGGCCTTGTTTAGGAGTTATACTTTGTAGTTTCAGGAAGAACTTTATGAGTAAAAAGCCCCAATTATACCATGACGACCTTTTTAGGCGCATTAAATCCAAAGAAATGCTCCAGTTTGTTTTAGACAATATCCCAGCCTATGTTTTTTGGAAAGACACAAACCTTGTTTACCGCGGCTGCAATAAACAGCAAGCGATGGCATGCGGCCTTAGCAGCCCCTCTGAAATAATTGGCAAGACCGATTACGACCTTCCGTGGACAAAAGAAGAAGCCAAGTTTTATCGCAAATGTGATCGAGAAGTTATGGAACAGGATGCACCCCAGTACAACATTATAGAAAGCCAGCGCAGAGCTGATGGAAAGATAAATTATTCAGAAACAAGCAAAATCCCTTTGCATAAAGAAGATGGCAAAGTAATCGGAGTTCTTGGCATTTATCAGGATATTAGTCAACGAATGTTCGCCAATAAGAAACTTCGGGAAGAAGAGGCGCGTCGCAATGGTTTATTCGAATTTACACGGGACGGAGTTATTGTCTTTACAGCAATCGATTGCGGAGCTGATTTTAATGTGACCGATATTAACAGAGCAGCAGAGAGGTTGGATAAAGTAACCCGTAAAAAGGTTTTAAACTTAAGGATCTTAGAAGCGTTTCCCTATTTCCATCAAACCGGGCTTTTAAAAGCCGTAAAACGGGTTTGGGTGTCGGGCAAACCGATTAGTATGTCCGTTTCACTTCTTGAAAAAGGCAATACGGTTTTCTATCGGGATGTATTTATCTATAAGCTGCCGTCTGATGAAGTCGTTGTAATGTTTAACGATGTGTCAGAACAGAAGTGTGCAGAACTTAAACTAAAGGAATCTGAAAAAAAATATAGCACGCTTGTTGAAAATTCGATTACCGGAATTTTCGTTATTCAAGTTGGGAAAATAATATTTTTGAACGAAATGTTTGCTCAAATCTATGGCTATTCAAGAGCTCAACTCCAGGACGCAGATTTTATGGAATTGGTGCACGAAGATGATCGTGAAATGATCGCCAACTATTTCAATAAAAGTCTAAACGGAAAATCAAACGATTTTATGTTGGAAATGAGAGGTATAAAAAAAAATGGAGAAATAATATGGATTCTTCAAAGAAGCAGCATTACTGAATTCAATGGCAAGATGGCCATACTTGGCAACATAATAGACATATCCACTAGAAAGCAGATGGAATTGGAACTGAAGGTTTCTGAAAAAAAGCTGCGCCTTCATTCATTAAATCTTCTCAAAGCCCAAGAAGATGAGCGCGAACGAATTTCAATAGAACTTCATGATGGCCTCGGACAAAACTTAAGCGGCATTAAGTACTGCATAGAAGCTGCCATTAAGCAATTCAGCCTGCAAAACGTTGAAAGCGCAATTAACTTTCTTAACAAAACCATAGAACTAAGCAAGGCCGCACTGGCTGAATCAGGTAGAATTTCAAGAAATCTTCGACCTGCTATTCTGGATGAAATTGGCCTTGCCCCTGCCATTCTATGGTTATGTCGTGAAGTCGAAGCAATTTGTCCACGCATTTCTTTAAATCATAATATTGATTTGATAGAAAATAATTTATCGAAGGAAATGAAAACAGTGATATTTCGAATTGCCCAAGAAGCATTAAACAACATTGTTAAGCATAGCAAGGCAACTTGGGCGCATATTTCTCTAACTAATGAAAAACCAAGCGAATTGGTTTTGACGGTACGCGATAATGGTATTGGATTTGACACAAAAAAATCCCATTCATTGAGCAATCCGTTGAAGGGTATCGGGCTTAACAGTATAAAAGAACGTACAGATCTTTCTGGTGGAATCGCTACGATAGAATCTCGCAGAAATGGAGGAACGACGATTAGGGTTTGTTGGCCAAAAATCTCGGTTCAAAAACAAAATGCTGTTTTGCTGAAAGGAAAAGGCCATTTCACGGTTGTTTCACCACCGTCAAAAAATAATTGATACCCGCCGGGTCCGTTATCAATTGGACATCTTTGATTTCGCTTTTCGGAATCGACCTGATAAACTCATACATTTCATTTTCATAGCGATAGATCAATTTCAAAGCATAAATATACTCCATGACAAATCGAAGATTCCGGGGATTCCCAATCCGACAATATCCTGATATGTTCTTCGGATAATTCAAAATCATCAAAATAATGGATCCATAAACAGAAGATTTTGAACCGAATCTTCAAAGTGACAATATTCAAAATTCCTGCCTTAACCCTTGCAAAACAAGAGCCCAAAAATCCTACGATGGGGTTAACAAATAATCCCTTTTGGCCTTAATCTTTCGAATTTTTTGACAAACAATCTAGAACTGGTTCCATAACTGTCTAAGCGTAATAACAATACAAGCGAGATGGAAAAGCCCTTGATAAATAGAGATCAGCCGATCGTAGCGAACCACCAGGTGCCGGAAATTTCCAAGCCATGCGAATGCGTTCTATTTTCCATCTGCGGCGATAACTTGCTGAAAATACTATATGTTGTATGACCAATAAAACTGACATAATTTTTTAGGTTATGAAACCAGTTCTAATCTATATTGACTTTTTCATCCTGTTTCAGTAACTGCCAAAAAAATCAGGACGTCTCACCGATAATACACACCAAAAAAAGGGAGGGCAGATGACAAAGGCAGAATTGATTGATAAAATGGCTAAGGATGCGGGGATTAGCAAGGCTGCTGCTGGAGCAGTACTTGGGTCTATTATTGACGGAGTAGCCAAGGCGCTTAAATCAAAGGAAGGTAAAATTACCATCGTCGGGTTTGGTACATTTTCCAAGGGACGCCGTAAGGCACGAAAAGGACGCAATCCCCAGACAGGAGAGGCTATTAAAATTAAGGCATCTACCGTTGTAAAGTTTAAAGCAGGAAAGAAACTCAAAGACGCGGTTTAACGGCAGGACCAATTAGGAAAGCGGCTATTGGATTTCGGATCTGATAGGCCGCTTTTTTATTTTTAGGAGCCTAAGAACTTACGATTACATTTGGAAATCTACAATATAATTGGAAGGTTATGCATTTCCATTTAGGCAAGCCATCTTCAATTTTATGGGGTGCCGAAAATTGAAAATGAGTAAACGATATAATACGTATAATATTAATGTGAGCACGCAATGGGGTTCCCAAAATATAGACTAATTTAACTATCAGATATCTTTTAAATTTGCGGCCATACTGCCTCTATCAACCCATCTAAACCAGCTATCAACGACCTCTGCCTATTGGTTAATGATTATTACACAATTTTTCAATCACCGAAAAATTTTTCCATATTTTACTTGACACAAGTTTTAGGCGGTTTTATTATGTGAATAATAATTCACATAAGGGGCTAATATGAGCTTTGAAAAATTAAATACTGAAATTCGTCAAGAACAAATAGCCGGCGCAGCGCTGAGCATCATTTCCGATGCGGGTCTAAAAGGGTTGAACATAGCCGGTATAGCCCGGCGTGTCGGCATTGTGCCGTCGGCGGTATACCGACATTTTAAGAACAAAGACGAAGTGTTGGATGCCGTATTGGATCTGATTCAGGAAAATCTGTTTGAAAATGTAAAAAAAGCTTGCGAAAAGACACCGGATGCATCGGAGCGCCTTCGGCACTTGCTGATGCTGCATATTAATCTTGTCGTTGGAAACCGGTCGATACCCCGCATAATTTTTTCAGAAGACCTATACAGCGGCCATCCGGAAAGGCAAAAAAAGGTCTACAGCGACATCATTACGGCTTATCTTAAAAAGGTGGCCGAGATTGTGCGCCTGGGCCAGCGAGACAGACAAATTCGATCGGATCTTGATCCGGATACGGTGTCCGTGATGTTTTTGGGGATTATCCAGCCGGCGGGGATTCTCTGGCATATGAGCGAAGGCCAATTTGATGCGATTCGGCATGTAGAAACTGCCTGGAAAATATTTAAAGAATCTATTCAATTCCGATAAATTTTTTTGTTTATTTTGTGAATAAAAATTCACATATTGGGGGCAGGCCATGAAAAAGAAAAAAATCGTTATCTTAATTTTGATCGCCTTAATCGGGGCAACTCTCTCCTACAGGTATATTCGCAATCGAAAATCGGTTGATCCAAATAAGATTTATCTATCCGGCAACCTTGAAGTGACCGATGCCGAGGTGAGCTTCAAAATAGCCGGGCGGGTTGATCAGCGGCTGGTTTCGGAGGGTGAGCTTGTCAAGGCCAATCAGATTGTAGCTCGTTTGGACAATTCCGATTTGGTCCAGGAAGTTGCCTTGCGTAAGGCAGAGCTTCGTGCGTCACAGGCATCTCTGGCAGAATTGGAAGCAGGTTACCGCCCGGAGGAGATTGCGCAGGGTCGCGCCGCCATGCAAAAAGCCCGCTCTCGATTAGATGAACTCCTGGCGGGGTCCCGGCCAGAGGAGATCGCCGCGGCCCAAGCCAATGTAGAAAACGCACGTGTCAATGCGGCTCATCTAAAAATCGAATATGATAGGCAATCAAAACTTCTAAAAGGTAGTACGATTTCCCAGCGCGAATTCGACCGGGCGGAATCGGAATACAAGCGCGCCGCTGCAAGCCTGCACGAAGCGCAAGATCGGCTGAAGTTGATTCAGGAAGGACCGCGCAAGGAACAGATTGATCAGGCGCGGGCTGCCTTTAATGAAGCTCAGCAGCGATATGAGATGCTTAGGAAGGGTCCCCGTAAAGAAACCATCGAACAGTCCCGCGCCCGTGTTGAACAGGCAAAGGCGGCCCTCACGATGGCGGAGATTCGGTTAAGCTACGCGACGATCAGCGCCCCTTTCTCCGGGATGGTCCTTTCCGAAAATGTTGAGTCAGGTGAGTACGTGGCCCCGGGAACACCGGTCGTGACGGTGGGTGACCTGGAAAACGTATGGCTTCGGGCCTACATCAACGAAACCGACCTTGGACGGGTCAAGCAAGGTCAAATGGCACATGTCACCACGGACACCTATCCGGGAAAGATATACGAGGGCCGTATTTCCTTCATCTCCTCAGAGGCCGAATTCACTCCGAAAAACGTGCAGACTGAAAAGGAGCGGGTGAAACTGGTGTATCGCGTCAAGATCGATATCCCGAATCCGAACATGGAACTGAAACCCGGTATGCCGGCCGACGCTGAGATTGTGCTCGACCAGGGAGTCAAGTAATGGACGCTATCCGAACCGAAAATCTGACCAAAATTTTTGACGGTCTCCCAGCGGTGGACCACCTTACTTTGTCGGTTACCGAAGGGGAAATTTTCGGGTTGGTCGGCCCGGACGGTGCGGGAAAGACGACGACCATGCGCCTGATGACCGCCATCATGGACCCCACAACGGGCGATGCATGGGTGTCCGGCCATCACACGGTCCACGAGGCAGAGGCGATCAAGGAAAAAATCGGGTACATGAGCCAGCGTTTTGGCTTGTATCCGGATCTGTCAGTCATGGAGAATATTGAATTTTATGCGGATATTTATGGCTTGCCCCGCAAGGGGCGGGAAGCCAAGATCGATCGGCTGTTGTCTTTCAGCAACCTGACGCCGTTTAAAAAGCGTCACGCTGGCAACCTGTCCGGAGGGATGAAACAGAAATTGGGACTGGCCTGCGCCTTGATTCATACACCTAAAGTGTTGTTTCTCGATGAACCCACCAACGGGGTGGATCCTGTTTCGCGGCGCGATTTTTGGCGTATTCTCTACCAACTCCTGCGGGAGAAGGTCACTATCTTTGTTTCCACGGCCTACCTGGATGAGGCCGAACGCTGCAGTCGTGTCGGACTCATCCATAAGGGCAAGCTGCTGGCCGTAGGGACACCGGCCGAGGTAAAGCGGTTGATGCGGGGTACGATCCTGGAGGTTCGCGCCTCAATCCCCCGCCGCGGAACGGCTGTTCTCCGGAAGGAGCTTGGCGCCGATGCAGTTAGTCTCTTTGGCGACAAGATTCATGTGGTGACCGGCGCGCCGGAAAAAGCGGCCCGCGAGGTTGAGGGGATTCTTCGCAAGGAAGGCCTTGAATTCGGTGGTATACGGCCGATTGAACCTGCCCTTGAGGATGTGTTTGTCTCGGTCCTGGGGGCTGAGAAGGAGGGCGGCACCCATGGGTAACGAGAAAAACAATAAAGCCGTCACGGTCGAAAATCTGGAGAGGCGATTCGGCAGCTTCATTGCGGTTAATCGAGTGAGCTTCGACGTTGCCAGGGGGGAGATTTTCGGTTTCCTCGGCCCCAACGGCGCCGGCAAATCCACCACGATCCGAATGCTCTGCGGCATCCTTGCGCCCACCGGCGGCTCAGGAACCGTGGCGGGTTTTGACATCCGTACCCAGTCCGAGAAGATCAAGGCGCACATCGGCTACATGAGTCAAAAGTTCTCTCTTTACGACGACTTGACGGTAGAGGAAAACATCAACTTTTACAGCGGTATTTACCGCATTCCTCAAATGAAAAAGGATGAACGTAAAGAATGGGTGATCGAAATGGCCGGGTTGACGGAACACCGTCATTCCCGCACGTCGATCCTTTCGGGCGGTTGGAAACAGCGCCTGGCACTGGGTTGTGCGGTCTTGCACGAGCCGCCCGTTATTTTTCTCGATGAACCCACCTCGGGTGTCGACCCCATCAGCCGCCGACAGTTCTGGGATTTGATTTACGAACTCTCCGGAAAAGGGGTAACGATTTTTGTCACGACGCATTACATGGATGAGGCGGAATATTGTGACAGGCTGGGCCTGATTTACCGCGGTGAATTAATCGCCATCGGCGCGCCGGAAGTTCTAAAGACAGAGCAGATGCACGAAAATGTGCTGGAAGTTCAATGTTCCCGGCCGCACGAAGCCATGGACGTGATTGCCAAATTGTCCGATGTTAAAGAGGTCGCCCTCTTCGGAAAAAGACTTCATGTGGTGACGGAATCGCATGAAAAAGCTCTGCAATCAATTCAAGCAACACTTCCCGCCCAAGGCTATCCGGTTGAGAGCGTTGCGCGCATTGTTCCTTCCATGGAAGATGTTTTTGTTTCTCTGATTGAAAGCAGGGACCGGGCCGAACAACCGCAGATGGAGGTACGAGGATGAACACCCTTAGAATCTGGGCTGTATCCCGCAAAGAACTCATTCACATCATTCGAGACCCTCGCAGTCTCGGGATGTCTATTGCCATTCCCATGCTGCTGCTCCTGCTTTTTGGTTACGCGCTGACACTGGACGTAGATGATGTGCCCATTGTGGTCTGGGATCAGGACGGTTCGCAGGCGAGTCGGGAGTTCGTCAGTCGTTTCACGGGTTCACCTTACTTCTCGCTGCAGGAGCATGTTCGCAATTACCGGGAACTTGAAAGCACCGTGGACTCGCGCAAGGCCCTCGCAGCCCTGGTCATTCCGAAAGGTTTTGCCGGAAAGATTGAGTCGGACCGGGAAGCACCCGTACAACTGATCGTTGACGGCAGTGATTCCAACACCACCACCATCGCCATGGGATATGCTGATGTGGTTGTGATGGGCTACTCGCAGGGTGTTGCGCTGAAAGAAATTCGCCGCCAGGGGGGGACCGAACTGGCATTGCCGCTCGATCTGCGGCCGCGAGTCTGGTTTAACCCGGACCTGGAGTCAAAGAATTACATCATCCCCGGGTTGATCGCGGTCATCATGATGGTCATCGCAGCCCTGCTGACATCCCTCACGGTAGCGCGCGAGTGGGAGCGCGGCACCATGGAGCAGCTTATTTCAACACCTGTAAAAGGCCGGGAACTGATAGTGGGCAAACTTTTGCCTTATTTTGCCATCGGCATGTTCGATGTCCTTTTGGCAGTGCTCATGGGGGAGTTTCTTTTCCATGTTCCGTTGCGCGGCAATGTTGCGCTGCTTTTTGCCATGGCGGCGATTTTCCTCGCCGGTGCGCTTTCGCTGGGCATGGTGATCAGCGTCGTCACCAAGAGCCAGCTGCTGGCGAGCCAATTGGCCATGGTGATGACTTTCCTTCCGGCGTTTCTCCTGTCCGGATTTATGTATGCGATCAGCAACATGCCCAGGGCGATCCAACTGGTCACCTATCTGATTCCGGCCCGATACTTTGTGGCCTTGCTCAAAGGAATCTATCTGAAAGGCATCGGACTGCATATTCTTTTTATGGAAGCGGGCCTGCTGACGATATTCGGGGTTATGATGATCATCCTCGCAAACGTGAAATTCAAGAAGAAACTGGGGTAAGCCATGATTGAACGAATCAAACATATGCTGATCAAGGAGTTCATCCAGATTTTTCGGGACCCGCGGATGAAAGGGGTTATCTTCCTGATGCCCGTCATTCAACTGCTCGTTTTCGGGTATGCGGTCACCACGGATGTCAAGCATGTGGCAACTGCGATCTATGATCTGGACAACAGTGTGGTCAGCCGTGAACTCGTTGCGCGTTTTGTAGAGTCCGGATATTTCGACATTGCGGCTTACGCCGCCAACCCAACCCAGGTCCGCGAACTGATTGATCGAGGAGATGTCCGCACGGTTTTACAAATGAACAAGGGTTTTGAAGATGACTTGCGCGCCGGGCGGAGCGCGACCCTCCAGCTCATCGTGGACGGCACGGATTCGAACACAGCCGGAATCGTGCTCAACTACAGTGCCAAAATCGCGGGTGAATTTTCACAAAAGGTGTTGGCCAAACGCTTTAGCCGACTCAAAGGATCGGCTGCAGCGCCTGCCACTGTCAAACTCCAGACGAGAGCATGGTTCAATGAAAACCTGGAGAGCCGTAACTTTTATGTTCCGGGGGTCATCGCCATCATCGTTATGCTCATCACCCTGATGCTCACCAGTATGGCCGTCGTGCGTGAAAAGGAGATCGGCACCATGGAACAGATCATGGTAACCCCCATCACCCCTGCCGAGTTCATTCTCGGCAAGACGATTCCGTTCGCGCTCATCGGTTTTGCCGACGTTGTCCTCATCACGGTTCTGGGGGTTTTCTGGTTTGAGGTGCCGATTCGCGGCAGCCTTCTGATGCTCTTTGTCGCCACGGCTTTGTACCTGATGACCACGCTCGGGGTGGGGCTTCTGATCTCCACCGTTAGCGAGACCCAGCAACAGGCGATGATGAGCACCTTTTTCTTTTACTTCCCGGCCGTTCTACTGTCCGGATTTATGTTTCCAATAGCTAACATGCCTGCGATCATCCAGTGGCTGACTTATTTGAACCCGCTGCGGTACTTTCTTGTTATCGTCCGTGGCATCTTTCTCAAAGGGGTCGGGCCGGTTGTTCTTTGGCCACAGATGGCCGCTTTGGCGCTGATGGGGCTGGTTGTTTTGTGGCTTGCTTCAAGCAGATTTAAAAAGACGCTGGCTTAAGCAGCGAAAGGAGATTTTAGATGATACCCATATTCCGATGGTCCTGGTCGATGATACCCATATTGGCCGTCATGTTTACGGGCTGCACCATAATGCCGTCTCCCCGCGCAGCCCGAATTGATGACTATGTGGTGCCTTCGGTCTTAAAAGAAACGATTAGGCCGAGGCGTTCAATACCTGCGCAGCTTGGCCTGATCGATGAGACCTCGGTAAAGCAGCGGCCGTTGACGCTTGCGGCATGCGTTCGGATCGCACTCGATGAGAATCCGTCGCTTCGCGCGGCCCAGGAAGGGGTTGCGGCGGCACGCGAAAGTGTGGGAATAGCCCAAGCTCCCTACTATCCAACCGTGAGTCTTGATGCAGCCTATAAACGATGGGAAACTCATGCGTTTTTACCTGAAGGTCTATCCGGCGCGGGAAGACCGGCTGTTATCGGGCCTACCGATGACTGGTCGTCTGGTTTGCGTGCTCACTACCTTATTTTCGACAGCGGTGCACGTGCGGCCAAACTGCGGGCCGCCCTTTCCGGTAAAGGCTTGGCCGAGGAAGAGGGAGAAGGCATCCGGCAAGAGATTGCCCTGGCTGTCCACCAAGCCTTCTACAGCCTCCTATCGACCACGGATGCCCAAATGGTTGCCCGGCAGAACAGGGCCCGGACCGAAGATCATTTGCGGTTAACCAGGGAATACTGGGAGGCCGGCGCTGTGCCTCGAGCGGATGTTATTCGCGCCCGGGTCGAGGTTGCGGACGCAATTTTGCAGCTTGTGAGAGCCGAGAGCGCGGTCCGGCTTGCCAGTGGCAGGCTCAATACCGCCATGGGACTACCGGTGGAATTAAAACTTGAGATAGACCCAGGCGATGAGGACATGGAGTCCCCGGATAAGATCGATGTGTTGGAAGCACTTGATCAGGCCATTCACCATCGCCCTGTTTTGAAGGCCGCACTTCATCGTCTCGAAGCCGCCATGAGTTCAATCGATATTGCCCGGAGTTCCTTTGGCCCGGTCATCGCAGCCGATGCAGGATATGGATATCGTGATTCCGAATCTCTGCCTGAGGATAAAGACTGGTCCGTCGGTGTCGGCATTCGGCTGCCGTTATTTGAGGGCTTTCAGCGCAGCCACGATTTGTCGAGGGCGAAACACAAATTAACCCAACAGGAAACTGAGATTCAGCACTTAATTCTTAAAGTGCGCGAGGAGGTCTGGGCCGCCTATCTCAAGTTTAAAGAGTCCTACGAGGCCATTGAGGCAACCGAGGCAGTTGTCCATGATGCCAGGGAAAGCATGCGCATGACCCGGGACCGGTATGAGGCCGGAGCCGCCACGGCAACGGATCTCCTTGATGCCCAAACGACTTTGGCGCGAGCAGAATATGTTCGGGTGGACGCACGCTGGAGCTACTTTTCAGCTCGCGCCACTCTTAATCGGGCTACAGGAAAAATTCTTGATGAGGACGTTCCATAACTTTTTTGACTGACACCCAACTGGACGCTGTTAAAGATGCTCTTTGCGCCTTTCGAGCGATTCGAGCACCAGCACATCGGACGGGGCAGATGCAGGGAGTTTCATGCACTATCAAATCGATTGGTACATGGGTACCAGACTTGATACCTTAACCAAATAGCTTATAACAAGAAAGGAGATCACATATGAGAACAACAAAAAATTTCACTAACATAACTTTGGTCATGGCATTGGTATTCGGATTTTTTGCGATCGTGGTGCAAGGCGCCGCATTTGCCCATTGCGACACCCTGGATGGACCCGTAGTGGCCGCGGCTCGGGCAGCTCTCGCGACAGGTGATGTGACTCCGTTGCTCAAGTGGGTTTCAATAGGAGAAGAAGAAAACATCCGGGAAGCCTTCAAACATACGTTGGCAGTTAGGAAACTGGGTGAGGAGGCCAAACAGTTGGCAGACATGTACTTTTTTGAAACCTTGGTTCGCATCCATCGGGCCGGAGAGGGAGCCCCTTACACGGGACTCAAGCCGGGCGCAGCTATTGACCCGGCAGTGGCTTTAGCAGATAAATCGATTGAAAGCGGATCTGCTAACAAACTGGTCTATGCGTTAACCCAGGCTCTTGATATAGGTATTAAAGAGCGTTTTGGCCGTGTGATGAAAACTCGCCAACATGCCGACGAAAGTGTGGCGGCCGGTCGTGAATTTGTCGAGGCCTATGTCCAGTTTACACATTATGCGGAAGGTATTCATGGCCTCCTGAAAAAAGGAACAGCCCATCACGCCGAATAAAAAGCACGCTACTGATTTTTTAGGCATAATAACAACCCAAACATGCAAACTACAGGAGGAAAATATGCAAAATGTACTGGAAAATATACCCTATCAGGCCGAAGGAATGGGTAGAAGAAAACTTGTTGATAAGGATCAAATACTGATCATGCAGGCAGCCTTGAAGCCCGGACAAAGCGTACCACCCCATGATGCAAATGCCGATGTTCATATTCTGGTTCTCACGGGCGAAGTCGTCATCAACTTAAATGGAACAGATACGATAGCAAAAGCGGGAAACCTACTACCGGTCGCGATCCATACACCGATGAATATTACAAACAACGGCCCGAAAAACGCAACGTTTCTGATCATAAAGGCTCCAGACCCGTATTGACATCAACCTATATTTCATGATTATTTCAAGGAGGAACGATATGACACCGACACAAGTATTAAAAGCCGAACATGAGGGCATTTTGACCATGCTCGGGGTGTTTGAAAAAATTCGTGGGATCGTGGCGTCGTCTGCGTCTATTCCGGCGCAGCATCTTGATGAAATTTTGGTTTTTTTCAAAGAATTTATCGATACGTGCCACCACGGTAAAGAGGAAAAATTCCTGTTTCCAGCGCTTCAAAATGCCGGAGTCCCGCGAGAAGGGGGACCCATCGGCGTGATGTTGACGGAACACGAAACCGGCCGCAAATATGTTCGGCAAATGCGTGAGATAAAGAAAAAACTGTCAGCCAAATCATCAGAAGCCCGTAGCGAGTTTGCGGAAACCGCCGGGAACTACATCGAACTTCTGCGAAACCACATCCATAAAGAAAACACGGTTCTTTTTCAAATAGCGGACAAGGTTCTGGCCAAAACGGAACAGAACCGGCTGGTTGAACAATTCAATCGTTTGGAAAGGGAAGAAATCGGCGAAGGCCGACATGAATCGTTTCACAGTCTGATCGATACGTTGTCCCGAACTTACGGAAGTTAAAGCTTGAGATTTTAAATTGCTTTTCAACAATATCCGGAAGAAGGACCCCATTGGAACGTCATGTTTATTTGCGGTATTAAGCGTATAAATACGATCCTGTATTGTCGATACTGGAGACCCACAGTCAGGTTCTACCAGGATGTGTTGGGACTGTCTATTCATCATCAAACAAAATGGCTGGTGGAGTTTCACCTGATGGACGAATCGTATTTAAGTATCGCCGATGCAGCAAGCACATCCATCCAAAGCGCTGGCGGTAATGGCATTACCCTCTCATGGCGGGTCGAAGATGTTACCCAGGCTCATTACAATTTAAATGAGCTTGGCGTAAAGACCAGCGAAATTAAACCCATATGGGGCATGCGTGCATTTTATTTTTCGGACCCTGAGGGCCATCGCATTGAATTGTGGTCGTAAATTAATGGGTTCTTGGTTTTAAGCCCGATACCTTGAAATCATAATCATTATCTTCAGAATTTTTTATAACCGACTGGGAATATCCTTTACAACACCTTGATATTGGAAGCCATTACAGCCATGTGCTTCCCCAAATGACAAAGAATTTTTCATCGTATTGCAGCTAAAGGAGATTTTCTACCATGACGAATCCGAAAACGAGAGCGATATTTTTATTCTTTCTCATTCTGACGTTCGGCGTCCTGATCTTTGGCGGGTATCTTATCAATAAGGCTAAACCGCCTATCCCCGCAAAGATCATCGCGCCTTCCGGCCAAACCATTATTACGGCTGAAGACATCATTGAGGGACAAAACTATTATTTCAGTCGCGGTGGGCAACACATCGGAACCATCTGGGGGCACGGTTCTTACCTTGCGCCGGACTGGTCGGCGGACTTTCTGCACCGGATGGGTTTATTTCTGGCAGCTCGTCATCATGGACTATCACCGGCTGATGCGATGCGTTTTACCCAGGCCGACTTCAAGAATCTGGAAACTCAGGAACGTGCCCGTTTAACTGCGGTCATCAGCGATGAAATAAAAACAAATAGATTGGACGCCAAAACCGGCGTCTTGAAATTTACGCAATACCAGACTGAAGCATTCGATGCCTTGAAGGATTATTATACAACCCTTTTCCAAAGCGGTAACGAGCGGATGGGTCTTCAACCTGGGATTGTACGCACCCAAGACGAAGGACGTCTTCTGACTGGTTTCTTTGCTTGGTTGGCCTGGGCGGCCGGCACCCAACGCCCGAATGAAGCATCCACCTACACCAGCAACTGGCCCTTCGATCCGCTGGTCGGCAATCAGCCCCTACCTGATATTTTGATGTGGTCAATTGTCAGCGTGATTCTTCTGATTTTAGGAATTGCAGCAGCGCTTTTCGTTTACTTGCGTTATATCGGCCGGGACAACTACGAAACAGACTTGCTGGTTGATTTTACTGAACCCGAACCCACAGCCAGCCAAAAAGCTACGTTGCTTTACTTTTTGACAGCCATCGGATTGTTTATCATTCAAATCGGAATGGGGGCTGTCACTGCTCACTATACTGTAGAGGGTACTCATTTCTTCGGTATTCCGCTGGCCAAGATTCTGCCGTATGCCGCTGTGCGCACCTGGCATCTTCAATTAGCTGTATTCTTTATCGCCACCTGTTTTCTCGCGGCAGGGCTGTTTATCGGCCCTTTTGTCGGCAAGGAACCCAAAGGGCAGGGATTGTGGGTGGTCATACTTTTTGGTGCCATCGTTGTTGTTGTACTCGGTGCCCTAAGCGGAACATGGTTGTCTGTGGCAGGCGTTTTCGGAGGCCAGGGTTTTTACCTCGGCCACCAGGGTTATGAGTATATCGAATTGGGACGTGTCTGGCAACTGTTGCTGATCACCGGTATGATTATCTGGCTTGTTTTGGTTTCGAGAGCCATTCGGCCAGCTCTTTACAAGGAAAAGGATGGTGGTGGTCTGACCCACATGCTTCTTTATAGCACCATCAGCATCCCGCTTTTTTATATGGCCGGTCTGATGTATGGGAAAGGCAGTCATCTCTCTGACGCGGAATACTGGCGCTGGTGGGTCGTCCATTTGTGGGTGGAGGGGTTTTTCGAAGTTTTTGCAACGGTTGTCATAGCTTTTCTGCTTTCCCACATTGGAGCGGTCAGCAAAAAGTTTGCCCTGATCACCATCTACTTTACGGTGTTTCTTTATTTAGGGAGCGGCGTTATCGGTACTTTTCATCATCTTTACTGGGCAGGAACGCCGACGCCCATCATCGCTTTAGGAGCGGTATTTTCAGCGCTGGAAGTGGTCCCGCTTTCCCTGCTCGGCTTTGAAGTGGTCCACAACTTGAAAGTTATCGAATCCGGAGGAAAAGGCTATGCCTATAAGTGGCCGATTTATTTTTTTGTTTCCGTTGCATTCTGGAATCTGGTCGGTGCCGGGATGTTCGGTTTTCTGCTCAACCCGCCCATCGTTCTCTACTACGCCCAGGGAATCAATACCACGCCCATTCACTCCCATACCGCGCTCTTTGGCGTCTACGGCATGCTGGCCATCTCCCTCCTGCTTTTTGCCCTTCGCCACATCGTCTCCCGAGCGTCATGGTCCGACAAAATGCTGAAATGGAGCTTTTGGGGACTTAATGTCGGCCTGGCAAGTATGGCTGTTTTTAGTTTGATACCGTCCGGGTTTTATCAGTTCTATTTTGCTGTAAAATATGGATTGTGGTTTGCCCGCAGCCCTGAAATTGCATCCGGACCCGTGATTCGTGCATTAAGTTGGGCGCGGTTGGTCCCTGATGTGATATTTGCCGCCGGAGCGATTGTGCTGTTCATATTTCTTCTGCGAGCCGTTTGGATAACATTCACCAAAAAGACAGCGGCAACAAGCAATCGATGATAAGGCACTTAAGGAAAAGGACATCAGGTATTAAATGGTGTCTTTTCCGAGATATTTAAAAAATGCAGTAGGAGCTCAGCATGCCCGATTTTATCTGAAAACGAATGGTAAGGCTATGATTAAAAATGAAAAATTGGTGGAATTCTTGAAGCGAACTGGCAACCCTCTGGATTGGACCGTTGTAGACCGCGCACTTCTTATTCTTGTTTTTAATGTTATTTTTGGTGTTGTTTTGCTCATACGAATCTCCACATTGTCCGAGGAGACTATCGCAATTTTTAACAAGGCGTTGTTTCTGCTAAGCATTAAAATTTTCACTGCCGGCCTGATCGTTCAGGTAGTCTTGCTGCTATTTGGAATTCAGCTTCGCCGGAGAAGACCCAATTGCCATTTTTTTGCACATTTGGTCGCACAATTGCTGAACGTCGGTCTTGCGTTTTTTTGTTATCTCGTTGGATTCGTCACTCACCCAGCGATTATATTTGCAATTGCTGCGGGAGTCGTCTGCCTCCTTCTTTTTGATAAAACGGTTTCTGTTCCAGCGATAATAGCCTTTACAATTTGCTTTATCGCTTTTACGATATTAGAAAATTTTGAAATTATCCCTTATGGCCCGCTATTTAATACAGCGCCTTATGCTTATGGGAAAATTGATGCGGGTTATGCAATTGGTACGATGGTTACATTTTTATTTTTTTACATCGTGATCCTCACCTTAATCGGATATATTTTTTCCTTGTGGCGAAAACGTGAAAAAGAGGTCAAGATTTTTTCAAAAGCTCTCCAGAATGAGCTTGAAAAAGGTAGAAAAATACAAAGAGAATTTCTTCCCAAAAGAATCCCACAGATATCAGGATGTGAAATTGCCGCCTATTTTCAACCTGCCTTACAGTTATCAGGTGACTTTTATGATGCGTTTTTGCTCCCCAACAATCATGTCGGCCTGGTTATTGCCGATGTCAGCGATAAGGGAGTTGGTTCAGCATTGTTTATGGCTCTTCTGAGAAGCTTGATCAGGGCTTTTTCCGGTCATGCCCATTTATATTATTCTGTCAAAAGTCACAGAAAAGATAAATTTGTTTCCTTAGTTGATATTGCAAACTCAAAAAACATAGGCGTATCGAACGCCCTTAAGGCGGTATCTCTCACAAATGAATATATTTCCTACGAACACAGTGAAGAGGGAATGTTTGCGACTTTGTTCTTTGGCGTCATTGATCCGACAACAGGCATTCTTTCATACATCAATGCTGGACACGAGCCTCTGATTATTGTTGGCTTAGATGGAATTAAAAAGAAACTAAACCCAACAGGGCCGGTATTAGGCATGATGCCCGGATCAAACTACAAAATGGAAACAACCCAACTCGAACCAGGGCATATTTTGTTTGGATTCACTGATGGCGTCACTGAAGCCAGATCACCCATGGATGAGCTTTATACTCGCAAACGATTGGAAAAATCCGTCATGAAGTGTAAGTTGACATCCGCAATTAATTTCTTGGAAAATATTAAATTGCATTTATTCGACTTTATAGAACAAGCGCCCCAAAGCGATGACATTACAATGCTGGCAGTCCGGTGGGGGTAATAGTATGCCCTATTCTTAAGTAGTTATTCACTTTTGATAAGTAGATAGATTGATGACGTCTTGTGTGGATTTTTAGCCGCTTTTATACTTACATGAAGTGGGGTCCATATCGTTAAATTAGCGTAATAGATGATTTCTGCCTTTGACTGACACCTCTTATAGTTCAGAAATTATTGAAGGTTTGTTCAGGCAATCGCATTCCCATATTTTATTTGCCGAATCCTCCAGGACTTTAGCCGATCCCCAGCATTTTTCAGGCATGTATCATGACACATTGAAATTGTCTCAGCATATGAGGATCATTCGCTGGAAATAATAAAAAGAAAAATCCAACCATCGAAAGGAAGCCACAACCGACAATATTCTGAACTCCCAAAAAATGAAAAGGTGCCGTCGGAAAGGACCCATAAACTATTGAGATGCCATAAAGGTTTGGGCCAGTCTCCCAAATTCACCTATAAACGTTGAATTTACAGTCCAAAATTCTCTAAAATAGCGGCATAAAGTTTACATATAGAGTTATTATCAGACCCAAATTGGAAATTGACGCGATGGTTTTGGAAGGATTGTGAAGAAAATTTCAGAACCGAACTATCAAAAAACCTCCGATTTAGCCGCCCTGTTTTTGGCTCTATTTACCCATAAACAGGCATAATCGCTTATAATCGAGATTCCTATTTTTTCCTTATTAAAAATTCGATGAAAACAGGAGGTTTTTCCTGGAATTAAGAGATTGCGGCAATATAGCAGCAATCTTTCTTGCAACCTGAATCGCAGGGAATTGCGATTTGATTTATTTATTTCGTAAGGCAGCACCCTCATGCAATACTTTGCGGACAGCATCTGCGATTTGGTCTAAATCCGCGGGTATGGTCTGCCGTGGTGCCGACAACCCCCGGATGATTTCCCCCTGGCGCTGGCAGGCGACTTCGCCATAGCTTAGAAATGTCGTTAATACCTTCTCGTGTCCGAGGTTCTGACTCCAGGCTTTAAACTCTTCGGGAGTCTTGCAGATATTCTGCCCAAGCTGGACAAGGGTGTTTCTGAAGCTGTGCGGATTGAAATAGGGCAATCCGGCACGCTCAAAGGCTTCACGGAAAATTTTCCTAATAGGAGCGGCGCTGCTCCAGTTCTTCCGGTCCAGCCCGGCGGCTTCAAACTGGCGGCTATCCCCCAAGCGGATGCTTGTGGCCGGAAACAGCGGATCATCATTTCCCCACAGTTTTTCATTTCGGAGATAGGTTGCCCACTCGGTTACGATCCTCTGCACATCTTCACCCACCGGAAAGAAATAGGTATGGAAAGTCTTGCTGAATTTTGTCTCAACTTCGCGGGCATCCTGGTTGACGCAGCCGGCATTCAGGTCGATATGTTTTAATTTCAGCGAGGCAATAGCCCGGTCTCTTGCTCCGGTCAGGAGCGTAAATGCCATCAGGGCACGATTGCGGCGCTCAATCTCGGTTCCGGCCGGCATGGCATGAATAACGTGCTTGATCTGCTCGACCGTTGGAAATCGCTGCTGCCGTTTTGCCGTGGCGATGCGGGTATCTTTGTCGGACAGATTGAAATACTCGGCATCGGTATATTGAAAACGGGTCTTGTATCCGGGTTGCATTTTGAGCCACTTAAAAAACCGCTTGAGTTGGGTTAGGGTGGCATGCAGAGTCGCTTTGCTCAGCTTTTTTCCGGACTGTTGACCTTTTTGTTCGGCAAGATGTCTTTTGAAAGCAACGGCCTGCTCAAAGTGAAACGTCTTGAAATCCCGGTACCTGGTATATGCCTCAAAGCGGCTCAGGGCCTTGGCGGCTGCATCCACGGTCGGCTCGCTATGTTGTGTGGCTTCCTTTATATACAAGAAATATTTTCGCTTGATCCGTTCATTGGCCGGGTTGTGATTTTTCATGGTTTTATACCCCCTGTCTCAAGTCACTGTTTACGCTGGGATTGCTTCTCTCAATTAGGTGTCGAACCGCTTCCGGGAATCTGACGTCTATTTTTCCGCAAATTTGACCAATTCTGGCCAGGCTGACGCGCTGGTTCATGATGGCATCGCAGTCCGGGCAAATGGCGGTAAGGTTTCCGAACTTCTCAGTTACAGGGGTATAATCCGCCATGTTCCCGGCAGGCGGTTTCGGGTCGCGGCAGCGAACGCAGTAAAGCTCTCCGGGCTTGCATGACTTCTTATTTTTTGTTCGGCGGGATTTGAGAAAGGCTGCCAGGATAGAGCCCTGAATCAGCAGGGGGCGTTTGTCATCGATGGGTGATAGCCCGTCTTTTACCCAGTGGCGCACGGTGTTTTTATGAATGCCGAACAACTTGGCGATTTCTTCCACTGTATAACTGCGGTGGATTTTAACCAGCCTGTGGTTATGGTGACGTTTTGCCATGGCTTACCTCACTGAAGAAGCCCTGCAATTGACTACCTCCTGCAAAAAGAAAGGACCTATGTCTGTTCTCATTGTAAGCGCCATCATTTTGCATCCTTTCGAGCGGCTTCCAGCTTTGCCACCAGGACGCGGATTTCGTCGTCTGTTTTCCCGGCAATGCGCGCAGCGATAATGGCCGCAACTTCCTCAGACGGCCAGCCCACTGCCCGTAAGCCAAGGGACACCGGTCTGGTCCATAGCCTTTGAGAAATGCGCAGGTAAATCGTGGATCGGGAAAGTCCTGTTGCGGATTTTACTGCCGGAAGTCTTAGCATGGTATTCTTCATCTTCAAGCCTCCTTAAGTGGTATTGGAACTCTTGAGATGAACATGGCTGTGCGATTTGGGCGATGCAATACCCTGTCAAGTCTCAGCGATATATCGATATTTTTATTGAAATACAGAAAGTTGTGAGTTTAGGGGGCGTCTGCACCGAAGGCGGTGCAAGGCAGGGCTATAAGCGGAAGCCAGCGAAAATAGCGGGATTGACAGCTATCGGAATTGGGCGAAAAAATTCCGCCCAACTTTTTTTATTTTTTCATATTTTTGCGGATGGTTTCGGCTTTGCGGCCTTGGGCAATGTCCATCTTGGCAATCTTTTGTGAGATCCAGACAGCGGACATGTTCGGGTGGTTTTTTTTCAGGTTGCGGTACGTCTTTCGCCAGCTCTCGTGTGTGGCCTGGGTAGCCTGTTTTCGGGCTTCGCGTTTAAAGCTGCTTGGGGTATAGCGGCTGTCTGCCGTAGTCGAGGAATCCACCATTTGCCGGATCATGGGATCGTCAAGCAGATATTTGTCGTCATTAAAATCAATCAGATCGGATAGGGGGGTATGGCGGCCTCCGACAACCAATGCCAGGGTATTATCGGCTTTAAGGCAGAGCATCTGGCTGCGCTTTTTACCCGAGACGATGCCGATTTCCCACAGGCCGGATTCGAGCATTTGTCTGTCTCTTAGGCGAATACCAAGACTATCGGCAACAAACCGGCAGACCAGATCCGCACTGCATTGCCACTGGGTCAGCCGGTCGGTGGGTATCGTTACCCGGTTGATATCGCTGCGCTGGTCGCAAACGATAAATGATGCCTGGGCGCCTGCCGTTTGGGGCAGGGTATGCACCGGCATCGTACATTCGCGCTCGCAACCCGGACACTCTGCACTTTTTGCCGGGCGTGCTTTCACAATCAGTTTTTGGGATTTCATGGCCTTAACGGCCGCGTCCGGCCATTGACGCAGCTCTTTATCATTGACCAGTACCGCAGCGCCCCGGCTCGCGCCCACCCGGCCCCAAAGTTCAAATATGGCGTCAATCGGCGTCATACTTTAACTGGTTTCTGTCCCTCTGCGCCTTTCTCCGGTTCCTTAAGCTCGATTCCGGAAGCCGCCAGCATATCGCGCAGCTTTAGATCCAGCAGGTCGTATTTAAGCGAACAGGAGTTGGGGTATGTAATGCGGACCGTCTTTCGTTTGGCCGGTTTGTCGGCTTCCACCATAATTAGAACCGAAAGCTCAACCAGGGTGATGTTATACATATTTATAGGCAAAGATTTCTTAACTTGGTCAAGCAAGGCATAAATGGCGTCGCGGTTTTGGGAAGTGTCGGCTTCCAGGGTGATCCGGTCTCCTTTTTTAACCTTTGAAGAAAGCCGCAGTTTTTTTACGGTCACATCTTCGATGCCGTCATTAGGTGCATAGGTGAAATCAAAACCTTTTTGAATCAGCGGGGCCAGGTCATAGACACGGTTATCCTTCGGGTCGGGCGGCAGCCCGTCAAGTTTGAGGATCGCGGTTGCAAACATCCCCTGCAGCGGTTCAATAGCCTTATAGGAGCCGCGAAAGTTAAGATCAAGGGAGCCCTCTTTTTGCGAAAAAACATAAATGATCTCAAATGCCGGATTGTGAGGCCGCCGGCCGAACTCACCATTTACCCACTCAATGCTTTCCTGCGAATAATCTTCAGGATAGGCAAAAAAATAGTCAAGCTCCCCCCGGCGGAAAGGTTCTACGATGCAGTTATTTCCCCGGCCTTCGGTATGATGGAAATAATTGCGGATCAGGGCAGCAAGATCCTGAATACTGGCTTCATCCACTGCTGCTTGCTTATTAGGAAAGTTTTTTCGCTTTCGCCAGTAGGGTAGGGTATCCGCATGGTAAAAGCGGGTTGCGCCCCTCCAGAAAAGATGGCGGTCCAAAAACGTGACCATTGCCCGTTCATAGTGATTGGATAGGGCCGACAGCTTTTCAACAAAAGCATCACGAGATTCCGGGATTTCGCGCAGATGCCAGCTTGCTTCATCTATGATCGCCCTAAAGCCCTTTTCACTGCTCATTTCAAAGATATCCTGAAATTCTGCATCCATCTTGTTGCGATCCTTATCCGGGAGAGCCAGCCAGGCTTTAAACAGATCGTCGGGCTGTCCCTCCTTCATTGCAGCAAAGTCCACATCGCCAAGCAGATCCCGGTCTTTGAAATAGCGAGCAAGCAGGGCATTTGGCATCTGCCGGAAGAAATTTTTTGTCGAGTAGTTTCTAGCCATTGTTGTCCGTCACTCCCTTTTTCCTTAATTTGTAATTGCCGAATTGTTATTTCCAGCAATTAGAATTTTCAGTCAGTAACGAAATCCCACTTATCGGTTGAAATTACAGGGATTCTTTCATCAAATAACTCAGCTGACCCCGCCATTTTGGCGATAACTTTTTTCGGCATTCGAAGAGTTATCCTTCTGTCATCAACATGCACACCAAAGACTTTATAATCTCTTCTATTTCCCCTAAACCACTCACAAAGACTATCTGCAAGAAACAATAGATATCCTAATGGGCTTGGATAGTCATAATTAAACTTGCCGTTTCTATATATGTTTTTAAGTTCTGAATGGGCATATGAGTTGTGCAAAAATATAGCTGTTGCGGCATCAACAACTTCATAATAGTAGTTCCAAATATCCCAATTGTTTTTGAGATAAAGTTGATGGATCTTTCTAAGGACAATGAAAGATGAAAAGACACCGTGATCGATGCGTCCGATAGCAAGATTATTTTTCAAATATCGCTTTAGGACATCATGCAATGTCTCAAATGTCACAGGCGATCTCCTAAACGTATGATCTGTTAGGCAACTTGCTATAAGACCAAGAGCGGTGTCTTTTCTTATCATAGGCATAAGATTATTTTCTGGATGAATAATCGGCAAAAGATTAAATCTTTCATATATACGGGGATCGATACTTATGAAAGTATGCCGGGTATCATCCGCGATTTGGTTCAAATAATTTGAATATCGATTAAAAGATTTTAGAGATAATTCTAAAGGGTAAGCCAGATCATGGAGGCAAGCAGCCAGAGACCACCTAAACAAGAATGAAGCTTTTTGTTCATGACGAAAATCGGCTTCATGCCTGTCTGTATTACAGGCGTTACGGATCGTGCTACATCCGTTATATATTGCCAAGCCAAGAGCATAAACACTTGCTGAGTGTAGGTAATGATCTCTATGATCAAGCAATATTTTTGAAAACCCTTCTTCATATAGCCTCAGAATGTCCATTAAATTGTATACATCTTCCTTCTCCTGGATTCGCGATATAAATCTGTACAGGTCAAGAGTAGTATCCGCATTCGGGTTTTCCAGAAAGGACAAGAGTAATTGCCTATGTTCATCCCTTATGAAAAGGTGATCATCGGGTAGTTCAAATATCATCCGTTTGATATCTTGAAATATATTCTTAGAAAACATATACCGATCCGACAATTAAAGACTCTTATTTATTGGTTCAGATTTAACGTTTCCATTGAAGGACCCGATATCGAATTGGTTAAACGGCCAAATTAACCAAGTTTTGCGAATAGTTTCCGAATATAGTTATCCCGGTCATCGGTCATGAAAAGAACATTCATTGCTTCAAGTTCTTGCTGCGATTTATCCCATTTAAGCTGTGGGAACCGCGACCAGGAAAGGATGAAACTATTAAGAATCACTTCTGAGTCGTTCAGACGCTTTTCAACTTCTTTGATTGTCTTATGAAATTTAACTTTTTCACTGCCCGGGCCTTCGTGTAAAAGTCCATGGGGTTCAAGGAAGGTCACGTACTGCTTGCCATGCTTTAGTACCCACAGGATGAAATCCGGGTGGAAGCCACCGGCTTCAAAAAAACCAACCCCTTTTCCCCGGCTCATATTCCGAAGCAGGAATATTTCTGATCCTTCCTTTTGAAGTTTGCTTCGATTTTGATCACACCAGCCTTTAAGGTCCATCACAAACTGATATTCACTTTCATTTAAGGCAACCGGCATAATCGTTATTTTGCCGCCCCGACGAACATGGAAAAGTGGCTGATAGAGATGGCAATTCCACTTGCAGGCTTTCAAATCCCCTGGCGATGAAAAGTCGCGTAGGTATTCTTTGTTCTGTTCAATTTCCTTTTTGATCTGTTTAATTTGCTGAATGACCTGCTGTTCATCACCATCAACAATTAGCTGATATTGATCTTCGTGGGGGAAATTATCATCAGCAGGGGTTAATTCCCTGATTTCCAACCTGGGCTCAATATATTCGCGTTTCCGGTAATTATAATATTGATCGCAGTACCGTTTAAGCAGTTCAGTTGCAACCTGCTGAAGAAGCATAACGTCGTTAAAACTGGTCGGCCTGAGCCTTTCCTGCGGAATATAAAGGGTGTACCAGTTGGGATTGATTAAAAGCCGACGAATGCCGTCTTTGGTAATATTAAGGTTGTACCAGCTTCGATCACGTTTAAATCGCTCCAGCTCAAAAAAAAGTTCATCGTAATTGAGCAGCGCCAGATGCTCATTATTTAATTGGGGATGATCTTTCTGAACCACCATAGCCGCCCCTCGGGACTTAGCCATCTGAATACGGGGATACCAGTCGGATACGACCGTATTTTGCATCAAATAGGTTGGTATTTCGCCGATAGCCGGAACCGGGGCATCTTTCTTAAAATCATATTCTTTGCCGTCTGATGATTTTCGCTTTGGGCGCAGAATTTTCAGTTTTTTACCGATATCGTAGGTTACATTAAGCGGTATGGTAATGATTTTTTTGCGTTCATTACCCGGCAGCCCTTCCTCCCTGAGAAAATTGCGGAACTTTTCCATAAAATCCGCTTCAATGCCAAAGACGTTCAGCGTTTCCAGTTCTTCGATAAACAAGGGGCGCTCCGGTGCAAAAGTGTGCCCGCTTCTTTTCAGGCTCCAGCCATAACCCTTTAATCGAACGCCACGGCCAAAAAGCTGTATTATCTGAGTGCCTTCGCTTTTCCCGACGTGCATAAGACCCATAGTGCTGACGCGCCAGCAGTCCCAGCCTTCGATAAACTTCTTGGAGCCGATTAATATATTTATTGGAGAAACGGAATCTTTGACTGATGCGAACATGGCTTCAGTAAATTCACTTTCTTCAACTGATACCTTTGTGCCATATTGTTTAGCGACTTCTTCAATGTGATCACACAAACCTTTTGCATCGCCGACGTTTATCAGCCCAAATGGTTCGCCGGTGGAACCAGCCTTTAGGGCTATTTCTCCCGACTCACCCTTTATTCTTGCAAGTTCAAGTCTGCCGCCGGCCGGGTTGTTAAAAAAGCGTTTTAGAATATCCTTGTAAATGTCTCTAAGCGTTTCGCCTGCATTCATCATTTTTGCAAGATAGTTGAATGATCCTGCAAAAATATCGATGTTGTCTTTATCCAGCAAGCCTGTGGTTTGACCATTTCCGGTAATGATGTCATTGATTCTTTTTTGAAAGTCCTCCGGTTCAGACAGAAAATCAGCCACAAATTGAATGATCAGGGCAACATCGGCCGCCACCGCTATTTCGTCTTTGGACCCTTTGGCTTTGGTTACCGTGCTGCCGACAAATATCCACAGCGGTTTTTCCAAATTAAAAGGTCCAAAGCCGGTTGATCTTTCACCGTATATCCGAAGCTGCTGGTAAAATTTAAGCAGACATGCGGTAAGGTAGGTTGCCTGAATCTCTTCATAGGATTTGGGGAGATTTAGGATTTGATAGTCTTTGCCGAAGCCATCTTCGTAGAACCAGCGGTAAGAATAGTCAAATAAAACGGTTTTGGCGTAATCATCCTCATGTCCGGTTCCGCCCACAGCCTGCTCGAAAGTTGCGGAATATTCAAAGGTAAATCCTTTGGCGCAAAGATCGGCCCTGTGTTTATACCAGGCGGTTTCATCCGCTTTGACATTTTTACCGGACAGCCCGCGATGCCCTTCATCCACCAGAAGCAGGTTCTGATCCCCCAGGCTGCGGGTGGCAATGGTATTGGGGCCTTCCTGGTCGGCTAATTTGGTTATTTCCAGGATATCAACGCGGTTTAAGCCCAAGGCCATGCCAAAAAGACCGCCGCGACTTTGCAGATATAGATCGGCCTGTATGCTGCTTTCTCTAAATTCACCGATATGCTGCTCACTCAATCGTTCATTGGGGGTCAACAAAATTACGCGGGATAGATCCTTTTCCCGGCCGCAGCTTTTGGCATAATGGCGGAATTGAAGCAGGTTGACATGCATCAGCAGCGTCTTACCGCTGCCGGTGGCATTTTGAAGGCACAATTTGTTTAAATCGTCTTGGGTGTAAGGGGCTATATCGGCATAATCAACCCAGCATCGATTAAATTTATCCAAAAATTTATTAAGATCATCAAGCAGCTTATCCTGATTACTGAAATATCGATCCAGATATATTTCGGAAAACACCAGCGTCAGCCACTGAAAATATTTCCAAACGATCGGCCGGCGCCTTTTTTCATTGATGGCCTGTGTATGCCGGGCAATGTTTTCTTCATAATTGAGAAGCTGCTCCCGGCTGATTTCGCTGATATCATTCCAGAACAGATTGCTGTTGACCAAGTTGTGATAAAACTTATGCAGGTTGTCATGATCCAGCCCTTCCATGCGTGGATCTTTAATCGGGTCGGATAAGATATGGTATGGCCGGACCTCGGCACCGTTAAGCTTATGCTCGATAAAAGGGTCGATCCCGAAAAGGCTGATCAGCCACTGATTGAGTAGAAGCTTGTTGCGGAATTTATGCGTTTTTAGGCTCCTTTTTTTTGGTTTTGGCATCAGTCCGCTCCTTATAAGCTTTCCATGACCCACATAAGCCGCATGAAGTCTTCTTCAATCAAGCGGACCTTCCAGTTTTCGTTTTCCAGTTTCAGGTTCGGAAGGTTATTGCTACCGTTGACATAAATGGTGTCAAATTCAAAGTCTCGGGTGCTGATGCGGTTTTTATTAAACCATTCATCCAGCATCAGGTTGTCTTTTTCCAAGTCGCCAGTCAGTTTTCGCCATACGATCAAAACCTTTTCCCGTTTGCCGTTGTTGGGCTGATTGGGATCGGCCGGCACCCAGCCTTCGACCTTACGGAACCACCAGAGACCGCTTTCATCCTGTTTAAACCTGCTGTCGATTACAAGCCGGGTATGCTGATCATCAGGAAGTTCCGGGTCAGCTTCCCGTTTAAATTTGGCATTAAATATTTGGGGGGCGGCAATGTGTGTTACACGAAGCCCGATGAGATAGTTAAATGTTTCGAGCAAATCGACGTTGCGGATCGTATATTCGTCGCTGCCCGGTTTTTTTATTTTAAGCTGGTAGGCTTCCGGATTGGTGAATGCATCAATGTTTAAAAGGCTCTGGCTGCCCCGGGTTTCCACATCCAGCAGGTAGTTCAACATGTAGTCTTCTTTAAGGCCAGCATTGGTTGAAACAGCTCCATCACGAGCTGAATTTTCGTCAAAGCGCAAATTATTCAATGTGTCTTCATAGGATTCCAGGCGAAGGTATTTAAAGCAGTGTGATATGCCGGTGTTCCGAGCTGTCGGTTTGCCGTCTTTCCAACTTTCCGAATAAATAATCTTAGCAATGCGTGGTTTCAGTACCGTGTCAAAATAATCCCCCATCTCCACCAAAATATATTTACGGTTGCCGCCATCTTCACGGTTTTGTTTGATAATGGCATGACTGGTTGTGCCAGAACCAGCAAAGAAATCTAAAATTGTATGATTAACATCTGAATCCCCTGCAATTATATATATACAATCAGAAACTGAATGAAGTGATTTTGGGAATGAAAATGTTGATGACTCTCCGAAAATAGATTTTAGTAACTTTGTACCGTGAGATGCGGCATCATATTTCTTTCCAATCCAAACGCTTTTGGGGCGAGTACCATGTTTGATTCGATCAATAATTTGTACTTTCCATTGCCCTTCTCTATTTTTTGTAAAATTAATCTCATTAACACTTAGATGTTTAATGAAAGAAGGAGGAGTTTTTCTCCAGACACGAAATTTACCTTCGCTATCGACAGGAAGGATTTTTATAGATCCATTTTTCTCATCAAGTGATGCCTCGCCAGTCTTCTCATTGTAATATATAGGGTAGAAAGAGTTCGGTCTTTCCGCAGGCGTGGAAAAACCACCAGTCCGCAAAAAGTCCCTCCATTTATACGGGCTATTCCCATCGTTTTCAGAATATTGCGCCTTTTGCTCTTGGCTTAATTCAAAAAAACAAATATTTACCTCATTAGAATTACGACCGTAAAAAATAAGATACTCGTGAGATGTTGCAAAAAAATTATCATTTGTTCTTCCAGACGGCTTAATCTCGACAATTAAAGTACCAAGCCGATTATCAAAACCAAACAATCCATCGCAAATATATGCCAAATACGGCTGTTCTAAATCATCGATAGCAACTGACATTACTCCATTATTAGATAACAAGCGTTGCCCAGCAGCGATGGAATTTGAAACCATAGTGCCCCATGATGAATGTCTGTATTCGTTCTTATATATGAAACTTGATTCATTAGTGTTAAAAGGTGGATCTATGTAAATATAAGTAATCTGCCCTAATTGACGCTGTTCGATCAAATTCAGAGCTTGAAAATTTTCTGAATGAATCAGCAGACCATCACACCCCTCATCGAAATTCCCAATGGAAGCAATAAGCCGTGTTTTGAACGCTTCGTCAAAAAACCGTGTATCCAGTACCAGTTTGTTATTGGCCTTAAGGAAATTGACGGTCAGCGTTTTGGAATATCCTGGGTTTGAAAGGTCTCGCTCAATTTCGTCGATGGCAAACAGCTTAACCCATTCATCATGCTGGGCTTGGTTAGCAATGATTTCAGGGTAAAGTTCCTCCGGCACATGGTCCAAGGTGGTGCAGTAATTGGTTTCGACGACGAACTTCTTCTTTAGCCAAAGCTTTTTCTGAAAATTTTCGAGCTGGGCAAGGAAATCGATCAACTTGCCTGCGATTTTACGCAGCACCCTGAGCTTTTCAAGATAGGCTTCAACTGTCGGGGCGTCGGCATTTTCAATGTCATCCAGCCGCATGACTTCGTTTTTGATGTAAAAATCAAGCTCCCGACGCAGAAAGCTGCCAAGATCCTTATGAATAAAATAATCGTAGGTGTTTCTGGCCGTATATTTGTTGATATATTTGGAAAGCAGGGTACGGCTGCTGTCTTTATCGGTCGGGGCAGGGGTTTCAAGTAATCTCTGATACTCTCTGGCGCCGGCAGTCTTTTTCATTGCCTCAAAGATGGTTTTAACGGCTTCCGAATTGCGTTTGTCCCGCCAGGTGTTTTCCTGACCGGTTTTTTCCGGGTCCGGCCGATATTCAAATTGAACGACCAGTTCGCCTTGGCTGTTTAATTCAACCGGCTTTTCCCTGTGAATGATAAAATATCTTTTGGCAGTTTCACTGGCTTTAATGTTTCCATGCTCGCCTTCGGCCGCTTCCACTATGCGAAAATGAACCCACATCGGATTTGTGTTGTCATCAGTTTTGATATCGATCAGGTCGCGCTTATTTAGATCTTGAACTTCTTTGGCCTTTCTCAAATCAAATGTGAAGTTATTAAAATATTCGGCCGTCTTGATGTAATACTGGTCTGCATTTGCCCAGTGAAGCTTTACCTCCTCGCCGTTATACGGGACGGCAAACGGTGCGGCTTTGCCCGGAGTTTCCCTGGTAAAATAGCGGCGGGAAATAAAATCCCCGTTATGATAATAGCGTTCAAAAAACCGGTACAAGTGGTCATACACTTCCCCTTCGGCGTTGACGGTATCTTTAACAGCGTCCAGGGCGGCCTTGGCTTTTTTAACCGGGGCTGATTCTTCGGGATCTTTCACACCGTACTCTTTGGCCTGCTCAATAGCCTTCTCGTAGGCAGCCTGCAATTCGGTTTTGCGGGTATCGCTGGCCTGCCCAAATGAATCTTCAACGATTTTTAACAGATCGTTTTCAAGAAAATTCAAAACCTGATCGGCCTTGGCGTGCATGATCCGGTAAAAACCAAAATCAAGATCGGGCTGGTCAAGCTGAAACAGTTCTTTAAGCTTGCTTATCAGTCGGCTACGCAGTTGCTCGGTGGTAGGCATTAAACGGCTCTCCTATGTTTAAACAACGCTCCAGCGGATTTGAAAAAGCGTATTGGTTTGGGTTTTCTGCTGCATCCGTTTTTCCAAAGCTTCAACTAAACGGTCACGTTTTTCAGAAATTTCATCTTCAATATCAAAAATTTTTTCACGAAGCTTTCGTTTTTTCTGTTCAAGCTTGGATATCTTTTCCTGCAACTCGTGCTGTTCGTTGATTGTGGGGGCTTGTCGGCTCAGGCGCTGCAGCTCTCTAATCTGGCGTTTATTGTCATCCAGTTCCTTTTGTGCGGCAAGCTCCATATCTTCAGCCCATTTGTCGAGCTGATCACGGGCTTCGTTAAAGTGGCGGTGGTTTTCCTCAAGGCTGCGGGCAATGGTGGCTTGGCAGTGGCGCTGTGCGTCGGCCTGCAATCGTTTTTTAGCAGTTTCAGAGATGATCGCACTGCCTGTAACCGTGCCCGCGCAGTTAAATATTTTCTCACAGGCTTCCTGGTCAAGATTGGCGCCGGAATCGTCAAAAGTGGAAAATAGCAGATATTCCTCCCGCTCGAAAGAATCAATTATAAGCTGTTGTAAAAGCATCCAACCGGATTTGCCCTTCAGATTTTCCACAACCGAAATTCGGGCCGGATGCCCGCTGATATCAAATTGAATCAGGGCCGGCTTACAGTCTTTAATTTTAGCGTCATGGATGACATGCTCCCCCAGCGGGTGGCTCAGGCGATAGAGGAAAAGACCCGGTATGTTTTGACGGTTTTTGGATATCAGATGATATTTGCCGGCCGGCGCCTCATCAATCGGAGACTCTTTTAGGTCGAAAGTAAGGGCAACATCGTCAAATTCGGCGTTTTTCTCCAGAATATGCCGAGTGACATCCCAGAACATTTTTTGGATTCGATCAAGCCTCTCCTGGGTACCGGTTAGGTTTACTTTAAGCCGGTCATGAACCTCTTCGTCAAAATGCTCAAGAAGCAGCCGCCGCGTATCCTTCATTTTAATTTGAATTTGGTCTTCAAGGTCGGCTTGCAGTCTCTCAAAAGCAGCTTGTATTTCTTCAGATGTACGGCATTGCTGGTATATATCGAGTACCCTCCTTTCGAAATCAACGCCAGATTCGATAGAGCCCAGAACGTCGTCCGACACTCCAAAAACACCTGTAAAAAGATTAAATTTTTGATTCAGAAGTTCATATACACGGCGGTCCGCTTCATTACGTTCATTCAAAAAGTTAATCACGACTACATCGTGTTTTTGGCCGTAACGATGGCAGCGACCAATTCTCTGCTCGATACGTTGAGGATTCCAGGGCAAATCAAAATTGATCACAAGGGAGCAAAACTGCAGATTGATACCTTCTGCCGCTGCCTCGGTTGCAATCATAATCTTGGCGGAATTTGCAAAATGGTCGATTATCGCCGTGCGGATATCAACCGGGCGGGAACCTGATGCCCTCCCTGTATCCCTGTTTGCTTCAAACCAGGCATTGTATATGACAGTCGAATCAGATTCTCGATTGGTACCGTTAAAAGTTAAAACATTACCAGCATAGCCATTGGCTTCCAAAAACCCTTTAAGATAAGCCTGGGTTCGCCTGGATTCCGTGAATATGACGGCTTTCTGGGTAGCCCCCATTTCAGCCAGCTTGGAAAAACCGATTTCAAGCGCTTTAATGAGCGCCTGCGCCTTCGTATCCACCCCGACGCTGTGCGCCCATCGGATATAATCATTCAGTTCATCTATTTCAGCATTTAACCGTTTTATATCAATTTCGACTCCGTTCTCGTTAACCTGTTCAAGTTGATCTTTTGGAATTTCAACATCAAGGTCCTCTTCATCCTCCAGTATTTCATCCAATAGATCATCGTCAAAATCATCAGAAATTATGATGCGTTCGACGGCGCCAGCATTATCCAAATAATCCTTCCGTAGCTTAATTAAACGGTTTCTCATAATTTCAAGGGTGCCGGCCACGGCAACAGGGGATGAAGCCAGCACCTTCCGGACCAGCAGAATCAATAAGTGACGTTGGCCGCTCGGGAGCGCATAATTATCACGCTGCAGAAATTTGGAAACCTGCTCATATAGCTTATGTTCCTGCTCAGTCGGTTTAAACGGTCGAGTGATCAATCTGCGTTCGGTATATCGCACATATTCCACCACCTGGCGTCTTAAAGTCCGCCAGCAAAACACCCGTAGGCGGTCCTTTAACCCATCAAGATCGCCGTTATAATTGATATATTGCGTCCGAAAAGAGGGCAAATCACCAAAAAGACGCTCATCGATCAATGTTGACAGGCCATATAATTCCAGCAGTGAGTTTTGCAGGGGGGTAGCTGTTAAAAGCAGTTTCTTCCGATCTTCGGTGGCCCAGCGGATTGCTTGACCGATGCGGTTGCTTTCTCGGTAGGCATTGCGTAATTTGTGGGCTTCGTCAATAACTACAAGATCCCAAGCAATTTCTTTGACCTGCTTGGTCATCCGCCCGGCAAAATGCATTGAACATATAATGATTTTATCACTTTCAAGCGGATTGAGCTTGCCCTCCTTTTCAAGCTGCCGGGATGTTTTGGCGTCAATCACGATGACCGGCAGGTTAAATTTTTCAAACAGCTCAAGTGCCCATTGTTTGCGAATTGACGCTGGGGTTATTATTAAAATTTTTCTTTTGCGTTCTGCCCAGTACTGGCAAATGACAAGTCCGGCTTCTATTGTTTTTCCCAGGCCAACTTCATCCGCGATTATGGCACCCTTTGAAATCGGCGACCGCATGGCAAAAAGTGCGGATTCAATCTGATGGGGATTCAGATCAACACAGGCATCAAAAAGGGCTCTACCTAAGCGTTCAACGCCGCGACCCCCGATCCGGGTTAGCTCGTGCGCATAGTATTTGGCGTGGTAATCAGTGCTCATTCATAATCAGATTTTTTGAATATTTAATATTTATAGGCTTCACTTGTGCGTGCTGAACCCGAAATATGATTTCAATCCGCTATTGGCCCAATCTTCTATGCCGATTGGGCTTTCACCTTGTCCCATGATCTCAGGCTGATCTACGGTGGGCATGTAGAGCGCTGGGAGCGTAAACGTTCCCCACCACATTCCCACTTGAGGCGATATTCCCGGCAGCAACCATTCCGGTCCGCTGTTGAGGATGATGGCAATGCCAGCGTTTTTAACGTCGTTCTGAATTTGCCTCGGAAGGGAAGCCGTTTTAAATTCCGGTCGAGGTACTTCGGATGGCTCTTTAAGTTGATAATCACCTATTTTACCACTTTCAAATGAGGCTTTGGCTTTTTCGGTTTTTCTTTGGGCGGATACTTCTTGTCGGCAGACTCCGTCTTGTTCCTCGGCGGATTTTTTTCAACTGTGTTGTTGTCACTCAAAAAACCTTTGTCTTCGATCAGTTCGATCTTAGCATCCGGTGATTCAGAGCAGCTTTCCAGGATGCGCGCCATTTCCGGCCATGTCGACCCGCTTCCTTTTTGGGCTTTTTTGCGGACTCGATCCAGGAATTTCATAAAGGATTTGTTCTTAAAAGCTTCCTCCCTGACATTGAGCCGCACTCCGTTTGGAAGCCATACACAGGGCATCTTGGAACTCCTGAAGGAATTGATTACAGCCAGTTAAGAATAAAAAACCCCATTTTCTCGGTTTCTTAAAAAAATGGGATTCTGAGTCAGACCATGACGACCTCTTAGCAAAAGGTTTACTCGGTTTTTTTCCATACCTCCAAAATATCGATGCTAACCTCTTTAATGGATTGGTTAAATATAAAATTCCATTGGCAAAGTCAATAAAAGGTTTTGGGGTTATTGATTGGATTCAATGTAAACGCCTTCCTTTGATACCATCGCCGGTGGTATTTCAGAGATGGAAAAGGTCCCAAGGCTTTGCAGGGTAAAAAAGGGCAATTTTATAAAAAATCGGGGTAACTTTGGGGGTAATACTTTTAAGGCATGTAAAATATATGCAATAAAAATATCTTGTTACGAATATAGTTCAATAGCGGATGCCGCCTCCACAATAAAATTGAGGGCTTGCAAGGATGTCAGTAACTTGCAAGCCCTTTTTAATTGTGCGTTTAAACGTTGCACAAGGCACAGAATCTTTCTAGAAGCAGGCTTTTCACCAAAAATATCATTGTTTCTGGAGTTGGGGATTATTTTAGATATTCTCAGGCCGGACCGCCGGCAAACGGCAAGGTGACAACGGCTCACTCCCTATTCCGATTATTTCATGAAAATTTTTCAGCAAGATTTAAAAAGATTATGTTAGCAGTCCGTTCGATTCGAATTTGCGTAAAAAACAGAGGGACACTCTGTTCCCTCTATTGAAAAAGACAAATGCTATAAAAATTTTCACCCTGGGGGCGAAATGCATTCGCCCATTTGCTGCGTTATCCGGGGTTTGCGGTACGAAAAGTACAGCTGCACCCCGGAGTGCCTTGCAAATGAACGAATGCATTTCGTGAAATAAGCGGGTTATCAGTCATTTCAAAACCCCATCTGATGCAAGGGTTATGGGACGGCTCAACGGAAGTAATCCAGTGCAAATATCAGAAAAACGCCTGCAAGGGTCAGGAAGGCGCCGGAAATCACACGCCTGGTAAACGGTTCGATGCCGCGGTTTATGAAGAAGGAAAGCGGGTAAATAAAGAGGGTCCATGTGCCCATCAGGGCCGTCACGATACTTATGGAAGTAAAGTTAATCGCCGTATATCTTAACAGCTGGGCGACGGCGACCGCCAGCGAGCCCCAGAAAAGCGGAAGGAAGGATTGGCGCTGGAGTCCCCTCAGTTTTATATGGTTATCCTTAAATACCAATAAAATACTGGCGATGACAGCGGCTGAGATATAAGAAACAAAGGTGGCCAGCAGGGGCGATTTGATTTCTTTAAGGCCGATCTTGACAAAGGCAGGGGAGATGCCCCAGCACAATCCCGCAGCCAATCCGGCAAAGATCCCTACGATTAACGATCCCTCAATAATGCCTTTGGTTTCTTTCTCGGATTTGCCCGTCGTTCCGATAAGGATCAGTCCGAAAAATATCAGCAAAATAGCTATGCCGAGAGCAGCGGACAGGGGTTCGTCAAGAAAAAAAATGCCGAGCAATGTCGCAAACAGAATGTTGAGGGACAATATGGGCGCCGCCCGGTTGGCCCCGATCAACCTGAAGCTGTTATAAGCGAATATTCTGCCTAGGATAAAATGAAAAATTCCCGCTGCCGCCAACGCGGCGGCGCCGGTATATGTCAGATTTTTTAGGTGGTCGATCTCCCCTGATATTAACAATGGCATACCGAAAGCCACAGTTCCCAAAAAAGCAGAAATCGGGATCACGCTGAAAGATTCGCCCGCCCGGTGAACGCCCTGGCGAATATAGACGTTGCTGACGGCAAAAGCCAGGCCGGACAAAACGGCTAGCAGCGAACCGATCATCTAATTTATTACGCCTCCCTTAATCGTGAAAAGGGGAAGTTGCACCCGCCATTGACACCACCCGGTATTCAGGGTCGAACAGGTTATTTGATAAAATCTTTAATATCGAATGTGTCACTTCCCATGGGGTGGCTTCGGGTGAAGAAATCCCTGGCGTCGGGCAAATTGGTCGGAGGCTTGGTAGCGTCAATCCCCATCACAGACCCGCGCCTGATTTGAGGATACTCGCCCGGTTTCGTGAGCAGGGGAAGGGATGCATCCAGATGATGCCCATGGGTTCCCGGGATAATAAACACATCCGTTTCCGGGTTTACACGGGTCGAAAGCGACCAGAACAGTTCTTTTTCATTATGAGGATCCACGTCATCGTCAACCGCAATTGCTATCTTTTGGTGGATATAAGGCGTGGAAAGCGCCGCCATCAGGACATCTTTGGGCTCTCCCTGAATTTTTGGCGTAAACTGGACGACAATAATGTGGCTGCCGCCGGCACAGGGAAGGCACACGATATCTTTTAAGTCCACAAATCCGCCCACGTCCTTGATCCGCTCGAAAATGACGACTTCCTGGGGCAGTGCATCCAGTATTTGCGATGAAGCGATCGGTTTGCCGCCTTGTAGGGCATAATAGATTGCATCTTTTCTGCGGGTAATCGCTGTTACGATAATAAACGGATTTTTACCGGAGCCGGCCCGTGCATACCCGGTATGTTCGGCGAAAGGCCCTTCTTCTTCCCGCTCAAAAGGAGGTATATACCCCTCAATAACGATTTCGGCATTCGCAGGGACTTCAAGGTTCTGGGTTTCGCATTTAACAACGGGAACCGGTTCACCTAAAAATGTTCCGGCCATTTCAAACTCATCCACGCCAAAGGGAAATGTCCATGTCGAAGCCAAATAATACAGGGCGTGATGGCCGACGACGATGGCAACCGGCATGGGTTGATTCTTGGCCTGGTATTTCTGGTAGATCAGATCCGTATGGCGTCCCGGATGCATGAGAATCCCCAGCTTGTTTTTCCCCTTGAGCTGATTGCGATGCAGGGTCACATTCTGGATGCCTGTTTCAGGGTCTTTTACCACAAGCATGCCGCTGCCCATATACGGGCCGGCATCCAGATTTGACATGATGTGGATCGGTATTTGATTCAGATCGATCTCGCTTCCTGTCTGAATAATATCTTTTACCGGTCCGGTCTTTTGAAGCTTTTTGGGCGTGGGGCCCTTTTTAAGGATTTCCCTGAAAACAGGTATGAAATTTTTGGGATCGGTTCCAATCGCCAGGGCCAGTCGCTTGCGACTGGCTTCGGCATAACTGACGGCCTGCCATCCCGGAAAGCCGGTTAATTTATTAAAATACGTCGCTTTCCCCAAGTGATTTTCACCTTGCCAGGCCAGGCCCGCCAAATTTTTCCTGGGATCGACCTCCTTGTCGATGGTGATCAGTTGACCGGCCTTGTCTATCAACTTTAAAAAACTTCTCAAGTCCTCCGCCATAGAAAGCCTCCTCGTCTAATTGATGTTGGTCGCGATCAGAATGAAATTGGGAAAGACAGTTTATTTCACAAAGAAATATTAAACAATAAAAGAAATGAGGGCTGCCTGAACATAAGCCGGCAACCAGTGTATTCGCAACAAAGGTTCGGACTGGAACAGATGAAACTCCGACCGCTATCCCTGCCGTAAGGCGCCCGCCGGATAAACCCTTCTGGAAACGATTCCGAAAGATTTTTCTTTAATATTGATTTTTCTATACTTAAAATCGAAAAATTCTGCAACTGCAAACAGCCCAATACCGACCGGCATGAACTCAATTGCCTTTAGATATTCCGCGGACATAGATGATAAAAAAACGGTGCACTAACTGCGTGATACGTCGGGGAGTTGTATTACAAATGCCAATGGAGTGCGCCGTCGCCACTTTACCGGTTGCCGGCTGTCCGGCCTGTGACGGCCCCCCGCTCCTGAAAATTTTTTTTGAGATAGCTTCTATTACTGTGTCCAGGAAATAACTTATAAAAGTCGTTGTCATATTTTGAATTCAGCCGGCATGAACGATAGAGTTCCAAGGTGTCCGGATTCATATCGTCACGACACAAAGGGGAACGGCATTAACTTTACAATGCAACAGGCTGCTGAAAACCTGCACCCGATAAAGCAACTTGCTGATATCAATAACAATTGTCAGGCTGATTGACGTTCTTTTCGAAATCAGGGGGAAAATCTTGACTTTGCCGGGTTGATCCAATAAAGAGCTGTTTACCACATAACATCGTTTACGAAAATCCAGCGCGAGGCAGCAAATGCTCTACGGATGGACGGGAAAACGGTTGGTAGTCGATCTGTCTTCCGGTAAAACGGGAATTGAATATATTGCTGAAGAAATGCTTTACCGTTTTATCGGCGGAAGAGGTTTGAATTCCGCAACACTCTTTAACGAAATACCTGCCGGTTGCGATCCCTTGGGTCCGGAAAATATCCTCTTGTTTTCCGTAGGCCCGTGCAATGGCACACTGATTCCGGGTTCCAGCCGCATGACTATTACCACCCTGTCCCCCTCTGTCTTCGTGGGTGATGATCAGCCGGCTTTCGGTGACGCGAACTCAGGGGGATTCTGGGGAGCGCAATTGAAGTTCGCCGGCTTCGATCAGATCAAGGTTATCGGTCGTTCGGAAAAGCCGGTCTATCTCCGGATTTGCAACGGCAAAGCCGAATTGAAAGACGCCTCGCATCTATGGGGTCAAGACACTGCGTACACCCATAAGACGATCCAGACGGAACTGGGATCTTCTGAAGCCCGAGTTGCCTCCATCGGGCCTGCCGGTGAGAACCTGAGCAGAATGGCCTGTGTCATAAACGATAGGAACCGGGCGTCCGGAAGATGCGGAATCGGCGCCGTAATGGGATCCAAACTTCTCAAGGCCCTGGTCATCCAAGGGAGCCGAAGAGTTCCGGTGGCGGACAAGTCCGCAATTCTTCAACTTCTCAAAGAATCAAAAAGCCTTCTCAAGCAGGACAGATCTTCTGTTGAATATTCAAAAGAAGGCACCTTGTCCCTGCTGGCGCATCATCAGAAGGCCGGTCGGCTTGCCACCCGCAATTATCAGGCTACCCAATTTGAAGGATGGGAACAAATATCGGCTTCAGCCATGCAGAAAGGTTACTGGAAGGGCTCGAAAAGCTGCCATGCCTGCCCCCTCCATTGTTCGCAAACGTTTCGCATTGATCAGGGGCCGAATAGAGGTGTTCGAGGGGAAGGACCGGAGTATGTTACCATGGCGGGTTTCGGATCCAAATGCGGCAACAGTCATCTGGAATCGATCCTAAAGGCCAATATGCTTTGTAACCGCTTAGGCCTGGATACGGAGAGTACCAGCAGCACCATTGCCTGGGCGATGGAATGTTGGGAAAAGGGATTAATCAACGAAAACGATACCGAAGGCCTCAATCTGGCATGGGGAAACCATGCGAGCATTCTGGCGCTTCTCCCCAAAATTGCCTATCGAAAAGGTGCTTTCGGCTCCCTTATGGCCGAAGGTGCCTATACGGCCGCCAAGCGGCTTGGTAAAAATTCCCTGCGTTATGTCTCCCATGCAAAAGGTCAGGACCCGGCCATTACGGATCCCAGAGCCGCACCCGCCTGGGGACTGGCATATGCCGTTTCAAGCCGCGGGGGTGATCATCTCCGCGCATTGCCCACGGCCGAACAGTGCTTCTCGCCGGAGGAAGCGGAAAAACTATTCAAAACAAAAGCTGCCCTGAATCCGAACGGTATTGAGGGTAAGGGATATCTCGTTAAATGGAGTGAAGATCACCGGGCCGCAGCAGACTCCCTGGAGGTATGCAAATTTGTCGTCCGAACCGCCCTTTTACGACCCATCTGGATGGCTCGATACCTGCAGGCGGTTACCGGCTGGAATATTACCGAAGATGAATTGATGACCATCGGTGAGCGGATCGTAAATGTGGAAAGGCTGTTCAACATTCGGCAAGGGCTCACCCGGAAAGACGACACCCTTTCAGAGCGATTCCTTAAAGAACCGATCCCGACTGGTCCTGCCAAAGGACGGGTTCTGGATCTCGAACCCATGCTCCATGAATATTATAAGGCCAGGGGCTGGGACGCTGAAACCGGGCGTCCGACACAAGCCCTGCTTGAACGTTTGGGACTCAAAGACTACGATTCAATCAAATGACCTAGGAGGTAAATGTGACTGATCAAATTCAAGAAATAAAACTGAAGATTTTAGATGGAATGAAAATTCTTCTTAGGGATGGTCTGATGGAACTAAACACCGGCCATTTGAGCGTCAGGATACCGGAGAAGAATCTTATCTGCCTTCCGGGTCATCTCCATGACCATGGGCGCACCCTGGACACCCTCACAATCGATGACATTATTACCATCGATATGGAGGGCAACAAAGTTGAAGGAAGTCTTTCATCGGTTGGCGAGGCGGTGATACACACCAAAATATATGCAGCCCGCCCGGACGTCAACTCAGTTATTCACTGCCACCCCAAGATCGCTACTTGCTTCAGCATCGCCGGTGTTGAAATCAAGCCCGTCTACCACCGGGCTGCTTTCCTCCATCCGGGGGTGCCGATTTGGGACTATCCGGGCCAGGTCGACAAACCGGAGCTCGGAGAGCAGATTGCCAAAGCACTCGGAGACCGGCCGGCCCTTCTTCTGCGCGGACACGGTGCCGTCACAGTAGGGGCGTCTCTGGAAGAATGCGTCTCCGTGTGTGCCATTTTGGAAAGAACCGCCGAGATGCAATATATCGCCACCAATATAGGAACGCCGAAGGTGATCGAGCCCAAGTTTATGGATGGACGGCATATTTCAGGACAAACCCATAAGAACTGGGCAAGAAATGTCTGGGGTTACCTGGCGCACACCTATTTGTAATCAGCTCCCGTTAGGTTGTTGAAAACAAAAACCAGGCGGCTATGCATGACCCGCGGTGATTCGGGAGCGCAGCATGTTCTGGTATAAAGCATTGGCGAGGGTCGCGCAATCCCGCTTTCAGCGGGACATGGCGTCCCCCGGCTGTTTATCAACAGAATGTCAGTGTCGCCTTTATGTTTGTCCGTCCGAAGGGGTCAATAAGCCATCTTTATAAAAATAATTGTTTGAGGAACCGGGTAGTATTTAGCTGTTCTCCGGTCCGGCCTGCGATGGCCCCCTTCTCAGAGACTGAATTTGATTTTGAAAACGAATTTGGCGATTGATACAGCAGCAATCAAAATGAAAAGATAAATCACTCCTCCCGCGGCCGATTCCGCCCACTGACCGACCTGGAAATATTCGAACAGGGTCACGGGACCATATTCATGACCGGGAGAGGTCAGTAGAACCGCCACATCCACATTTCGGATCGCTTCGATAAAAATGTAAAATAACGCACCTGCGATCGAGGGCTTCAGGAGCGGAAGCGTAACCTTGAAGAAGACATGTCGCCAGCGTGCCCCGTGGACCCACGCCGCTTCATCAAGTTCATTGTGGATGTTGATGATGGCTCCCGACGCATTCCTGAATGCATAGGGAAAATAAGCCACAAACAGACCTAACCCGAGAGCCCATAGCGTCTTGTAAATAGGCGTGCCAATGAGCAGGAGGACAATCCCGAGCGAGAGGATCAACGCAGGGAAAGACAGGGGGATCGTGCCAATGAACTCGAAAATCTTGCTCCCGTAGACCTTGGTCCGGTGTATCGTGAAAGCCATGATGATGCCTGCCAGAACCGTCACAACGGCTATGATTGCGGAAAGACCCAGTGAGTTGTAAAGTCCGCTGACGAAGCTCGGATGGTGTGCCACCCGATAATAGTTGGAGAAGTCTATATGCGAAAAAAAAGACATGAACATTTCATAGTCATAATACGGGATAATGGACGTAATAATGAGAACCAGTAATGGAATGACGATGCCGACGAGAAAGTAGCTTAAAACGACAAGGAGAGCGACATATTTCCATCGGCCGATATCAATCACTTTGACCCGATAGCCTTTGCCCGTAATGGTTGCATAGCGCTCGGAAAAACGTGTCGTTCGGATATAGATCATTAAAGTGATGAACGAAAGCAGAATCAGCACGCCGCTATAACTCGCCGCAAGGCCGGGACTATATTCGATTGCCATGGAATCATAGACCTTGGAGACAAAGACTTCGATACCGCCGGGGGTTCCCTGGAGCACGGGGGTTTCAAATCCCCGCAGCCCCCTCAGGGCATTCAAGACGAATGCGGATAGAAAGGCCGGAATGGCGAGGGGAAACGTGATGCGCAGCATGGTACTCATAGGCTTGCTGCCGGCAATGTAAGCACTCTCCTCCAGAGAAGGATCGAATGAAAGAAAAACAGGCAGCAGGAACAGGTACCCCAGGGGGACACACGCAAGGCCAAAGGTCCATATCATCCCGGGAAGGGAGAAGGCATTAAAAATCTGCGTTTCTATGCCGAGGTATTGCTTGAGAAGATTGTTTAAGATGCCGGAACGTGGTGACAGCAAGAGGATCCACGATATGTTTTTCATGATGGGAGGCATCAGGATCGGATAGAGCGGCATCATCTCGACAAAGGCTTTTCCGGGGGTGTTTGTTCGTGCGACGATCCAGGCCAGCAGAGCTCCCAAGCACGTCCCCAGGGTGGCGGATCCCCCGGCATAGATGAGGGAATTTTTGAGCAGCGTCCCAATTTGGGGATCCGTCAGGACCCGGAGGTAGTTCTCTGCGGTCAGCCCGACATAGGCCCCTAGCCGGGTCGTTGTTATGCTGCGGTAAAGGACGACCAGAACAGGAAGAACAATGAAACATCCGGCAATGAGGCTAGACGCTAAAGGGATGAGAGTCCCCCGCCGATATGTGAGCTTGATAACTTTCCAGTTAAACACGACTTTCCTTCCTAACAGCTTCTACCAGGCCTTAAACTGACTGTCCTTGATTTTTTTTAAGGGATACCGATGACGCTGATGGCGGATTGATTGATGTGCAAAAATACTTTGCCGCCGTCCTTTTCCAACGCAATCATCGGGCACAGGTTGTGAGACGTGACGACAATTTCCTTCGAACCCACCCGGATCCTGTGGTCCGTTAACCCGCCTCGATAGTCGCGACTTACCATAAATCCTTCGAGGACGTTATTTTGCTCAACGAATTTTTGACTATTCAGCTTGATTTCCCGTGTACGGATGACAAGGCAAACAGTATCTCCCTTAGACGCATTCTCAGGGACCCGGCAAACCAGTGTGGCATTTCCGAATTCCGGCACTGTGACCAGGCAGTTCTCACCCTCAACTTCTATCAGTTTTCCCTCGACAAGTGCAGACTGCCCAAGAAATGAGGCGACAAACTGGTTCGCCGGTTTGTCGTATATGTCGCACGGGGTAGCGTATTGCATGATTCGACCATGGTCCATGACAATGACCGTATCGGAAATAACAAAGGCCTCTTCTTGATCGTGGGTCACATAGAGGGCACTGATTCCCACTTTCTTGATCAGCTTCTTCAACTCGACCCTCATTTGCTCCCTCAATTTTGCGTCCAAATTGCTAAGGGGTTCGTCGAGAAGAATCAGCCGGGGCTCCATGACAAGGCTTCTGGCCAAAGCAACCCGTTGCTGTTGTCCACCGCTCAGCTGTGATGGATAGCGCTTCTCCAGATTCTGCAGGCCCACGAGGTCCAGGGCGGACAGGACTCTCCGACTTATCTCAGCGGACGAAACATTTTGAAGCTTGAGACCGAAGGCAACATTGGCAAAAACGCTCATGTGTGGCCATAATGCATAGCTCTGAAATACAAACCCGATTTTTCTCGCATACGGCGGGACCAATATGCCCTTGCTAATGGATGTTTGAATTTCGTCCTCAAGGTATATGGAGCCTTCATCGGGAACCTCCAGGCCCGCTATACATCTCAGCAAGGTCGTCTTCCCACAGCCCGAAGGACCTAAGAATGAAAGAATTCCGCCACTGAATTCAAAACTTACATTATCCAGAGCCTTGAGGCCTTTAAAGTTCTTTGTCAGGCCTTCAACTTTTATGATCGCCATGAGCTTTTCCTGTGTCGCAGATTCAGCAGGTCAATTTTACCCGCACTTTTCAAGCTACGCCTGAGGGCCGATCAGAGCCCTATATCATCCGAGAGCAAAAACCCATTATCCTTATTTTATTCCCAGAGCGGTTTGACATGGGCGTCCAGCCATTTCTTTGGATCTTCCAGAAATACCCTGTCCGACACGCCGATCGGTTTGAGGTCTGACGACCAGAATTTATCGATGGCTGTATTGGAGGGAAATCCCTTGCGTGACACCTCTCTGCCAACCGAATCCACTGCAGCCTGGCCGGCCGGAGAAATCATCCATTCGACAAATAGCTTTGACGCATTCGGATGCGGACTCTTTGCATAAATCGCTCCATACCTGGCAAAGAGAATGGGAGGGATCGACTTAACGTAATCGATCGGCGAACCTTTCTCCTGCTCACGGGCGAGATCGACCAAGAGAACCGGCAATGCGATGCTGTATTCACCTGAGACGAGAAGCCTGAACATAGCGGAGGTGCTTCTGTGAACAGGAACGTTGAGAGCCTTGAGCCCCTTGACGAAGCGCGTCCATTTTGCATCGTCTTTCCAGTTTTCCTTGAGAGCCGCCAATTGCGTAGAAAACGGCCCGCCTCTCATGGGATCATCCAGCGCCACAATTCCTTTATATTTGGGGGTCGCGATATCTTCCAAATTTTTAGGCGCGTCTTCGGCTTTCAACTTTTTGGTATTGTAGGCAACCGCCTGAATCTGCATGCTCACCACCGGCATGGTTGGGTCATGCAAAATCAGGACATCCTTCTGCACGGTTTCATAGGGCATGATCGTCCCCGCAGCCCTGAGAACCGGCGGCGCACTATCGGACAGGATCACGTCGACGCCCTTTTGGTCGGACTTAAACTCTGTAATCACTTTGGTGATGAGCTCGGGATTCCGGGCCTGCCAGTAAGTGGTTTTGATCCCGGGATATTGTTTTGAAAAAGCATCGAGAATACCGACCACGTCCTGAACATCCCACACTGAGTAAACAATGACTTCGCCCTCTTGTTTGGCCTTTGGATAAAGCTCCTTACTTAACGCTTCAAACCTTGCATCGGTCATGGCCCCTCCTTGCGCCTGGGCCGAACCTGAGAACCCCGACAGAAGAGAAAACATCAAAACCGCTGCCAGCATCACGAGTCCCTTTTTCATGTTCGTATCCTCCTTTCTGCTTTCTTATAGAGATTTACTATACCGGTCCTCAAGATGGACCGTTCGCCTATGTTCGCTGATTTATCGATGGATTATTATCATCTATGGTCAAGCGGTGAATTATTACCAAATATTACGCTTAGGAGGAAACTCCTTTTGAAACGAACATCGCTCATGGTTGAGAAGCAATAAAAAAAAGAGAGGCTACCAATTAAATTTGAGATTATAACGTTTGGAAGAACAGGTCTGAAGGACCATAATTTTAAATTTAATCGGACAATAATCTGGTTATGAGAGATAATCAAGAAAATTTTAACCAAATAAATCAACGCGCCTCTGCTGCCGGGCCGGCGGTTTGCGACATCTATGACGCCATGCCTGAACAAACCTCAACCGAAATTATAACGATTTAATATCATATCATATTTTATCCGGAAACGGGTATCTTCAGAAAGAGTTGAGCTATCACCATAACCGGCAGTTGAAAAACAAGGATCAGGTTGCCAGCAAGGCGCGCGGCTATTCGGCAAACGCGGCATATTCAAGTATATGTGAGCATTGGCGGGATGCATGGCGACCCGAGACGCAGTTTTTCAACAGTCGCTTCAAGCGTATGTGATGAGTTCAGATGGCTCGTTAGCCCGGATATTTCATGAAAATTTTTCAGCAGGTTTTAAAATGATCCTGATAATAGTCGGTTTGATGTAAACTTGACGTAAAAACCAGAGATACGCTTTGTTTCTTCTATTGAAAAGGACAAATGCTTGAAAAATTTTCACCCTGGGGGCGAAATGCATTCGCCCATTTGCTGCGTTATCCGGGGCTTGCGGTACGAAAAGTACGGCTGCACCCCGGAGTGCCTTGCAAATGAACGAATGCATTTCGTGAAATAACCGGGATAGCCCGATATGGCAGGGAAGTTTCGCGGCGATCATGTCTCCATAAATTGTTGCCGAGTCTGCTGTTTTCTTGCATCATGCCGCTGGAGCGTGGTTGTCAGCATCCTGTCAAATATATCCGGTAAAAAGGCTTCCAACACCCCGACGCCTCCCTCTGTCGCCCCGCCCTTCGTGGCGACGCGATTGATGAAGGGGGTGAACATTTCCTGGTTGTGTCGTAACAGTTTTGCCGTTCCATAGAGCGTTTGGAGAAGCATCTCGGCGGCTTCGGCATAGGTAAAATCTTGGTGTTTCACCACGGCTTTAACAAATTGATCACAGATCGAGGCCAACAAGCCCGGTGCACAACTGGTCAAGTCCGCTCCCAATTCAAATTGGTATTCCTGAATCTCTTTCACCTCGCCGATATGACGAAACATCTGAACTAGGAACTCACGTTCGGGTGGTTGCACATACTGATTATGGCATATCAATGTGACCCCTTCATGTACTTCGGCGATGAGCGTTGGCATAATTTTGGTGACCGCACCTTTAAAGATGCGTGCGATACTTGCCAGTTCCAACCCGCCAGAGATTGTCACCAGATGGGTCTGCGCGTGGAGTGCGGGTAAGATTTCAGCAAGAACCTCTTTGACCTGGTATGTCCCCACGCAAAGAAAGACAAGGGCGCTCTTCTCGGCGACCTCGTGATTGTCGACGGCGATCGCTATTGCGGGATACGTGGCTTTCAAGGCGTCAAGGTTTCGCCTTGTTCGCGTGGCAATAAGGATGTGGTGTGGATCGAGCGCGTGCGCCGACAGCAAACTGTTGAGCAGGACGCTTCCCATATGCCCATACCCAATGAAGCCTATTTTTTTCATTTACAACTCCATCATAACTCAATTGGTTGCTTCCCAGTATATGCGGGACAACAAAGGTTTATTACAAGCGGAGACGGAAACATTCGACACGGGTTGTCAACCCCCGGTCCAAGCCGAACAGATTTTGAAATCAGCAGGTTGCTGTTAACCGTTTTCATGGGGTCACTCTGATGTCGGGTCGGTGTGATATATCTGATTGTCCGTTTTGTATCATAACATCCTGTTATTAAGCAAGATTTTAATTTGTGCCGCAAAAGCTGTATGCGCCATAATAAAATATTTTAACCGACTGAAGGTGCGAAGATATAATGTTGTCAGAAAATTAATTAATTGTTGACAATATAACAACACTTTCATAGTATGCGATCCAAAATTCTTTCCTTAATGCCTTCATTCTGAAAAGGGCATGAAGCGTTTATTGTGTCTTTCGCAACCAGAAACCTTTCCAGCCTGAAAAGAGGTGCAGCCCATGGACACAGAGCCCAAACCACGCACCACCGGAACATTGGTGATGTCGATCGTTCTGTTACTCTTCGGTATCTTCTGGATGATTGCGGCTAAAAATGTTCCGAACAAGACCGGCTTCGGTTCACTGGGACCGGGGTTCCTGCCGTTTTGGGCCGGTGCCAGCCTGGTCATCATTTCAGCGTTTTTAATGATCGGTACCCTGCGAATAAAACTTCGGGAAAAACCGGAGCCCGCTAAAACAGTCGGGGTTGGGCATCACGGACAATGGATGGTTTTACTGACGATTCTTGCACTGCTGATCTATATTATTCTGCTGTCGCGGCTTCATTTTTTCATCAACACCTTCCTGCTGGCTGCAGTCGGCCTGGCCTTGAGCGGCGAGCCTTTAAAACTGCGTCTGCTGGTAGTGGCCGCACTGATCAGCTTCGTTTTATTTGCCATATTTGTGTTCTGGCTTCAGATTCCCCTGCCGGGAAGCCGGATATTTGGATAAACCTGTATAAAGGATCTCGCATATGGAAGCCGTTCATCTGATGATAGGCGGATTTCAAGCCGCCTTTTCCTGGCTGAATCTGTTGTATCTATTTATCGGGGTGCTTTTCGGCAATCTTGTGGGCGTGCTGCCCGGTCTGGGACCGGTTTCCGGCACCGTTCTCCTGATACCCTTAACGTTCAAGCTGCCGGCCGCCACCGCCATCATTATGCTGTCAGGTGTTTATTACGGGGCGATGTACGGGGGATCGACCACTTCAATTTTGTTAAATATACCCGGCGAGTCTTCATCCCTGATGACGGCGGTGGAAGGATACCAGCTGACCAAACAGGGCAGGGGCGGCGCCGCCCTCGGCATGAGCGCGATTACCTCTTTTATCGGGGGCACGTTGGCCGTTGTGGGACTGATGACCCTTTCGCCGCTAATGGCGGATGTGGCGCTTTCTTTCGGACCGCCTGAAAATTTTGCGCTCATATTCGCGGCGTTTACGATTATCGCAAGCCTGGGAGGGAGTTCGGTCCTGAAAGGGTTGGCCATGGGCGCACTCGGGGTGGTTTTCGCCACCATCGGCATCGAGCCGATGGTGGCGCAGAACCGGCTGACCTTCGGACTGGCGCCCCTTTCCGGCGGCGTCAGTTTTGTGGCGGCCGCCATGGGTTTGTTTGCGCTGCCGGAAGTGTTTGAAGGCATCGAACAGCCGGGACAGGTGGTCTTTCAGAAAGTGGCCTTGAAACTTCGCAATCTGATGCCCAACCGGCAGGATTTCAAGGATTCCAAAACCGCCATTCCCATGGGCGCCCTGACCGGATTTATTGGAGGGGTCCTGCCGGGTGCCGGCGCCACCATTTCCTCCTTTTTCGCCTACGGCATCCAGAAAAGGATCGCGAAGCGTCCGGAGCTCTTCGGCAAAGGATCAATGGAAGCCATTGCGGCGGTTGAAGGGGCCAACAATGCCGCTTCGACGTCGGCGCTGATCCCGATGCTGACCTTCGGCATCCCCGGATCGGGAACGGCCGCGATTCTGATGGGGGCGATGATCATCCACGGACTTCAGCCCGGCCCGCTCCTGTTTGAAAACAACCCGGATGTGGTGTGGGCGCTGATCGCCAGCATGTACCTGGGAAACATCATGCTGTTTATTCTGAACCTGCCGCTGATCGGGATATGGGTCAGTTTTATGCGCCTGCCGACCCACATCATTCTAACCGGCGTGCTGGCCATATCGGTCACCGGGGTTTATGCCGATGAGAATTCCCTGGGCGACGTGATCGTCATGTTCGGCTTCGGTATATTGGGGTACATATTAAAGAAAACGGATTTTCCACCGGCGCCGATCGTACTGGCGCTGGTTTTAACCGAACAGCTTGAAGGCGCCCTGCACCGCTCGCTGGTGATATCCGGCGGGGACTGGAGCATCTTTTTTACCCGGCCGCTTTCGCTGGGTTTGCTGCTGCTGGCGCTGATCTCAATCATTCTGCAGATGCCGGCTTTCGAGCGCTGGGTGGGAAAAATCAGGCGTTTGGCAAGAGAGGAGGTGGGAGGATAGCTGATTGGTGCAAGCGGGGCGACTATCAGAAACCTTGCAAAAGGGGGGAATCTCCGCCGAGAAAAGCAGGGGATGACCTTGTTTTTGTTTATCGTAGCGAAACCTTATAAATTAAAGGAGGAGGACTCATGAGATTGTCCAGGACTTTCATTGGTATCAGCTTTTGTTTTTTACTAGTGCTTGCCGTGGGCGGGGGTAATGCATTTGCCGCACCGGCCAATTTTCCCAGCAAGCCGATAATCCTGGTGGCGCCCGGTACGGTGGGGGGCGGATCCGACACCCAGGCACGGTTTTGCCAGACAGCCATCGAAAATAAACTGCAGCTGAGTGAGCCTATCGTCATTTTGAACAAGGGGAGCCGCGGCGGGCGGCAGGAAGCCTATACCTTTACCGCCGGTAAAAAAGGCGATGCCCATTATCTCTTGACCACGGCCAACCAGTTTTTGACCTACCCCATGCTGGGCGGCGGATATGACGCCAAAGATTTTACCCCGATCGCGAACCTGGTGTTTGATCCGGGCGCACTGGTAACCCAGCCGAACTCCAGGTTCAAGAGTTTTGAAGACGTGATCAAGGCCGCCAAGGCCAAACCCGACAGCATAACGGTGGGTGGCGGACAGCTGGGTACGCAGGACCATATGGCGCTTCTGACAATTGAAAAGGCCGCCGGCGTCAAATTCCGTTTTGTGCCGTTTGCCGGCGGGGCTGAAATTCACCGGAATGTACTGGGCGCCCAGGTGGATCTTGCCATCGGCAACCCCTCGGATTTTTTGGCCAGCATTGAGGGCGGCAAACTTGTTGCGCTGGTCTTGACGACCCCCAAACGCAGCGACGCGCCGGCCCTGAAAAATGTCCCCACCCTGAAGGAAAAGGGGTATGACGCCAGTTTCGTAACCTGGCGCGGCTGGGTAGCGCCGGCCGGAATCAGCGCCGAACAGGTTAAATTCCTGTCGGATCTTTTTAAAATCGTGATCGAAGATCCGGAATTTAATGAAAAATATATTATCAAAAACGGCATGGTCCCGGCATATATGCCTTACGACGAATTTGGGCGGTTCATGAATGAACAGGCCAAAATTTACGATAAGTTCTTACGTGAATCGGGGGTGGTGAAATAGCCGTTAGTGGTGTGACCCGGAAATAACTTATAATAGTCGCGGTCATATGTTGGATCCGGCCGACATGAGATGCCAAGGTGCCCGGTTCCGAATCGCCACGCATTCAAAATGATGGATGTATGTCGACAGGTGTTGCATTGATGGCCGCCCGGTCGTCAATGCAACACCTGCATTTGAGTCGAATTCAAAATTCCGGGTTTCATCAGTCTGGTAAGCAACGCACGAAAGAAAGGAGATAAACAGGCCATGGAGATTCTTCTCCTCAAACCCTATGCAGCCAAAACACAGGAGCTGGAACTTTGTCAGCAGATTGCAAGGCCGGATACCCGTATTACGTTTGCAAATATTGCCGACGCCTATCCCATCAAGCATGTTCACCACAACTATTTTCGTTCAAGGGCGGTGGTGGAAGCCGTCGAAAAAATTCTCAAGGCCGAAGAGGACGGCTATGATGGCGTCTGCATTGCCTGCGGTGCGGATCCGGCCCTGTTCGAAGCCCGGGAACTGGTTAAAATTCCGGTAACGAGTACCTTTGAAGCCGCCGGGCATGTCGCCTGCATGATGGGTCATAAGTTTTCGGTGATTACCACCATCGACTATGCCGTTCCGCAAATGCAAAACCTGGCGCTGCTTTACGGTTTCGGACATAAACTCGCATCGATCCGCCACCTGGATATCCCCGGCCGCAACCTGCGCAAGGAAGTGACATCCGAACAAACCATTATTGACCGGGTCAACGAAGTCGCCCGCCATTGCGTTGAACATGACGGCGCTGAAGTGGTCGTTATTACCGCCACGCTGGCATCGGTTCTTTTTTCCACCAAAGAGGGCGGTCCCATCACCGATGTTGGGGCGCCGGTTGTCAATGCCATGCAGGTCGGTCTCAAGATGGTTGAATTGATGGTGGATCTGCAGAAACTGGGCGGTCTGGCGCCGGTAAGCCGGATCGGGATCTATAAAGAGCCGTATGAGCCCGAATACCGGGAGCTTCGCGAATTCTATAAACTGCCGCTGCGCAGGGGGATGAAGAAAAAACGTCCGGAGGCGTCACGGTCGACAGGGAAAAAGTAGACCGGCCCTGATTGATAACCGATCCGGTTGCACATGCCCGCACTGACGGCGGGAAATTCATAAAATATGGCCGGTTGTTTTTGAAGGGATGATCATGCCTGAGAAAAACAGACAAAAAAGAATCCAAGACCTATTGGAAAGAATGAAAGCGGAAAGGGGATATTTGCCCCCGGCCTGGAGCTACCTGGCTGAAAACGATGTGGATTTTGCGGAAGCTTATAACACGCTCTATGGCATCGCCCTGGCGGATGGCCAGGCCCTTCCCATTAAAACAAAGGAATTGATCGCCATCGCCCTCCTGGCATTCAGGGGACTGGAGGGCGCTGTGTATGACCATGTTAAGCGGGCGCTGAAAAACGGAGCAACCAAGCTGGAGATCCTTGAGGCGATCGAGACGGCGTATATACCGGGCGGTGCGCCGACATTGCTGGTGGGACTGAATGCCTTGATTCGCGTTGAAGCGGATGAAAAGAAGACGAATCGCGACAAGTAAATTTTCAAAAACAGACTTCGGGAGTATATCCGGTTGCGGAGGATTGAATGATAATCGACAAGGAGAAATGCATCGGCTGTGAGCGGTGTCATCCGTATTGCCCGGTGGGGGCAATTGCGACGGTTGAATGGGAAGGCGAATCGGTCAGCGAGATCGATCAGGAAGCGTGCGTGGAATGCGGGACCTGTAATGAAAGATCAAGCATCTGCCCGGTGCAAGCGATCTATATGCCTGAATTGAAATGGCCGCGGGTCATCAGAGAGCATTTCAGCAACCCCAACGCCAGCCATCCCTCCACCACCACCCAGGGAAGGGGAACGGAAGAGATGAAGACCAACGATGTAACCGGACGATACCCCCCGGGGGTCGCCGGCGTCGCGCTGGAGATGGGCCGTCCGGGGATCGGGACGTCCTTTCGGGATATCCAGACGGTTGCCGTTGTGTTGGCCGGGGCGGGTGTTGCGTTCGAAGAAAACAACCCGGTGTCTGCCCTGATGGATGATATCGGGGCCGGAACATTTCAACCGGAAGTTTTGGGTGAAAAAGTGCTTTCGGCCATCCTTGAATTTAAAATTTCAAATGATCGTCTCGGCGAGGTATTGCAGGCGATTAAAAAAGTCGCCGCCCGGATCGACACGGTTTTTTCACTGGATTTGATCAGTCGAGTCGACGGTGACGGGCGCATTCCGGTAATTCCCATCGCTGAAGCCGCCGGTTTTAACGTCCGGCCGAACTGCAAAACCAACGTGGGGTTGGGACGACCTATGTTTGAGGAGGCCTGTAAATGACACACTCGCTTCACCGGCACGGAAAAGAAAAGGATCTGAAAGAAGACTTTGTTTTGATGTTTCTGCTTTCAAAAATCATACCCCAGGGCACGTACGACACCATGAAGCAGATATGGGAGATACTGGCAGGCTACGAACAGGACCTGGTCAATTACGGCAATCACCACCCCAACTGGGGCGGGGGCCCCCTGTATCGGATGGAAGACCTGAAAAAAGCCGACAACAGCCGCATGATTATGGCGGTTTTCAAGGATCGAAAGGCTTTGACTGCATGCCTGAATGAATTAAAAGAGCGAAATCTCGGAATTTCGGTTTTGGTGTCGGGCCTCTACAATGAGACCGGCAAGACCTGCGCGGAAATAGGCCTCAAACCGCACACCGTGAATCTTTCACTGGGCATTCATGGAAATACCGGACGGCTGCCCGGAGAAAATCAGCTTGAAATCCAGACCATGTGCGGCCATGCCATGGTTTCTTCCCATTTGATTTTGCATCTGATAAAGGAAATCGAAGCGGGCGCCGTCACCTGCAGAGAGGCCGCCGAAGAAATGGCCCGGATGTGCGACTGCGGAATTTTCAATACCTATCGCGCCGAGAAAATACTTAAACGGATAACCGCGTCATCCCATTCCAGGTAAATTTGGAAATGTGTTGATTTTATAGAAAAGAAAAGATACCAGAGCTATCTGATTGAGGGGCCGGAAAGTTTCATTGCGAATGCATAGGGGGAGAGTCGTCGTCCCTTCACTGTTTGCCGGGTGTCCACCCGGGGACAGTCCCCTTGCCCCCGGGCGGCCAAGACAGCATTTGAAAAACTCCCCGATCACTGATCCAATTCTATTTATATTAACACGTTTGTTGAGGTGGATATGCTCCCGGAAGCTGTTGAAAAGGTTTACGAAAAAATTAAATCCGAAATCTTGAACAATACCTATCTTCCCGGGCAACCGCTGACGGAAATACCGCTTTCAGAGAAATACGGCATCAAAAGAGCCCGCGTCAGACAGGTGATTCGCAAACTTGAAGGTGATTCCCTGGTAACGAAAATTCCCGGAAAAGGCGCCTTTGTCAAAACGATAACCCCCAGGGATTTTCAGGCCATTTTTGAATTGCGGGAGGCGCTGGAAGGCATGGCTGCACGACTGGCCGCCAGACGGCGAAAAGACGGCGAGCTGGAAAAGATCGTTCAACTGTTTGAAAAAAACGTCAGGCTGAGCAAAGCGGAAAGCGTGCAATACAAGAAAAAGATCGGGCAGAAGCTGCATGATTTTATCCTGCAAAGCTGTGAGAATGATTTAATCATAAAGGCCATCGAACCTTTAAAGATGCAGATTCTGAGAATCTGGCATGACAGCAGCACGTTTACGACCGAAAGGGTCAGCAATTCCTTCAAGGAGCACAAAGAGATCATAAAGGCGCTCAAATGCAAGGATGAAAGCCAAGCTGAGGCAAAAATGAAAGAGCATATCGCCATCGCATTTAAAGAATATCTGAACTCCATCTACAATAAATGATTTCAAACCGTTTCGATTTCCCCCGCACGAGAAAATTCTAAAAAAAGCAGGCATCGTTATTGATAAGTCCGCCGAAATGAGATATCAGCTTTTTTTGTCTTCTATCTATAAATAAACATATCGTCACAATCCGAGGAGGGATCATGTCTTTAAAGATAGTATCAACATCACCGACTTTCGGCTATTACGTCACGGAGCCGGTAGAATACCTGAAACAGCACGGATGCGAGGTGGAACTGGCTCCCCAGGGGAAAAAATTGAGCGAAGACGATCTGGTCGCCTACGCTGCCGGCGCGGATGCGATGGTGGTGGGGATCGAAAAAATTACCGCGCGCGTCATTCAGGCCGCCAAAAAACTGAAAGTGATCGCCAAGCACGGCGCAGGCGTCGATAACATCGATATGGAAACAGCCACCAAGAATAAAATCGTGGTAACCAGCGCTCCCGGCGCCAACAGCGACGCCGTCGCGGATATGACCTTCGGTCTGTTTCTGGCGCTGGCCAGGAAGATACCCTATGCTGACCAGTCGGTGAAGGGGGGGGGATGGCCCCGGTTTGTCGGTACCGGGATCAATCAAAAGACCTTGGGGATTATCGGCGTGGGGCAGATCGGAAAGAAGGTGGCCAAAAGGGCCCTGGGGTTTGATATGAAGGTGCTGGTGTATGACGTAGTCAAAGATGACGCGTTCGCTGAAACGACCGGCGCTACATACGTAACCCTTGACGAAATTTATACGAATGCCGATTTTATTTCCATCCACGTCCCCTTGATCGAGGCCACCCGGAACATGATCAGCGCCCGGGAATTCGGCCTCATGAAAAAAGGTACTTTTCTGGTGAATGTGGCCCGGGGCGGAGTGGTTGACGAAAAGGCCCTTTTCGACGCATTAAAGGAAAACAAAATTGCCGGGGCTGCTTGTGATGTGTTTACCCAGGAACCCCCCGCCAAGGGCAATCCGCTGCTGGCGTTGGAAAATGTGATCGCAACGCCGCATATGGGAATGTATACCCGGGAAGCACTGGTTGATACCGGCATGATATGTGTGCGCAATATCTGGGATGTGCTTGAGGGTCGAAAACCGCATTATCTGAATAATCCCGAAGTTTTAAAGTAGGGACGCGCTTTACTTGCAGACAGGCGGCCGTCGCCGCCGGTGCCATTGGGTGGCTTCCTCAAAGAACCGGGCCAGGTTGATAACAAGACGATCTCCATAATGGGGCCCCATAACGTGAAGACCGATGGGGATTCCGTAACTTGAAAAGCCGCATGGAACGGACAGCGCCGGAATGCCGAGAAAGTTCGCCGGTCCGGTATAAAAGGCGATATCCAGGCTTTTGGGCCCTTTGAGTTCTTCCAGCTTCGGCGCCGGATCCATGGTGCAGGGCGATATCAGGATGTCGGTTTTTGTAAACAGGGCTTTGATTCTTGTGATGCCCCAGGCCCGCACCCGTAAGCAGTGAAGGTAGTCCCTGGCGGTAATGACACAACCGCTCAAAAGGGCGCTGCGGACATCGCCGCCGTATTGTTCCTGCTGCTCTCGCAGCCAGGGTTCGTGGTACGTCGCCGCCTCGCAGATGGCGACCACCCGGGCGGCGGCGAACAGCTGCGGCATAAAGGGAAATTCGATTTCAGCTATCCTGCATCCCCCTTCGGATAAGACTGTCATTGCTTGTTGAAAGGCGTCCCGAACCTCATCGTCGCAGCAGCTGTCCCACCAGCCTTTGATCAGGCCGACCCTTACCTCCCGGGGATTGAAGCCTTGCAAAGACTGAAGATCCGCAGGGTTGAGCCGGTTTCGATTCGACGGTTCGATCATCGCCTCCAGAAGGACTGCGGCATCCGCGACGGTACGGGCCATCGGCCCCACATGATCCAGGGACCAGGACAGCGGAATGACCCCGCGGCGTGAAACCAGATCATAGGTAGGCTTGATGCCGACCACCCCGCAGCGGGCGGCCGGTTTTCGAACTGACCCCAGGGTGTCGGTCCCCAGTGCCGCCATGGACAGGCGGGCCGCCACCGCGGCGGCGGAACCGCCGCTGGAGCCGCCGGGGATGCGGGTACCTTCAGGATCCCAGGGATTGCGGCAGCGGCCGTAGTGGGGGTTGTTGGTGCTGCTGCCCCTGGCAAACTCATGCAGGTTGGTTTTGCCCATGAGAATGCAGCCGGCCTGCCGCAGCAATTCCCATGACCGGGCGTCGGTGCCGGGAATATTTCCGGCCAGTATCTTCGAACCTGCCGTGGTGCGCACACCGGCCGTGTCGATCATATCCTTGACGGCGACGGGAATGCCGTGCAGCGGGCCTCGATAGCGCCCCTTTGTAATTTCCGTTTCGGCAACCCGGGCCTGTTGTCTTGCCGTTTCGGCGGCGACGGTGATGAAGGCCGTTAGATGGCCGTCGATGTGCGCGATTTCCTCAAGATAGGTATCAACCAGTTCTACCGGCGAGACCTGGCGGCTTTGAATCTTGAGGGACGCATCCGCTATTGTCCAGTCCAGCATTTCGGAAGGCATGAATCTCTCCTGAAGACCTCGATTAACAGCCTGTTAGATGTCGAGGGATAATGTGTGCGCCGGTTCTTCTTCCCGGGATATATCCAGCTGACGGGCCTGGTTGATATACTGCCGCCATTGCTGGTACATGGGTACGAGCCCATCCAGAATTTCTTCGCTCACGGCGATTCCCGCATCAGCGAGCCTGTTTTTGATAAGGATCTTTGTTTCCATCGGCATCTCCCTTATACGATCGCGCAAGGTAACGACCGCGGCCCTTGTCCGCCATGATGTTGCCGTTTTCCGCTATCAACTCCCCTCCGGCAAAGACCATGACCGGCCAGCCTTTGAGAATTTTGCCTTCGTAAGGGCTGTAGCCGGCGCAGGACCCCAGCTCGGATGCCCGCACGGTTTTTTCCCGGTCAAGATCGACCAGCACCATGTCGGCGTCGGATCCGATCGCCAGGGAGCCTTTGCGGGGATAAAGATTGTACAGCCGAGCGGTCTGGGTCGAAGTGACCGCTGCAATTCTTGCAAGCGGAATTTTGCGCTTGTGATAGCCCTCCGACAGCATGACCGGAAACAGCAGACCGCTTCCGGGAACGCCGGTCACCGGGCTCCAGGTCCCGTCCAGCTTGGTCTTGCCGGGCCGGGGAACATGATCCGAACCGATGCTGTCGACCCGCCCGCTTGCAATGCCGTCCCATAAGGCGTCGATGTCTCCCCGGGAGCGAAACGGCGGCTTGACCTTCATTTCCGGGGTTTTCATATCATCCGTCGTAAAAAAAAGATAAGGATGGCAAACCTCCACGGAAATCCCGGCATAACGGCTTTTGAAATCGGAAATCTCAGTAAGCGCCCGCCTGCTGGTGAGATGCAGAAAATGGAGGGGACACCCCGTCAGTTCGGCAAAGTACATGGCCCGTCGGGCGGCCTCGGCTTCCGCAAAATCCGGACGTGATTCCGCCCAGGCCGCCAGGTCGTTGCGACCCTGGCCCTGCAGGCGCTGCTTGAAGCGGTTGACCACTTCCACATTTTCAGCATGTACGATTACGCGGCCGTACGGCAGCCCGGCCACCGTTTGAAAACAGTCGAACATAAACCCGTCATCGATGCCCCGGACGCCCATGGCCTGGGCGTCGGCACCGCGATAGGTCATATAAAACTTAAAGGAGCTGATTCCCAACTCGTGGTAGTAGCGTCCGGTACTCGCCAGATGCTGTTCCGACATGATGACCGCATGAAATCCGAAATCGAAAACAGCCCTTTTTTCGGCTTCCGCTTTCAGTTCATGAAAAACGTCAAGATAGTCTTCCGGCTGTCTTAGAAACGACAAGATCGTGGTTACGCCGCCCAGAGCGGCGCTTTGGGTTTCCGTTTGAAAATCATCCACGCCGTAGCCTAAGCCCAGGTGGGCATGCGGCTCGATGACACCCGGGAAGACATAGAGTCCCTCAGCATTGACGATCTGCCCGGCATCGGCGTTGAAACCCGGCCAGAGTATCGCCTGAATCTTTCCCATACGGATGCCGATATCGGCTTTTAAGAGCCCCTTGTCGGGGATTACCAGCGTGCCGCCGGCAATCAATCTGTCGAATTTCATACTCCTGTCCTATCTTGTCGTTTAAACGAATTATAGAGATGGGCGCCGTGAAGCGCGTCTGTATATAATACAAAACCCGGCATATTACAACTGATGATACGATATCCGCATGCGGTTTGCGGGATTGAGCGGAATTGTCAGTCATAAAAACCAGGACGACAAGAAAGATATGTATTGACTTTCTTCGCGAATATACTAATTAGTTCGTCTGTTACTGCATGCGCCCGATATGCCGCCAGGCGACCCTTTTTAACGCCTATAATCCGCAATCAATAAACCCTGATGAGGCAAAGGTGAAAATAACCGATCACGTTCATGAGATACGAATGCCGTTTCAATCCATTATCGGCGGCGGCTGTACCGTTGAGCGTGTCGTCAATCTCTGGATAGTCTGTAACGAGCAAATCTGCCTGATTGACAGCGGCGTTCTTTCCTCGGACCGGATTCTTTTTGAATACCTCGGCTCTACGGGGCGCCGCCCCCAAGACGTTCAGCTGCTGGTTTTGACGCATTCCCATCCCGACCATATCGGGTCCGCTCCGACCATCGTCAGACGGACCGGCTGCAAAACGGCCGCCCATGTTCAGGCGGTTCCGTGGATAGAGGATGTGGGCAGGCAGTTTAAGGAGCACCCGCTTGATAACTTCTATGATCTGGTTGAAGGGTCGTTTAAGATTGACAAAATCCTCAGGGACGGCGATATGATTGAGCTGGATGACGGCCTGTCTCTTGACGTGATTCACACACCCGGTCATTCGAAAGATTCGATTTCGTTTTTTTTAAAAGCGGACGGCGCCCTATTTACAGGAGATGCCATACCGGTCGCGGGGGATTTGCCGATATACGAAGATGTCGTCCGGTTGATCGCATCCATCCAAAAGCTGAAAGCCCTCAAGGGCGTTAAGGTTTTATTTTCCTCATGGAGCGCGCTTCGGCATGCCGGCCAAATCGACGGTTATATCGATGAATCCCTGAACTATATTCAGCGCATTCATGAAACAGTCTGCCAAAGCATGGACGCGTATCCGGATATTTCTTCAAAGGATCTTTGTGCAAAGGTTCTAAAGAAGCTGGAGCTGCCGGATGCCTCAAACAAACTAAATGTGGTCAGGTCCATCGAAGCGCACAGAGCGTGCAGCCACCGCAAAGATTTATTAACATCATATCACTGCCGGACATTCTCATAAGCATCCGAGGTGATTCAGCCAGTTATACAGATAAAGGAGAATTCTGATGAAAGCTGCGCGGGTCCACGAACCGGGAAAAATCGTGATCGAAGACGTCCCGGTCCCCGAACTGAGCGGTAACGATGTTTTAATCAGGGTGCACCGGGTCGGTATCTGCGGCACGGATGTCGGCGTGGTGCACGGCTATGCCAAAGCCGATCTGCCGATAACCTTGGGGCATGAATTTTCAGGAACGATCGCGAAAGTGGGGGACCCTTCCCGCATCGGCTTCAAGGAGGGCGAAGCGGTTATTTGCGGCGGCGGATGGGGCTGCGGGAATTGTGATTTCTGCCGCAGGGGCATGGGCCCGTATTGCCGCAAAAGATTTTCGCTGGGGCGCAATGTCGACGGCTGTCTGGCGGAATATATCAGGGTGGATTATCGGGCGGTTCGACGCATCCCCGCTAACGTCACGTTTGATGAAGCCCAGAATACCGTCAATCTCGCCTGTGCGGTCCGGGCTTTCAAAAAGGTGCCCCTGCAGGTGGGAAAAACGGTTGCGGTTTTCGGACCCGGCAATGCCGGCCTGATCATGCTGCAGCTTCTTAAAATGGCCGGTGCATATCAGGCGGTGATGGCCGGCACCCGTGATTTTCGCCTGCAGATGGCCCGGAATTTCGGCGCCAGCCATGTGGTCAATGTGAGAGAACAGGATCCGGTTCAGACAATATTAAAATGGTTTCCGGACGGCGTCGATGTGGTGGTGGAGGCGTCGGGAAGCGCCAGGGCGCTGCAGAGTTGCTTTGACGTGGTCAAGCCCAGCGGAGCGGTTGTGGTGTTTGGAATTTTTTCCGACAGGCTCAGGGATTTTGATCCGTCGTTTCTCTATTACAAGGAGCCGGTCATTTATGGTTCAAAAGGGGCTGACGGTTCTTATGGGGAGGCCATGAAACTGATGTCTGAAAAAAGAATCCAGATCCTGCCGATGATTACCCATCGCTTTCCCCTGTCTGAAACCGTAGCGGCCTTTAAAGTGTTTGAAGACAAGGTGCCGGATGCCCTGCGCATCATCGTCGAGGTTGCGCCGGACTAAAGGGCGAAACCGGTTGCGGCAATGGCGCTCCGGTGACTGTTCAGTATTAATCGGGTTTTAGGTCCGATATAGTTTGAAAGGAGGTGAAAGAAGGATCCGTAGGAAGTTGAAACAGCTCCAGGAATTTATGTGTTTTACATTTCAAGGAGGAGAACAATGAAAAAAAAGATAGGGATCGTTTTGTTGATTGTGATGATGTTCGCAGCGGGATTTGCAACCAGCGGCCAGGCCGCTCCCAAACCCCCGGAAACCATTCTTTTCGGAACCCACACCGTCGGCACCGGCGGCTATGTGATGGTATCCCTGCTGGCTGAAACCATCATTGAAAAAACAGGAATCAAGGTCAGGAGTGTGCCGGCCGGGGCCGATGTGGCCCGCACCCTGATGATCAAAAAAGGCGAGGCGCACACCGCCGCCCTGAATTCGCTTTCGGGCTGGATACTCCAGGAGGGTTTGTTCGAGCACAGCACGATCGAATGGGGCCCGCAGCCGATCCGTTATGCATGGCTTCCCCAGCATGTGGGCGCCGCCCTGACGGTCAGGGGCGATTCGGATATTCATAAGCCGGAGGACCTGAGAGGCAAAAAAATGGCCGCCTACCCCGGTTCGCCGTCCCCGCATTTGATGAATGAGGCCTTTCTGGCCTTTGCCGGTTTGACCTGGAAGGATGTCGTTCCGGTTCCATTTAACGGGCCGGCGGCAGGCTACGATGCGGTCATTAAACAAAGAGCCGATGCATCGTTCTTCAATATCGAAGGCGGCAAGGCGCAGGAACTGGCCTCAATGCCCTGCGGTATCCGCTATATCGACGTGCCGGAGTCCAATACGGAAGGCTGGAAAAGGGCCCGGGCCATTGCGCCGGTGCTCTCGCCGCGGAAGACAACCTACGGGGCGGGCCTTTCAAAAGACAAGCCGGCCTGGGTCCAGAGCCAAGGATATCCCAATTTTATCTGCTACGAGAGCCTGGATAACAATATCGCCTACCATATTACCAAATATCTGAATGAACTTTATCCGGATTTTTCCAAGAAGAATCAGTCGATGAGAGACGACTGGACCATCGATAAGTGCTTGATGCTGTTTACGTTCGATGTCGTTCCGATGCACGCCGGGTCTGTTCAGTATTTTAAGGAAATCGGCCGCTGGACGCCGGAGTATGAAAAGATGAACCAGGAACGCATCGCCCATCAGGCCATGCTGAAAAAACTCTGGGAGGAAACCGTTGCCGAAGCCAAACAGAAAGGGGTGACCGGCGAAGCCCTGTCGGCCCTGTGGATGGACAAGCGCGCGGCGGCCGGCTTATGGTCTAGAAAGTAGCGGCTGTTTGCATAGAGGGTGTTAAGGCCTATCAGGCAGTGTTTTGTACGCCGCATGATGCATCGGCGGCATGAACTGCCGCGGAAAATAAAAAGGATTGACCCTTTCGTCTGAATCCGGCGGAAGGGTCAATCATTAACCCGGTTTGATGAAGGAGGATCGCAATGGCAGACGACAGACAGCTGTCGGCTTTCTGGCGCTGGACCGTTATTTCATTTTCGATAATATCCGTTTTGGTTGCCGTCAATCAGATTTTCGACCTGAAATTCTTCAGCAATGTGATTCTGTTCGAACCCAGCTTCCACTTTCTGATAACCGGATTCCTGATACCCATCGTCTTTCTGGCAAAGCCGCTGAGACCCGGCAGGGGTTTTTTCTGGCTGGACGTCATATTCTTCCTGGTGTACTGGCTCGGCAGCCTCTATCTGGCCTGGTACGGGTACGATATCCTCACCAAGGGATACGGCTATTCGGCGCCGCTGGACATGACGATCATTTCGATCATTATATGGCTGCTGCTGATGGAGGCTCTGCGGCGGAGCGCCGGAATGGTGCTGACGGTCATCGTCCTTTTTTTCGCCCTCTATCCCACCTTCGCGTCGCATATGCCCGGACTGTTGGAAGGCGTACAGCGCTCATTCGACAAGACCGCCGTATTCCACATCCTCAGCGTTGAAAGCGCCATGGGTGAGCTTTTAAAGGTTTTTGCCGGTTTTCTGTTCGGCTATATTATTTTCGGGGAGGCCGTCATCGCCACCGGCGGCAGCGATTTTTTGCTGAACCTGGCCGACAGTTTTGTCGGGAAAACCAGGGGCGGACCTGCCAAGATTGCGGTCATCGGCAGCGCGCTCTTTGGTTCCGTCAGCGGAAGCCCCATGGCCAATGTCATCACCACCGGATCGATCACGATCCCGGCAATGAAATCGACCGGTTACAGTCCCGAGTATGCCGGGGCCATTGAGACCTGCGCCTCCACTGCCGGGACGTTTACGCCGCCGATCATGGGGGCGACCGCGTTTGTTCTGGCCTCTTTCATCAATATGCCGTACTCCCAGGTTGCCCTGGGGGCAGCGATCCCCGCCTTTTTGTTTTATTTGGGATTATTCATACAAGTGGACGGGTATGCCGCCAGAAACAACCTGCGGGGACAGATCCGGCAAAATGTTCCCCGGATAAGAGAGGTTTTAAGGGATGGCTGGTTCTACCTGCCGACCTTGCTTGCGCTGTTGTATTTTCTGTTTGTCCTGCGCTGGACCGGCGAGTCCGCCTATATCGCCACGGCCGTTATGCTGATCCTGGCGCAGTGTCGCAAGAAGACCCGCTTTTCAGGCGAAAGTTTCATGAAGTTCCTGCAAAGCTCGGTGAAAAGCTCGGCCGTTCTTCTGGCGATCATGATCGGCGCCGGATTTTTAATGGGATCTTTTTCGCTGACCGGCATCGCCTCCACCTTCTCCCGGGAGCTGTTCATGCTGGCCGGCGGCAGCGTTCCCCTGATGCTTTTTTTTACCGCCGTGGCCAGCCTGATCATGGGCATGGGCATGACCATGATCGCCTGCTATATTTTTCTGGCCCTGGTGGTGGCCCCGGCCCTGGTGACCGCCGGGCTGAATGAATTTGCGGTTCACATGTTCGTGTTGTACTGCGGCATGCTGTCCTATATAACCCCGCCGGTGGCTTTATGCGCCTTTACCGCCGCCGGCATTGCCAAGGCCTCCCCCATGCGCATAGGGATTATGGCCTGTCGCCTGGGCGGCGCTATTTTCATTCTGCCGTTCTTTTTTGTTATCGAACCGGCTCTTTTGATGCAGGGAGATTGGTGGCAGATAGTGTATACGTTTATAACGGCCGCGCTGGGCATCTGCCTGCTGGGCTCCGCACTTGAAGGCTACCTGATGGGAATCGGCAACCTGCGAACATGGCCGTACGGGATTCTGTTTCGCGGAGCGCTCCTGCTTGCCGGAGCCCTGCTGGCGCTGCCGGGCTGGATGACGGATGCGGTCGGGATGGCAGGGACGATCGTTATCTTCGCTCTGCTGGTGATGACCCGGCAGCCTGCGGCGGAGACTGATAAATGAACCATCAAGCCGCTCACACCATCTTAGAAGTCGATCTTGCCTCCGGAGCCTGTCGGATCCGGCCGCTGGACGAGAAGATTCTCAATGACTATATCGGCGGTCTCGGCCTGGGCGTCAGGATATTGTATGACGAGGTCGGCCCCGGTGTCGACCCCCTGAGCCCTGAAAATATTATCATCATCGCGCCCGGCCCCCTGAGCGGAACGGATGCGCCGGCAAGCGGCCGAACGCAAATCGTCACCAAATCGCCGCTGACGGGTATTCTCGGCATCGGAAACTTCGGAGGATCCTGGGGAAAAAAATTAAGAAGAGCCGGTTATGAAGCGCTGCTTATCCGGAACAATTCAGAGCGTCCGGTTTATCTTCTGATCAACAATGAAGCGGTTCAATTGTTGAGCGCCGGGCATCTCTGGGGCAAAGACAGCTGGCAGACCACCGATCTTCTGAAAGCCGAACACGGCGAGGATGCGAGCGTGCTGGCGATCGGCCAGGCGGGCGAGAACCTGGTGAGATTTGCCTGCCCCATCGCCGACCGTGATCACGCGCCCGGCCGAAGTCATGCCGGCTGCGTGATGGGGGCCAAGAAACTCAAAGCGATCGTGGTCAAAGGCTCCCGCGAGGTATCCGTTGCCCGTCCGGACAGATTCAAGGCGGCGGTCAAGGAAGCGGTGCAGCGCATCGTGAATTATCCGGAGGGAAGCATTGAGGAGCGGCGAAGAATCAGCTCGAGCGCAAAGACGACTCCCGTTGCCAAAGCGGGCGCGCTGCCCGTCATGAATTTCCAGAAAACCGAGGTCCCGTCCACCAGCGACCTGTGGCGCGCGGACGAAGTCACCCGTAAATACAGCACGCAGGAATGTACCGATTTCAGCGATCAATGCCTCCTGGGCAAGTACTATGGTTGCAATCTCAGGACGGAGGTCAAACAGGGCCCCTACACCGGTCTTGACGTGGGAGGGGCCGGATTCAGCCTGACTTGGAGATATTTCATGGGAGCCTGCGGCATCGAAAACTTCTTTGAGATGATGAAGTGCCGGGAGCTGTCTCAACGCTATGGGATGGACATGGTCAGCCCGGTTGCGTTTGCCATCGAGCTTTTTCAGCGGGGCATCCTCACCCGCAGCGACTTGGGCGGGATGGAGCTGAATTGGGGGGATGGGATCGCGGTGATGCACCTTCTCGGAAAAATAGCCTTCCGGGAAGGAATCGGCGACATCCTGGCGGAAGGGAGTGCCAGGGCCGCCGGGATCATCGGCAAGGGCGCTGAAAAATATGCAATGACGCAAAAAGGGATGGAATGCATGTACATCGATCCCCGCATCTCAGGCTGGGGGATGATCCTCGGCAATACGGTGGGCCTGCGGGGCGGCGATGACTTGACCAGCACGCATGTGCTTCCCGAAAGCTACCCCGGATGGGCCCGGCAGCTCGGCTGGGACGAGGATACGTTTGTGGCGTGGTACATTGACTATTTCGATATGTTCCCGGAAGTGAAAACCAGGATCTTTGGAACCGGGGACAAACGGGCGTTTTTTAAAAAGGATACGATGGCGGGGAAGGCGGAATGGGTCATCTGGCTTGAAAAACTGCATGCGCTGTTTAATTCGCTGGGCTTATGCCTGCAAGCCGGCAGCTGCTGGCTGCCCATGGGTCCGACGCATTATGCCGGGCTCTATTCGGCGTATACCGGCCGCGAAATTACCCCCCGGGAAATAATGCGGACCGGGGACCGGATTTTTAACCTGATGAAATGTTACCTCGTGAGGGAGGGACTCAGCGCCAAGGATGACGACTGGCCGGAAAGGTTTTATCAGGAGCCTGTTCCGGACGGGCCGTTCAAGGGTTCGGTCTTGGACAGATCCCGGCTGAAAAACATTCTAAAAGAATATTACGAGCTGAGAGGCTGGGACGGGGAGTCCTCCATTCCCGGCCGGGCGACCTTAAGGGAACTAGGCCTTGGGGACGCTGCTGCTGAACTTGAAAAGCTGGGAAGGTATCCAGACAAAGAAACGCATAAATAACTGAGGGGCCTATCCCAGGCCGGAACGGAAAATATTTAAATATTCCCCGAATAACGCGCACTTTCGCAACTTGGAGGTGATGGTTTGACTGTCGGCTGGGGCATCATCAGCACCGGTTCGCATGTGGACAAAAAGATCGTGCCGGCCATGAAGCTGGCCGGTTCCACGCGAATTGCCGCGGTATACAGCCGCAGCGGAGAACACGCGCGCAGCTTTGCCGAAAAGCACGGCATTACCGCAGCCTATGATAACATCGACGGCCTGCTGCAGGATCCACACGTAGAGGCCGTTTTTATTGCTTCCCCCAATTTTCTGCATGGACCTCACACTCTGGCGGCTACCCGGGCCGGTCGGCATGTTCTGGTGGAAAAACCAATGGCAGTGTCTGTGGAAGAAGGGACGGAGATGGTCCGCAGCGCCCGGGAGCATGGCGTCCGATTGGGGGTAGGGTTCCACTTGCGGCATCATCCGGGGCACCGCAAGACCAGCGGACTGATTCAGCAGGGGATCCTCGGCACTATTTCCATGATTCAGGGCCAGTGGTGCTTCGGCCAACGCAAAACGGTGTATCCGCTGCCCAAGACCGGATCGAGCGCCTGGTGGAATGATCCGGTTATGATGGGAATGGCCTCGACGCTGATGGGGACGGGGGTCCATGTGATCGACCTGCTCTATTTTTTGACCGGCCGTCCGATTGTCGAGGTCGCCGCCATTACCGACGGACAAACCGCGGAACGCCCGCTGGAGCAGGCGGCGGCGGTCGCCGTGCGATTAGCGGACGGTACGATCGGCACGATTTGCGCCGGACGTCGGATGCCGGACAGCGAAAACGATGTGATGATCTATGGAAGCCACGGCCGCATCGCCCTGCGGGACACCTTATGGGAATCTTTTGGGGGCAGACTGGAAATAGCCAGTGAATCCATTACCCTGAACGAATCGTATGAACGGGATTCGCTGTCGCTTTACCGCTACGAAATCGAAGCCTTCAACCGCGCAATTGAAAAGGATGAACCCTTCCGGGCGTCCGGAGAGGATGGCCTGCATGCCGTCGGCGTCCTTAGCGCCATCGTGGAATCGGCCCGAACCGGCCGAGCTGTCAGGATTGCACCCGCTGTTTATGAGTTTTAAGGGCGCGCTGCCTGCGGCGGGGAATTATATAGCCAGAAAATTTTCAAGGCGATAGGCCGCCATGATAACCCGTTTCTGTTCGCGTGAAAACGCACGCATAAACGTGCGCAATCCGGAACCGGATCCGCCCCGTATCTCTTTCGGATGGTAATTGAATGCTGGCGGTTTTTAAAATGATCGCAATGCGGTCCCGTCGAATGAACGCCAATGCGTTCAGACAGCCATATGTTTCGAACGGATCATTATGGCGTCCGTGTCTTGGCTGATATGTGCGGTGTCGATTAAGCGCTCACGTTATTTTGATTATAGGGTTGAATTTTTATTCAGGAGGCACTTGATGTTCAATGGTAAAATAATTGATCTTTCCCAGGAAATTTATACGGGGATGCCGGTGTATCCCGGTCATATGAAGACGGTGGTCTGGACGCATCTGTCCCACGAGGAGTGCCGGCGGCAGCTGGGGACCGATTTTTCTTATGAAACCCGCGGGCTCTTGATCTGCGATCACGGTCCCACCCATATTGATTCCGTCAGCCACCTGTCGCGGGATCCGGAAGCGGAGTCCATCGACCGACTGGCGCTGGAAAAGTGCATCACACCTGCCATCTGCATCGATGTCAGCGACGTCCCGCTGAAGACGCAGTTCGGGCGAAAAAAAATCGAGGAACAGCTTCACAAATGGAATCTGAAGATCCTTCCGGGTGACAGCGTTCTTTTCTACACCGCCCATTATGACCGTTATTACGGCAAGCCCGAATATATGACCGAGTATCCGGGACTTGACCGCGAAGGGACCGAATATATCATCGACGCGGGTTGTGTCAATTTCGGGGTGGATTCCCCCAGCCCGGACATGTGGTATGACAAGACCTATCCCTGTCACAGCACCTGCGCGAAGCGCAAAGTGACCCATGTGGAAAACCTCTGCAATCTCGACAAACTGGTCGGCCAGCGCTTTACCTTTATTGCGCTGCCCCTTAAAATCCGCAACGGCACAGGGTCGCCCCTGCGGGCCGTGGCGATACTGGATTAGTAGAAGCGATCTGAAAAGGGGGCTATCCCCGGCCCCGGCATAAGGTGAAGTGACAGCGTCTCGCTCCATAGGCGTTTGTCATGAAACTCCACGACCTTTCACTATAACTTTTTTGAGATGACTTATAGAAGCCCTGTATCAAACCGGGTAGTTAAAAGGGAGAGTCTATTCCGATGGCGACATATCTGAAAAAGGCAAAGGAGCGTCCGCCGGAGGACCTGTCCGAAGTCAACCGGATGGTCCGTGAAATCATAACCAAAGTCAGACAGGAGGGCGAAGCGGCCGTCCGTTATTACTCCGCAAAGTTTGACAACTGGGTGCCCAAAAGCTTTAAAGTTTCTCCTGAAGAAATCGAATCCGCCCGCAGGAAACTTTCAACCGGCATGAAGGCGGATATCGATTTCTGCCAAACCCAGATCCGCCGCTTTGCCCGGGAACAGATGAAGACACTGGTGAGCCTTGAAGTCGAGACGCTTCCCGGCGTGTTCCTGGGCCAGAAGATTATACCGGTGGCGTCCAGCGGATCGTATGTTCCCGGCGGACGCTATCCGATGCTGGCGTCGGCTCACATGACCGTGATCACGCCGAAGGTCTCCGGTGTCGGTCGTGTTGTTGCCTGCACTCCACCGGTCAAAGGGGAGGGGATTTACCCGGCGACACTCTATTCCATGGCGGCCGCGGGCGCCGATGAAATCTACTGCATGGGCGGCGTTCATGCACTGGCGGCCATGGCTTACGGCATGGAAGGTCTTGAACCGGTGGATATGGTAGTGGGCGCGGGCAACAAATACGTTGCCGAGGCCAAGCGCCAGCTCTTCGGTGATGTGGGCATCGACCTGCTGGCCGGCCCCACCGAGATTCTGATAATTGCCGATAATACCGCCGACCCGGTGATTCTGGCAGCCGACATTCTCGGCCAGGCCGAACATGATCCCAATTCCCGGCAGTGTCTGATCGCGCTTTCACGCCGGACGGCGGAAAAGACCCTCGGGGAACTGGAACGCCAGCTGGCAGTGCTGCCGACCCGGGAAGTTGCCGGGATTTCCTGGCGGGACAACGGCGAGGTGATCGTTACTGAATCCCGAGAAGAAGCGGTTCATCTGAGCGATCAATGGGCGCCGGAGCACCTGGAAGTTCAGACCGGCGACTGGCGCTATTTCCTGGATAATTGCAGGAATTACGGGTCCATGTTCTGCGGGGAGGAGACAACGGTCGCATATGGCGACAAGACCATCGGCACCAATCATGTCCTGCCCACCATGCGGGCGGCGCGCTACACCGGGGGGCTGTCGGTGGGAAAGTTTGTCAAAACCGTTACCTATCAGTATGCCACCCGCAAGGCTTCCTTGGACATCGCCCGGATCTGCGAACGCTCATGCAATTACGAAAACATGCTGGCCCACGGCCTCAGTTGCCGGGTAAGGATTGATAAGTATGAAAAAGAATAAGCCGCAATTTTCCCTTGAAGGCAAGTCGGCCCTGATTACCGGGGCGTCCGGCGGGATCGGAACGGCGGTCTGTGAACTGATGGGCGCGTCCGGGGCCCGGCTGTTTCTGAACGGGACCAGTGAAGAGAAACTCAAGGCCCTGGCGGAGCGGCTGAACGCACAGGGGGTTCAGGCGGGCTATAAAGCGCTCGATATCACCGCGCCCGGTGCGCCGGCAAAGCTGCTGGAAGCCATGATCGCGGAAACCGGATCCATTGACATTCTGGTGAATTCGGCCGGAATCAACCGGCCCCAGAAATCGGAAGAAGTCACCGAAGAAAACTGGGACGCGGTAATGGACATCAACCTTAAAACGCTGTTTTTTGTGTGTCAGGCCGCCGGCCGCAAAATGATTGGGCAGCGCTCCGGAACGATTATCAACATATCGTCGCAGACCGGCACGGTGGCGCTGCCCCTGCGGGCGGCCTACTGCTCCAGCAAGGGTGGGGTTAATCAGCTGACCAAAGTGCTGGCCCTGGAATGGGCGCCGTACGGGGTTACGGTCAACGCGGTGGCGCCCACCTTCGTCAAAACCGGATTTACCGAAAACATGTTCAAGGATCCGGCTTTTAAACGGTATGTGCTGGACAGCATCCCCTTGGGGCGGATGGCCGAGACCCGCGAGGTCGCCTACGCCGTATTGTTTCTGGCCTGTGATTTCGCCAGAATCATTACCGGTGCGGTGCTGGCTGTGGACGGCGGCTGGACCATCAAATAACTTTTTTTCTTACCCGTCGTCCATAGCAGGCGCTTGGCCGCCAACATGCTCCGAATCTGCGCTTAAGACGTTCAAGCTTATGTGGGCAGGCAGACACACCCTCCGAATCGGATTACTTGGGCGGCCGCGTTATGATCTTTAGGACATTTTGTAACTGCCCTATAAACTAAATATCTCTGGGGTCGGGGAGTTTTTCCAATGTTGTCCCCTCCGCCCGGGGATAGCCCCGGTGGGAAAGGGTCCTGTCCCCCCTGCCGTTGCGTTGAGCCGCAACAGGCAGAGACGATCCTCGTTCCCGTGAATCAGCCGTTTGGGGCTGTTCAATTAAACTTGAACGGTATCGCTGTCGCTCGGTCATGTTTCGATAAGAAGGGGATATCCCCGGGCGGACCGCCGACAATGATGAAACGACAACGGCTCACCCTATAGGTGCTCGTGATGAAACTTCCAGACCCCTCAACTGTCTATCAATAGGCTTCGCGTGAAAGGATTATAAATGGATTTCTGGAAAGTGATAAATGACCGGCGAACCATTCGCAGGTTTGCAGGCGCGCCGACGGCCGAACAGCTGGACCGGCTTCTGGAGGCGGGCGCAATGGCGCCGTCGGCAGGAAACAGGCAGGCCTGGTTCGTTATAGTTGTCACGGATCCGTCAGTGCGCCGGCGCCTGGGCGAGATCAAGTGGAAGATCAACGCGGCCTATACGCCGGATACGGAACGCGGCAGGGCCCTGCTGCAGGCCCAGAAAGACGTCTTTATCGACAGCACCGCCCTGGTGTTTTATACCTTTGCCCCCGAGCCCGATGACCCCCACCGCTATGATCTGGGGAGCGTCTGGATGATGATGGAGAACCTCAGCCTGGCGGCCGTGGCCATGGGGCTGGGCACTCAAATCTTTACCTATTGGGACGAGGCGGAGGAGACTGTCAATCGCCTGCTGGGGGTCCCTGAAACATACCGGCAGGTTGCCGGCATGAACATCGGACTGCCGCATCCGGACTTTCATCCGGCAGCCAAGGTGTTTAAGTCGAAATCAAAATGGATTTTCAGGGAAAAATGGCCGACCCTATAGCTCATTCACAGGCTGATGGGATCAAGAAACAGGTGGATGTACCATGGAGCGTTGATTTTGCCGGGAACGAGACCTCCGATCCGTCCTCATTTTTTTAAAAGTTTTGTCGCTTCCAGTGCATCCAGATAGAGCCGGGCTTCGTCAGGTTGGATCAGGGTTTCCCGACTGCGGTAAAGGCGGGGCTGCCAGGCCCCTGATCCCAGTATGGTTCCGATCAGGACGCCGCTTGTATTGTAGAATGTAAAGGTCTGGAGGTTTTCACTTTTCAGCGTGCCGACAAATTCGCTGTCTTTATTAATGATATTCCATTGATGATCGTTAACTTGTTCAACTTTAACACCTTCAGCCGCGGCTTCAGGGTCGGTTTGTTCCTGGGCGAGCAGCGCTGTTGAATTTATTATTATTAAAACAGTTGCGAACAGCAAAACCGCTGAAATCGATTTTTGAGTTTTAAAATGATGTGAATTCATTTAATCCTCCATTGACTTTTTCAGGGGCAATTGTTCCCAAAACAAACTTTTGCCAGGCCGCTTATTTGTTCACCTCATCATACCGTTAGCTTTGTTTTTATGTCAACAGGGCTGTTTCAGGCAGTGAGGCCTTTGCCAGACGTCCCTCTTTCGCTCAATTTCGGCGTCAGACGCAAAGGTTAATCCTCGAAAGACTCAATGTGTTCCTGTGGTTAAAATTCTTGAACTTGAACGAAATTGAGCATTTTTCAAAGGTCTCGCAGTGTCAATCCATCAGGGCAAGTGATATTTTTCCCACAGCTGCCGGGAAAGAGCCTTGATCATGTTAAATGCTTTTTCAACGGTTTTTTCCTTATCGGGATTTACCAGGCAGCAGGTGGCCGGGGACAGTAGGCTCCGGGACAGCAGAAACTGCCTGTCGATTCCCTTTATGGAAAGAACGTTCCAGACCGCTTCCAGACGCTGTATCAAAGAACCCGCCCCCTCTTTGCCGAAGGGTTCAAAACCGGTGGGGACGATTCCCCAGACCACGATGCCGCCTTTGTCCAGAAAGTGGCGGATGGAAGCGGCATAGGAAGCGAAGATTTCGGCATTGGTATAAATGTCCAGGGACAGGACGTCCAGATCCAGCTTCAGCAGAAAATCCCAGTCTGGATTGCCGCACAGATGGATCCCCCGGGGCCGGGCGATCTGCGCGAAAAACAGGTCCAGGTCGGCTTTGGCCTTGATGTCGCTGTAGCCGGACATGGCCGAAAACAGAAACTGGAGTCCGGGCTCATCCACGAACATGAAGGCATTGGGATTGATTTTTTTCAGGCGGTCAAGCTGAACGTTGATTCTTTTTGCCATGAACTCCAGCATGAAAGGACGAACGGTGTCGTCGAAAAGGATCGGGCGTTCATCCTGATCCAGAACGTTGAAGCCGAAGCTGACGGGGCCTTCCAACTGCCCCCGGATGGCCGGCCGGCGGGAGAGGTCCATCTTTAAAAACTTGTGGTAAACCGGCGAATAGGTCGGGCTGACGTCAAAATATTCCGGCTCGTCGAAATGAGAGAGGGCTTCTTCGAATTCGCCGACAAATTTCTCGATGGAAAAACGCAGGGTGCGCCTGTCGACATCTAGGAGGATGCCGGGAAAATGTTCGGCCGCCTGGACATACATGTCTTCGTAATAGCTGGTGTTGGGAAGCTGGGGCCAGAACGGGATGTCCAAGGAAAGCGCGGTCTCCAGGGCTCGGTCCACATCCGTGTGCGGCATGACCGCCATGGCAGTGGTCAACAGATTACCGGGGATGGGCATGGGGTATTCCTTGACTGCTCAATAAAACAGACATCGTGATTACGCTTTAACTTTAGACATACTCATATATTTCCACAAAAGCCTTCTGAACGCCGGCACCGCTTAAATGCCCCACCAGCACCTCTTCATTTTTGCCGGCGCCGCCGCTCAGGGCCATGTGTATATGAACAAAGGGACGGGGTCCGTCCCAGGAAACGTCGCCTAACGCAGCGGGCGGGGAGTCGGGCCAGGATATGTTTCCCACGCCCACCAGTTCGCGCCGGTCCTCAAAGCGGCGACGGTCGACATCGAAGCCTTTAAGACTGCGGAATCCCGAGATCATGTCGACCGTATGCATGGCTCCGAAAACAAACACGGAGCCGGCCCGGATGTTTTTCGCCTCTACGAACCGGTTCAACTCTTCAAATAAATCTTCGCCCTCTTCAATCGTGATCTGAAAAATCCGTCCGAGCTTTCGTTCTATCGCCTGCATGTTTTAAGAATCCTTTACTTCAGCATATAATCTTTCGAGACCCTCGCGAAAAGTCGCTTTGCGCTGCTGCAGCCAGTAATTGCCGCGTGAGGCGTCCCCAAAAAAGAATTTTTCAAAAGAATCGTTCCGCGCCGCTTCATCCTTGGAAAAACCCGCCTGGACCAGCCGGCGCATGATGCCGCGCATGTCCTCGAACCGGTTGATCAGCCGCCTGACGACTTCTTTCCCGCAAATTTCGCCGTGACCGGGGATAATCGTATCGACCGGAAGCTTGTCTATCCAGGTAAGCGCCGCGATCCACTCGGCGATATTGGCATCGCGCATCCCCGGAGAGGGGTCATTGATGACGACATCGCTGGCGAAGAGTATTCCCTCTTCGGGAATATGGACCACGCTGCAGGCCGGGGAATGCCCCCCGAGGCGGCGGATTTCAAAAGTAAGCGGGTGCAGGTTCAGGAGCAGCTTTTCATCAAAGCAGATATGGGGCAAAGGGATGACCGCCGATTCGATCTGGTCGGCTTCTTGGGTGAAGCCTTCGTCCCGCAGGGTTTCAAAAAAAATTTTTTTGGAAAAGGCATTGGCGGCGCTGTCGGCCAGCTCACGGAAAACAAGCCGGGGCGCTATGAAGATGACATCCGGAACAAAAGCGGCGCCGGTGGTATGATCCCCATGGAAGTCCGTGCCGATCAAATAGCGGGGACCGAGGGGGCTGAGGGGACGAAGGGATTCCTGCCACTTTTTTGAATCGGAGGGCCGGACCGGGCAGTCGAGCATGACGATGCCGGCATCTGTCACGGCCGCCCCCACATTGGCCCAGCTGAAACTTGTTTCTACAAATATACATTCACCTAGTTTCTTCATGACTCGTTCCATTGATAATAAGAAAAACCTGTTACCATAAAAAGATGCTGCGATGGATCCTGGTTAAAAAGAACCGAATTTCGCAGCCCTATCCCTCGGTTCCGTCAAAGGTAAAATAAATAATCAGCTCAAACGGGGTGCAGTTCCGACCATTCGGTTACATGGCGCTTTTCCTCATCGATCAATTCGCGCAGCCGCTTGAGTTTCCAGCTGTTGGAAAACTCAGGCTTGAAACTTTCATAGAATAATACCATTTGCTGTTCCTGATCGATGGCGTAGCTGACAAATTCATCTATGGCGGCGTTCTTTGGGGGCATTTCCGTAAAGAGCTTTTGCAGCTTTCCGTCCTTGTCGAGTATTTCAAGTTCAGTTGGATTGAACGGCAGTGATTTCCACCGCGACAGTTTGTTTTCTATCAAGCGGGCGTGCTGATTCTCCTCATGTGCGAGCTTGAGACAAAGTCTCTGAACATCGACGTCTTTAGCCAGCTTGGCAAAGCGTTTGTAAAAGGTTTCGGCCTGCTGTTCTATTTTTATTCCCAGATGAAACACATGGCGCAGCCGCATCTGACGTTGAGAGGGATTCTGGAATTTTGAGAAAAATGAACCTGTCAATCGGGCCTTCCTTTTATTCGATGGACTGAAACTTTCGCATGAATTTTCGGTCGATGCGGTCCTTTAAGAAAAAAGCGAGCCCGCCCCCGAACATCAGCCATTTTTTTTTCAAGATGCCGGTACCGTCCCCCATGTTGAATATCAGCAGGTAGTCACCGCCCGGGTCGAACGGCATTAGCTTCGAACCCTCCAGTGCCGCCATCAAATTATGAAACAGAACCGGGTTCTGGCGAACGGCATAGACCCCGACCTTGTTGAGGGGCCGGTCTTTGAAAAAAATACAATCGCCGCCGCCGAAGAGGGCGGGGTGTTGCGGGCTCTGGAGATACCGGTTGACCAGCAGGCCGCCGTCGGGCCCGGTGGGAAGCCCGGAGTCTTTAAAAATTGGGGAAGGTTTTACGCCGAGGGCGATGAAAATCATATCCGAACGATAGCTCCGGCCGGAGTCAAGGGTGATTTTTTCGGATGTGATTTCCCGGGCGTATCCGCTTTCAACGATATCGATTCCCCGGCCGCGCAGCGAGTCGGCCACTTTTCGGCGCAGATTGTCCGGAAAGCGGGACATCAATTGCTTGCCGGCAAAAATCGTGATGCTCGCCGGGTGAGCGGCTTCTTTTGAAAGTCGCCAAATATTGCCGGCGATTTCAATGGCCGACGGCCCGCCGCCGACGATAGCAATCGAAATGGGTTTTCTGGAAAGTAACGACAGGAGCTGCTGTCGGGCCTCCAGCAGCTTTTCAATGGGTTTGACCGTAAAAATATTGGGTGGGTTGCCGCTGACATTTGTCTTGGGCACATGACTGCCGGCATTAAATGAAAGCACATCATAGGTGATGGTTTCTCCGGATTTAAGCCGGACCGTTCGGACGCCGGCATCGACCCGGTCCGCTTCTCCCAGGATGAAGCGGCCCCCCTGTTTTTCAACTACATGCCGGGTGGCAAAGCGAATGTCATCGGGGGAATACGTTCCGCCGAGCATGCCGGGCCCCATGCCCGAATAGTAATGATAGGGGGAGGGGCCGACGACGGTAACGTTGTGCCCCCGGTCCGTAAATTTGCCGACGTTCGCAAGGGTCAGCATGTGGGCGTGGCCGCCGCCGATCAGTACCAGGTGTTTTCTCATATTCACATGCTCTCGATCAGCTTGCCGAGCTCTTTCAAATGGGTCTGCTCTTCACGGGCGATTTGCATCAGCATTTTTCTGCTCTGGTCGTTTTTACTCTTTTCGGCCGCACGCATGTACAAATCGAGGGCCTGGGCCTCAATGGACATGGCGAGTTCCGTGACGTCGGTTGCAGAATCAGGATCCATTAAAAACATGCGGGTGTATTCTTCGGTTGTCAGTCCGCCCTCGGCGGCCCTGGTCACGACCTGTTTTTCAAATTCGTTTCGGCTGTGCTGTTTTCCGGTAATGGCCAGGTATTCGTTAAAGATGCGTTCCTGATGCTTGATTTCAATTTCAAATAGTTTCTGAAACAGCTGCCGGGCGTTGAAATTACCGACCCTGGATTCCATGGAACCGTAGAAATCGCGCAGCCCCGCCTCAAGCGAGTAGGCGACGCTCAGGGTTTTTTCCGGCGATTCATTGCCGCTGAACAGTTCCAATCCTTTTTCTTCCCCGCCGAAGGCGGCCCGTCCCTGCCAGCTTTTGAATCCGCCCGAAAGGTTGTATACGGTCTGGAAGCCCTTGCCGCTCAGCATTTGTGCGGCCACGCGGCTGCGGCCGCCGATCGCGCAGTAAACGATCGCGGGTTTCCGGGGGTCGATTTCAGACAGCCGCTCCGTTAGATCGGGCAGGGGGATCAGTTTGGCCCCGGGGATGTGGCCGATTTCATATTCGCCGGGCTGGCGGACATCTAAAATCGTAAAGGCGTCATGGGGATGATCGGCCATGTATTTGCGGGCTTCTTCGGCGTCAACCGATTGAACCGGTGTAAAAAATTGTTTCCAGCGCATCTGCCCTCCTACCAAGTGATTCACGGTTTGAAAGCATATTAGTCTCATCAAGTTTTTGCGTCAACCGTAAAATATTCATGGATCAACCTTCATACTTCTGTCTGCGCCCAGCTTTCGTGTTCTAAAATATGTCTTGACAACTTTACCAAAAATGGTTAGGTGGGAATTGTCAGATTGAAAGGAAAGGTGAACGGTAAGCAGCGATGCCGATACTCAACCCACATGCTCCGGTTCCGCTCTATCACCAACTGGCGGACATCATTCTCGCCCGGATACGTTCAGGCGTATATCCGGCAGGGTCTCGAATTCCGTCTGAGCACACCCTGGCCAGAGACTATGCCGTCGGGCGCCCGACCGTCCGTCAGGCAACGGAATTGTTGATCCACAAGGGATTTCTCACGCGCAGGCGCGGCTCCGGCACCTATGTCAGGGAGAAATCCAAAGAGGTCGATCTCTTTTCCTTTGCCGGCACGCTAACGGCTTTTCGCGACAAGGGCATCTCAGTTGAAATGCAGATTCTGCGGGCGACCCGATTGAAAAAAATTTCACCGCAGCCGGACAACCCCTTTTCAGGGAAAAAGGCTTTTTTTCTTTCCCGGCTCAGCCGGGTCGACGGCATGCCGGTGCTGTTGGAGGAACTGTACCTGCATCCGGAAATTTTTGAAGGGATCGATCGGTTCGATATGCGCGGCCTGTCGCTTTCACAGACTGTGAACGAACAGTATTACCTTCGGCCCGTCGGCGGCAGGCAGACCTTTTTAATCGACCGCGTCAGCGGGAATAAGGCACGGGACCTGGCAGTAGCGGCGGACACCCCGGTCCTTCTGGTCAGGCGCTATCTCCATTTTGCGGTAGCGGAGGATGCCGTCTATTCAGAAATTTATTGCCGTACCGATCGTTTTGTTTTTTCACAAACCATAGGAGGGCCCGGCGATGTTTGAGCGGGGGTACTATAATGGATTCGGTGGAGCCTATCTGCCGGAAGTCCTGGTTGCGACCTTTAAAGAACTTGTCGATACCTTTGAAAAGGCCAGAAAGGATCCCGGATTCTGGCGGGAATACTGCGATCTTATGTCCACCTATTCCTGCCGGCCGACGCCGCTGACGTTTGCCCAAAATCTGAGCGATTATCTGGGGGGGGCGCGCATTTACATCAAAAGGGAAGATCTGAACCATACCGGCGCGCATAAGGCCAACAACGTGATGGGACAGGGATTGCTTGTCCGGCGCATGGGCAAGACCCGGGTCATCGCTGAAACCGGCGCCGGCCAGCATGGCGTCGCCACCGCCACCATGGCGGCCAAATTTGGATTTAAATGCACCGTTTACATGGGAGAGGTGGATGTGGCTCGCCAGCGGCCGAATGTTTTCTGGATGGAGCGGCTAGGCGCCGAGGTCGTACCGGTGCGGGAGGGAACCCGGATACTGAAGGACGCCATTAATGAGGCCTTCCGCGACTGGGTCAGCAACATGGACACGACGCACTATGTTCTGGGAACGGCCTGCGGCCCCCATCCGTTTCCTGAAATGGTATCCTACTTTCAGTCCATTATCGGCATTGAGGCCCGCGAGCAGATCTTAAAGTATGCCCGGAAGCTGCCGGACCGGGTGTACGCCTGCGTCGGCGGAGGTTCCAACGCCATGGGGATTTTCAAGGGCTTCATGGACGATCCGGTGCAACTGGTGGGCGTCGAGGCCGGCGGGAGGGGGCTGGACAGCGGTGAACATGCCGCCCGGCTTTCTTCCAAAGATGCCAGTATCGGTGTGGCTCAGGGCTACAAAACCTATTTTCTGCAGAACGCTGACGGCCAGATGAAGGAAACCCACAGCGTCGCCGCCGGGCTCGATTACGTCGGAGTATCACCGATCCTGGCAGGCCTCAAGGAGACCGGCCGGGTTCGATTTGAAGCCGCAACCGACCAGGAGGTGATCGAGGCTCTGTCACTGACCATCAGAAAAGAAGGGGTCATCCCTGCCCTGGAATCCGCCCATGCTTTTGCACAGGCCTTTAAAGAGGCCCCCGATCTGTCGCCCCGTGACGTTATCCTGATTAATCAATCCGGAAGGGGAGATAAGGATATATTCACCGTGGCCGATGCGTTCGGCGACCCGAAATGGAAAGCGTTCATCCGGCAGAAGGCGGAGGAATACCATGCTTGAGTCGTATCTGAAACAGCAGAGGGCCAAGAAAGACATCCTGCTCATGACCCATATCGTTCTGGGATATCCCACCTTTGAAGATTGCCGTAACATCATCGCAGCCATGGTTGCAGCGGGCGTGGATTTGATGGAGCTGCAAATTCCGTTTTCAGAACCGATCGCCGACGGCCCGGTCATCCTGCAAGCCAACCAGAAAGCCCTCGCCGGCGGCGCAACGGTTCGGCGCTGCCTTGATTTTTCAAAAGAAGTCGCCCGGGAATTTAATATTCCCTTTCTGTTCATGAGCTATTACAATATCCTGTTCAGGTACGGCGTGGAACGCTTTGCGGATGAAATGGCGCTCAGGGGGCTGCGCGGGGCGATCGTGCCGGATCTTCCGCCGGAGGAGGGCCGGGAATATCTCGAGGCCATGGAGAAGCATGCTCTTGCGCCGATTTTCATCTTTTCACCCACCACGCCTGCACAACGCATGCAGCATCTGGCATCTTTCGGCAGGGGCTTCATCTATTGCGTCGCCCGCAAAGGCGTTACCGGGATTGCCACCGATTTTTCCGATAACCTGGAACCCTATCTGGCCCGCTGTCGCTCGGCTACGCAACTGCCGCTGGCACTTGGTTTCGGTGTTAAGGAAAAATCAGACATCGATTTTCTAAAGGGCAAAGTCGACATTGCGGTTATCGGCACCCAGACCATTCGCATCGTGGACAAGAAAGGAACCGCTGCTGTGGGAGAATTTATTCAGAGCCTGCGCTGAGAAAAAGGGAGGCACCGGCACGACCGGTACCCTACCGAGGGGAATTCCCCGGTCCCTGTGCGACCATTCCGTCGAAACCTTGTCGGTAGAAATTTAAAAGGCGCTTATTCTATTTTGAATCATCTGTAACCCGATTGTTGTGAAACACCGCATGCAGACAAAAGATCAAATCAGCAGGTACGAGATCAACCGGAATGTGAAACGCGTTCTGGTCAGGCATGCGGTTGACCTGATGGCGCTGCAATTTTATTGTTCGGGCGAATCTGTATACCTCTCCGGAAAATTGTTAAAAGATCCCGGCGAAGAATTCAGTCCCGCCCAGATAGAGGCGCTGGTAAGAGAATTGTCTTCATTGCCTCATGTGAAAAATCTGCAGTTTGACCTGAGCGACTGGAACCTGGTTTACGAGCCCGGGTTTATCAGCGCCAGCAGAAAGAGATAAACATTAAAGCAATCATACAAGAAAATTCATAAAAATTAAGTTTATATTGACTTGGAACAGGGTAGTTTGCTAGTATTCCAGCAATCGCAAAATCCGTTAAGCGCTTACTGAGGTTATGGAGAAAGCGATAATGGCCTTTGATATTCTGTGCTGACTACAGTACCGATTATCTCCTTTTTCAAAATCTATCCCTGAATTTGAACTTAGATCTCATCTCACTTTCGATCTCATTCAATTACATTTCGCTGTCCTGAATACCGGTTTCCTCTGAAGTTGCGTTCTCAAAAGCGTCTGTTTTGGGACCATCCAACAGTCCTTGCGCGGGGATAACGGCAATCCTTTATTGATCAGAAAAGGCCAGGTCTTTCACAGATTAAATTTGTCGGCATGTTTTAAAGTGGAGGCAATCATGTCAGCGGATGTTGAAAAACGTGCATATCATCGCTGTTTTGCCCAGGCGTCGATCATGTATGCTCAATTTGTTGAAAATCAATACTGTTTTTACGGCGCGAAAATGTTTAACTACAGCATGGGCGGCATGTACTTTGAAACCGAATATCCCGTTCGCCAGGGAATGATCGTTTCCATCAGAAGGGCGGATTACTCTGCGGATTGCAAGGAGGCGGCGACATATACCGAACACAGAGCGGAAGTAAAATGGTATAAAGTGCTCAGGGACAAAGACAAGCCCTGTTACGGAGCCGGGGTCAAGTATTTCCTGCCGGTCGATACACCTGCGTTTTTTCAAAAGGGCCGATGATGGTGGGGCTGAAGACCGTTCCGAAACCGTTCTATTTGCCGGGGGGAGGTCTATGGCGGTAAAGCCGACCCGTGAAAGATCGCGCCAGCGTGCCGATAATCTGAAAAACGCTTCCCGGGGATATCCTGCAGGAAAAGAGCGGCCGCGGCATAGCGAATACGATTACCGGGAAATTTTTGACGATGTCAACGACGCCATTCTCATTCTGGATATCGAAACCGGCACGGTTGAAGATTTCAACTGCAAAGCAATTGACATGTGGGGATATCCGCCGGAGGAGATGAAGGGGATCCATATCGGAGAAATCAGTTCGGGCGAGTCCCCATATGCCCGAGAGGATGCCTTCGGATGGATCAAAAAAGCCGTCGTCCAGGGGCCGCAGGTGTTTGAATGGCTCGCAAGAACCAGAAAGGGGCATCTCTTCTGGGTAGAGATAAATCTGAAATGTTCGAATATTGCCGGGGAGAACCGCATCCTTGCGGTTATGCGGGATATTGCCCGTCGTAAAAAAACCGAATTTGAATTAAAACAGGCCCGGGAAAATGCCGAACAGCGGGTCAAAGAGCTGTCCACCATCAATCGGTTTGCCATGGCGATTGGTTCGACCCTGGATCTGGCGGAAATTCTGCAGACCATATGCAGGGAAATGGTCGGGATTTTTAAAGCCCGCAATACCGGTATCGGCCTGCTCAATCCCGAGCGCACCCTGATCGAACTGGTGGCGTTTCATACGACCAGCAGGACCGAGCGGGATTCCATCGGGCTGCGGATACCGCTTGCAGACAATGCATCGACTCATTATGTGCTGGAAACCGGTCGCCCGATCGTCGTGCCGGACGCTCAAAACAACCCCCTGACCGCGTCCATGCATGAAATTTTCAAAGGACGCGGAACCGAGTGCATCATGATTATTCCGCTGCTGGCCAGGGGCGAAGTCATCGGAACCATCGGGGTGCCGACATCCGAAAAGGGGCGGGTTTTTACCTCGGCCGAGGTGTCACTGGCCCAGACCATTGCAAGCCAGATTACCAGCGTGATCGAAAACGCGCGCCTGTATGCAAAAACTGAAAAAGCCAAATATCTGGCCGAAAGGGAACTGGAAATCGGGCGCCGGATCCAGGCCGGTTTTTTTCCTGATGAACTGCCGAAATTTCCAAACTGGGAGATTGTCGCTGACTTCAAGCCGGCCCATCAGGTGTCCGGCGATTTTTATGACGTCTTTTTGTTCAAAAATGCTGAAAATGTGGGTTTGGTAATCGCCGATGTGTGCGATAAAGGAGTCGGGGCGGCGCTTTTTATGGCCCTATTCCGCAGCCTTATCCGCTCCTTTGCGACTCTGAATTATAATGGAAATTCGGAATCGTCCGCTGTATTGCCGGCCGATATATTGAAACGGACCATCGGACAGACCAATACGTATATCGCCAGGACTCACGGCCGGACCAATATGTTTGCGACCTTGTTTTTCGGCATCCTTAACCTGAAGACCGGCGAACTGAATTACATCAACGGGGGGCATGATGCGCCCGTTGTTGTAGGCCCAAAGGGGGTCCGGTTGCGATTGCAAACGACCGGTCCTGCGGTCGGGATGTTTCCCGACATGGTATTTGATGTCCGGCGGGAGATGCTATATCCGGAAGATATGCTCTTTATGTTTACAGACGGGGTAATCGATGCGCAAAGCCCGGCAGGTAAATTCTATACTAAAAAGCGTTTGATAAAGCTGGTCTCGCAGCAGTTTCCTTCGGCAAAAGACCTGTTGAATCATGTCCGCAACGAAATCGAGACTCATATTTCAAATGCTGAAAGATGCGATGATGTTACCTTGA
>JBFLWU010000013.1:0-93201 GCA_040757625.1 Thermodesulfobacteriota bacterium | reverse complement strand
TGTTCGTTTCACGAACTTGGCTTCAAGGATAAAAGAAAGGGAGATTCTCCTAATCGGCTTTGGGGGTCGCTCCTGCTGCTCGCCAAGTGTGGAGGACGCATTGATGGTAAATTTCTAAGTACATTGGAACAAGATGATGCTCGCAAGTTCATCGATAACACCCGGGCTCTAAACAAGGTATTTCAACAATTGTTTGGAATCGACGAATCTATTTACCAGGGAAATTACAGGAGTTACAAAGCATATATCACCAAGTTTAAAATCGAAGACAAGAGGATTCTTAGAGAACCGATAGAACCTGAACAAAGTATGTATGATTCTGAAATAGAATCCTTCCAACAAAGATTATCTGCTAAAAGAAAGTTAATTAAACCTGCCGAATAAATTCCCCGCACTATCTACAAGACGGAAAATCAAATTTCCGTTTTTAAAAATCTCATATTTTATTTCCAATCTATTCAACAAGTTAAAATTTCCTATTCTGGAAAACCCCCATTTTTTCGGATTTCCGCAATTAGAGGGTGAAGGGCACAAACTTTATTCTTCTACCAAGGGGGTTCATATGGTCAGCCAAAAACTCAAAGTCGCAATCAAGCTCGGAGATGAACCGGCATACAAAATTGCCTACAAGGCCGGTATCGATCCCTCAACCTTATCTAAACTTATCTGCGGAATCGTTAACGTTAAGGCTGGTGACCAGCGGGTTATAAACGTCGGCAAGGTTTTGGGCATCCCCCCGGAGGAATGTTTTCGGGAGGAAGCTCAATTATGACCTGGTTAAAAATCAGGGAAGGGGCACGGTATGCCGGGATTTCTTCAAGAAAACTTGAGGGCCTACTCCGGGACGGCCTCCGCTACGCACAGCTTCCAAGCGGCCTACGCCTTACCAGAGCTGAGTGGATCGATGCCTACCTTGAAAAATTTGAGGTCAGGCCCGACGAAGGCCAGAAGGTTGACCAGATGGTCGACGATCTTTTGCAGGGGATAAGCTAATGGGCGCTATTGAAGAAATTACCTTGAGGCGGCGAACAATCGAAACGCACCTTGAACTTATCAGGGCGCGGCATCCGGCTGAACAGCGGAAGGAAGTCGAGGACGCTCTATTGGAGCGGCTGGCGATGCTGGAAACTGAGGAATCGGCAGCATGAGTTTCAAGTCGAGCCGGAAATTTAAGCGCGAGTATAATCGGATCTTCCGGCGCGATCCGGCAGCCGCAAATCTGTTTCTTTTGCTGACCGAATTGGCAGACGAACACGGCCAGGTTAAGACCGACGAACGGGAACTTGCGGCGCTTATGGCGGCACGGTTTGAGAATGTGGAGGCATACCAGCTATGAAGCGCGGCTACATTAAAACATGGCGTAAAAGCCTTGATTCCGCAGTATTCGGCCATGATGGTATGTGGAAACTCTTCTGTCTATGTCTCATGAAAGCCTGTCATAAAGCAATGGAAGTAACAATTCCAGGCACCTTGAAACCGATTAGGTTGGAACCCGGGCAATTTGTGACCGGCCGTTATTCACTTCATGAAGACTACCATCAGGCACATTTAAAGAAAAGATATAGCCGTAAAGCCGCGCCCACCGCGATAACGCTCTATCGTTGGCTCTTAATCCTTCAAGATATGCAAATTCTGAACATCAATTCTTATAATAAATATTCAATAATTACAGTCATTAACTGGCATCTATATCAAAGCGATGAACAACAGATGAACAACAGACGAACATCAGATGAACACAAACAAGAATGTATTAAGAATGAAAAAGAAACCCTCGAAAAAATTTCCCTTCTTAAAAACAGATATTCAGACCAGGCGTTAATTGAAAAATGTTTCGATGCAATCCGATCAACCAGAAAAGCGGGTAGGGTTTCCGACAGCGTTCTTTTAACTCAATTACGGGCCTGGGAACGATACCCGGTTGACCAGGTTGAAGCCTCGATCAAAATTTATCTGGACAAGGACTATGCCGGCCAGGGGAAAGACGAAAAATATTTGATGGGGGTCATTCGGCACTTCAAACCCGGGAACGAACAGCCAACAACCGGCCCACAGCTTCGAGAAATTACAGCCGGCAATCTGGGGGAACTGTATGAGAACTGAAACGTTACCGCAAGCGATTGAGTATGAAGAGTCAATTTTATCATCGTGCCTTTTTGGGGATGCCGACCAGGTTGTTGAACTCTTGGGGCCGGAAGATTTTTATCCGACGAAACACCAGCAAATTTTTAGAGCAATTTGCGGATTGGTTAAAAATGGCGTTGCGGTTGAGTTGACATCCTTGGCGGCTACTCTGCGGGACTCCGGGGAGTTGAAAGAGATCGGTGGCGCTTCCTATTTGGCTTCTCTTACAGATCAAATACCGGTGGCAACGAATATTGAATATTTCGCCGGAAAAATCCGCGACAAATCAGTTTTGCGGAACCTGCTTATTTCCTCTCAGGAGACCATCAGAGATTGTCTGGACAATTCGAACGAGAGCGCAACAATAATTGACCGGGCAAAGTGCCGGTTGGATGCCGTCACCGAAAGGGCTGGCAGTATAGGCCAGGGAAAAGCCGTATCATACCGCGATTTGGCTGTTGAGGCTGGCGATCGCTACGAGGACCTTTACAAAAGCAAAGGGGCTATCACTGGTATTGCTTCCGGATTTCATGTGTTGGATTCGACCTTGTGCGGTTTCCAGGCGGGGGATTTGGATATCATTGCGGCCCGTCCAAGTATGGGAAAGACAGCCCTTGCCTTAAACATCGCCGGGTATGTTGCCAGTAAAGGCATTCCGGTTGCTTATTTTTCCCTTGAAATGTCGGCAAGCCAGCTATTTGACCGGCAAGTTGCTGGCGAAAGCGGCATCAACCTTCAAAAATTTAGAACCGGCCGGTTTGAGTCTGTTGACTGGGAGAAAATAACGGCAGCACAAGGCAAGGTTTATGGCTGGCCTGTCTACATCGATGACACACCGGCGCTTCATTACCAAGAGATTCGGCGCCGGGCCTGGGGATTAAAGAAACGGCATGGTATCGGCCTTGTGATCATCGACCACCTTCAGTTGATTAAAGGCGATAAGGAGGCTACCAGGGACCGGGAAATAGGATCGATCACAGCGGGGTTAAAGGCCACGGCCAAAGAATTAAACCTACCCGTTATCCTGCTTTCACAGTTGAACCGGCAGCTTGAAATCAGGCCAAACCCGCACAAGCGGCCGAAGCTTTCAGACTTGCGGGACTCCGGGAACATCGAGCAGGACGCGGACGTTATCACGTTTCTTTATAGGCCGGCTGTCTATGAAGACCAGGAGAGCTTTCCAGGCCATACAGAGCTGATTATTGCAAAGCACCGAAACGGACCTACTGGTATGATCAAATTACTTTGGAACGAAAAAATAACGACTTTCAGAAATTTCCAAAAGGAGATTTAAAAAATGGCACTCAATGTTCGTGAACTATACAATCCGCAGCGGTCGGCAATCCTGGGAAGGTTTACCAGGACAAGCGTAAACGTAGCAGACCCTACCATGCGAAGATGGCCGATACCGGCCAAACCTGCGATTCAGAGCATTATGGCGGCGCCGAAACCGATACCCGGGCCGGATCCGACAAAAGTGCTTAGTTCTATGATTAACCCCGAGGGAAGGTCTGTTGAAGATCGTACACCCGAACCCTCAATCACACCGGACATGACAAAGTACGGGGGTTATCTGGGCCTTGGTATTGGAAACCCCGGAAGCTACGGAGGGGTAACGGACCTGCCTCAGAACCCTGTTACTTGGGATGATGTTAAAACACCGCTTTCAATGGCGGGATTGACTGCCGCATCTGCCCTTACCGCTGGCGCTCCTATTGCTGCCGCAACCGCAGCGGGCATGGCGTCGGGAATCAAGTATAAAACAATGGTTGAGCCGATGGCGATAGGGGCCAAAAAACTCTACACCGAATACGTTGATCCCTTTGTAAAGAAAAACATCATCGATCCGGCAAAGAAGGGGTTGGGAGTTGGCGGCGAACCGATTGACATTCAAAAGAATGATTCAAGGTCCATACCCGGGACGGTGACTCAGGGAAACATCGAAGCCAATTTTCCGGGTCCTGGAAGAGAAGGCAGTCAACGAGGCGGCCTATACGATGCCGGCACGGCCACGCAAAAGGATCTTGAAAAGAGTTTCCCCGGTCCCGATCCTGATAAATCAAGTGAAAGCAATGATGAGGGTTCTCCGGATGATTCAGTTCTTTGCAGCGAGCTTTTCCGGCAGGGCTACCTTCCTGAAACCTGGTACAGGGCTGACCAGGCTTATGCCCAGAAGGTGGCCCCGGAAGTCGTTGCCGGTTATCACATTTGGGCAAAACCGCTTGTTCGGCAGATCAGGAAACGCAAGTGGCTGCTTCACCTTGCAAGGGTGTTTGTAACCCCCTGGGCGAAACACATGGCCTTTAAGATGCAGGTGATCAAGCGGAGGTCTGTCTTTGGGGCCTTCCTGGAATTTGTGGGCATCCCGCTTTGTCGGACGCTTTATTGGTTTTCGGCCGGATGGGAAGTAGCCGGCTGTAAGTCGGAAGATTGAACCCTGCATCCCTTCAGGTATGGGCCATAAAGCTCTTTGATAACCAAATACCCTTTAATGGGGACGGCGGGCGAAGCCCCGGCCGGAACGGTGGGCTAAATGTGGGCAGGCAATCCCATGGAAGGATGCCGAGACACCGTCTTACAGGACGTACCAGGCCCAAGGGAAAAATGGCGCAGCCGTTAAGTAAGCACTGTTCCTATTGATTATCTTGGTACTTTCCCTCGGCAAAACAACCGGACACAGATTCTCCACCCGGAAAAGTTAATGTGCCTTTCCCGTCAAACCTCCCTTTTTTAAATTGTCCCGTATATTTGGTTCCATCAGGAAGAGCGACCTTTCCGTAACCATGAAAAAGCCCATTAAGAAATTGTCCTTCATACACAAAACCATTAGAATTGGTTAGCGTACCAGAGCCGTCTTTACAATTCCCCTGGATACAAGAATATTTCATTGTTCCGTTTTCAAATTGACCAGCAATTCTCTTTCCGTTTGGAAATATTACTGAACCATACCCATGAGGGGTCCCATTTTTAACTTGTCCTTCATATTTGCCCCCATTAGAAAAGATTAACACCGCTGAGTCGTTCAGCGTGCCATCAGAAAAATTACCAGATAAAATTCTTCCATCAGGAAAGTATAATGTTCCCCTCCCATGAGATTTGCCTTTCTTATATTGACCCGTGTATTTTCTACCATCAGGGAAAAACATCGTGCCGTTGCCCTCGGGGAAACCGTTTTTAAATTCTCCAGCATATGAATGTCCATCCTCAACGTATGTGCCATAACCATTAAAGCAATTTCCACCCGTACAACCGCAGGAAGCATCACCCGTTAAAAATAAAGAAAATATTGGAATCAGAACAATGATACTCAGTAATTGCATATTCAGCTCCCTATCTCAGGCATAAAATGGTAACCTCCAAGTTTTGTCGATCAGGGTTTGTTTTCCCTAAAAACAACTGCCTACTTGGTATATTTTAGCACTTGCCTTTTGTAGTCCTCGAATAGTTCCCTTGAAAACGGGCTCCATTCCCATTTCTGCTCATCGTCAACATACGATATAATCGAGGGGAAGTGGTTGGCAGGAGTGCCAAGATGGGGTGTTTTCATTTCGGCAATTTCGGAAAGCAGCTCAGCCTTCAGATAGGCCATTCTATATTTATAAAATATTTCGTATTGCTCTTTAAGGGTGGACGATTTCGACATTTCGTTGAAATACATTTCATTGATTCTTAATTCTGTTTGAAAATCTCTTCTTATTAAATCTAATATTTTTTGACCTCGCTCGTCCGAAGAACCAACTTTGTCAACAGTAAGGATTGCAAGGACAGAGATGGCCAATATCAATTTTTTGCTAATGATCATTTTCTAAATCCTTAATTCTTTATTATTCGGAACACAAAAACAACCGGCATATCATCTATTATATCGTTTAAGCTTTCCCCCTTGGCCGATTTTAATTTTCCAAAAGTCGGTCCACCCCCAACGAACCCCGAATGGGCTTCTCTTGGTTCCCATAATTTGATTGCTATTAAGACGAGAGCGGCGGCAATAATCGACAATAATATTTTGACTGTCTTGTCCATCTCAAGCCTCCTGTCGAAATCTCAAACGGTTATAAAATCGATCTTAAATTTTAATCCGCTTGACCTTTAACGTCATGAAGTGGATCGGGGGGATGGACTCCCTTACGGTTCCCCCTTCATAATCGGTAGTTTCGTTTACTGTAGCATGAATCTTGAAAAACTTGTCATAATCGTCTTTGTCGCCAAGATTTAATTGAATCATGCGCCTATTTTCATTCAATTCAACAGAACAGTGGTAGAGATATTTCGGGGAAACCGAGTCTTGACTGAAGATGTGGATAAATTTTCTATGTTCTGGCTTGTCTTTGTAAATTTCCAGGTTAATCGGGTATTCGGCAACTTCAACATAGCCTCTCCTTCTGCGCTTTATATTAATAACATCGACCCCAATACCGTATTGAATGATCTCATAAAGGTTCATTAGGTGGGTCAATCTTTGCCTTGCCGTTTCAGCCAAAGATGTCATTTCGTCAATGACGAATAGCAGAAAGAGCGGATTATCTTCTTTGATTATGGCTAAGAACAAGTCGTCTGTGGGGTGATAATATTTAAGATTATATTTTTTAAACAGCTCTTCAGCAATTGTGTTTTGAGGTTCTGGGAGGTTCTTAAAGTATGTTTCAAACAAGGCCATCGCTTTAATCTCCCTCCTTTTACATGACGAGGTTTATTACCTGGCCTTCCTTTCGTACTTTTTCAATGATTCATCGAGCAGGCCACGGATATAATGGACGGGATTAAACCCTAACGCTTTGGCGATTTTCTGGGCCGCTTTTTCGTCTTTGGTAAGGCCGAGTCCTTTAATAAAGAGCGTATCCGTGTTTCGATATCCCCACTCTCTAAGGCCTTCCTGAAGTTTTCGTCTTGCAAAGCCCCTTCCCTTAGATTGAGACGTATCCCGCTTTTGAGAGTTATACAGGGCATTGGAGTCACCTATTCTTTCAAGGGTTCTCTTAACGGTTCCACTTTGAATGGCAAGATTCGTTTGGTTAAGGGTTATTTCTTAGGCTTTTTGTCTAAATCAACGCCTTTGCTTTTAACGTGATCTAAAAGGACCAGCATCACATAGTTGCTAATCGAGCGGTGTTCATCAGCAGCAAGTTTTTCGATGGCCTTTTTCAGCTCTGGGGGGATCATAAAGGATATGGTCATTTTGCTCATGCCTCCTAATATCATGTTTTTTTTAATAGGACAAAATAATTATTGACTTTTACTATTTGATGCTAATATTATCTATTAGAATTAAATAGTCAAGTACTGAACGCCTAAAAACAGCAATGGAAACTAAAACAAAATTCATGCCCGAAGGTACCGCCAGTGGTGACGCTGGCGGCGGATATGCTGTATCCGTGGACGAGCCTTCGGGCATTTTTATTTTGAAAGGGGGTTGTCATGGGCGAGAAGAATAAAGAAAAACAAGGGGCCGTCATTAAAAGCATCAAGGAGCTTTATGGCGTACCGCCAGAAATCGAGGTGACACTTCCTACAAATGACCACGACCTGGATATGCTTAAATGGGACGGTTGGAGCACCCTGGAAGGCTTGGTGACTTTTGGAATCCTCCCTATACGGATGCTGGCAAAGGTGTTGGATAAGGAACTCGTTGAGGACCTTGAGACCAACTTTGTGACGATCGGAACCGAGATTTTACGAAAGGTGGATGCCCTGGAAGCCACTATTTACCGATTAATGTGGGATATTCGGGCGGCGGAAAAGGGGCCGGGAAAGGCGGCATGAACGATCAAGAAGCCATAGAGATAATCCGGGAAGTGGCCAACTGGATGAACAGCCCCCGTTGTGAGTTTTCTGAGGATATGCCTTTTGACAGAAAAATGAATGCGGTTTTGGAATATCTTGAAGGCAGGTTAAACGGCGCAACGGAAACCGGGGGGCTTGTTCAACACTATGTTTTCAAGTCGGGGGAGATTGAAACCGTCAACATCTATAATTTTGAGATAAACATAAGGGGGAACCATGACAAGAATTAGTATTAGTGATGGACTTATGGGTGAATTTTGTTGTGAGATGAACAAGCTGGAACTCCTTAAAGCGCTTTTTAGCGAGCGGGCACAGGAGCCGATGTTTAACGGAGATTCAGGCGAAATGAATGGCGGCATCTTTGGCGTTCTAAATGATGTTACAAAGTCCTTTGCCACATTGCATAAAAGCATTGGTGAAAGGCTTTGCCATTGCGGAGAACCCGAAAAGCCCGAAACGAAACCCGAATACTTACCGAAAGAAAATGCGCTCCACAGCATTAAGGCGCTATTGGGAGCCATGAACCCGAGCGACCTGCCGGCCGTGCTGGAGGCATTGCAAGCCAAAGTGTCAGGGCCGACATCAAAAGACAAAACCCCGGCGGAGAGCATTTCAGCGGTTGCGGCTTAGATTGAAACTGATTCGGCAACGTCAGGGACAATATGGGGGGCGCAGTATGAAAAGTCATGAAACAGACAAAAATGCTTTAAAGCCTGTTGATATTTCGTCAGAATTAAAACGCCTCGAAGAGAAAATCGATAAGATCATCAGGTTTTTTAATATCGACCAGGCACCAAAACGGAGCCGTGTCGAGTTACAGGCAGAGGTTGACGCTAAAATTTTAAAGTTGATGGAAAGGAAAAAGAAACGCAAATCGAATAAAACACGTTAAGCGGATAAAAGACGATTTGACTTAAAACAGTGTCAGGGATTGGCAACCGGAGCCGAACACCGGGGGCCCTGCCCGGTTTTCCGGACTAACAACAGGGGGAAAGTGAGAGGCTTTTATGGGAGTAACAATCAGAGAGAAGCCGCAGGGATCCGGAATATGGTGGATCTTTATCAACCACAAGGGGCGGCGGAAGTCCAAGAAGATCGGCACGGATGAAGCCAAGGCGCGTGAAGTGGCAGAAAAGGCCAAGGCTAAATTGGTCCTGGGTGAGCTTGATATCGAGAAACCCAAAAAACCGACTGCGCCGGAATTTAAAAAATACTGCGAAATATGGCTTGAAACCTACATCAAACCCTTGCGGCGCCGGTCCACCTATGAACGTTACAAGGACCTTTTGCAGAGGCACGTTTATCCCATCATCGGTAAGAAGCCGATCGATCAAATTAAGCGCGGGGAATTGAAGGCGCTTTTTCTGGACCTTCACAGGGCCGGGCTTTCAAAGGCTTCAATCTGCCTGGTCAGGGACGTTATAAGCGGTCCCATGGCCTACGCGATGGATGAGGAGATACTTCAGTCAAACCAGACGGCCGGGATCATGAAGCACCTACGGCTTGAACGCAGCAAAAAAATAGCCGTTGAACCCATGACACCGGATGAGGTCAACCTTGTCCTTTCAACAGCCCGGGAACATTTCAGGGCCGACTATCCCTTTTTCTTGTGTGCCTTCCGTACCGGCATGAGGTTGGGGGAGCTGCTCGGGCTAAAATGGGATGATGTTGACTGGAATAAAAAATTTATCCACGTGAAGCGCTCCTACAGACGCCAGGGCATCGGAAAAACAAAAACGGGCAAGGATAGGCGCGTTGATATGTCCGATCAGCTTTACGGGGCTCTCAGGGAATTGTACACCCAGAGAAAGAGGGAAGCGCTGCAAGCCGGCAAGGAAATAGTCGAGTTCATTTTCCACAAGGACGGCAAACCGGTTTCCCAAAACTCTATCAGGAATTTTTGGAGGCGTATTTTAAAGAAAGCCGGCGTTCGATATATGAAGATCCATATCACCCGGCACACGTTTGCAAGCCTACTCTTAAGCAACGGCGAAAGCCCGGCATACGTCAAAGAGCAGCTTGGACATGCAAACATTTCGATTACGGTGGACATCTACGGACACTTGATTCCGAGCAGCAACCGGGAAGCTGTAAACCGGCTTGACACCCCGCACCTTTCCGCACCCCAGGCGCACCCTGCCAAAACAGAAAAGCCGCAACCTGTTAAGATTGCGGCCCATTCTTTTTGATGGTGCCGAAGGCGAGACTCGAACTCGCACAGCCATACAGCCACTAGACCCTGAACCTAGCGCGTCTACCAGTTCCGCCACTTCGGCACGAAAAAGAAAAATAGAAAAGAGTTTGATTTACGAATTGAAATTTTTTATATATTTTCATTTAAAACAATTGTCAAGACCCTATTTGACAAAATAATATTTGCACTAATATTTAAGGTTGTAATTTATTAATTAAGAACGGACAATAATGGAACTCATTGAAGGTATTGACAGAATTACAGCGCCCCTGCCCAACGCGGTGGTCACCATCGGCAATTTTGACGGTGTCCATCTGGGGCATCAGGCCCTGTTCAGAAAAGTCATTGAAAAAGCCAGATTGCTGGACGGTAAGGCGGTAGCCATTACATTCGAGCCCCATCCGATCCGGGTTTTAAAACAAAACGGTCAACCGCCCCTGATTACGATTTATGACCAGAAAGTCGAGCTCATCTCCCGGACGGGAATCGATGTCTTGATCTGTATCCGGTTTACCCCTGAATTTGCGTCGCTGAGCCCGGAAGCGTTTGTCGCCGACCTGCTGGTCGGCCGGATCGGCATGAAGGCGATCGTCGTGGGGGAAGATTATACATTTGGCAGAAACCGGGGGGGGAATTTGGCCCTCTTGAAAGCGTTTGCCCGGCAGCTCGAGTTTGAAGTGCTCACCGTGGGGGAGATACAGACTTTCAACAGCATCACCGAACGGATCAGCAGCACAAAAATCCGGGATCTGGTCATGGACGGTCAGGTGGACAGCGCCCGCAGGATGCTGGGACGGGACTATCAGATCCGGGGTGTGGTGGTACCGGGACGCAACCGGGGCGGGCGTCAGCTTGGGTTTCCCACGGCAAATATCCAGATGGAGGATGAACTCTGCCCCAAGACGGGGATTTATGCCGTAACGGTGGACTGCGGGGGAAGTTCCTACCCGGGCGTGGCCAACATCGGCTACAGCCCCACGTTTGACGACCACCAGTTTACGATCGAAGTCCACCTGATGGATTTCAGCGGCGATTTGTATGGAAAACGTCTGCGGGTCAATTTTATCAAACGCCTGCGGGATGAGAAACGGTTCGATAACCTTGATGAGCTGTCGGCGCAGATCGGAAAAGATGTTGCCGAAGCCCGGAAAATCCTGGCGGCGTGAGAAGGCACCGCGGCAGGGGGGTTCCGGCGGCGCACAAACGGGTCCCTGAAATTTTATGAAAAAAAAATTAACCCTTTCCCTGCTGCTGGGCGCAGTGGTTTCGGCCGTCGCTTTATATTTTGCTTTCAGGAACGTACCGTTCCGTGAGCTGGTCAGTTATCTGGCCACGATCAATTATATCTGGGTTGGGCCTTCCGTGGTGGTGGCGCTGCTCACGTTTGTCTTGCGGGCGTTTCGCTGGCAGGTGATCCTGGGGGGACGGGCGGCAGGCATCGGGTTCTGGCAGGCGTTTCATCCCATGATGATCGGCTTTATGATAAACTGTATCCTGCCCGGCAGAGCCGGCGAAGTGGCCAGACCGATCGGTTTGGCAAAAAAGGACAAGGTTCCTTTTCCCACCGGGCTTGCCACGGTGGCGGCCGAGCGGGTGTTTGACATCGGAATACTGATCGGTTTTTTTGCGGTGGTGCTGGCGAGCGTCCGGATTGATCCGGACCTGATGATATCCTACGGAAAGTATCGACTGAACCGGGGAGTTCTGGAAATGATCGCCGGCGGCATGCTGAAATTGTCTGTGGTATTAGCGGCCGGGATCGTTTTGTTCAGCCTCGAGAAGGTCCAGGAATGGATCAAAACGGCGATTCATAAAATCCCGTCCCTGCTCTTCGGCGCCGGTCCGGATTTTCGGTCCAGGGTACGGGAAAAATTGTGTTTGCCGCTGGCCCGGCTGGTTGAAAATTTTGCGGCCGGTTTCGGACTGGTCAAGCGACCGTATAAGGTTCTGATCTGCATCGTGCTGACGTTTCTGGTCTGGTACCTGTCGGCACTTTCGTATTACCTGATGGCCCTGGGCTGTCCGGGCATCCGATTGTCTTTTCTGGAGCTGTCGGCGGTGATGATTATCGTCTGTTTTTTTATCGCGCTGCCGTCGGTGCCGGGTTTCTGGGGACTCTGGGAAGCCGGAGGGGTGTTCGCACTTTCCATATTCGGGGTGCCGGCCAAAGAGGCTGCCGGCATGACCCTGGTGGTGCATGCCGTTTCGGTTTTTCCGGTAATCCTGGTGGGGTTGGTCTCGGCGGTGATAACCGGAATAAACATCTGGCGGATCACCTACGAAAAAGTAGACGCTATCTCAAAAAAAATATAATTACGTCAGGAGGCGGGGGCTATCCCCGGACGGACGCCGGCAAACGGTCAAATGATGACGTCTCGCTCCATTCAATTACTTTTAGTATCAGTTTTGTAGAACCTTGAATCAGGGTTGAATAAACCGCGCCCGGACTTTAAAGCAGCCATAAGAGTTTTATCATGACAATGCTGGAAATACTGACCTATCCGAATCAGTTTCTGCTGCAGCCGACCAAACCGGTGGAGAATATCGACGGGAAGCTTCAGCAGCTTATTGATAATATGGCCGTAACGATGTACGGCGCTCCCGGAGTCGGACTGGCCGCCATCCAGGTGGGGTGCGATAAAAGCCTCCTGGTCTATGATGTTTCACCCCCTGAGGATGGCCGATCGCTTCAGGTGCTCATCAACCCCAGGATTATTTCCAGCCAAGGGGAGGTGCTTTCGGAAAATGAGGGCTGCCTGAGCGTGCCGGATTACCGCGCTGATGTGAAACGTGCAACCGAGATCGTGGTGGAGGCGCTGGACCGGGAGGGCAACGTGATCACCTTTGAAGCGGTAGGCTTTCCGGCCATCGTCCTGCAGCATGAGATCGACCACCTGAACGGGACTTTGTTTATCGACCGCCTGAGCACCCTCAAGCGCGAGCTCTATAAGCGGCGCGTACTGAAACAGTTAAAACGGATGTAAAGCCAAATTGAAAGTCATCTTCATGGGCACACCGGACTTTGCGGTGCCGGCATTAAACAGACTCCATCGGGACGGCCATGAAATTGTTATGACGGTTACCCAACCGGACCGGCCCAAGGGAAGGGGACGGCAGGTTTCAGCGACCCCGGTTAAAGCGGCCGCCCTGGCGCTGAATCTCCCGGTTTCCCAGCCGGAATCCATCCGGACGGTTGAATTCGGCCGTGCCGTTAAGGCGCTGCAGCCGGACGTGATGGTGGTGGTGGCCTTCGGACAAATTTTGCCCAAAAGCCTGCTGTCCGTGCCGTCTTACGGATCCATCAACATCCATGCCTCACTTCTTCCGAAATACCGCGGACCGGCGCCGATTCAATGGGCGATCATCAACGAAGAAAAACAAACCGGCGTTACCACCATGGTTATGGACGAGGGGCTGGATACCGGCGATATACTCCTGACCGAAAAAACGGACATACTCCCCGAAGATACGGCCGGAACCCTCTATGACCGCCTGGCCGGCCTGGGGGCGGAGCTCCTTGGCGAAACCCTGCGCAGGCTCGGCACCGGAAATATCCGGCCGCTGCCCCAGGACCACCGCCTATCCACCTATGCCCCGCTGCTGAAGAAAACCGACGGTCAAATCGACTGGAGCCGTCCCGCGCACACTCTGGATGCGTTTATCCGCGGCATGTCGCCCTGGCCGGGCGCGTTCACCTTCCATGCCGGCAAACGGCTGAAAATTCTTCGGGCCGAACCGGCCCGGACAGAGGCCCGTGAAGCCCCCGGCACCGTTGTGCAGGGATTTTCCGGCGAACTCAGGGTCATGACCGGCGACGGCGCTCTGTCCCTGCTGGATATCCAGGGCGCGTCCGGAAAACGGCTTTCCGCCAAAGATTTCCTGCGGGGAAACCCCTTGCCGCCCGGGACGGTTCTAACAGGCTGCTAAATTATATGCTTGAATAGAAAACCTGATCCCCAAGGCCGGGGCAGAGTTCACGATCTCTGCCGTGTGAAGTGCAAAGACACTAAATCCGAAGCACGAAATCCGAAATTCGAAACAATATTTAATGACCTAAATTCAAATGAACAAAACAATAGACGTATCTGACACCGTGAATATGGTTTTGTTTCTGTCATCCGGGAATTTGACATTTGAATTTGTTTCGAGTTTCGATATTCTGATTTATAATTTTATCAATGACTTTTGCGCAAATCATCCTCTCTGAGGATAACCGAAGCCGACCCCTCTGGAGTCGGGTATCTACTCGATAAGGTACATGACCGAAAAAGACGCACGTTACGCCGCCTGGGCGGTTCTCAACCGTCTCGATAGCGGCAACAAAACCCTGGACCGCGTCCTGGGCGAATATTCCGTCGGCAACGACATCCTGCCCCAACGAGAGCGGGCCTTTTTTTATGCCCTGGTTTACGGGGTCCTGCGGTGGCGGGGTCGGCTGGATTGGACGATCCGCCATTTTTCCCGAACACCCATCGCAAAAATCGACCCCCAAATATTAAATTTGCTGCGTCTGGGCCTTTTTCAGATCACGGAACTTGATCGCGTGCCGGCCTCCGCCGCCGTCCATACGGCCGTGGAGATGGCCAAGACCGTTGCAGCGCCCTGGGTGGTGGGTTTCGTGAATGCGAATTTACGGAAAATGGCCCGGGAGCATCAAAATGTACCGTTTCCGGAGATTGACAGACAGCCGCTGCAGGCACTGTCCGCCGGCAAATCGTTTCCGCAATGGCTCCTGAAAAGATGGCTCAAGCGGTTCGGATTAAACGAAACCGCAGCGCTGTGCGACGCCGTTAACCTGATTCCTCCCATTACCCTGCGGGTCAACACGTTGAAGACCGAAAGGCTGCGGCTGATGGACGCCCTTGGCGATGACGCCGAAGAAGTCTGCAAGACGGCGCATGCCCCGGACGGGATCTGTTTGCGCCGGCTCACCAGGCCCATTGCGGAGATGCCGGCGTTCGGGCAGGGCTGGTTCCAGGTTCAAGACGAGGCCGCCCAGCTGGTGGGCCTGCTGGCGGATCCCCGGCCCGGAGAGAGAGTTCTGGACGCCTGCGCAGGGCTCGGCGGTAAAACCGGCCATCTGGCCCAGCAGATGAAAAACCGCGGCGAGATCGTCGCCCTGGACAGGGATGACGCCAAACTGCAGCAAACCAATTCTGAAATGACGCGTCTGGGCGTATCCATTGTCAAGACGCTGCGCCATGACCTGAACACCGGTTTAGCCCGGGAGCGGATCGGGATGTTCGACCGGGTTCTGGTGGATGCACCCTGTTCCGGGCTGGGCGTTATCCGCCGGAATCCGGACGGCAAGTGGTCTTCGTCCGCGCGGGAACTCAAAAGACTGGGCGCCCGTCAGGTTCGATTTCTGGAAAGCGTCGAAGACCTTGTCAAGCCCTCGGGGATACTGGCATACTCGGTCTGCAGCACGGAACCTGAAGAGAATGAAGACGTCATCAACGCATTTTTGAATAATCATGAAAACTTTGTTATAGATCACGAGCCGGGAAGGCTTTCCGGGGAGGCGCGCGGTTCTCTGGAAGGGGGATATTTTAAGACTTTTCCGCACCGAAACCATATGGATGGTTTTTTTTCAGTTCGGCTGAGACGGGTCACTTGATTAAACGCATCGCTAAAATAGGAGTATTGCTGATTTGCTTTCTGGCTGTGGTCGGGATCAGCGCCTATCTGACGATAACCCTGATCATCAGAAGTGAGGATACCGTCGTCGTTCCCGATTTGAACGGCAAGGACGTGGTGTATGTATTGAAAATTCTGACCGATCTGGGTCTCAATGCCAAGGTCAAGGGGTCTGAATATCATGATGCCGTTCCCATGAATCATGTCATTTATCAGGAACCTGAACCGGGGACCGAGATCAAAAAGGGCCGGGACATCAGAATCGTCATATCCAAAGGGACCCTGGCTGTTCCGACGCCGAATCTGGTCGGGCTGCCCCTTTATCAGGCCCGGATCATTCTGGAAGAAAACGGGCTCTGCCAGGGAAAAGCGTCGACGACATACAGCGACCGCGTCAAAAAAGATGAGGTAATGGCTCAGGTACCCCTGCCGGGGGCGATGATAACACGCAGCACCTGCGTGGATCTGCTGACGAGCCTGGGGATTCGGCCGGGCGCCTATAAAATGCCGGACCTGATGGGAAGTCCGCTGGAAGAAGCCATCCTTTTGATCGAGAGCAGCAACCTGCTGGTGGGAAATATCAAATCGGTTACCAGCGGCAGCGGAGCCGTGAACGCAATCGTCGGACAGGAGCCGGCCCCCGGCGATCGCGTGTTTGAAGGCGGCAGCGTCAATCTGGAAGTCAAAACGAAAGCCGGCGGAATGCAAGGCGCCGTGATCGAGGACGCCGGGGGCGTCAGGCTTTACCGCTACCGGCCTGCCGGCGGATTCATCAAGGAACGCGTCGGAATAAAAGCGAGCTGGTTCGGACTGTCGGTCGATCTGTATGATGAATTCGTAGGCCCGGGGCAGGAAGTCTGGGTATTGATTCCGAAGAATCAGGATGTCTCGGTCTCCCTGTATAAGAACGACGTGCTTGCCGAAAGCCGGTTTTTCCCGGCCTGGCAAAGCCGGTAAAAATTTAAATACTTCTCGTCTCCTGAAATAATTTGATAGCTTCTAATAAGTTTTGTATTCATCATGAATTAATGATACAGGAGTAATACCTATGAAGCTGATCGCACCGTCAATACTATCAGCCGATTTTTCGAAGCTCGGCGAGGAAGTGGCCGCGGTTGAAAAGGCCGGGGCCGACTGGATTCACGTGGACGTGATGGACGGCCATTTTGTGCCCAACATCACCATGGGGCCGCTGATCGTTGAAGCCGTCCGGCGGTCAACCTCTCTCCCCCTCGACGTGCATCTGATGATTGAAGCCCCTGATCGGTATATTGCGGATTTCGCAAAAGCAGGCGCCACCTTTATTTCCGTTCAGGTCGAGGCCTGCGTTCATTTAAACCGGACCATCCAGCATATTAAAGAGTGCGGCGCCCGCCCCGGAGTTGTGTTGAACCCTTCAACCCCGCCGGAAGCCATTCACTGGGTGCTTGCGGATGTGGCGTTCGTTTTAATCATGAGCGTGAATCCCGGCTTCGGCGGGCAGGTTTTTATCCCCAACAGCCTGGATAAGATCAGGGCTGTCAGAAAAATGATCGCCGACCGGGGACTTTCCACGTTGATCCAGATCGACGGCGGCGTGAATTTGAAAAACATCAGGGCCGTCGCCCAGGCCGGCGCGGATGTGTTCGTGGCAGGGTCGGCTATTTACGGGACCGGGGATTACGGGAAAACCATTGAAGATTTTCGCAGACAATTAGCGGGGTGATCGGAGATGCAGTCGAAAAAAAGTAACAAACGTCTTTCGGTGCTGGTTATTCACGGGCCGAACATCAATATGCTCGGTAAAAGAGAGCCGGAAATATACGGTCATGCGACCCTTGCGGAAATCAATGCCCGGCTGATCGAACTGGGCAAGGGATTGAATATTGCAGTGGAGACCTTCCAGTCCAACCACGAAGGGGACATCGTCGACAGGATTCAGACAGCGGAAAACCATAGCGGCCTGATCATCAATCCGGCGGCCTATACCCATACGAGTATCGCGATCCGGGATGCCCTGCTGGCGCTGAAGATCCCCATGATCGAAATACATCTTTCCAACATCGACAAGCGCGAAACGTTTCGACACACATCGATGATCGCCGATATCGTCACCGCACGGATTACGGGGCTCGGCCCCCGGGGATACATCACGGCGCTGGAGGCGCTGGCCCGGATCCTGTTGGAAGAGGGTCCCAAGCAACCGAAAAAGACAGGTGCGGGTTAACAATCAACGGGACGGTCTGCCCGAGGGGTCGGGGAGTTTCATAGCCTTTGAGGGGGCAACTCGCCGGCTGGCGTGAGCGACCGTTGTCTTGCGGACAGACCCGAAAATTAAAAATCCCCCATTCCCCGCCATACAAAAGGAATGGGGGATTTTCATTTTAATCTGCACCGGCGGGCCCCATGGGAGGATATCGCAGGGCATGCGTGATATTGATTTCCGCTTCGGCAAACTCCTCCATATCGGTGTAATAGTAAGCCGTGGCTTCAATCCCGCGTTCTTCGATCACATCCATTATGGGCCGGAGCGTTTCCGTCTGCCGGCCCCAGGGGGCCGCATACGCCATCAGGAGCCAGATGATGAGCAGGCCGATGAACAAACCGGCCCAGTGCTTCAGCAAGCCGGCTCCCGGTTTGTGTTTAAGGGAAATATTTTCTCTGTCGATAATATTGCTTCCCTCCATGGCTAAATCCTGGCCGTGATTTCCGGAAAAACCTTGTAGAACATGACGTAGGCCATCAGCAGGGTCAGGATCAGGTTGAAGGTCTGACCGCTGACATACAGGATCAACGGCTTGCCGCCCTTGAAGTAATGCGCCAGTTCGCGGAAGTTGGTGGCAAGCCCGATGCTGGTAAAGGCCAGGCAGAAAAACCAGCCCCGGAACAGTCTTGAAAATCCGCGAACCGCGCCGTGATCCAGCAGGTTGCTGGAGATATCCTTGCCGAGACCGGCATCCAGCAGGGAGTAAATGATGGATGCGATGATAAAGCCGATGACGAATTTCGGGAAGCGGTACCAGATTTCCATGGCGCTGACTGCCTGCCCGGGCAGGCGGTCGATTTTGGCAACCCAGTAAAGCGCGACAAAAAAAGCCGTGACGCCGATGAGCACGTTCTGGATCATCTTGATGGTGGCGGCCACATAAAGGGCCTTGTCGCTTAAAAACGCTCCGGCCGCCGCCACGGCGCCGGTGGCATCAATGGTGCCGCCCATCCAGGCGCCGCCCAGGATGTAAGGCATCCCCACCGCCTTGATAAAGGCCGGCATGGCGACCATCATGATGGCGGTAAATACCAGCGAGAGTCCGACGGCCAGGGTCAGTTCCTCCTTCTTGGCCCGGCAGGCCGCGGCGGTGGCAATGGCGGCGGAAACCCCGCAGACGGACATGTCCGCCGAAATGGTGATGTTTAACGTCTTGGACGGCATTTTTACAACCTTCTGTCCGAATATGAAGGTGCCCACCAGGACGATGGGGGTGACCACCCAGGCAACAAAGATGCCGGGGGTGCCGATGGCAAGAATCTTGCCGAACAGTATTTCGGCGCCCAGCAGGACCAGCCCGGTCTTGATGTAATACTCGGTCTGAACGGCCGGCATCACCCATTTGGGGGTGCCCACCGTGTTGCTGATGAGCATGCCGAAAATAATGGCCCAGGCGGGGTCGCCGATTCCGTAGTAGCTCATGGTGGCTTGTTTCCCGCCCATATAGGCCAGCACCGCGATAATGAAGACAAAAATGAATCCTTTAAAAAAATCTACAAAAGACCGGCCCATGACGTGGATGCCGATGCCGAAAAAAACGCCCAGCACAATCATCAGAGCGATCAGCGACGGGATCAGGTTGTAAGGCTTGGTGCTGGCTTTGGATTTGGCGCTGGAGGCCTTGGCATGGGCGGCCTGCCAGGCATTGATGGCGTCGTCGGCTGTTTTATTCAACGCTTCATCTTTGAAGCCCGCGGCTTCGGCGGCGGCTTCGGCCGCCTGGGCGGCTGCAAAGGCCGTTTCTTCTTTGGCCTTGGCGTCTTCATACTTGGGCTTGGCCTTGGCGTTGGCTTCATCGGCAGCTGACTTGCCGTAATAGAAAGCGTCGATGGGATTGCCGACCCACTTCTGGGGGGTGTTGGTGAAGTACTTGACGGCTTTGCCGGCGGACGTGTCGGTGCCTCTGAATTTTTTGGCGGACTTGGCCTTATGCCAGGCGATGGTTTTAAAGGGGGCCTTGGCGGCTTCGGCCTTGAGGGTGGCGTCGGCTGTGTTTAATTTTTCCCGCATGTCGGCCGGGCCGCGGGGCAGGTAAATGATGAGCCCGACGATCAGGATGAAGAAACCAAGCCAGATGGCCCAGTAGTCCTCTTTTTTCCACAAATCGGACCATTGGCCGGAGGCCCTGTCGACCACGACTTGACCTTGTTTGCTTTCGACCTTTTCTTCCATGGTGTCCTCCTTGGTATAAGAAATTGCCCCGATGGAAAAGAAATACGGCCGGGGATAGCCGTAAGGAAGCTATAGGGTCTTGAGCGCCACCTCCTTTCGTTAGAACATCATTTCAAACACTCGCCCGGGGCCAGATAAAGCATGGTGGTTCCGCCGCAGGCGTTACGCCGCGCGCTCAGCCCGAGTCAAGGTTTTGAAACGACTTCTATGAATTTTGACAAAAAATCAGATCATCATCGGAAAACAATGATTTCCGATCGCGGGGCGGGTTAAAAACGCTTTCCGCGTTCTTTATACCGCACCGAACTTGTCCAGAATTGACAAACCGACCAGGTAGTGGCCTTTAAAACGGCCTTGTTCGCCTTTGGTGATATGCCGGATCTTGGTTTTGATGCCTTCGATGGTAGCGGATGATTCCCGCGGATAGTATTTCATTTCAATCACATCGTCGATTTTGATGTAATTCATGACGGCGGAGTTTTCTTTTACCAGAATACACATGCCCTTGTTGGAGATGTCCCAAATTTTAAACTGATAAAAGGACCCGATGCTGTATATTTGAAATTCAACGCAGTGGTACTGCTCGGTAATGGAGCGGGGTTCGGAACGTCTTCCAGTCAGGTCGTCCTTGTAAACATCTTCCGCCATGGTATTCTCCGCGTTTTTGGTGTCGTTTACCTGCCGGAATCTTTCGGTTTGCTTGCGTCGAAGCCCGTTCGTTAAAGCGCTCGGTTCGACAGCCGTTTTTCTCCGAATTTCATGGGCAGTACCGTAGCCAGCACACAGATGATAAGTACCAGAACAAGAGAGCCGACGATCCAGAACCATTCAAACGGCGTCAATGCCTTTCTGCGCATGTCAGCCATAAAAAGACTGTAGACCGGGCTTGCCTCCAGCACGATAACGGCGCTGATGAAGCCGGCGGACAGGGCCATGAAAAGGAAACCGCCGAAGCTGGTAACGGTCTGGGCCGGATTTTCAGAATTGAAATCTGCATAAGCCGCACCCAGTCCGATCCCCATGGAAACAACCCCTGGGACGATAAAGAACACGGTTATGATTGAAAGCGCCATCATAAACGGCGTAACGTTCAGAAGGATATTTGTTGCGACTGTAATGATTTCTGACAGAAAAAGCAAGGGAACAAAATAAATAGCGAATTTTATCCGTAAAAAGGTTTTCAGATTCACCGGCGCGGATTTTACCAGCCAGAACGCCGCCCCCTCGGCGCTGACAGCCGGATAGGCGAAGCGGGCGGCAATGGCGATCAGGACAAACGAGGCCAGCCCCATATTCAAAAAGGACAACAGGTTTTGCAGGTATACGGTCTGGATGGGGGATTTTTCCAGGGGCAGCACCTTGAAGTTATATATATAGATGATCACGAGGGCCGCAATCAGAAAGAGCTGGGACCATTGGGTCTGATCGCGGAAAAAGGTTTTGACTTCTTTTGCCGCCAGGGCGCGGGTCGGTCCGGGGGAAAGTGCCGGGAGGGTGTTGCCGGAGGCTTTGAACTTGAAAAAACGCATGGCGGCGGTCTGGGTTTTCGAGAGCCCTTTAAAATAGATTGCATCGGCGACGATGATATTCAGGAAGATCAGAAGGGCGGCGCAACTCCAGGAAAGCGCGGTATGGAACAGCGCCGACAGCGTTCTTCCCTCAAGCGCCGTCCGGATGCCGTCAAAGGCCCAGGTACTGGGCAGAAACGGCGATGCGGGTGTCCGCAGCGTATTGAGATAGACCAGTACCGATGCAAACGCGTCCGGATCCACCAGGCGTTCGGGCCGCAGCAGGCGGAAGGCCAGAAACAGGATCAGAAACAGGGCGATGCCCAGAAAGACGAACAGGGATCGTATACGGCTGGCAGGAACCAGCATGACCGCCAGCATCACCAGAAAAGAACTGATGACGGATGCGATCAGCGCCAATGCAACAATCGTGAGAGCGAAAACAAAAAAATAGAACGGCGTTACCTGAAAGACAACCCCGTAGGCGATAAAGACCGGCAGCGTATAAACAGTGACCATCCAGGAGCTGTCGATGGTGCTTTCGATCCAGCGCGCCAGAAAGATCTTATAACTCGAAACCGGCATGGAGTGAATCAGGGAAAGATCCCGGCTCAGGTACAGCTTGGAAAGAAAGGTCAGGATGCTGCTGAAGATCAGCAGCGAAAAGAAAGTGATCATGATCATCGAAAGCAGCTTGTATGCCAGCAGGTCGCCGAAACCTTCAACTCCTTTGAAATAGCGCAGGATGCGGTATGACAGAAAGAAAATTCCACCCCAAAAAAAGGTGCCCAGCAAACCGAAAACAAGAATTTTAATCAGCTGCCCCTTATCGGTTTTGCGCTTAATGGGATTTTTAAAGGACCAGATCCTGGGTTTTAAAAGGGTGACAATTTGATTCATATAAATGCCTTGCTGATGGAAGCCGCCAGATTGTGCGACATACAGGTTATGGATTTTCGGTCGTCAATTTGATAAACACATCTTCCAGGGCCGCACCCTGCAGGCTGGCATTTTGTCTCAACTCGTCGGTGGTGCCGGTAGCCAGCAGAGAGCCCTTATGAATAACGCCGATGCGGTCACAGACATCCTCGGCCACCTGCAGCGTATGGGTCGACATGAAAATGGCGACGCCTTCGGCAGCCAGGCGTTTAAACAGGTTCTTGACCATCCGGATGGCGACCGGGTCGAGCCCCACCATGGGTTCGTCAACGATAATGACCTGGGGATTATGCAGCAGGGCGGCCGCCATGATCAGGCGCTGTTTCATGCCGTGAGAAAAGGATTCGATCAATTCATCGGCCCAGTCCAGGAGCGCAAACAGGTGCAGTTTTTCTTCCGCCCTGTCCACAAAACCTGATCCGTCAACGCCGTACAGCTCCGCCGTAAATTGCAAAAATTCCATGGCGGTAAGCTTTTCATAGAGATAGGGCCGGTCGGGAATAAAGCCTATTTTGACTTTGGCCTGCTCCGGTTGGGCCGCCATGTCGATTCCGCAGATCGTCACCCTGCCGGATGTCGGTGACAGCAATCCGGCCATCATTTTAATGGTGGTGGTTTTACCGGCGCCGTTGGGACCGATAAAACCAAAGATCTGACCGGCGGGAACCGTCACGCTCAGCTTGTTCACCGCCAGAATGTCGCCATAGCGCTTAATTAAATTTTCAAGTACGATCATACAAACATCCTAATCTTTTCTTTACAGCGGCAGGATTTCCAGTTTCACGTTGCCGATGATCCCCATGATGTCCAGCGGAAGGGACTGTGCGCCGCTGGAAAAGCGAATATGGGTCACGTCGGCCGGCACCTGGCCGAACAGGGCGTCCACGGTAATCCATTCGCCCAGGTAGAGCAGATTCCAGGCATGATAGTAAAACCGGCCGTTTAAGTAGACGAGTCCGGCCTCGATCTTGGCCGGAATACCGGCCGCCCGGGCAAGGGCCGACAGCAGCATGGCATGTTCATTACAGTCTCCCACCTGGTTTTCCAGGGTCGACAGTGCGTCCGGCAGGGACAGGACCGGGCGCTTTTCAATGTTACGATTGATCCAGTCCACCAGTTTTCTGGCCTTGATCAAAGCGGGGTCGTCAGCCGAAACGATCGAATCCGCCAGCTTTTTGATTTTGGGATCGTTCGACTGAATAAAAAGGGATGGTTTCAGAAATTCGGCCAGCGTCTCGTTCACGCCTTTTTCAGCAGGGCCTGCCGAAAGACCGGGCAGCGATTCCCGGACGACGGTCAGGATATTTTGCCGGAATGTCTGCCTGCCGCCGTCCAGAGAAACTTCACTCGATTGGATTCCGTCGATTTTTATCCGGAGCCTGTCAAGGCTTTCCGGGTTTTCGATGGGAATGTTCACGGAAACCGAAGCCACCTGAGTCAGGTCCTGACTGGATCCCACCGGAAGCCCGAAAAGGGCATCCGTTCGAGTGGTTTTTTCAAGACTGATTCCCAGAAGTCCCTGCTCCTTCAAGATTTCGCCGGACTCGCCGACCCAGGCCAGCTGGGTGGCGCCTTTAAAAGAGAGAGACACCTTCCGGGCACTCAGGGACGTTCCCATGATGCGGATATCTTCCCGGCCGATCACCCGGATGTCCACCGGCTGCTGGCTCATGGTGGCCGGGTCGAACACAAACAGTGTCAGCACCTGGGACTCGTTAAGATCGCTTGCCATGACGGCATCGATGATGCCGGTGGTCAGATAAAGTTTCTGATCCAGCCGGATCGAGTCTTTGCGGGGCGAACCGGAACTTTGCGAGACAATCGTTAGGACCCTGTCCGACACCGTGCCCTTGGCTGAAAACTGAAACCTTCCCGAACTGATGTTGAAATCAAAAGCCGCCAGGCTGAAATCCGAATGGAGCTTTCCGGTGGTGTTGAGGCTGATGTCCTGGACCATGCCCATGGTATTAATTCTCAGATACAGGGTTTCCTGGAGCAGATAGCCGGACGGCGTCTTTGCCAGGCTTGAGTGGGAGACACCGATTTTTTCCCCGTTCTGGAGGATATTTTTCCATGAATCTTTTTCCGGAAGGGATGACTCTGAAGATATGGCGATGGTGAATTGATCTGCCGGGTTTTTTTCAAGAAAGCCGAGGCGCAGCACAAAAAGGATTAAAAATAAAACTCCGGAAAGGGCAGCGCCTGTCCAGAAAGTCTTCATTCGTTTGAAATACATGGCACCCGTTTCGCCTGAGAAAGTTCCGCAGTTGTAGGCCCGCATTCCGATTCGATACAGCGACACTGTATAGGTGCATTTTACTGAAAGATAAGCCAAGCGTCAAGGACAGGGTGCGGCTTGCCGTGAAAATCAGGCGGATAAGGGGCCTTTGCAAAGGCTTGAGTATGCGCCTTTTGTTCTGAAGACAGATCTGTCAAATCTTGACCCGTCAACATGTCGGCGGATGCAACCGTGTCTCACGCAAGGGTTTCTGTTGGGTGTTAAAGCCCGGCAACGATGCGGGTCGGCAGAACCCTTAACAGGCGTGCAAGCAAACACCAGGGCATGACCGGGATTGTGGATGAGCGAACCCGGCGTTCGATCATGTTTGCCATCAGAGCCGCCCCTTTTTCGGCCGAAATCAGAAAGGGCCGGCTGCGCAGCTTCCGGTTGAGTGCGGTATCGATATAACCAGGGTGCAAGACGGTGACGGCAATGTTTTTGCGGTAGACTTCGGCCCGCAGGGCTTCCAGATAACAGGCCAAGCCGGCTTTTGACGCGCTATAGGAGGCTCCGCGGGGCAGGCCGCGAAATGCGGCCACCGAGCCGGCGCCGACAATATGGCCGCTTCCCCGCTGCAGAAAATAGGCGACAGCGGCATCGACCGTGGCCATGGCGCCGAGCAGGTTCGTCTCGATCGTGAGCCGGGCGCTGTCGAACTCTCCGGCGCCGACCTTCTCCCCCATGCCGATGCCGGCGTTGGCAAAAACGATATCCAGCCCTCCCAGGGATTCCGCAAATTGCAGCAGAACAGGGGAAACGGTGTCATACTCGGTTACATCGAGCCGGGCGACTTCAGACCGAACAGCAGGATAGGTGCGTCCGATTTCCTCCTGAATTGCCTGCAATTCGCCGATCCGTCTGGCGGCGAGCGCCAGGGAATAACCGCGGCCGGCCATTTCAAAGGCCAGAGCGCGCCCGATTCCCGAGGAAGCACCTGTTATCATTATGGATTTTTCCATTAGGTCCCATCCTCCGGTTGACTGTTTTAAACTTATACGAACAGAGTATATTCTATATCAGATGTTGCCTTTTTTGTAACAATATAATATTAAAGCAAGCCTTTGATATAATGCATTGGAGACAGCATATGAAAGTCGGAGAGGTTCCCCAGGAACGCGGCATCATGCCCGAAAACCTTCATGAGGTCTGCTATGCCGTCAATGAAGGCGGCAGATATGTGCTGGCGGAAAGCGCCGGCTGGGAGCCGAAAAACGTCGCCAACGCGCAGGCCTGGGAGATCATTCAGACCCAGGTGGCGGAGGTATTGAATCAGGTCCATGCCGGCCGGCAGAGTCCCCTGGCGTTTCACATGGCAATAAACCAGATGAATGTCGGCCTTCTTTCCGAATATGTCCGCATGAGTCGCTGGCGAGTGAGACGGCATCTGAAAGCGGATGTGTTCAAACGGTTGAAACTTGACATTTTAAGGCGTTATGCCGAAGTATTCAGGATTACGGTGGAGCAGCTTCAGAGCGTTCCATCCGACCTGACGCAGTGCTTTAAAGAAGACAGGGGATCATGCAGATAGATTTCAAACACAGGCAGTCCGCCCATTGTGAAAGCGGCGTTTCCTCGAATCTGCTGTTTCATTATGGACTGGACATCAGCGAGGCCATGGCTTTCGGCATCGGTGCCGGCCTTTTTTTTGGATATCTCCCGTTTATCAGGATCAATCAGCTTCCGCTGACGACATTTCGCTGTGAAGTCGGCGGCATCCTGAAGCGGCTGACCCGGAAACTGGGCGTGAAAATTCATTTGGAAAAGTTCCGAAACCCTGAAAAGGCGATGGCCGCACTGGACCGGGGCCTTGAAAACGGCATTCCCATGGGCTGCCGAACCGGCGCATACTGGCTGCCCTATTTCCCTTCGGCCTACCGGTTTCATTTTAATATGCACAACCTGGTGGTATACGGCAAAGAAGGGGATGACTATCTTATCAGCGATCCTGTTTTTCCGGAGATACAACGCTGCTCCCGGCCGGACCTGATGAAGGCGCGTTTTGCCAAGGGCGCACTGGCGCCCAGGGGTACGATGTATTATTTGACCCATGTGCCCGGAGATATCGACCTGCGCGACCCGATTCGTCAAGGCATCCAGGCGGTCTGTCATCGGATGCTCAAAGTGCCGGGACCCATCATCGGGGTGCGGGGGATCCGCTTCCTGGCCGGTCAGGTAGAAAAATGGCCCCGAAAACTGGGGAAACGCAAGGCGGCCCTTTATCTCGGGCAGCTCGTGCGCATGCAGGAGGAACTCGGCACCGGCGGAGCCGGCTTCCGCTTTATGTATGCCGCCTTTCTGCAGGAATCCGCCGGGATTTTAAACAAGAACCGGCTGCTTGGCCTGTCCGATCAAATGACCCAGGCCGGCGACCTGTGGCGCAGATTTGCGGTTCTCGGCGCCCGCAACTGCAAAGACCGGGCCGCGGAATCGGATTCATTCGTGTCGATGGCCGACATTCTCAGAGAATGCGCCCGGAAGGAATCCGAGATATATCAAGAACTGCTGGCGGCTGTTCAATAGAAAATTGTGGGCCGGGCGCAAAATATATGTTATAACTCACCATGACCATTAAAGAAAAACTCAAACATATCATCATTGAGACGTTGAACCTGGAGGGCGTCACCCCGGAGCAAATAAAGGATGACGACCTTCTTTTCGGAGACAAATTCGGGCTCGATTCCATTGATGCGGTTGAAGTCGTATTTCAGGTCGATCAACATTTCGGTGTCAAGATCAGAGACATGAAAGAGGGCCGCCGGGCCTTAGCGTCCATCAACACCCTCGCTGCGTTTATTGAGGCCCGTCGATAACCATGGAGACTTTAGCCCCAGTCGCCATAGCCGGAATCGGATGCATCTGCTCCGCCGGCCTGACGCTGAAGAACAGTATGGGAGCCCTCTATCGCGGGGAGCGCCGGCCGGCGCCCCCGGTTTCTTTTTCTGCCCCCCCGGCGCCAGTCTTTCCGGTTTTTGAGATTCGGGAGGATTTTTTACTCTCCTGGGAAATTCAGGAACAAAATGTATTGCGGACCTGCCGGCTGGCAATGAAGGCGGCCCTGGAGGCCATGGACGACGCCGGCCTGGGCCGGGACTTTCTGAAAAAAAAACGGGTCGGGGTCTGCATCGGCACCAACGTGGGGAGCTGTGTTAACAATGAGGCGTTTTACCTGAAACACGGGGAAGGCGATGATCTGCTGGCGGCCCCGCAACACCGCTTTTTGATGAGCAATCCCACCAGTGTTCTGGCGGGTGAATTCTGCACCGACGGCCCGCTGCAAACCGTTGTGAACGCTTGTTCCGCGGGAAGCGATGCCATCGGACTGGCAGCCGCATGGATACGTTCGGATTTATGCGACGTGGTGATTGCCGGAGGGGCGGACGAACTGTATCAGGTCACCTATACGGGATTTAAATCCCTGCTTATCTACGATGAATCCCCCTGCAAACCTTTTGACGCGGATCGGAAAGGCCTTAACCTGGGTGAAGGGGCTGCGATCTTCATACTTGCTTCGGAAAGGATCCTGAAAGAAACACCCAAAAAACCGCGGGGGTTTGTAATGGGATACGGTTCGACAACCGATGCCTATCACCCCACCAATACCCGGCCGGATGGGCTGGGATTGAAAATGGCGATCCAGGAGGCCATGGCGACAGGCGGGATCAGTGCCGCGGAAATCAGTTTTGTCAATGCCCACGGAACGGGAACCCGGGACAATGACCTGATTGAATGCCGGGTGTTGAACGAAATGTTGCCGGGGGTCCCCTTTTTTTCGACCAAAGGATATACCGGACATACGCTGGGCGCTTCCGGCGCAATTGAAGCGGCCTTTACGATCGCCTGTCTCGAAGAAGGCCGGATTCCGGCAAGCGCCGGTTTCAGAACGCCCGATCCCGAGCTGGCGCCGGCATGTCCGGTCAGAGAGAATTCCGGCATCACCGGCCGGATCGCCCTTTCGGAAACCCTGGCCTTCGGGGGCAACAACGCGGTCCTGATTCTGGGAACAGGGAAGTAATCCAGTGAAAATAGGCATTAAAGGCATCGGTGTCCTGGGCGGGTTCGGTTGCGGCGTCGCCGAACTTGACAGGGCCCTGGCCAGGGGAAGCAGCCCGCCGGCCACTATGGCCATGAAAGCTTCGGAAGGCATCCTGGACGTTCCGGCGTTCACGGCCCACACGGATAAACTTGCCGATTTCGTCGGCAAAAACGCCCTGCGCCGCCTCGATCATTACATCCGCATGGCGCTGCTGGGATCTTACCTGGCTCTTGAAGATGCCGGCATGCTGACCGTTAAAAGGCGGCGCATGGGGATTATCGTCGCCACGGGTTATGGTTCAACCTGCAATATAATGGACATCCAGCAGGCGCTTGACAATGACGAACCCGCCATATCCCCCACCCGGTTTGCGAATTCCGTCCATAATGCCGCGGCGACCCATATATCCATTCTGCTGGATGAAATGAGCCCCAGCCTATCCGTCAACGACTACGACATGTCGATCCCGTCGGCTTTTTTAAGCGCCTGCCAGTGGCTGCGGGAAAAGCGGGTCGACTCTGTCCTGGTGGGCGGCGTTGATGAATACTGCCGGGCCCTGGGATATAACTGGTATCGGTGCTACCGTTCTGAAAACACCGGAAATAACAATTCGGGGGAGGTGTCCCCCGGGCACGCCGTTATCGGTGAAGGCGCCTGCTTCTTTGTTTTGGCGCCGCAGGAAGATGCCGTGCCGTACGGCCTCATCAAGTCGGTACGCATGGGGAATTACACCCGGGACAGGAAGGATGCGGCAACAGGCGCCGTTCACTTTCTCAGCATCGACGCTTTCAGCGAATATGACGACCCCTATGCCGGTTATCTTCCCATGGGCACCCGGGTGGCTTCCTATCCCCATATATACGGCGGCCTGCCCGTCGGCATGGGATTTGACATCGCCATCGCCGCCCTGAGCCTTAAGGCCGGTAAGATTCATGCATCCGCCGAAGGCGTGCGGCATCATTCGGGTCCTTTAAATGTCGTCCGGCGCGACGAACCTCTGGGGGCCGGCAGCATCTGCTGCCTGAAACTCGGGGTTGGGGGAACCCTGGGATCGGTTCAGCTGGAAAGGTTCTAACAGGATTTCAGATAGAATTACCGACGGCCAGGTAAACGGTTTGTGTTCTGGATTATAGGTCAGTCAAAAAATGCAGCCAACAGATTCTTTTAATGAAAATCATACCCCGTCCGGAGAGAACGTACTGGTTGTCCGGGATCTGATCAAAATATATAAAGGCGCCACCGTCCCGGCCCTTTCCGGATTAAACTTCACGGTTCCTGCCGGAGAGATTTTCGGGTTGTTGGGTCCGAACGGCGCCGGCAAGACGACCGCTATTTCGATCCTGAGCACGCTCCTGCGTCCCACCCGGGGCAGTGTCAGTATCTGCGGGATCGACGCGCTCAAACATCCGGGACGGGTCAAGGGGGTGATCGGACTGGTTCCGCAGAACATCGCCCTCTATGCCGGCCTGACGGCCCGTGAAAACCTGCGATATTTCGGAAAAGTCTGCGGTCTTAAAGGCAAGATCCTCGATGACCGGGTCCAGGCCTGCCTCGAACTGGCCGGACTGGAGAACAGGGCCGACCAGCGCATCACCGCTTATTCAGGCGGAATGAAACGCCGCGCCAATCTGGCCGTCGGCATGTTGAATAATCCGCGCCTTCTTTTTCTGGATGAACCGACGGTGGGCATCGATGCCCAGTCGCGCAACATGATTCTGGAAAAATTAGCCCTGCTCAAGAACAATGGAACCACCCTGATTTATACCACCCATTATATGGACGAAGCCGAGCAGCTGTGTGAACGTATCGCCATCATGGATGAGGGGCATATCGTCGCCGAAGGGACGCCCGGGGCGCTGATAAACCGGCCGCCCGGCTATGCCGGTCTGGGGGACCTGTTTCTGGCGCTGACCGGAAAAGACCTGAGGGATTGATCAGGATGTATAAAACCGCCGCCACCGTTTCAAAGGAACTGCTACTGCTCAGCCGGGATCGGGCCGGCCTGCTGGTCCTGTTCGCTATGCCGGCACTGCTCGTGATTGTCATGACGCTGGTCCAGGAGAATGTCCTCCAAACCATGGGGGAGAGCAGCACCCGCATCCTGTTTGTGGACCGTGATCGGCAAGAAGTGGGGCGGAGCGTCAAAGAGAAACTGATGGAATCCGGGGCGATGGAAATCATAACCGCCATCGAGGGAAAGGACGTGGATGAAACAACGGCCCTGGAACGGGTCCGCAGGGGTGATTTTCAGCTCGGCGTCATCATACCGGCGGGGACCACGGCCGCCGTTAAAACCCGGGCCCGTGAGGTGGTCAGGGGATCCCTTGCCATGGACCAGACGCCGGCGGCAGGCGGCGGCCGACAATGCGACATAACCGTGTATTTCGATCCCACGGTGTTCGGCGGTTTTCGTTCGGCGGTGCTCGGGTCTCTTGAACTGGTGATCCTGGGGATCGAAATGAAAGAAAAAATGAACGTCCTGTCCGATTTGCTGCCGGAACACATTGCCGGGAACCTCCGCAAGGCGATGGGATCGCTCCCCCCGGAAAGCTTTACCGGCGACATTCCCGGAATTCGGCTGGACTTCAGCCGGGACCGCCTCTTGAGGGTCGCGGAGCGTCCGGCGTCGCAGTCTTATCTTGAAAAAAAACCCACCTCGGTGCAGCAGAATGTTCCGGCCTGGGCGCTGTTCGGCATTTTTTTTATCGCGCTCCCCATGGCGGGCGCTCTTATCAAAGAACGGCATGATGAGACCCTGGCGCGGCTCCTGACCCTGCCGGTTTCATTTCTGTCCGTAATGGTCGGGAAAATCATCGCGTATGTTCTGGTCTGCCTGGCCCAGTTCGGGCTGATTCTTTTTATCGGAAAGTATATCCTGCCTCTGCTGGGGACCCCGATGCTGGAGATGGGTTCGGATCCGGCGGCCGTAATGATCATCACCATCAGCGCGATTCTGGCCGCCACCGGCCTTGGGATCCTGCTGGGGACGACGGCGAGAACCTATGAACAGGCTTCCATGGTCGGCCCCATCTCGATCGTGATCGCGGCAGCCCTGGGGGGGATTATGGTCCCGGTGTATGCCATGCCGAAAGTCATGCGGAATATCAGCGTCTATTCCCCGCTGGAATGGGGCCATGACGCCTTTCTGGATGTATTTGTGCGGGGGGGCGATATTCGCACCGTCAGCGGCAACGTTAGCGCTTTACTGTCTTTTTTTCTCGTCAGCGTCTTGATATCCTGGATCTGTTTTTTTCTGCGGAGCCGAAACGGGATTTAGGCTATCTTTCAACGCGTGAAATGTCGCCATGGCGATCTTCCCCGTGAAATCAAGCACCCGGATCCGCCGGACCCGGGTGCTTGTCGTGACTCTCAGAGGGGCTGCACGCTGGCTTACACCACCGTCAGCATCATGTAACAGTGTGAAAAACGGCCGCTTTCCGGAATGAAGCACAGAAGTTTCTGCCCCGTTTTCAATCTGCCGGAATGGAACAGTTCCTCCATGATAATAAATATGGAAGCACTGCCGGTGTTCCCTTTCGTGGTCAGGTTGGTAAACCATTTTTCGTAGGGGATCTCGAAATTGATCTCTTTCATCCCGTTGTAGAATTTGTCCCGGAAGTAGCCCGAAGAATAATGGGGGAGGTACCAGTCGATCGCTTCCGGTTTAAGGCTGTATTTTTTTACAACCCGGGCCAGCGCCCGGTGCTTGGCCGTCCGGATGATTTCACGCGCCAGCAGCTTGGTATCCTGCTTGATCAGAAACTTGTAGGATTCGGCGCCCGGCTCGATCAGCTCGGTTTCCCGCCAGCCGACCATCGTGCCGTCCTCCCTCTTGATCCCGCCTGCATACATGCAGGTTTCCAACTCTCCGGCATAAGAGATATTTTCGATCCAATCGATCCTGAGGGAAATACGGTCCGCATTTTTTTTGTTGGAAATGAACACGGCGCCGGCGCCGTCCGATAGCATCCATCTGAGAAACTCGGCATCAAAGGCCCGGATCGGTTTTTCTTCAAGATCGACCTCCGGTATGGCGCCCGGCGCGAAAAAAGCGGCCCGGGAATAGGACGAGGCCAGATCGGAACCGGTTGCCACCGCGTTTTTTGAGCAGCCGGTGGCGACGTTCATGAAGGCAAATTTCAGCGCGGTCATGCCGCAAATGCAGATTCCCGAAGTGGTGACGGCTTCGCATTCCGTCAATCCGAGCTCTCCCAGGACCATCAGGGCGTGGCCGGGGAATAACAGATCGGGGGTGGTTGTTCCGCAACTCATGCATTCGATGTCCGCCAGGGCAAAGTTTTCATAGGGCTTGAGTTTTCTGACGGCCTCGGCCGTCAGCTGGGCGTTTGTATGGGTCATTCGACCGGTGGTTCGATCCACCGCGTAATGGCGGGTCTCGATTTTATTGTTTCTGAGCATGATTTTCTTGGTTCGGGAAGGAATGTCATTGATCTTGCCCAGCACATCCTCGATTTCCTGGTTGGTAACCGGTTCATTCGGCAGGAATGCCGATATATCATTAATAAACACATCCATGGGTTCGTCCTTTTTTCCCTAACTGTCAAAACGGTTTGAGCTGATTTTGTGAAAAGTAAGCGATAGCCTTTTGTATTTTCTGCTTGTTGAAAAGCCTTACAACCCACGAAACCAGGGTTGCCAGAGGCGCAATCAGGATGATGGCGACAAGCAGATAATAAAAGAACAGCCGCACCCTGAATTTGCGGTTCGGGTCCGCCGGACCGCCTTTTTGCAATATGAACTTGGACCAGATCGAAAATACCTTGTGAATCCGCTGTTCAAAGATAATATAGGCTGGAAAGACCGGAACGGCGCCGTGACGGTTGAGCACCTGCTGGTCCAGATCGAACGTCTCGCCCGCCAGGGAGTCCAATATCAAATCGCCGAATCGTCCGGCTTCCCGAATGTCCTGATCCGAGACCCCCGGGCGGGGGAAAATTTTTAAAAAGCGCTCTTTTTTGCCGGTAAACATCCAGGCGGCGATGGTAACAATCCCGACAAGGTTCATGGCCCGGTCCATCAGGACGATATTCCCTTTGATTTCGCCGCCGAGGGCAGCTATCCGCTTTTTAACCTTTTCCTGCGCCAGCAGCCACATGTTGCGGCATCCGATCAGGGTAATCACGGGCCGGTTGCGGATGACCTTTTGCGCTTCGGGGGACTGCAGAAACGCCGAGATGGGTGTCGCGGGGGATAAGTACCAGACGGTATAGGCTAAAATAATCAGGTCGAAATCATCCTCTGGGTTAAAGGCAAACGGCTCGAGCTCGCAGGGAATCTCCTGGAATGCTTCGGGAAAAGCGTCACAGAACTGATGGCGGGTCCAGGGAAACGGATAGCGGTTTCTTGGTTTTAACTCCTGGAAAACAATGGATATGTTTTCGTTTTTTTTCAGCGGCTTCAGAACGGAATCAACGATTTCAGCCAACTGGCCTGACTGCGAGTAGTATATAACAAGGATTTTTTTCATGGTAAAAACAGTCTAAAGCGATAATTCAGAAAAGGCAGATAATCACACAATCCATCAAAAAGCAATGAGAAATACCTGGCAAACCGGATGTCCAGAAAAAACCGCATTCCATTGACAGTTTTCCGAAATTAATGATAATAATTCAAACCTCAGCGCAATGGCTGAAGGTCGTTAAAGTCTCTTGAATTGAAATTGCCGCAAAAAAGCGCAAGGAACGTTACTTACCTGGAAAAAATGGGAGGAATTATGAATTTCAGGACTCAATTTCGGTCAAGCATGCTGCCCCTTGTTCTATTATCCGTTTTGATTTTGTTAACCGCCTGCGCCAGGGGGGGCGGGGCTCCCCAGGCTGAGAGCCAGCCAGCCGAGAGCCAGCCGGCGGCCAGCGATCCGCCGCTGGACCAGAAGTATGCCAATATCGTCGTGTATGGCTTCGAGGCGATGCCGGATGTTCTAAAGGATTATCCGGACGCGGCCAGGGAGTGTCAGGTCAATGTGATTACCGATCTGCAGATGAAAAACGTTTATCAATCGGTAGCCCCCTACAAGCCCGGCGCCGCTTACGGGGCCGGCACCCTGCTGGTTAAGGCCAGAATCAAGGAGATGCGACAGGTCAGCACGGCCGCCCGTATCTGGGGAGGGGCCTTTGCCGGCAGTTCTTATATGAACATGGATGTCAGCCTGATTGACGCCGGCACCGGCCAGGAAGTTCGCAAAAAGGAACTGAACAGCTCCACCAACGCGTACGCGGCAGCCTGGACGTCGGGCGCCAGCGACCGCAGCCTGCCTGCCGATATGGGCAAAATCATCGCGGAATTTATTGTGACGGTGGTGCCCAAAAATTAACGATTGCGGCTGGAGGCCCGCCGCTAAAGACGGTGGGCCTCCGGACGCGAAACGTTATTCAGACAAAATCATCCGGCGGCTGTCATGGAAGCGACCGGATGATCATTCGCTCGGGACCTTCTGGAAATCCTTGGGAATGCTTGGGAAGGATCACTCGGCATATATCATTTTGCGCGACATTCCGCCGTCGATGACGAAATTCTGGCCGGTGATAAATTCGGCTTCGGCTGAAATCAGGTATGCGACCATTGCGGCGATATCGTCGGGGACGCCCACCCGTCCGGCCGGATGCTGCCGATGGTCGATATCCCTCAGGTTCGAATCCCGCCGCAGCTTTTTCTTTCTCCATTCCGTTACGTCGATCCATCCCGGACTGATGCAGTTAACGCGAATGTCGGGCCCCAAACTCAGCGCCAGGGAGTGGGTGAGGGCGATGATCCCTCCCTTTGAAGCCGAATAGGCTTCCGTGTTGGCTTCGGATTGCAGCGCCCGGGTGGAGGCCACGTTGACAATGGCCCCTCGGCTCCGGCGAAGATGGGGTACGGTATGCTTTGCCATCAGAAAGCATCCGGTCAGATTGGTCCCCATCACCCGCTGCCAGTCTGTCAGAGAAATTTCCTCGATGGGACGGTGTCCCGGATCGGCAATGCCGGCATTGTTGACCAGCGCGTCCAGCCGAAGGAATTTTTTTAACGTGGTCTGGACACAGGCATCCACGGACGCTTCGGCCGATACATCCGTTTGGATGAACAACAGGTCTTCGGGGCGCTTAAATTCGGAAACGCACTCCCGGCCAGCCTCCCGGTCGACATCGGCGATAATCACGCCGGCTCCTTCCGCCAGAAGCCGGCGGACGATGCCTTTGCCGATACCCTGGGCGCCTCCGGTTACGATGACGATTTTTCCATCCAAGCCCTTCATGTGTCCTCCGTCACCCCTGCCGCCATGGAAGCCTTCTCCCAAACACGACCGTTTCCCTTTAAGACCGGTAAATAGAAATTTATATTCGGGACACGGTACTAACCCGGATATTTCACGCAATGCCTTCGTTCATTTGCAAGGCATTCCGGGGTGCAGCTGTGCTTCGCGTACCGCAAGCCCCGGATAACGCAGCAAATGGGCCAAGGCATTGCGCCCACAGGGTGAAAATTTATCAGGCAGTTATCTTATGCAATTGAGGTAAAAAAGTTACTGCTTGTTTTGATCTAAATTCTGAATCTAACCGAGAGTTGTCAGGGTCTTTTTAAAACTTGCTGAAAAATTTTCATGAAATATCCGGGTTAGGGATCAACCGTGCTGAGCGCCTCGAAAAAGCGATTGCTCATGTTGTAATAGGCAATCATCTGCACCAGACTCAGGATATCCCTGTCTCCCAGCCCCTTCTCCCTGAGGGCGTCAATGTCGGCCGGGCTGCAGGCGTCCGGAGAGCGCGTGACCTTTACCGCAAATTCGGCAATCAGGCGTTCGCGCGGACTCAGTTGCGCCTTGGTAAAGTCGGTGCTTACCTGTTCTGCCAGTTTCGGATCTTTTGCCACTCGACCGAGGGCCGCCAGATGGCTGGCTGTTCAGTGCACTCAGCCGTTAAGGGAGGAAACCACCAGCGCGGCAATTTCCTGTTCCCGCAGGGTCAACCCCCCGGCGGTATCATGAATCATGCGGTTCAGCCGGTAAATCAACCCGGCGATTTCCGGCGTCAGGCTATGGAGGCGAACCGTATCGGGGGGAAGCCCCGAAGATATGTCCCGGGTCTGACGATACAGCGCGCGAACGGTTTCGTCGGGGGTGTCGACCGGTTCGGTTTTGATCCAGGGTTTCCAGACCATGAGTTGGCCCTCCTTATTTTATCTTTTTCCAGGGTTTGAAGATCGAAACAAATACCGTGATAATCAGGACAACACACTGGAGTGCGCCGAAAAAGAGGTTCATTTTCTGATTATAGAGATAGGCCGGGTCGTTAAGGGACGCCAGCCCTAATTTGCCGGAAATCTCCATCATGGCGGTTTCCCACGGCCCCAGGTAAAACGTTCCGAAGAGAATGGCGCAGATGGTGACGATCCACTTGAATATCATCCAGTTGTGTTTGAAAAATCCCCAGTTGCTGAAGACGGAATAGATCAGACCGGTGGTCAGAGACCCGAAAGCACCGGGAATGACGACAACCACCCAGTCGACATGATGAATGCTCCGGTTGATTCCGAATAGAACGCCGCCGTCGCCGACATCCTCCTTGAGAAAGTACAGCAGCAGCAGGGCCACGGCACCACCGACCCAGCAGGAAACGGCAACGAGGTGGAATCCCTTGAGCCAGCGTAATCCCTTTGCACCGAGTTTCAGCATGCCGTCTCTCAAGCGTTGGAATTGATTCCGAACCATTCCTTAAGCCGTCGGGATTCCTCGGACCTGTCGGAGTCAATGGATAAGACCGCTATGCGGATCGAGATGGTCTTTCCGTTTCCCCATGGCCACCAGGCGCAGAAAACAAGAGGGCCCGCCGGATCCGATGTGAACAGAAGCTGACCGGGGATCATGCCGCCCAAACCGCTGATGACCGTCTTCACGACATCCGGAGCCTTTTCGATGCCGGAGATATCCCATACCCTGTCGAGTCGGCCTTTCAGCACGTCGTGGATGTGCGTTTTGTTGTCGGTACTAAACTCGGACAGTACGGTTCCGAAGCGATCATCCCATTTCCAGGTCAAAATTCCCTTAAGGGCGTTCGACAATTCTTTGCAAAGATGCTCAGGCTCTGCCGACTTTGGATTGTTCATTCTGTTTGTTTCCTGTTTGGATTTTAGCGTTTGGACGGATGCAGATTGTTTAAAAAAACGTCCTCGGATCAGGACAAGCTTATGAATGATTTCAGCATTCAAATCAACAACTTTTATTTGTTGCAGAGACCTGATCCGGATATTACCGCTTTACAGCCAGTGACCGATGGCGTTGGCATAATATCGCAGGATCGCCGCTTCCTGCATGGAAGCCTTGAACTTTCCATCGGATACCGCAATAATGCCGCGCAGCAGCAGGAGATTCACCGCCTCGGCTATGGCATGGGCGCGGGTGCTGCGCGGCGTTTCCAGAATGGGCGCGCCGCGTTCCTGCAGTCTGGTTATCAACTGGTTGCTGCGATTTTCAACTTCCAGAATATCCATTGCGGCATCCCCGGCGTCCAGAAACACCCGGGACACCAGTGAAACCGGCAGGACCGGTATGACTTCGGCAATGGCGCCCATGAGTCGCCGGCACAGCTTTTCGATTTCCGGAAAGCGTTCACTCCGCGGCAGCCGGCTGAAGACTACTCCCTGTTCGCGGCAGTAAGTTCTGGCCGACAGCGGGGGGCCGAAATTGACACAGGCGAAACCATAGCGGCGCCAGCGGCTGAACGTCATCAGAACAAGGCTGCGCAGGATGAAACCGGCAGTGGTCCGGATAACGAACCACAGGCTGCGTTTTTCGGCCGACGGGTCCAGGGCGCGCAGCAGGCTGCGGTCTTCGATGGTACGGTCATAGTTGATCCCCACCGGAATGAACACGATGTCCCGGTCGCTGTCGGGTTCATACTGGCGGAGCATATAGTCCATAAGGCCCAGCTTGGGCGGTCGCAAGTTGCCGTCGCGGCTCAGGCCGCCCTCCAGAAAGACAGCCTGGCAGACGCCCTCCCGGGTGGCCATGTGAATGTAGCGTTCCAGAACCCTCCGGTACAGGGGATTGCCGGAGTCCCGCCGGACAAAAAATGCCCCCATGAAGCGGATCAGCATATGTAGCGGCCAGATTTTGGCCCATTCTCCAACGGCATAGGAAAGGGTCGTTCGCTCTGCCGCCAGAAAGGCCACCAGGATATAATCCATGTTGGAGCGGTGATTCATCACAAAGACGACGGTGGAATTCGGATCGATCGACCGGTACTGCTCATCCTTGAGAAGTCCGACCCGTACGCGGTAGAGCAGCCGCGCTATTTTTTTTGCGAGCCAGTAGCCGGTCCGGAAATAAAAATAGGCATTAAAGGAGGGTACAATTTCCCGGGCGTAGGTCAGAACCTGGTTCTGGACGACTTCCAGCGGCATGTCATGCTCACGGGCAAAGCTCTGAATCGCTTCGATGACCTTGGGGTCATACGCCAGCCGGTCGATCAGGACCTGTCTTTTGGTCAGCTGGAAGGGGCGGATTTCGATATCCAGGCGGGTGCCGATTTCCTCGATGACCCGGTTGATGCGTCGGCGCAAAAACCAGCGGGTGCTGGGGATCAATACGCGGTCGAGCACGGCGATGGCCGCGATGAACACCAGCAGCAGAAAAAGCCAGGTTGCAACTGTTATTTGTCCGGACATTCGGCTTTATTCCGGCAGGCGCACGGCCAAAACGGGCTTGTGCGAGTTTCGCAGGACCTGTCGGGCCGTGCCGCCGATCATGGCTTCAGCGATTCTTCCCAAGCCGTGGGTTCCGATCACGATAACGTCGCAGTCGTTTTCTTCGGCTGCGCGGAGAATTTCTTCAGCCGGATTGCCCTCGCTGATCAGAATCTCATCGGTGGTTACATCGGGGAGATTATTCTCTGCCCTGACCTCATCGCAGAACTTATCGATGATTTCTTTGACGATTAAGTGTTCTTTGCGTTTTCCGATAAGCGCTTTGCGGGCGTCTTCAAACTGACGTTGTTTGATTTCCTGCCACTTGTGAGAACCGATGAGGCTTTCCTTATATCCGGGTAAATCCTGAAGCACGTGCAGCAGCGTGATGGAAGCGCAGAAGTGATCGGCCAAGCTCACCGCATAGGCGTAGGCGTAGCGCGCACTTTCCGAAAGATCCGTGGCGTATAGAATTTTTTTGATTTTTACCGTTGGCAGCTGCATCTAAACCCCCCTTGGTTCATGATGGTTGTCAAAAGAAATAAAACAGGTAGAATTGCCGTTGGGCTGAGAATGGCGGGATCAGCGGAGATCCCATTTTTTTCATAGAACAGTATGCTGCAACAAGTCAAATGCGTTTGAAAAAAAATGAAACACTGCAATCCTTTTGATCGACATTTACGATGCGTTATTTGGGCGGCGGAGTCGCTTACAATCAGCCGTTCCAGACCTTCAATATATGATGGCGCCGCATTTGGATTCGAATGACCGCATGCAAGCAGGCCTCATGCGGTCGACCTCCCGATCCGGGTGCAGATTGCTACGGCCAGAGCAAATAGGATATCCGCCGGCAGATGCTCGGTAATGGTGCGGTCGAAAAGAATTTTGGCTTCCGGCGGAAAATCGTCATCGCCGATCCAATAGAGAACCGACACAGGAATGCGGGCTGTGATTTCGAACCTGTAGGCCGCATCGGCCATTTTCACCGGTTTGCCGTGAAGGCGCTCGCATTTGTTTCGAAACGACTCGATATCGTTGCGATATGTTTGGGAAACCAGCCGGGTGGGGATTAGGTGGGGGCCGCGAAAAAAAGTCGGGCCGCCCGGAATATCTTTTTCTGAAATCCATTCCCCGCTTATTTCGATTTCCCTGGAATTCAGTAGGTAATAGATCACGAAAAGATAGAAATAATCATGGGGGGCCGGGTCCTTCCGGGTCAGACGGTCGATCCTGCATTCGTGGGGGTATACGGCATAATCGTCGCCCCATGCCGTGACGGCGTAAAACCGGGCGGCGGCATCGTAGCCGCACAGTGCCCGCCTGCAAACCTCGGCAGGGTCTTGCCGGGAAAGTTTCTGGAAATAGATGTTATCGATAAGCTGGGTCATATCTTCAGGACCGAATCCGATAAAACACATAGGGGGCGATGGTTATCCATATCAGCAGCAACATCCAGAGCCGGCCTTTAAACAGGTTGTAGTCGTGCAGCAGCCTGCTCCAAGGGTTCCCCATCAGGTAGCGGCCGAAACCAAACTCGAATAAAATGGTCATGATTAGCCACATAGAGCCGATCGCGAAAGCCTGCCGTGATGATGCGGGCAAGAAAAATCCGGTGAACACCCAGATGTAGAGGCCCATGAGAATAATCCCGACAAAAGTGGACAATTGATGGGCGGACAGCTCCTGCATGTACGGCCCGTATACCTTCACGCGCAAGGCCCCGTTCAGGACCGCCAGAACGGCCATCCCCCCCCAGCCGGCGGCATATATCAGCATGGTTTTCATGTTTTGTGTTCCGGGATGTACAGGTGACGATGCATGAGCCTAAACCGCTTCGATGGTTGAAGGCGGTTTGGAAGCGATGTTGTACGTGACACTGACGACGCCCGGTACTTCTGCTATGATTTTGTCGGCAAGTTTTGTAAGCAGCTCGAACGGAAGCCCGGTCGGGGCGGCGGTGCGGGCATCGACGCTTTCCCAGCAGCGCACCTCGATCTGCTGTCCGAATTCCCTTTTCCCCTCGCGCATGCCGGTAACGCGGTCGTGGTGCAGGATGGCCATGTACTGAAAGGCGCCCGTCTTTTTCAGCAGGCGCTCAACCACAGCAGTTGCCCGTCGCACCGTTTGGATGCGTTCGGGAGTGACTTCGCCGATGACGCGCGCTGCCAGAGCCGGCCCCGGAAACGGGATGCGCTTGAACACTTCCGCCGGCAGCCCCAAAGATTTTCCGACTTTGCGGACACCGTCCTTGCGAAGCTGAATGAGGGGCTCAAGTATCCGGTAGCCGAAAGCCTCCTGTGGATCGATGCCGAGCTGTTCAAAAACATTATGCTGGCGCTTGATGCCGGCAACGGTTTCGTCAACGTCCGTAAGGATCGTTCCCTGCAAAAGGAATTTTGCGCCGCTGTCCTTGACGATCCGGCCGAAAACTTTTTTATAAAAAGTCTGGGTAACGGCTTCACGTTTTTCCTCCGGATCGCTGACGCCCTTTAGGGCTGCGAAAAATTCTTTGCGGGCGTCCACAACGTGAACGACGACCCCCAGTTTTTTGAAAAGATTCACCACCTGTTCAGGCTCTCCCGCGCGCATGATTCCGTTTTCGATAAAAACGGTTTTGAGGCGCTTACCCAAGGCCCGGTGCCCGAGCATCGTGACCGTTGAAGAATCGACGCCTCCGGAAAGCGCGTTGATCGCGATTCCCTTGCCGACTGCTTTTTTGATTTCGGCGACTTTTTCACTAATGAATTGATCGGGCTTGAGTTTCCTCGACGTGATTTCCTGTATCATGGCATCTCTCCTTTAAAATTTTTAAAAGTTATCATGCTAAAATATAATTATTTCAGAAGTCGGGGGCAAAGGGGCTGTCCCGGGCCGGACCACCGGCAAACGCTGAAATGGCGACGACTCACTCCACAGACATTTGTAATAAAACTCCCCGACTGCTCACTCATTTAGAGTATGATTTTTTGAAATGACTTCTAACAGGCCATTGAAAAACTGCGTCTGAGGCCGTTATACGGTGTTGCACGGCTCCGGCCAATGCTCAGATATACTTGATATGTTGCGCTTGTCGAATCGCCGCGCGCCTTTTCTGGCGACCTGATCCTTGTTTTCAACAGCCTGCTGAAAGTATATCGATCGGACAACGACGATTTGTCAGTGCCGGGTCTGCCGCAAACTGTGCCATAGAACTTCCAGAATAATGACGGCCGCGCCTCTGCCATCGAGTTCAGGCTGTCCGGTAAACATGCGGCAGGATTCGATCAGCTCTTCATTTCCTTCCAGAAGCTTGAATTGCTTGATGATCAACGCACCGGCGGTACGGTGGTAATAATTCAAGTCCGTCTCCGAGCGGCCGGCAAATATGTCCATGGTCTCTTTATCCAGGGCCAGCAGCAGGATATTCACCGCCTGATCCACCGTCCGGGGAAGGGTCATCACCCGGTTGTAGTATTCGCTCAGATCATTTTCGCTGAGGTTGTCACCGGCGCCCGAATGCAACAGACCCAGAAGCAGGACGCCCTCAATCACATAAAAGGTGTCCTGATAAATCTCAGGATCCTCGCTGGCCCTTGAACCGGCGACGTAGAGGACTTTGATGGTATTTTGCAGGACCCATTTGTAAACATCGGATGCGATCAGAAAAATGGGCTTGTCGTTCAGATCAACATGCAGGCAAATTTTGTTGTGTTGATACGCAAGCTTCTGCGGCAATTCAGAACTGCCGGTCAGCTTGCCGTGGGTGAGAATCAGGGTGCCATCGGACTCCATGACGTTTTTAACGGTTTGTTCGGTATAGTCGTCGGTAACCAGCTCAAGAAGCCGGTAGGAATCCGCAAGCGGCCCATTTTCAGTGGGCCTGCCTCTTGAGATCCATCCGCCATACTGCACCTTGAGCTTGATGGCGGCATCCAGAGCACCCTGATCCGCTCCGGTTTGTCCGGCTGAAATGATTTTTGTAATCATCATCTATTCATTCTGAGGATGTCGGTTGTCCGGCAATAGGTGCCGACACCCAAACGTCCGACGAAATTCATTCGGGTGGGATCAACCGAATCTCCTTTTACGAGTGCATCGTGAATGTGAAACACTAAAACTTCTCCAAAAAATACCGAGCGGTGGTCCTCCCCGGTGCCGAATTCCAGCTGCTGAATCAGCCGGCATTCCAGGCTGACCCGGGCCTCAGCGATTCGGGGAGACGACACGGTGTCGGCGTCCATAGCGGTCAGGCCCACTTCCTTGATTTCGTCCACATTGCTGGGATAATCCGCCGCGGCCCGGATGACCGGCTCAATATAGGTGTCATCCATCATGTTGATGACGAAATCCCTTGAAAACTTGATATTCCGGGCGGTGTCCTTTTCCTGATTTCCTTTCATACCGGAAGCAACGCACATGACGGGCGGCTTGAAGGATACCGGTGTAACCGCGCTGTAGGGGGCGGCATTGTAGATTCCGTCGGCGCCCACGGTTGAAATCAAGGCAATCGGTCTCGGCGCGATGACGGTCCCCAGCAGTTTGTGCATTTTCTGACCGCTGATGTCTTCACTTTTCAATTTCATGATAACTTGCCTCCTCGGTCGCATTTTGTTTAATAATACAAATTCAGAGTACCCAATTACAACAAAACCTCAACTCCGAATATCAATGATCAAAACGGTATAAGACAAAACCGTGTTTAAATTTTTGAATTTAGGTCATTGAAATTTGAGATTTGTACGTATTTCGAGTTTCGTTATTCGAGTATCGAATTGGGCCAATGACTTTTGTTTAAATTCGCTACTGGGTATATACCAAAGCCTGCCCCTCAATGCTCAAATATTTACTTAGAGCGGCGCCCGCCACTTGAAACTCCCCCCGTCATAGCTCCATTTTCCCGGAACCCCCCGGGAAATGATAAAATGAGGATGTTTCAGCCACTCAATCAATTCCTGGTAGGCCTCTACAACAATTTTAAATTGCTCTCCGTCGCCGCCGACATCCGGATGGGTTTTTAGGGCTTCTTTCCGGTAAGCGGCCTTGATTTTATCTTTTGAACCGTTGGGGCGGACGTCATCGAGGGACAGGTTCAGCGTTTTCAGCTGTTTGAGAACAGTCGCTCCGCTTATTCTGGCCACCGGTTCAACCATATTTCTGGTGATCGTCCCCTTTTGGGCCTTGTTAAGAATATGAATCGCAGTGAGTGACCGGCATCGGGACTCTTTGTTTTTATTGTACCATTCCCTGCTCAGTTCGATGCACATGGCCTTGAGGTCTTCCGCTGGAGTCTGGCCGGGTGTCCGTTTATAAAAGAACGAGAATACTTCATGCGACCGGTACGGGAGGATATTAATGATGAGGAGGTATTCCGAAAATGAAAAGGTCCCATAATTCGTATGCAGCGCCAGCAACAGGTTTTTTAACCACCGCAGCGAAAACATCAGGAGCTCTTTGCATCTTTTTGAGCAGTAACGTTTTCTTCGCTTCGTTAATACTTCACCGCATGACAGGCATTTTTTTTCTCTACTGCCTCCGTGGGAGGAATGGATGATTTCATTTTGGGTTGCCATACGATAAAAAAATGCCGCCGGTTGAATCTTTAAATCCCCTTGTTGCGTACCTTGTCGGCATGGACAACACGCTGTTGAATCCCCTTGCCGATCTGATAGGTCCGGCTGAACTTGGACCAGAATTCCTTGTCTTTTTCTTTCCAGCCTGGGCCAAAGCGCTCGTCAAAGTAACTACCCAGCAGTTCAAACAGCAGTTTCCAGGGAAGTCCACCGGTCTCATAGGCGCCCAGCAGCCTGTTGAGCAGGGTGTCGAGTTCGGCCAGGGTCTCTTTGGGGATATACGCGATGGCGCCCTTCTGAATCGAAGCCATCAGGGCTTCCGGGTTGATGGCGTGGGCTGTCAGCATCACTGTGGGAATGTTTCGCGCGACGGTCTCTTCGAGGAGCTTTAAGCCGTTGACGCCCATGATATCCAGGATAGCCAGGTCATAACGGTTTTCCCTGATTTTAAGCAGGGCACTTTCATAGTCGCGAGCCCCATCGACATGAGCGGTATCCAGAATATCTTCGATGCTTTCGATAATGTCCTGCTCGTCATCGACGGCCAGAATGCGCTTGCCCTTAAAGAACGATTGCGACTGGGTCATATTGAAGTTCTCCTCTGTTTAAACGTCAATTTTATAATATCAAAGTTATCGGCCAGGTGCGTCTCTCCGCCGATTAAGATCCGTCCCGGCCTTAACGGAAGCGGCATTGTGAAGAATATCACTCGGGTTTCAGCCCGTGCCTGCACGGCGCAAGCGGCAGTATCAACCGAAAAGTGGCGCCTTTGCCCTTTACGCTTTTCAATTCAATGTCGCCGCCAAGATTTTTGGCCATGATCAGGGCTCCCGCCAATCCCAGGCCATGCCCCTGGCGGGAAACGGTTTCGCAGGGATTTAACTGGGTATATCTGCGGAAAATCGCCTGGTGATGTTCCGGATCGATTCCGGGGCCGTCGTCGGTGACATCGATACAGAGACAGTCGTTTTCACGGGCCATTCTGATTTCAAGCAGGTCCTTGCGATAATGCAGGGCATTTTTAATCAGATTGCCGACAATCTGCCTGAACTTGATTTCATCCTGAAACAGTTCGATTTCAGACAGCTGCGGCGCTATCTGGAATGATATCCCGCAGCTGTTGAGATACTGCAGGATTTCTTTCCGCTCGGTATATCGGCTGGAGTGTTCGGCAATCATGGCCGCTTTGGTTTCCAGCGCCTCCAGCAGGGCTTCGTAGGCGGCTTGGGCGGGCTGAAACCGGCAACTGATAAAACAACCGGCTTCGGAGCGGCCGATTTCCATCAGATTGTTCAGCATCTCCCAGGCCTTTTTGGTGTTTCGCAAAACCCGGTTGAGGGTCTTTTCCTGAGTGGCGGACAGTGCGCCGTATTTGTCCCGTTTGGTGAGCAGCGCCTTGACGCCGGTTTCAATAACAGAAATGGGGTCTTTTAATTCATGGATCAGAAATTCAATCTGAACTTCACGGAAAAAGGCGTCATTGTCTGTTTTTGAGGGCCGGTTTGTTTCAGGAGAATTTTGCGATGTAATCATGTTTTTCCCCGTCAGATGTTATGGTTTCATATACCATGGATTGATTAAGTGAAGCAATTCTATTTGCCGGTAAAAACCTCAATGTCATGGCCGTCCCGCCGGAGTTGAGGCAATCGTCCGGTGTCCGGCAGTGGCTGCAGGCGCTGATATCTCCCGGGCAAAGATCCCGGTCCTGGGGAATGAATCGGCAGCGGCTGGATTCCATCCGGATGGCAAAATGGTAGCGTTCCGAAAAGATTTTCATGCGAAGCAGGTCAAAACCCTTGCCGCCGGCATAAAAGTCAAAAGGTGATTTGGTGGAATAATTCACGGTTTCGGAGGTCGTAAAGGTACTTTCGAAGATCAGGCGCTGATTTTCCTCCGTGATGCCGATGCCGTGATCTTTGACGATCAGTTCCGGGCCGTTTTCACCGGTCTTAACGATGATTTCTATACGTCCGCCGTCCGGGGTGTTTTCAACCGCGTTTCGAATCAGCCCTTCAACGATTTTCGATAGGACTTCCTCCGGGATCAGGATGGGGGCAGTGGCCGAAATCCGGGTTTTTAACAGGCATTTGCGGTGTGAAAATCTGGGGCGCAGATGTTTCAGATGCCTGCGGATGAACCGATCGAGTTGAATGGTCTGCGGGGCCAGATGCCTGGGCCCGAAAAGGTTCTCGATCCGGTTCCGGATTTTCTCAACGGCATCGACATCGCCCAGCTCTTCGGTAATCAGGGCCTCGAGTTCATCCGTGCAGACATCCAGCAGGGCTGAAAGCATGGTGTGCGCCTTGTAGTCCCTTTCACGCAGGATATCCTCGACCTGGTATTGCATCTCAAGGATCCGCTTGAGATTCCGCTGGGCTCTTTCCAGGGCTCTTTCCCAGCCCTTGTCCGTTTTTTGCTCAGTCAGGTTCTTGCTTAACAGGCTGAGAGAGGCGGCCAGTACCGATACCGGTGTTTTCAACTCGTGCGACAGATGATTGATAACCCTGTCTTTGGCGCGGTTCAGGCTTTTAACTTCTTCATAAGAGCGTTTGAGCGCCTCATTGATCCTGGCATTTTCGATGGGATGGGCGACGGTGCTGGCAATGGTGCCCAGTAAAAAAACATCGGCCTGATCAAATCCGCGTTCTTTTTTATTTACAGCGCAAAGCACGCCGATCATCCGGTCCTGAATCCGGATGGGGACATCCAGCATGTTGCGGGTTTGGTAGGCGGACTTTTCGTCGACCTTCTTAAAAAAATAGGGGCTTTTGGAGGTGTCCGGGACAATCATGGGCTGACCGGTCCGATAGACATGGCCGGCCACTCCTTTGTCGGCCGGAAAACGGATTTCGCGCATACGTTTTCCGGCTTCTTTGTCGTCATAGGTGGCAGCCGGAAAATAGAATTCCTGTTTTTCCTCGTCCAGCAGGATTACCGAAGCACCCTCGACAGCGAGAAGGTCCTGCACTTCTTTAATGATGAACTCCAGCAGTTGATCCAACTGCCGGAACAGCGGCAGGGCTTTGGCGATGCGGAAAAGGGCCTGATTGCTGCGGGCGGCCCTCCTTTCACGGGTGATGTCACGGGCGATGCCCCGGAATCCGATTTTTTGGCGGTGATCGTCAAAAATCAATTTGGCTGAAATTTTGAGTATGCGCCGCTCCCCGTCTTTGCGGGTGATATCCCAGATGATGTCCGTAAATCCTTCGCCGGTGCGATAAATTCTATTGAAATGTTCAAAGGCGATTTCAGCGTTTTTTTTGTCCATGAATTCGCAATAATTGCGATTCTGCATTTCAGCGCAGCCGAGGCCGAAAATCCGGCAGAAGGCCTCGTTGAAAAAGACAAAGTCACCATTTAGGTTGGTTTCGTAGAAGCCGTCGGCCACATCTTCAATAAACACGCGATAGCGTTCCCGGTCGATTCCGCAGGCATCCATTGCTGCAGAAGGGTTGGAAACTTTCTGCGCAAGGACTGGGCCGGGTAGGGGGGATGGTCGTCCTGGTTTTTTTGGTTTCATGAACCGTGTCGATTATGGTTATGTCCGGCTTTCAGATGGGCCCGTATGTCAATAAAGTAATGCACCTGTCAATAGCCATCTCAAAAAATTCTGGGGCCGCCGGCAAACGGTGGCGTGGCAACGGCTTGCGCCATAGACATTTGTAAAAATACGCCCCGACCGCTCACACATTTAGTGTATCGTTATTTTGAGATGACTTGTAGTGATGCATCCCGGAAATAACTTATAAGAGTCGCGGCCACATTTTGGATGCGGCCGGCATGAACCCTATCGTACCCAGGTGTCCGGATTCGAATCGGCACGACAAAAAATTTGTTGAATGATAGTTTGCCATTATCCGATTCGATTCCTGGACACCGGCCTGGATCTTGCTGACTGAAACGCCTGCCGGCCTCCTCCAAAACATGTCCGCTTCCCTTTATGAGCGGCAAATGGAAATCGAATCTATTTCCGGGACACGACACTAGTGACTTGATTAATTTATACGAAAAAGGCGACCAGAGTGCAAGAGGTTTGTCAGGGCCTCCCTTTTAGAGCGGAGTTGCCCGAGGCTGCTGATATTGAAACAAAAGGAGGACGAAGGCAACGGGTGCCTCCCTCCTCCTCATCGGTCTGCCCTGATGACAACACCGAATATGAATTTCGGTTATCTCAACTGTTTGGGCCTTTCGTCGACAACCCGCAGGGCTTTTCCCTCGCTGCGGGCGATAAACTTGGGCTCCACCAGTTCGACCTCAACCCCGATACCCATCATCCCCTTGATATGGCCGGCAACTTTGGCGGCGACTTCAAGGCGCTTTTGGGCCCCGGCCTGATAAACCTCATTTTTGCCTTCAACCTGCACGATCAGCTGATCCAGGTATCCCTTCTTGCGGACCACCAGGCGATACTGCGGTTCCACTTCTTCGACTTCCAGCAACAGGGATTCAATCTGGGATGGGAAGACATTGACCCCGCTGATAATGAGCATGTCATCGGTACGGCCGAAAACCTTGTCCATCTTGAGCAGGGTTCGCCCGCAGGCGCACTTTTCCCGGCGAAGACGGGTAATGTCCTTGGTCCGGTAGCGCAGCATGGGCATGGCGCGGCGCTGCAGCGAGGTGAATATCAGCTCGCCTTTTTCCCCAAGGGGAAGCGGTTCCAGCGTGGCCGGGTCGACGATTTCCGCCAGAAAATGATCTTCATTGATGTGCAGGCCATCCTGGGCTTCACAGTCGAAGGAAACCCCGGGTCCGCCGAGTTCCGTCAATCCGTAGGCCTCCATGGCCTTGATGCCCATGCGGTCTTCGATTTCGCGGCGCATGGATGTGGACCAGGGTTCCGCCCCGAAGACGCCCACCTGCAGGGGCAGCGCGCGGATGTCCACCTTCATTTCCGCGGCCCGCTCGGCGATCGTCAGGGCGTAAGAGGGTGTGCTGCACAGGGCTGTGGCGCCGAAATCCTTTAAGAGGGTAATCTGGCGCTCGGTCAGTCCGGAACTTGTCGGAACGACCGCACAGCCCAGCAGGGAGAGCCCTTGATGAAATCCGAGGCCGCCGGTGAACAGTCCGTGGCCGTAGGCATTTTGGACGATATCGCCCGGCCTGATGCCGGCCGCCCAGAGATTTCTGGCCATGCACTCAGACCAGTGCTCCAGATCTTCGGCGGTGTATGGACCGGTGATGGGTTTCCCGGTGGTGCCCGAAGACGCGTGCACCCGGCGTACGTCCTTCATGGGGACGGCGCACAGGCCGAAGGGATAATTGTCTCTCAGGTCGTTTTTGACGGTGACGGGAAGTTTGGCGACATCTTCAAGGTTTTTAATATCTTCGGCCTTGATGCCCATTTCCTTTAATTTTTTCTTGTAGAAGGGGACTTTTTGGGAAACCCAGGAGACGGTTTCTTTGAGTTTTTTAAGCTGAAACTTTTGCAGATCCTTTACAGGCATGCATTCGAATTTGTCATTCCAGGGCATCGTTTACCTCCTTGTGGAATAAAATTTCAGACATATAAAAAGATACGGGTGGTATCGATATTCCATAATAGAAAATTCGGATCCAGCAACAAAAGCCGTTAACCCAACCGAGCGTTTAGATTCTCTTGTCGGGTAGATGGTACCGGAAAAATTTAAGGGTATTCTCCCACTCAACCTGTTTGCCGTTCAGGCGTTTTGGGCGGCCGCGAAGCCCAGATCGAACGCCGTTAAATTGACCGTTTGAAACGACTCTTTTGTGGCCGACCGGATGGCCTCCTTGACACTCTCTCCTGAGAGCGGCAGCGTTCCGGTCTGGACCAGAGCGCCCAACAGGACCATGTTCAGGGACATGACGTTGCCGGCTTTTTTGGCAAGGGCTACGGCATCAAAAGCGATCAGTTTCGCTGTTTTTGCCTTAATCAGTTTTTGGAGCTCGCCCAGATCCGGATAAACCCCTTTGCCGATCGCCACCGTAAACGGGGGCAGGGGAGAAATGTTTGTGATCACGATGGTATTGGCGTTGCACTTGTTGATGGCCCGGAGGGTTTCGGACGGTTCAAAACCTACCAGCACATCAGCCTCGCCGTCGGAGATGATGGTGCTTCTGGCATCGCCGAATACGACGGCCGATTCCACCACGCCGCCCCGTTGGGCCATGCCGTGTATTTCGCTCATGCGGACCGGGATGTCTGCAATCAGGGCCGCCTCCGCCAGCACTTTCGATGCCAGCAGATTGCCCTGCCCGCCCACGGCGACAATTATCAGACGCGTTGTATCCATAAAACCATTCCTTTTGGTAGTAAAAAAGTTTGACTCGGTTGCGTTAGGCTACGCCTTGCTGCGCTTTAACGGCAGAATGGCATTTTCAGGGCAAATCTGCGCGCACACCGCACAGCCCACGCACTGGTCGGGATTTATCTTTACCCGGTTCTTGTCGATATAAAAGGCCGGACAGGCCAAGTCATTGATGCAGTTGCGGTGATTTTTGCACTTGTCGCTCACATAAAACGGCTTGTCGACGGTTTTTTTCAGGCTTTTGCGGTGCAGGACGCAGGCTTCCTTTGAAATAACCACCGACACCCCCTGGTGGTCGAGAGCCGCCTTGACGGCCTCGATGCTTTTTTTGACCTGATAGGGACGGATGACCGAAACGTGCTTTACCCCGACGGCCCTGACGATGTTTTCGATGGATACCTGCTGGTAGCCGTTCATGTTCATCTGAGACATGTCCACCCCCGGATGGGGCTGATGGCCGGTCATGGCGGTGGTGCCGTTGTCCAGTATGACCAGGGTAAAGTTGTGGTTATTGAAAACGGCATTCACCAGGCCGGGAATTCCGGCGTGAAAAAAAGTGGAATCGCCGATATAGGAAATCACCTTCTGGTTGGTGGCTTTGGAAAAACCGCAGGAGGTGCCGATGGACGAGCCCATGCAAATCAGAAAATCTCCCATGGACAGGGGCGGCAGAAACCCGAGGGTATAGCAGCCGATATCGGTGGGGTAAATGGTATCGCGCCCTTCCGCCGCCTTGCGGACGGCATAAAATGTCGCCCGGTGGGAGCAGCCGGCGCAGAGATTCGGCGGGCGGGCCGGGATCTCGGGAACATCGGTAAGGTCCGGTTTGGCTTTGGCTGTAAAGGGAACGCCGAAATAAGCGGCAATGCATTTGCGGACATCGGCGGGGTTGAATTCAAACAGGCGGGAAAAAAGGTCTTTGCCCTTTCCCCGGATGGGAAGGGTCAGGTTCGCTTCCTGGGCCAGGGCCTTGACGGCTTCTTCCATGTACGGTTCGCCTTCTTCAATGATGAGCACTTTTTCGCAGTCCTTAAGAAACGTCTTGACCATGGCGGCCGGCATGGGGTGCGAAAATCCGATCCGCAATATCCTGATCCTGTCGGCGATATTCAAATCGGTGACGGCATCGCTGGCGTAGTTGTAGCTGACGCCGTTGCAGATGATGCCCCAGCGGCCCCTGCCCTGTGTGAAGTTATAGGGCGACGCGTCGGAAAGCCCGGCGGCTTTTTCGAAGTTTTGGAGCAGCTTGATATGAAGTTTTCGGGAGACTGCCGGTACGGTCACATAGTTAAAAGGGTCTTTATTAAAAGAGCCCGTGGTAATTCGCGGTTTTATCTTGCCCAGGGAAACAATTCCGGAGGAGTGGTTGATCCGGGTGGTGGTTCTGAGAATGACCGGTTCATTTAACTTCTCGGAAAGATCAAAGGCATAGGGAACCAGGTCCTTGACCTCTTCAACCGAGGAAGGTTCTACGATGGGAAGGCCGGACAGCTTGCCGTAGTAACGGTTGTCCTGTTCGTTCTGGCTGGAAAACATATAGGGGTCGTCGGCCGAGATGATGACCAGGCCTGCCTTGACCCCTACGTAGGCCAGGGTCATGAGCGCGTCTGCCGCCACATTCACGCCCACATGCTTCATGATGCACAGGCTGCGAACACCGGCATTGGCGGCCGCGGCGGTGACTTCCAGCGCCACTTTTTCGTTGATGCTGTACTCAAAATACAGGTCGCTCTCCCTGGCGACCTGAAACAGGTTCAGGGAGATCTCGGATGAGGGGGTTCCCGGGTAAGTGGCGGCAATCGCCACGCCCGCCTCAATAGCGCCCCGGGCGATGGCTTCGTTGCCCAGAAGCATCATCTTCTGGCCCGGTTGATCGGTGAGTAGTTTGTGCATGGTGTTTCCTTTCGATAGCGCCTTTCAATAATATACAATCAGATCAGCGGCGGATGGGCATGAAACATTCGGGTCAAGGCGAACGCAAGGTTGAACAGGAGCTTTATAAAATGGTAAAATTGAATTGCTCGGAAGCAGCTGTCATGGCTGCTCAGCCCAACGCTCACTATGTCCCTCTATCCGTTTCATACCCTTTTCGTTGATATTCCGCCAGGCTGTATAGGCGGCATTTTATTTTCCTTTAAATTCAGGCCGTTTTCGTCCGAGGCTGGAAAGCCCCTCGAGGGCGTCGGCGCTGGCGAAAATTCCGGCCAGGCGATCCAACTCGATCTCCACGGCTTCGGGGATCGGCCGGCCGCACTGTTTGTCAATGATTTCATTTGAAATTTTCAGTGCCAGCGGCGCTTTAAAACCGACCGCTTTCAACGTCCTGGCGGCAATGTCTTCCGGTACGCCCTCCGGTATTTTTCCGGAGAGCAGTTTTGCAATATTGTCGGGGCTGCCGGCCCGGGCATAGGGGGTAAACGTCGACGGGATGTCACGCTGACGATATTTGTCCGGGAGACCCTCCTGCAGAAGCTCGCGGACGGCGGCCGGGACCTGGCTTGCGGCGCAGAGTCGGCCTGCGATTCCCAGTGCATGCATATCGGCGGCGCTCAGCGACGCGCCGGTAAAAACGTAGTATTTGGCGAGTTCGGGACCGATCTGGCGGGCCAGGCGCAGCATGCCGCCTAGTCCGGGATAAATGCCGATGCCGGTTTCCGGAAACGCCATGGAGCCGGCCGGAGTTGCCACGATGGCCTGGCAGGCCAGGGCCAGCTCACTGCCGCCGCCCATGGATAGGCCGTCCAGCAGGGCAATGGTGGGTTTGGCGGCGGTCTCGATTTTAAGAAGCAGACGGTGGCCTTTGCGGGTAAAGTCGACAATGTCAGAAATTTTATTTGCCTTTATTTTTTCGACAAAATAGCGGATGTCGGCCCCGGCCACAAACGCTTTGCCGGCCCCCTGAAAAACGATGGCCTTGACCTTGGGGTCTTTTGCGGCTGTCGTAAAACAGGTTTCCAGTTGAGCGACAACGGTTTCATTCAACGCATTCATCGCCTCCGGCCGGTTCAGGGTGATCGTGGCAATGCCGCCCTTGACGGCCAGGTCGACAAAATTAAAAACAAAGGGTTTGCCGAGGGTTTTCTGATCGGCCAGGATTCGCGGCATCTTGAAGTCGGGATACTTTGCGGCAACTGCCTTAACAACCTGATAGGCCTTGTCGATGCCGATCTTGTTCATGATTTCAAACGGCCCCAGCAGCCAGCGCAGACCGATTTTGGCGCCGCGGTCGGTGTCTTCAATGGTGGCGACGCCTTCATCCACCAGGGCGGCGGCCACCCCCAGGCAGACCCCGTAAAACCGGTCGATTACCGCGGGTATCCGGGACTCGTCGGCGTCTCCGCTTAGAACCCAGCTTTTTTTCTGTTGCATCTGAGCCTGCAGGGCCTTGGCCGGGGCATAAAAAGACCCCAGCTCGTTTCCGAGGGTTGTGGCGGCGTGCACGGCAATGGGGATGCCGGTCACATTCATCAGCTCAAAGGGCCCCATGCCGATTTTAAAGGCGCGTTTGGCGCCTTCCTCGATGGTGGCGATCCCCGCCAGACCTTCTTCCAGCATGCGGACCGCTTCATTCAGGAAGGGGACAAAAAAACGGTTGACCGCGAAACCGGGCTCGTCTTTAACCACAATGGCGGTTTTGCCGTGGAGTTTGGCAACCAGCAGGGAAGTTTCAATGGTTTCGGGGCTGGTCCCGTCATGGGGTATGACCTCCAGCAGTCGGTTTTTGGCCGGGTGATAAAAATAATGCAGTCCGATAAACCGATCCGGGCGCGACGTCTGATCGGCAAATTTCCTGACATAAAAACTGGACGTATTGGTGGCAAGGATCGTTCGGTCCGAACAGATCCGGTCCAGTTTTTTGAACAGTTCGGATTTTACGGTTTTATCCTCAAACACCGCTTCGATGACCATGTCCGCATCCGCAACAGCCTCTAAATCGGTGCTGGCCTGGATGCGGCCGAGAATTTCATCCACCTGGGCCGGTTTGATGATTTTGCGCTGGACGCCGTCCTGAAGGGTCTTGGTGATATTGGCAAGTCCTCGCTCGACGAACTCCGTCTGGGTGTCGACCATCACAACCGGGATGCCTTCCTGGGCTATTTTCTGGGCGATGCCGCTGCCCATGTTGCCGGCGCCGATGACGCCGATTTTGCCGATTTGTGTCATAACGTCCCCCCTGCCTTGCGCTGCTGAAGATTCGACTGGTCAGCAGGCTACCGGTTTTTCCATAGCGGTTTGCGTTTTTCTTCGAAACTTCTGATCCCTTCGAGGGTATCCTCGGTTTTCATGAGGGTATTCAGAAACAGGCCGCTGACACCCTCAAGCGCTTTTGAAAAGCTCAAACCGATATGCGCCTTGACGGCCCGTTTGTTGAGGCGGATGATCAGCGGGCTGTTGTCCGTGATCTCTTTTATCATTGCCTCAACCGCAGCGGAAAACTGGTCGTCATCCACGGCCTGGGAGATAAATCCCATGCAAAGCCCTTCTTTGGCCGTGTAGCGTTTGCCGCTGGTGCAGATTTCGATCGCCTTGGAAGGCCCCACGAGTTGCGGCAGGCGGATGGCGGCGTAAGGCGGCAGGAAGCCCAGCTTGATTTCAGGCTGCCCGAAGACGGCCTGTTTGGATGCGATGATGATGTCGCAGGCGATGGCCAGTTCCATTCCTCCGCCGAGGCAGGCACCGTGTACGGCGGCGATAACGGGCACTTCGAGTTTTTCGATCAGCTCGAAGACGCGATCAAAGGTGGCGATCATTTCAGGAGCGGCTTCGGGTTTGTGATCGCCGACTTCGACGCCGGCGCACCAGCTTTTGCCTTCTCCCGATATGACGATGCATTTCAGGTCGCGGTCTTCGATTAGAGATGCCAGTTCGGTGTTGAATTCCTTGAGCATGTCTATGTTGAATACATTGTGTTTAGGCCGGGCCAGGGTGATACGGGCGACGCCGTTATCCTTAACTGCTTTGATATTTCGATATTCCGTCATTTTCCCCTCTCCTCATGCTTTTTGAAAAACGTAGTTTAATTGACCGTTCGGCAGGCGGTTGGCCGCAGTTTTCATATCCATGCCGACCTTGATTTCATTATCCGGCAGGTCGCCGGCTATTCTGCCGAAAACCTTGTAGGCGCCGTAATCCAGCAGGGCGATAGCGTACGGCAGGTCCGCTTCAAAACCCACCGGGGCATATTGCAGCTTGGCGTAAGTCACCAGTTTGCCTGTGCCGGAGACTTCGAACCACTGCATGTCGCTGGAAAGACACTGGTAGCAGTCGCTGCGGGGCGGGAAAAAAACCAGGCCGCAGGACTTGCAGCGGGTGCCCATGACTTTTCCGGCTTCCAGAAAATCAACAAAATCGTTAGTTTTGGTAATGGCGGTAAAAGTTACCGTTCCGAACTTTTTAAAGCGATCGTCTGTTTCTTTTTTTGCATTCATGGCTACCTTCCTAGAATCGTAACGTTTCCGTAAAGTCCCACTCCGCCGATGTTGTGGACCAGACCGATCTCGGGATCTTTGACCTGCATGTCGCCGGCATCGCCCCTGAGCTGCAAAACGATGGTTCTGATCTGGGAGCCGCCGGTGGCCCCGATGGGGTGCCCCTTGGACAGGAGGCCGCCGTCGATATTGACCGGTATGGATCCTTCTTTGTAGGTTTCCTTTGCCTGAATCAATTCTTTGCCCCCGCCCGGCTTGGCGAAGCCGAGGTCTTCATAGGCCATCATTTCAGCGATGGTAAAACAATCGTGCACTTCGGCGACGTCGATATCCCCGGGGCCGACGCCGGCCATTTTGTATGCCTGGCCGGCGGCTTCCCGGGCCACGGTCAATCCATTGAAAAGATTTCGGCCGGCCAGATTCACGCTGGTGGTGGCGGCGCCCAGGCCCAGAATCCAGACCGGTTTTTTTGAAAGCGCTTTGGCTTTAGCTTCACTGGCGACAATGACGCAGGAACTGCCGTCGGCGTTGGCGCAGCAGTCGCCGACACGCAGGGGGCTGGCGACCGGGCCGGTCATTCTGTCTTCGGGGTTCTGGAACATATCAAGCGTCACCGCTTTGCGGTAGACCGCCTTGGGGTTGATCTGTCCGTAGGTGGCGGCTTTGACCCGGATGAGAGCCAGATCGTCGGGGGTGGTTCCATAAGTGGCCATGTGGGACCGTGCATACATGGCGTAGTAGGCCGGCATCATGGTGCCGAATGGGCTTTCCCATTGAATATCGGCACCGCGGCCCATGCGCTCCTGGGATTCCGAGGAAGAAATTTCCGACATTTTCTGAAAGCCGATAACCGCCACCATGTCGTGAAGGCCGGATTGAACCAGCGCATAGGCCAGTCTCAGGCCCATGCTGCTTGAAGAGCAGAGGGTTTCGACATAAAATGTCGGTTGTGGATTGAGTCCCAGGTATTCAGCCAGGACGCCGGCCGGAGACCGCTGTTTGTCGTATTCAGGGGCGGAGCAGACCACCGAAGCGCCGATGTCTTTGCTGGTGATGCCTGCATCCTGAAGGGCCTCTTTAAATCCTTCGAATACGAGTTCGCGGACCGACCCCGGATAAACTCGATAAAAGGTACTCTGGCCGACGCCGATAATAGCGACTTTTCCCATAGGTGTTCTCCTGTTCAGCTAAAAACAGCAATGAAGACGGGTTAATCCAAAAACCGAAAAATCCGGCGGCGGCATTACCCGCCGTCAGATACTGCTTGTTCGGCTACGTTCAGTTATTGATTCGGGCGGTTCAAAATCCAAAAAGCGACCGCTTTCCCGCATGACCGGGAAAGAGAAATATTAGATATCCCGGGGGCAGGATACTATATGTACTGCCCGCCGTCGACCTTGATGACTTCGCCGGTAATATGCCTGGCCTTGTCGGATGATAGAAAAGAGACCACATGGGCCAGGTCTTCCGGCTGTCCCACGCGTTTTAAAACAATTTCGTTTAATGCCATTTCGACGATTTTGTCGCGGGCATCGGAGTCCCTGAGCATGGCGGTTTCGATCAGGCCCGGCGCCACGGCGTTGACATTGACGTTAAAGGCGCCCAGTTCGCGCGCCAGTGCCTTGGTAAAACCGATAATACCGGCCTTGGAGGCCGAGTAGTTGGTTTGGCCGAATTTTCCGCGAAGTCCGTTGATGGAGGTGATGTTGATGATTTTGCCGGATTTTTGATCCTTGAAGAGCGGGGCCACCTGACGGGTAAAGTTGAAATAGCCCTTGAGGTTGACTTCGATGACCCGGTCCCACTGCTCCTCGGTCATTTTCCAGGAGACACCGTCCCAGTTCATGCCGGCGTTGTTGACAAGGATATCGATGCGGCCGAATTCGGCCACAGCGGTCTGAACCACCCGTTCGGCATCGGCAAAAGAGGAAATATCACATTGCAGGGCCAGCGCTTTGCGTCCCAAGCGGCGGATTTCATCGGCGACGCGCTGCGCTTCAGCTTCATGTTTGCGGTACGTCAGGCATACGTTGGCGCCTTCCTGGGCAAGTTCAAGAGAAGTCGCAGTTCCGATCCCCTGGGAACCGCCTGTGACGATCGCATTTTTTCCTTCTAACAGCATTGCTTCCTCCACTGACACGGGTTCAAGTTATAGGTGATGGTCTGGCTGAAATTGAGATCAATCGAAAATTCAGCATGTTGGCAGAACCTATCTGGTTGAAAACGATTTTGAAAAGAACGGGCCTGATAATGTTAAGCTAAAAATATATTCGTACAATTCCGGGTTAGTCAAGAAAAAAAGTCTTTTCCGGACACACGCTGATGAAGGCCTTTATAAATAATTCGGGGGCGGGGAATATTTTAAATTTCTCCGACACCTCAAATCATTTCATGTGTTAGCGCAATGATACGACGGAAAAGGCAGGAGTGCGCGTTTATCGGCCGACGGTGAGGCCGGGTTTTATTCAGTTGACAGAACTTGGGCGCGGTTGTTAAAAGAACATATCGATTGAATTGAAAATTGTGTCATGAATCAAGGAGGATCGGCGGTGAGGTACCCCAAAGAGGTCGTGTTGAAAGAGGGTCGGGAGGCCGTTATTCGTCCCCTGCAACGGGATGATGAGGAAATGCTGCGCCGGTTTTACGCCGGCATCCCTGAAAGAGACCGGTGGTTCATGCGCCACGATGTAATGGATCCTGCGGTGATCGCCAAATGGATGGACGATGTCGATACAAACAAGGTTTATGCGATCATTGCCCTTGCCGAAGGACGCATCGTCGGTCATGCCAGCCTGCATATGAGGGAATTCGGTTCCACCCGGCATATGGGTCGTTTTCGTCTGATGGTGTTGCCGGAATTCCGATATAAGCGCCTGGGAACCTGGCTGTTGCTGGATCTCATTCAGCTGGCTATGGACAAGGGGTTGAGCGAGGTTCGCGCCGATTTTGTCGTGGGGATCGAAGATGCTGCCATCGAAGCCGCCAACAAATTCGATTTTTTTGAAAAAGCGGTCTTGAAAGACTATGTCAGGGATGAGCAGGGGAATCGTCGCGACCTGCTGATCATGATAAAACGGCTGCATAAAAGCTGGGGAGACTTTTAATCCCCCTGGACCGGGTGTCTCTATGAACGATATTTCTGGCGCTATCATCCGGCAAAGCGCGCATGGGAGTGTGACGATACGCTCCCGGTGCTCTCCGGAGGAAATCCGTACGTTCGTTTTCGATTCCCAGTTCGGCACCCACGCCCATTACAAATCGCTTTACACCCGTCGTGAAAGCCTGGAAAATAACGCCGCTTTGCCGGATGCCGATGTCACCCTGGCGCTGACGGACAACGATCACATCATTGGGTTCGGCGTACTGGCATACCCGGAACCGGGCGAGCGCTGGGCCCGGCTGGGTCCCCGGCTCATGATGGAAGTTAAAGCCATCGAGGTCAGCCGGAACTGGCGTTCGGCGGGGGTGGCCGGTGGTATTCTTCAGACCATGATGAACCGGCCGATGATCGAAGATAAAATCATCTATATGGTCGGTTATTCGTGGACCTGGGATCTGGACGACACCGGCAGATCGACCCAGGCGTATCGCCGGATGCTCATCAGGCTTTTTGAACCCTGCGGGTTTCAGGAGTACCAGACCAATGAGCCGAATATCTGCCTGAAGCCGGAAAATCTTCTGCTGGGGCGGATCGGACGCAATGTGACCAAAGAGCAGAAGGATAACTTCAAGTGGCTCAGATTTGATATGTTTAACACGGAAGAATAACAGCGAACGTCTAACAGTCTGCTGAAAAACTGCGCCTGAGGCCGCCATGCAGTGTTGCGCGGCCCTCGCCAATGATCACATATGCTTGGCTGCGCTTGTCGAATCGCCGCGCGCCTTGTTTGACGCCCTGATACTTGTTTTTCAACAACCTGTTGAACATGAGCTGAGGGATCGCCCCGATGTGTCATTCAACTTTTGATAAGTTTTGGTGAGGCAATTTCTTGAATCTGAAGCGAGCGAACATTTCAAGCCGGAGAGCGTTGATTCACACCGCTCTGGGGCAGGAGCCGGCGGACCTGTATATTCAGAACGGCCGCCTGTTGAACGTCTATTCCGGGGAAATTCTGGATGGCTGGAACATTGCCGTTAAGGGCCGTTCGATTGCCTATGTGGGGCCGTCCAGCAAGATGGTCGGACCGGCCACAACCGTCAGGGATGCAGAGGGCGCTTATCTTGTTCCGGGGTATATCGATCCCCATGCCCACCTCGATTTTTGGGCGAATCCGCTGGCGCTGACGCCTTACCTGCTGGCCGGTGGGACGACCACCGTCATGACGGATCCCCACGATATCGTCGGGGCAACCGGCCTGCCGGGTCTGGAACTGCTGCTGGCCATGACCCGGAACCTTCCGCTCAAGTTTTATTTCAGCCTGCCCGTCGCTTCACCCCCCTTTCCGAAAATCGAAGGGGATGACGTGGTCTCCCTGGCCAGCATGGCAGGCTATCTGCAGCGGGATGAAATTTTGTCCCTCAGTGAAGTAACGCCGTGGCTTCGACTGATCGAGGGTGACACGGAACTGCTCCAGAAATTCGAACTGGGGGAAAATAGCGGTCTGCGGATTGAAGGGCACACCACCGGCGCCTCATTTGCCAAGCTGAACGCGCTGGTTGCGGCCGGACTGACTTCCTGTCACGAGGCCATCACGAGTGAAGAAGCACGGGAGCGCCTGCGGCTGGGGCTGTCTGTTATGCTGCGGCACGGATCCATCCGCAGCGATCTGGAGGCTCTGGTCGAGCTGATCGCCGACACCGGCGGGTCCGCTTCCCACCGCATCATGTTTACCCCGGACTGGAAAAGTCCCGCTGACATCCTTGCCGACGGCTACATGGATCACCTGATCCGTCTGGCGATTCAAAAAGGAGTTGCCCCCATCCAGGCGATTCAAATGGCCACCTTAAACCCGGCCGTGTATTTGGGACTGGACCGGAAGGTCGGCGGCTTGGCGCCAGGCCGGCGGGCGGATATTCTGCTGGTGGATGATCTGGCCGAGCCGACCCCGCGGGTGGTCATTGCAGACGGACAGCCGGTTGCCGAAAACGGAGCGATCCGATTTGGCCCGCCGCCGTTGCCGCCTTCGGCCACTCGAATTTCATGGCTGCCTCACCGGGTGATTCCGGCGGGGATCAAGGCGGAGGACTTTATGGTGAGGGCGAATCCGCAAACGGACCAGGTGACCCTGCCGGCCATCGACATCGTGGACAAGACCATTACCCGGCGGGTCGATGTGACCCTTCCGGTCAGCGCCGGTCGGGTGTTGTTGCCCGAGGGCCGCGACGTGTTGAAGGTCAGCCTGCGAAGGCGGGACAAGTCCGGCTATGTTACCGCTTTCCTGACCGGTTTTGGCGCCAGAATCGGGGGACTTGCCACCAGCGTCGCCCATGAACTGCATCAACCCATCGTCATCGGTTGCCGGGAAGAGGATATGGCTATCGCGCTGCGGCACCTGAAAAAAATCGGTGGCGGAATCGTCTTGGTCGAGGATAAAAAAGTGCGGGCACAGATCTGCCTTCCCATCGGCGGACTGATGTCGGCGGAACCCTTGCCGGTTTTGGCAGACCAAATGCGCTCCCTTAAAAATATGCTCGCCGCCAAGGGGTGCCCGTTGCAAGATCCGGTTTTTACCGTGGGGTTTCTGGCTTTTTCGGTCCTCCCCTGGATACGGTTGACCCCCGGAGGGCTGCTGGATGTCAAGCGGTTTGAAATCATGAATCCGTAACCATTGTATTCAAATCCTGATGTAAAAAAAATATTGACAAGCATCAAAGCTTATAGTTACATTGTAGCTAAATTGTAATTTTCCCGCCGATTGCCAATCAGACTAAACAGTTGAGGGGTCGGGGAGTTTCATTACGAATGCCTATGGGATCATTTCACCGTTTGTCGGCGGTCCCTCCGGGGACAGCCCTCATGGGAGCCGTAACCATTTTATCGAAGCATGACCGCACGGCAGCGATCCCGCGTTCTAGTGAGCCAGCCCCAAAAGGCTGATTTCTACGGAGGCGTTGATCACCTCTGCCTGTTGCGGCTTAGCGCAGCGGTTTGGGGGGCGTTTACAGGGCGCACTTTTTGGGGGCTATCCCCGGAGGGACAAGACAACATGTAATAAATTCCCCGATCCCGGAAACAGCTCTTTCGGTTTGTCGCCGGATTTATTGGTCGGAGGGCTCTGATTTTTTAAACACACGAAAACTGTTGGTGATAAAACACAACCATATGAAGGAGGGATACGATGACAGCAATACCAGACAAAATTATGACCTGGCAAATGGTTCAACCGGCCTCTCGCAACCGGGAAACCGGCGAAGTGACTCCCGGTAAAATTGAAAAAACGGAGATACCGGTTCCGGAATTAAAACCCGGGGAAGTGCTGGTGGAAGTGGCCGGGTGCGGGGTCTGCCATACGGATCTGGGATATTTCTACGACGGCGTTCCCACGGTATCCAAGCCGCCGCTGACGCTGGGCCATGAAATTTCCGGAACGGTTGTGGCCGGCGACGCCGCCTGGATGGGGAAAGAGGTGATTATCCCGGCCGTCATGCCTTGCCGTCAGTGCATCTTATGCAAGACCCGCCGGGGAAACCGCTGCCTGAGCCAGAAAATGCCGGGCAACAGCCTTGGGATCTACGGCGGATTTTCCAGTCATATTCCGGTTCCCAGCGTCGATCTGTGCGAGGTTACAAACCGGGGCGATATCCCGCTTGCGCATCTAGCCGTTGTGGCCGATGCGGCCACGACCCCTTATCAGGCCGCCAAACGGGCCGATCTGCAGCCGGGCGATAACGTCATCGTAATCGGAATTACCGGCGGCGTCGGGCAGTATATGGGCCAGACGGCCAAGGCCCTGGGGGCCAAAACCGTCGTGGGGATTGCCCGGAATCAGGAAAAGCTGGATCGGGCGCTTCAGTACGGGGCCGATTTTTGTATCAATTCAACCGGCAAGGACACCCGGGCGGTTTCAGATGAATTCAGGGGCTTCTGTAAGAAGAACGGCCTGCCGGGATTCGGCTGGAAAATTTTTGAAGTCACCGGCTCCAAGGCCGGCCAGGACATAGCCCTGACGCTGCTCAGTTTTGTCGGCAAGCTGATCGTTGTCGGTTTCGGCATGGCCAAAGTTGAATACGCCGTCGGCCGTTTAATGGCATTTGACGCCGATATCCTGGGAACCTGGGGATGCCTGCCCGAATACTATCCCATTGTGCTGGATATGGTTTTAAAGAAGCAGATCAACATCGACGCCTTTGTTCAAACACGGCCCATGAGCACCATCGCCGCAACTTTTGAGGAGGCCCACAAGGTGTCCCCTGATCAGCGCATCGTTTTGACGCCTGATTTTTAAAAGATGATTTTTTTGTTATAAACGCGATTGGAAACCGAAACCTTTCACAACAAATAAAGGAGAAAATTATGGCCTTAGAATGGATGCCCCGCGACAATCACCCCAAGGATCATGCCCTGCACACCAGTGTGCACTGGGGGACGGAAGCGCCCTGCGTGGTCTATGAAAAGCGTCCGCTAACCAGTCCTGAAGGAAAAGTAGTGGACAAACTGTTTGTATCGTGGATCCGGCTGAATAATCCCAAGCAGTACAACTCCTACACCACCGAGATGGTCAAGGGAGTCATTGCCGGTTTTGAAAATGCGTCTCTTGACCGCAGCGTGGTGGCGGTGGTTTTTACCGGCACGGGTCCCTATGCATTCTGCACAGGCGGCAATACAAAAGAATATTCTGAATTCTATTCAAGAAGATGTGATGAATATGGCCAGTACATGGAGCTATTCAACCATATGGTCGATTCCATTCTGGCGTGTAAAAAACCGGTGATTTGCCGGGTTAACGGCATGCGGGTTGCCGGTGGTCAGGAAATCGGACTGGCATGTGATATCGCCGTAGCTTCCGACCTCGCCGTTTTCGGCCAGGCCGGTCCCAGGCACGGCTCAGCACCTGCCGGCGGTTCTTCGGATTTCCTTCCCTGGTTCCTCAGTGCAGAAGACGCCATGTGGAACTGCGTATCCTGCGAGATGTGGTCGGCCTATAAAATGAAGGCAAAGGGGATGCTCTCCAAGGTTGTTCCGGTTCTTAAAATCGACGGCAAATGGGTCAGAAACCCCACCATCATCACCGACAAATATGTTGAAGACGGAGAGATTGTTTACGGCGAATACAAAACCGGCCAGGAGCTCAAGGACGGCCGGAACCTTATCAAAGAACACCAGGAAAAGGCTGATTTTGAACTTCTTGACAAGGAAGTCAACAATGTCATCTGGAAGTTTGCCAACCTGTTTCCGGGCTGCCTGATCAAGTCCATTGACGGGATCCGCCAGAAAAAGAAATTCTTCTGGGATACGATGAAAAACGATCACAGACATTGGCTGGCTGCGAACATGAGCGGCGAAGCCTTCTTGGGCTTTGGCGCCTTCAACACCAAGAAAATTACCGGCATGGATACCATCGACTTCCTCAAGTTCCGCCAGAATGTTGCCGATATGAAGGCGTGGGACATGGATATGTTCGCGGAAGTGCTGGGGAAACCGAAAGAATAGCTTTAGTGTAATTTTGATTCATTGGCAGGCGGGCTTTTATCTCAGAAGCCCGCCTGCTTTTTTTGAAATGACGGGAAATGCCTGCATGGAAAATCCGGTCTTCAGGGCCAGGTCAGCGCTGACCGGTTTCCCCATGTAAAAATACAAATTCCAGCAAAGCCAAGCCCCCCCTGGATTCGCTTATTTTTTGGCCGAATCCGGCAAACAGGCCATGGTGCCGTCCCAGGTGTCGACCTTTTTGCATTCGGCCTCTTCCTCCGGGAACCACGTGCTGGTGACGCATTTGGTTTCGGTGTAAAAGGAAAAGCCGTCTTTGCCCATGATGTGCAGGTCCCCGAAAAAGGAATTCTTGTGCCCGGTGAATCCGAAGATGCCCACCGGCACCGGTATGCCCACATTGATGCCGACCATGCCGCCGTCGGTCCGTTTGGCGAATTCCCGGGCGTAATGGCCGTTCTGGGTGTAAATGACCGAACCGTTGGCAAAGCGGCTGCTGTTCATGATCGCAAGGCCTTCCTCAAAATTATCGACCCGCTTGATGCAGAGCACCGGCCCGAAAATTTCTTCACGGCCCACCGACATTTCCTCGGTGACATGGTCGAAGATCGTGGGGCCGATATAGAAACCGCCTTCATATCCGGGGACCTTGGGGTTGCGACCGTCCAGGATCAGCCGGGCGCCTTCCTCTTCGCCGGTCCGGATCCAGTCGGTGACAAATTTAAGATGTCCGGCATTGACCACCGGTCCCAGGTCGGTGCTTTTTTCGTAGGCCGGACCCAGCTTCAGCTCGGAAGCGAATCCGAGCAGCAGCTCTGCCAGCACGTCGGCAACGGCGTTTTCAACCACTACCACCGGCAGGGCCATGCAGCGCTCCCCGGCGCAGCCGCAAAATGCGTTGATGATGCCGCGGGCGGTGCGTTCCAGCTTGCAGTCCCGCAGGACCAGGGCGTGATTCTTGGCCTCGCACAGGGCCTGGACCCGTTTGCCGTTTGCCGCCGCTGTGGCGTAGATATGCCGCCCCACCTTGGTTGAGCCCACAAAGGAAACCCCCTTGACCGCCGGATGCTTGAGCAGGATCTCGGCCTGTTCGCGTCCGGTGGTCAGGACGTTCAAGACGCCGTCCGGGAGACCGGCTTCCTGCCACAACTCCATCAGGCGCAGGGAACTCTGGGGCACGAAGCTGGCGGCCTTTAGCACCATGGTGTTTCCGGTGGCCAGGCAGATGGGCGTCATCCAGCCGTGGGGAATCATGGCCGGAAAGTTCCAGGGAGCGATCCCGGCAAACACGCCCACAGGATGATGATAGAGCGTGGTATCATAACCCCGCGAGACATTCATCAGTGACTCGCCTTTCATGATATGGGGGGCGCCGCAGGCAAATTCAAGCACCTCGCTGACCTTGAGGACGTCGCCCATGGCTTCGTCCCATTTCTTGCCCTCTTCCTTGGCCAGCAGATAGGTGAGTTCATCCAAATGCTTTTCCACCAGCGCCTTCATCCTGAAAAGCACCTGCACCCGGTTGTTGACCGGTGTGTCCGCCCAGGCCGGATAGGCGCTCTGGGCCGCCAGAACGGCCGATTCCACCTCGTCCGCCGTGCACTGCGGGGCCAGCGCAATCACCTCGCCCGTGGACGGGTTGTAACAGTCCATGTAGCTGGACGTTTTGGATTCCAGCCATTTTCCGCCCGCGCAAAACTTCAACTTTTTTGGCATCATTGACATTTCATTTATCTCCTTTGCAAAAATTCTGACCGCACCGAGTGTTGGATAATATAAAAGTAAAAAGAGTAAATCAATAGTAATACCCGGATGGTGAAAAAAGAACGTCATGCCAGTTGACAACTGTCTTTCATCCTTATAAAAATTTACATTTAGAGAAGTTGGGAAGTTTTATTGGCAATGCCCATGGGACAGTTCACGGTTTGTCGGCGGGACGCCTGGCCTATCCCCGGGCGGACAAGGCAACAACTGAAAAACTACCCGACCTCTCAAGTCATTATAGATTATAGCTAAAAAATTATCTTCTGTTTTTGGGGGATGGAACAGATGAATTTAACGACAATCAGCGCTGCTGAAGCGGCCGATGCTGTGCGCACCGGCCGGATTACATCAGAAAACCTGGTGGCCGCCCACCTTGAACACATTGCGGCGATTGAAGAACAGATTGGCGCCTGGACTTACCTGGATCGCGATTATGCCTTGAGCCAGGCGCTATCGGCGGATCGGTCCCGGCGGGAAGGCAAGGCCCTCGGCCCGCTCCACGGCGTTCCGGTGGGCGTCAAGGACATCTGCGACACCCGGGACATGCCCACCGAATACGGCACGGTGCTCTATGCCGGCCGGCGGCCGAAGGAGGATTCCGCCGTCGTCGCCCGGCTGCGCGAAGCCGGGGCGGTTATCCTGGGAAAAACCGTCACCACCGAACTGGCGGTGTATTCACCGGGTAAAACCCGCAACCCGCATGATACCGGGAGAACCCCCGGCGGTTCCTCGAGTGGATCGGCGGCGGCAGTGGCGGCCTTCATGGTGCCGCTTGCCGTCGGCACCCAGAGCAACGGATCGATCATCCGTCCGGCTTCCTACTGCGGGGTTTACGGATACAAGCCAACCCACGGGTTGATATCCCGGCATGGGATCCTCCCGCAGTCCCGGCCCCTGGACCAGGTCGGTGTGTTTGCGCGCAGCATTGCGGATGCGGCATTGATCGCCGAGCAGGTTATGGCCTTTGACGACCGCGACCCCGACACGCAGTCGCAGGCGCGCCCCGCACTCATAAAGACGTCGGACGAGGATCCTCCGGTTGAACCGCGACTGGCATTTGTCCGGACTCCCATGTGGAATCAGGCCGATAAGGAAACCCGGGAGGCGTTTGCCAAACTGGTTGCCCAACTGGGGCAAAAAACCGTTGAGGTCAGGCTCCCGGATATATTCAATGACGCGGTGGCGCAGCACCGCACCATTATGGAGGCGGACCTTGCCAGAAGTTACGAACGCGAATACACCCGCGGCAAGGGCAAGCTGAGTTCCACCCTGCGGGAAATGATCGAGCGCGGGCGGAAGGTGTCGGCGGTAAATTACAACAACGCGCTGGGGCGGATACCGCTCCTCAACCGTGCGCTGGACGAAATCTTCAAGCAATATGACGCTATTCTGACACCGGCCACCACCGGCGAAGCCCCGTTGGGATTGGAATCGACGGGAAGTCCGGTTTTCTGCACCATTTGGACGCTGTGCGGGACGCCCGCAATCAGCCTTCCGATCCTGCAGGGATCGCACAGCATGCCCATGGGGGCTCAACTGGTAGGTTCCAAAGGGGACGACGCCCGGCTTCTGCGAACGGCCCGCTGGCTGGTAAACGTTGTCGGTTAGGCCCGCCTCTTTGTGCCAGACTTAATGTCTGAACCGAAATACCAGGGACATTCCCGGACCACGCGAAAGCGGAGGGTACCTCCGCTGAAGAAGGCATCCAGTTTGTCGAGGGCCCTGAAACCCAATCCATAACGTTTCTTGTTTCGCTGGCGGCGTTGCCGATGTGCGGTATCAGGAACACGTTGGGCAGTTGCCAGTATTCCGGCATGATGTTCTGCCGGGGAAACAGCTAAGTTCATAAATTCAACAACAGGAACTTCAGTTTCCGATTTGTGAGAAACTGGAACTCGCAGTTCCAAATGTTAACTTCCATGAATTCAAGCGGTTATAAACCTGTCCGATTTTCCTCATGAATAAACCCGCATTTATCCGACCTAACCTGATTGCCCCCAAACAGCCCCGCCAATATAATATGTAGAAATATCGAAATGTTATATGTTTGGCATATGATTTGCTAAATATAGAACAGTCGTCAAAACCGGTTTTCATTTCAATAGGCAAAACCCGCAAATATAAACGCGAAACAATTGGGATCAACTCGATTGCGCCTTCAAAATGGATCGAATCCATTTTGAATTCCGGGCACCGGTTGGTCGTTTTAACCCACATGCGTTCCGATGCGCGCGGTCCGCTTGCCTGCTGAAGCGTGATCATCCGGCGGCTGATATATCATTTATTTCCTTCGGAACCTATATTTCAATCATTGATAAGCCCTGCTGCAGGTTGCTCACGATAAAATCGTGGGTCGATCATAAGGGTGCTTGCCATGTTTATGGCAGCGGGTCGGGAGCCCCTTGTAAAATCATCCCGACCGGGAACGCAAACAATCAACTTTTCAGGAGGGGGTATGGTAAAGAAGAAAGACGAAATGAAACAGGCGGATGCAAAAATCGGACGGCGCGGGTTTTTAAAGAAGGCGGCAGTGGCAGGCGTGGTCGGCATGGCGGCCACGGCAGGTTTTCCAAAGGTCATCAAGGCCCAGGGAGCGATTACGATGCGCTGGCAAAGCACCTGGCCGACCAAGGATATTTTCCATGAGTATGCCCTTGATTTTGCCAAAAAAGTTAACGACATGACCGGCGGGGCCCTCAAGATCGAGGTGCTGCCGGCCGGTTCCGTGGTGCCGGCCTTCAACCTTCTCGATGCAGTCTCAAAGGGTACGTTGGACGGCGGTCACGGCGTGCAGGTCTATCACTACGGCAAGCAGAATGCCCTGGCGCTGTGGGGATCGGGGCCTGGCTTCGGCATGGACGCCAACATGATGCTGGCCTGGCACAAGTACGGCGGCGGCAAGGAACTGCTGGTGAAGGTTTACGAGTCCATCGGCGCCAACGTCGTCTCTTTCCCCTACGGGCCCATGGCGACCCAGCCGCTCGGCTGGTTCAAGAAGCCGATCACCAAGATCGAGGATTTCAAGGGCATGAAGTTCCGCACCGTGGGAATCTCCATCGACGTTTTCACCGGCCTGGGCGCGGCGGTCAACGCGCTTCCCGGCGGCGAAATCGTGCCGGCGCTGGACCGCGGCCTGCTGGACGGGGCCGAGTTCAACAATGCCTCCTCCGACCGCCTGCTCGGCTTCCCGGACGTGTCGAAGGTCTGCATGCTGCAGAGCTATCACCAGAACGCGGAGTGTTTCGAGATCCTGTTCAACAAAGACAAGTTCAACGCCCTGCCGGACAATATCAAGGCCATCATCGAGAATGCCGTGGAAGCGGCCTCGGCCGATGTGTGGTGGAAGTCTTGCGACCGCTATTCGAAGGACTACATCGACCTGCAGATCAAGGACAAGGTCAAGTTCTACAAGACCCCGGACGCAATCCTGCAGCAGCAGCTCACGGCCTACGATGAAGCCGTGTCAAAGAAAGCGGATACAAATCCGCTGTTCAAGGAGATCCTGGAATCGCAGAAGAAATTCGCCGAACGCGCGGTGAAATGGGACATGGATTACAACGTCAACCGGCGCATGGCCTATAACCACTACTTTGCGCCCAAGAAAAAGGCCGCCCCCAAGAAAAAGGCGGAGCCCAAGAAATAGCGACAAGTTTCACAGCGTCAGCAAACAGCCATCCGGGCGGCTTTTCAACGTCCGGATGGCTGATTTTAAGGATCAGGTGTGACCATGCAGAAATTTCTGTTTAGCGTTGACAAGATCAGCACCTTTGTAGGGAAAACATTCGCCTGGCTCATCGTGTCGCTCACTCTGCTCATCACGTATGAGGTGTTCTCGCGCTACGCGCTCGACGCCCCGCACGACTGGGCATTCGACGGCATGATCCAGATGTACGGAATGCTGTTCATGATGGCGGGCGCCTACACGCTTTCGAAGAACGGCCATGTCCGCGGCGATGTTCTCTACGGCTTCTTTCCGCCACGGCTGCAGGCCGGCATCGACCTGACGTTATATTTCGTATTCTTCCTGCCCGGTGTGATCGCGCTCTGCTGGGCCGGTTACAAGTATGCCGGCGAATCCTGGGCGATCTGGGAGCACTCGGGGATTACCGCCGACGGCCCGCCGGTCTACCAGTTCAAGACCGTCATTCCGGTGGCCGGGGCGTTTATCCTCCTGCAGGGCATCGTCGAGATCATCCGCTGCATCCAGTGCTTGAAGAATGGAGATTGGCCCTCGCGCGAGGAAGACGTGGAAGAAGTCGACGTCGACAAGCTCAAGGAAATGGTGCACGTCAAGGACGAAGACATCGCCAAGCTCGATGATGTCCTGACCGCCAAGAAAGGGAGCGATAAATGAGAAGAGAAGTCTGGTTCGGGCTCTCGATCATGGCCGCGGTCGTGATTACCCTGTTCGTCATGCTGCCGCCGGCATCACAGATAACCAACGGTCATCTGGGCCTTTTGATGCTGGCGCTGATCGTCGTAGCGATCATGCTCGGTTTTCCCACCGCCTTCACGCTGATGGGGCTGGGGACGATGTTCACCTGGTTTGCCTATCACAGTGCCAATCCGGAGCTGGCGATGCAGCAAACTCTCGATCTGATGGTTCAGCGCGCCTATTGGGTCATGAACAACGACGTGCTGATCTCGGTCCCGCTGTTCGTCTTCATGGGTTATCTGGTGGAGCGCGCCAACTTGATTGAAAGCCTGTTCAAGGGACTGCACCTGGCGACCGCGCGCATACCCGGATCGCTGGCCGTCGCAACGATTATTACCTGTGCGGTTTTTGCCACCGCCTCGGGCATTATCGGCGCGGTGGTGACATTGATGGGTCTGCTGGCCTTTCCGGCGATGCTCAAGGCCAATTACAGCATCCGGCTTTCAGCAGGCGCCGTGACGGCGGGCGGAACCCTCGGCATCCTGATTCCGCCGTCGGTCCTGCTGATTCTCTATGGCGCCACCGCCGGCGTTTCGGTTATGCAGCTCTATGCCGGGGCCTTTTTTCCTGGTCTCATGCTGGCAGGGCTCTATGTCGGATACGTCATCGTCTACGCGAAGATCAATCCCACTATCGCACCACCGCTTTCAGAGGAAGACAAGTATGTGCCGCTGCCCAAATTCGCGGAAATCATCACCCGGACCGTGAGCAAGAACGTCATGCTGGGGCTGATCGGTGCGATCAAGGGCAAGCGCAACGCCGATGTCCCGTTCACCAAGCTGATCGGACACCTGGCCATCGCACTTCTGCCGGCGCTGGCGGCCGTGCTGCTGATGGGTTCAATCTATCTTGCCGTAACGGCTCCGGATGTGGTGGATACCACCGGTCTTCAGGAAATGGGTTTTGCAGGCGTCGAGCAGCACACAGGCGCTCTGGACACGCAAGGGCCCAAGGCCCTCGAACAGGGCGGCCTGCAGGAACCCCCTGCCGAGGGTCTGCAGGAGCCCCCGGCTGAAGGATTGCAGGAGCCCCCGGTTGAAGGATTGCAGGAGCCCCCAACCGAGGGTCTGCAGGAGCCGCCGGCCGAGGGTCTGCAGGAATCTGTAGCCGAAATCGGCCAGGAAGCGTTAATTGAGGCGCCCGCAACGACTGCTGAACGCTTGCCGGCGCCCATGGGATATTGGATCACGCTGGGCATCTGCCTGGTGGGGCTGGCGATTTTTTATACAATTTTTACTTTCGTGCGGCTCGAAATCTTTAAGATGCTGCTGGTGTCGTTCTTCCCGCTGGCGCTGCTGATCCTCGGGGTGCTCGGCACCATCATCATGGGGCTGGCGACGCCTACCGAGGCGGCGGCCATGGGATCCTTCGGCGGGTTGTTCCTGGCGGTCGCCTATGGGAGATTCAACTGGACGATGCTCAAGGAGGCGGTTTTTCTTACCGCCAAGACCAGCGCGATGGTGTGCTGGCTGTTTGTCGGATCCGGCATTTTTGCCGCTGCCTTCGCACTGCTCGGCGGCCAGGAGATCGTAAACGCCTGGGTGCAGTCGCTCAACATGTCGCCGGTGCAGTTCATGCTGCTGGCCCAGATCATCATCTTCCTGCTCGGCTGGCCCCTGGAATGGACCGAGATCATCGTCATCTTCATGCCGATCTTTATCCCGCTCCTGGGTCACTTCAACATCGATCCCCTTTTCTTCGGCCTGCTGGTGGCGCTCAACCTGCAGACGGCGTTTCTGTCGCCGCCGGTTGCAATGGCGGCATTCTACTTAAAGGGCGTGGCGCCGCCGCACGTGTCGCTGAACCAGATTTTTCTGGGGATGCTGCCGTTCATGGCGATTCAGGTGATTGCCATATTTATGCTGTATATGTTCCCGCAGATCGGGCTGTGGCTGCCCAGCATTGTTTACGGAAATCCTTGACCCGATCCAAGGGAGCAAGGAAAACGGTTTTGATCAAGACATGTTGAATGGGATCCTTTTGCCCACTCGCGCGCCTGGCCTGTGGAGGGCCCGCCTCATGAAACCGGTTATTGAGTTTCATGGGGATATGGGCCATTCCTCAGGGCCAGGCCCGGGTTGACTCCCTCCTCAGCCATAATCCCGGCGGAACACTCCTTGAAATACGAATTTTATAAATAGCCCGGCTGACCTTTGCTGTTGAAAGTGATGCCGAAAAAACGTATCGGCAGGGAGTGAACGGTCTTGCCTGCGGTCGACCCTGGCCGCGCTTGGCATAAATAAACAACATGGAGGTTTGGCGCATGAAACCGAAAGTGCTGGTGACGCGCGAGGTTTTCGATGATGTTCTGGAATACCTGTCGCAGTATGTTGAAGTTCATTCCAATCAGTCCGATGAGCCCATGAGTCCGGAGGCGCTGGCCGCCGCCCTTTCCGATAAACAGGGCGCCGTCATTACCATTGCCGACCGGATCGACGGCGCGCTGCTGAAGCGCTGCCCGCAGTTAAAAGCGGTGTGCAACGTTGCCGTGGGGACCAACAACATTGATCTGGAGGCCTGCCGCAAGGCAGGGGTCATGGCCACCAACACCCCGGGGGTTCTGGAAGAAAGCACCGCTGATTTTGCCTGGGCACTGATCCTGGCGACTGCCCGCAGGGTAACCGAAGCGGAAGCTTATTTGCGGGAAGGCACGTGGGACCGCTGGAAACTCAAGCAGATGATGGGTGCGGATGTCCACCAGGCGACATTGGGAATTATCGGCATGGGCGGGATCGGGCGGGTGGTGGCCCGGCGGGCGGTTGGATTCGATATGACGGTGATCTATCACAACAGCCGGCCGGCGTCCGCAGAAATAGAGGAGTCCTGCCGGGCAAGGTATGTGAGCAAGGATGCGCTGCTGTCGCAGGCGGATATTGTGACGCTGCACGTCCCCTATACGCCGGCGACCCACCATCTGATCGGCAGGGCGGAACTGGCGCGGATGAAATCCACAGCCATTCTGGTCAACACCTCCCGGGGCGGCGTGGTGGACGATGCCGCCTTGATCGCAGCGCTCCGTGACGGAACGATTGCCGGCGCCGGCCTGGACGTGTTCGAGAACGAGCCGAAATTTAATCCCGGATTTCTCTCCCTTAAAAATGTGGTGTTGACCCCCCACATCGCCAGCTCGTCCCGGGTCACGCGGCATAAAATGGCGATGCTGGCGGCCCAGAATCTGGTGGCGGCCCTGACCGGGAAAGCGCCGCCCAATCTGTTGAATCCGCTTGAGTAACCTCCTGAATAACGGCGCCTGAGGCTGCTATGCAGCGTTGCGCGGCTCTCGCCAATGTCACATATTCCCTATGCTGAATATGCTGCGCTTGTCGCATCGCCGCGCACCTTGCCTATCAGCCTGATTTTTGTTTTTCACCAGCCTGTTAAGAATTAATTTGGGCGGGAGTATTCTCAGCAGATGAAAATGTCCACCGGGACCTTGCTGAGGAGGCGCGCGCCGGTCTCGGTCACCACAAAAACGCTTTCAATACCGGCCGAAAACTCGTCCTGAAAGACCATCTTGGGTTCCAGAGCAAAGACCATGCCCGGTTGTAAACGATCTTTCTTGTCCCGGGCGATGAAGGGAGGCTCGATCAGCTCCAGACCGATGCCGTGCCCCACAAACGTAACCTTGTGCCCCGGGGGGCCCAGGTAGGGTTCGGCATAACCCAGTTTTTCGGCGGTTTTCACTGAAAGCTCGAAAAGCTCAGCTACGGTCATATCCGGTTTGACGGCACCCAAGACGGTGTTGTGGATTTCGATGACCGCCCGGCAGGCTTTCAGCGCACGGTCGGGAATGGACCTGATGGCGAACATACGGGTTTCGTCCATATGAAAGCCGTTTAAGACAAATCCCAGGTCCACCATGATAGGTTCATCCGGGGCCAGCGGCTTGTTGCCGGCACCGCAGGGAAAAGCCACCGAGGTGCCGGTGCCGCTGGCCGGCGAATCCAGCAGCCCCACCCGGCCGCCGTTTTTTCCGCTGAGAACATGCCAGGGATACCCTTCGGTCAGAAAATCACGTACCCGCAGCATGGCGCCGTGCCCCAGCCGGCGGGCAAACGTTTCATACATCCCCGCAAATTCCATTTCGGTCAGTCCGGGCCGGATGACCGTCTGCATGTATTCAAAGGTTCGAAGGGACAATTCAGCGGTGCGTTCCATTTGTTCGATTTCCCACGCGGACTTGATCATGCGGACCTGGAGAATAAATTGAGAGCCGTCGACACATTCTTTGGCGGGAAAATGACGCCGGTAAAACTGAAAAGTTTTCACCGGCAGGACATCAAACTCAAACCCGATGACGTCGGGGAACTGTCCGTAAAAATCAGATATCAGGCCCGGTACTTCCTTGATGGAATCGATGCCGGCAATATTTTTCAGGGGGGATTCCGCGCGGGCCCGCGGCAGGTAGCGCTTGATGAACAAAAGGGGAGCGCCTTCGGCCGGGATAAAGAGAAAGCCGTTCTGGGCGGTGCCGGAAAAATAAAATAAGTCCACCCGCTGAGCAATAAAAAGGCCGCCGATTTCATTTTGTTTTAAAAGGGTCTGAATATTCTGCACCCGCTTGGTTATTTCCAGGGAGGGAACGGTGAACGGAGGCAGTGATTTTGAGTTCATCTGAGATTCAGGTTCTGTCGTTTTCATCATGCCGGTGATCATACAAAAATCGTACGAATAATCAAGGGCGGATCACGCTAACCCGGTTATTTCATGAAAATAATTTAAAAAGTGCGAAACCGTCCGCTCCAGGACTACTACCTGTAAATTTATTGTTTTTTCCTTGACAGCGCCTTTTGCTGAAGCTATATTACAGCTAAATTGTAACTAAATTAAATAAAGATGAAATTTCAAAAAGTTACGCAATTCGGACCTTCATCCGACGAGTGGGGGCCGTTTGATTAAAAGAGCCTGCAACCCATTATTCATCAAAAAGAAAGTCGCGGATTCAGGCGATATAGAAGGGGAAAAAAATGAGGTACGCAGAGACAGGGTTTAATTTGGAAATTGATTTAACCCGGGGAAACATCGAGAGGGTCGCAACCGATCCGAGAGACACCGAATTTTATCTGGGCGGGCTGGGCACGAACGCCAAGATATTGTGGGACAGGGTTCCTCCTGAAGTTGAGCCCTTTTCTCCCGACAACCTGCTCATTTTCAGCGCCGGGCTTTTATGCGGCACGCCCGCAACCGGGTGCAACCGTACCATTGTTTCCACCATTTCACCCCAGACCCGCTTAATGGCGTTTTCAATGATGGGGGGGTTTTGGGCGCCGGAATTGAAGTATGCCGGCTACGACAAGGTGATCCTTCGCGGCAAGTCCCCCAAGCTGGTATATATATGGATCAACAACGACAAGGTGGAAATACGGGATGCCGCTCATTTAAAAGGCAAGGGCTCGGTTGAAACGGCAGAACAGATTCGCAAGGAGTTGAAGGAACCCAAGGCTCAGATTGCCTCGATCGGCCTGGCCGGGGAAAACCGGGTCTTTTTTGCATCCATCGAGCAGGGCCGGTCGAGCGCCAGCCGACAGGGAATCGGGGCCGTCATGGGCGACAAAGGGGTAAAGGCCATCGCGGTGCGCGGCACCAAGGATGTCAATGTCGCCCGGCCCGAAGAATACCTCAAGCTGTGCAACGAGGTGCTGGAATACATCAAATTCCGGAATGCCAATCCGATTCCGGGTGTAATGACCATATTACAAGGGCTTGGGTCACCTCAGGAGATGGCCGTCCATGATGAGAAGTGGCATACCGAGAATTTCATGTGGGGCAATTCGCGCCTTCGCCGCAAAGATTTCTGGAACGAGGAAATCGAAAAGAAGTGGACGGAGACCATGGATACCGTGCGGACGAGGCTCATCAGCTGCTACAATTGTCCTATGAAATGCGGGGCAACCATTTCCGTTCCAGGACTTCCCACCTACATGATGAAGTGCTTCTCGAAACTGACCTACACCATGGCGGCCATGTCGGACCTGGAGTTCGGCTTTAATATCGCCCAGCGCGCCACGGAGTACGGCGTGGACGGGTTTTCAACGCCGCAGGTCATGGCTTTCGCCCTTGAACTCCTCGAAAACGGCATATTGAAGGAAGACCAGTTCCAGGGCATGCCGGCCGACAACGAGGGGAGGTTTTACTGGCTGCTGGACCGAATTGTGCGGCGGGAAGGGATCGGAGATGTATTGGCCGACGGAACCTATTGGGCGGCTAAAAAAATCGGCAACGGCGCCGAGGCGTATGCACACAATAACATTAAAAAGCACGAGCAGCTGCCGCTCAAGCTGTCCATGCTGAATCCCATTTATTTCCTGATGTATGCCACCGGAGAGAAGATCAACATCACCCAGATCGAGGGGCAGTTCCCCCAGGCGCCCTGGCCTACCAGAGAGGAGAAAGAGGCTTTTGTAAAGGATTGGTTTCAGGTCCCGGATGAAAAGTTCAAGCAGTACCTGCTGGACTGGGAACTGCGCGGTGAAAAGTCGATTCCTTTTTACCCGACCGTTCAAATGTGTTGCGATATTGTCGACTGGCAGGAGCGGATGCATTACATCGACGATGCCCTGGGCATGTGTGCCGGCCTGTCGTCGTTTCCTTTAAAGCCTCCCTATCATATTCATAATTATCCGAAATTCATCTCTGCCGGCGCCGGGATCGATATGGACGAGGAAAAACTCACCCAAGCCGCCAAAAGGTACCGGACTCTGGTCCGTGCCGTCAATATCAGGAGGGGCATGCGCCGAAAAGACGAAAAGCCCCCGGAAAACCATTGGAAGAAGCGATTTCCCGAGCTCGAAAAGGAGCTGCTGGATACGTATTACAAGTTCAAGGGCTGGGACGCGGAGGGTATTCCCACCCAGGCGTCTCTGCATGAACTGGGGCTGGATTATGTGAGCGAAGATTTCGTGAAGCGGGGGATCTTGACGGATGGTGAAGATGAATCCAACCAAAAGAATGCAACGGAAACTGAAAAGCAATAAAGCGAAGAGGTTTTAACCGTCATGGCTGAGAAAAAAAAGAAAATCATTAAAACCATCAAGGTGGATGTCGACAAGTGCAACGGCTGCCGGGCGTGCGAGGTCATCTGCTCGGCCTTTCACGCGGCGCCGAAATACAGCAGCAATAATCCGGCCAGATCACGCATCCGGGTCATTCGCGACCCCATCAGAGACATCTATGTTCCGGTAAAGGCGGGGGAGTATGCCGCCGCCGAATGCGCCGGTCGGGATAAATACACGATCGACGGGAAGGAATACGACGAGTGTTCCTTCTGCAGGGCTTCCTGCCCGTCACGGGAGGAATTCAAGGAACCCGATTCCGGCCTTCCGTTGAAATGCGATATGTGTGAAGGCGAAGAAGAACCGTTGTGCGTCAAGTGGTGCCTGGTGGATGCCCTGGTCTACGAGGAAAGGGAAGAGGAGGCTGAAGAACAGGTGGAGCAGGAGGAACTGGAGATCGGGCTGGAATCCCTTGCGAGCAAATACGGCCTGCAGAAGGTAAGAGAGACCATCGCCCGGCTGTCGAAGAAAGAAACGAACAATACGGCAAAATAAGAGGAATGAGAAACCAGTGGAGACGGTAACCCCCTTCATAGAAGTTGTCGACGAGATCAAGGAAGCCGGTGGAGCGATCTTCAAGCTATGCTTTCAATGCGGGTTGTGCGATGTGGTCTGCCCCTGGAACCGGGTCAGGCAATTCAGCATGCGCAAAATCATCCGGCAGGCCACTTTCGGTTTGACCGAGATAGACGGTGAAGACATCTGGCGCTGTACGACCTGCGGCCGCTGCCCCCAGCGCTGCCCCCGGGGCGTAAAACAGATTGATTTGGGCGTATCCCTGCGCCGGGTTGCTACGAATTACGAGGTTTTTCCGGCATCCGTGCGTTCCGCCCGCACCGCCAGGGCCAGCCTCATTTCCGAAGGCAATCCCCTGCAGTTTGAACGCAAAAAGCGGGGGGACTGGGCCAAAGACCTGTCCGTGAAACCCTTTGCGGAAGGGATGGAGGTGTTGTATTTCGTCGGATGCTACCTGAGTTATGACCCCAGAATGAAGAAGGTCGCCGCCGCCACCGCCAATATCCTGAACAAGGCCGGGGTCGATTTCGGGATTTTGGGTGAAAAGGAGAACTGCTGCGGTGAAAGCATCCGCAAGACCGGCAGCGAGGAAGTATTCAAAAACCTGGCCAGGGAAAACATCAAAACCTTTATCGACCATGGCGTGAAGAAGATCCTGGTATCGTCTCCGCACTGCTACCACACCTTCAAAAACGAGTATCCTGAATTCATGGTGAAGTTCGAGGTCATGCACGCCTCCCAGTACCTGTTGGAGCTGATGAATGCGGGAAGGCTTGAAATCGCCCGGGAATACGGCAAAAAGGTGACCTATCATGACCCCTGCTACCTGGGGCGGCATAATGAGCTGTACGACCAGCCCCGGGATATTTTAAAAAAGATTCCGGGCCTGGAATTGATCGAGCTGCCGGATTCGCGCAGAGACAGTCTCTGCTGCGGCGGGGGTGGAGGCAGGATCTGGATGGATACGCCCAAGAACGAACGGTTCTCAGACCTGAGGTTGCAGCAGGCCCGGGAAGTCGGGGCCGAGGTGCTGGCGACGGCCTGTCCGTATTGCATCACCAATTTCGAGGAAAGCCGGTTGAACCTGGAATTCGAGAATGTCCTGGAGGTAAAGGATATTACCGAAATTATCCAAGAGGTAATTTAGTATCCGTCCGTAAACGGCATCTTTTGGCCCAGGGCGGCGTTCTCACGTTTTTGCGGAATAGGCGCGCTATGCCTGCGGTTGCAAAAAGGTTCGGGCCTTGCCCTGAAACAAAATCTACCGTTTACGGACGAATACGAATTGGAAAATCTGGTTATTTACAAGACACAGATTAATTTCTACATAGCAGCCAAACGGCTGACTGGAATTTTCGGATAGCCATATCGGAAATATCAGAATCCTGACGAGGAGATGGAAAGTGGAAAACGAAGTATTGCCGAAGGAAATCGTTCAACAATTTTCCGCAAGCCTGGACGGCGATAATTTTGGCGACGTTATGGTGGTGGGCGGCGGCATCAGCGGGATTCAAGCCGCGCTTGATATGGCCACCGCCGGTTTCAAGGTGTACCTGGTGGAGAAGGGCCCGAGCATCGGCGGCCACATGGCCCAGCTCGACAAGACCTTTCCCACCAACGACTGTTCCATGTGAATTCTGTCGCCCAAGCTGGTCGAGGTCGGCCGGCATCCAAATATCGAAATTTTGACCCTTACCGAAGTCGACAGGGTAAAGGGCGAGGCAGGGGACTTTACGGTCACACTGACGAAAAAGCCCAGATACATTCTGGAGGACAAATGTACGGGTTGCACCACCTGCGTCAAATACTGCCCGGTGGAATATCCCGATCCGTTCAACCAGGATATATCCAAGAACAAGGCCGTTCACGTATACTTCTCGCAGGCCATTCCCCTGATCACCTATATTGATGAAAGCTGTATCTATCTGAAAGAGAAGAAATGTCGCATCTGCGAAGCCGTCTGCCAGAACAAGGCCATCGATTTCAATCAGGCGCAGGAAGAAGTTGAAATAAAAGTCGGAGCGATCATCCTGTCCGCCGGTATGGAGCCGTTTGATCCCAAGGTAAAGGATGAATACGGCTACGGCCGGATGAAGAACGTGGTCACCAGCATGGACTACGAGCGGCTGCTCTCCTCCACGGGACCCTATGCCGGCGAGGTGCGGCGCACTTCCGACAGAAAGCACCCCCATAAAATCGCCTGGCTTCAATGCGTCGGCTCCAGGCGGGTGACCCCGGGCGAGAACAGTTATTGCTCGGCCGTCTGCTGCACCTACACCCAGAAACAGGTGATTTTGACCAAGGATCATTATCCGGCGACGGAGTGCACCATATTTCACAACGATATCCGTTCCTACGGCAAGGATTTTGAACGTTACTTCCAGAGAGCCGAAAAACTTTCCGGGATCCGGTTTGTCAGAAGCTATACCTCGATCGTCAAAGAGGTCCCGGAAAGCGGGAACGTGATCGTCAGGTATTCGACTCCGGACGAAGGCGTCAAAGAGGAGGAATTCGAGCTGGTGGTATTGTCCGTCGGGTTGAATCCTCCGGTCGAGGTGCAACAGCTGGCCGACAAATTCGCTATTACGCTTAATTCCCATCGATTCAGCAAGGGGGCCCCTTCCAATCCCGTGCAGACCAACCGGCCGGGGATCTATGTCAGCGGGGCCTTCCAGGGACCGACCGATATTCCCGAGTCGGTTTTCTCCGCCAGCGCCGCCGGCTCCCAATGCGGCGCACTGCTTGACTACCGGCGGGGGAAGCTGGCCAAAGAAAGGGTCTATCCGCCGGAAAAGGATGTTTCCAAAGAGGAACCGAAGATCGGCGTCTTTGTGTGTCATTGCGGGGCCAACATCGGAAGCGTCGTCAATGTTCCCGGTGCGGTTGAATATGCCCTGACCCTGCCCAACGTCGTCTATGCCAAGGAACAGCTGTTTTCATGCGCCACCAATTCCGCCAGGGAAATAACGGACCTGGCAATGGAAAAGGGACTGAACCGCGTGGTGATCGCCGCCTGTTCCCCCAGGACTCTGGAGCCGCTGTTCCGGGATACGGTCCGGGAGGCGGGGCTGAATCAATATTACTGTGAAATGGCCAATATCCGGGAGCACAACTCCTGGGTCCATTCAAAGGAAAAGGAGGAAGCCACCCAAAAGGCCAAGGATATCATCCGGATGTCGGTGGCGCGCGCCCGCCATCTGGAGCCGCTGCAGGAATTCGATCTTCCGGTAAACAAGGCGGCGCTGGTGGTGGGCGGCGGTATCGCCGGCATGACCTGCGCGCTCTCCATCGCCGGCCAGGGGCACGAGGTTCACCTGGTGGAAAAGGAGACCGAACTGGGCGGGACGGCCCGCAGGATCTCCACCACCCTGGAAGGGCTTGATGTTCAGGCCCATTTGCGCGACATTATCCGCAAGGTTTATCAGCATCCGCTCATCCAGGTATCCCATGGCGCTGCGATCAGGGATGTTTCCGGTTATGTGGGCAATTTCATCACGACGGTGGAGACCGAGGGCCGGGTCAAGGAGATCAAGCACGGCGCCGCCGTCATCGCGATCGGTGCGGATATATACAAACCGACCGAATATCTCTATGGCAAAGACGAGCGCGTGCTGACCCACCTCGAGCTGGAGGAGGGGATCGCCAGGGGGGAAGAAAAGATTGTGCAGGCCGAGAGTCTGGTGATGATCCAGTGCGTCGGCTGCCGAAATGAAGAAAGAAATTACTGCAGCCGGGTATGCTGCAGCCATGCCGTCAAGAACGCCCTGAAGCTCAAGGCGCTCAATCCCCGCATGAACATCTACATTCTCTTTCGGGATATGCGCACCTACGGTTTCAAAGAGGATTTTTACCGGGAGGCCTCGGATAAGGATATCCGGTTCATCCGTTACGAACCGGATGACAAGCCCCTGGTGGAAGCCGCAGTGGAGGAAGGCAAGCCGGTTGTAAGGGTGACCGTGACCGATCCGATATTGGGCCAGAAGCTTGCCATCGGCGCCGATATCCTTTCCCTGGCCGCGGCGGTGGTGCCTTCGTCCGCTACCCGGGAGGTGGCCGGACTGTTCAAGGTGACCCTGAGCCCCGACAACTTCTTCAAAGAGGCCCATGTCAAATTAAAGCCCGTCGAGTTTGCCACGGACGGTGTTTATCTGTGCGGAATGGCTCACTATCCGAAGCATATACCGGAAACGATCAACCAGGCCAATGGGGCGGCCGGCCGCGTCTTAACGCTGCTCTCGCGCGATAGCGTCACGGCTTCCGCATCGGTTTGCGAGGTGGCGGCAAACGACTGCGTATCCTGCGGGGCGTGCATTACCGCCTGCACATACGGCGCCATCGAATTTGTCGACACCCCCAAGGGCAAAAAGGCCTGGGTCAATCCGGTGCTCTGCAAAGGCGACGGCGTCTGCAACGCAAAGTGCCCGACAGGGGCCATTGTGCTGAAGCACTTTACCGATGCCGAACTCTGCGGCCAGATCGACGCGGCGGTTTCCGATGAAGAGATCATCCGGCAGATCGATGCGGCGGTCGCTGCAGCTTAGAATCATCGGGATAAACGGCGTCCGGACCGTCGGGACGGACCGACTTCAGGAATAATCGGAAATCATTTATGACAGACCTCGGCCGGAGTTTTGACAAGATTGCTAACAAGGGTGGTGAAAACAAATGAGTACCGCTTTTAAGTTCAAGCCCAGAATACTGGGCTTTGTATGCCACTGGTGAGCCTACGGGGCTGCTGACCTGGCTGGAGTTTCCAGACTGCAATATACAAACGAGATCAGGCTCATTCGCGTCATGTGCTCCGGGCGAGTCGACCTGGAGTTTCTCCTCAGGGCTTTTTCGAACGGACAGGACGGCGTGTTTATCGGCGGCTGCCGGCTGAATGAGTGCAATTATATTACGCACGGCAACTACGATGCATTGGGCAATGTATTTATATGCCGGAAAATAATGGCGCACATCGGTTTGAACCCGGAAAGGTTGCGGATCGAATTCATGTCCGGCGCCGACGGGATCCTTTTGGCCGAAGTCATCAATGACTTTACCCGGAAGGTCAAGGAACTGGGGCCGCTCGGCAAGGGCGAGGGAATCGATCCAAAGGGATTAACGCTCAAGCTGGAAGCGGTCAGAAAACTGGTCCCTTACATCCGGCTGGTGGAAAGGGAGCGGCTGAGGCTGCCCGTCAAATCGGAAGAATCGTATCGCAAGTTTTTCACCGGCGATGAATTCAACCGGCTGTTTGACGAATTGATTGCCAATAAGCTGGCAATCGGTCAAATCATGCTGCTCCTGAAGGAAAACCCCCTTTCAACCGGAGAAATCTCCAAAATGCTGGGTATGAGTCCATCCGAAGTGTCCAAACACATGAGCAGCTCGTCGCGGTATGGATTCGTCCGGTATGATGAAAGCCGCAAGTGCTATGCGCTTGCTTGAGATTAAAGAACTGGCGGCGGATTATGGAAAAAAAGAAGAGCAAGACACTGAAAGAGAAAATGGATATCGGCCGGGTCGATCAGATTATTGATAAGTATCGCGGGGACGCAAGTTACCTCATTCAGGTGCTGCTGGATATTCAGAGCGAAAACAATTGGCTTCCGAAAGAGGCGCTGGAACGGGTCGCCGAGCGATTAAAGGTTCCCTTGACCCGGATACAGCACATCGCCACCTTTTACAAGGCCTTCAGCCTGGTGCCCAAGGGACGTCACGGCATTCACGTGTGCATGGGGACCGCCTGTCATGTCCGCGGCGCCAAGCGCGTCCTCGACAGCGTGCAGGACCTGACGGGCATCCGGCCCGGCGAAACGGACCTGGATATGAAGTTCAGCCTGGAGACCGTCAACTGCCTCGGCTGCTGCGCGCTGGGGCCGGTGGTGGAAATCGACGGCAAAACCCACGGCAAGATGGCTCCGGCCAAGGCGGCGGACATTTTAAAAAACTACGAGTAGGGGAAAATTATGGCGCGGTTGAATTCGCCTGAAGCGTTAGAGAAATTCAGAAAAGAGATATTATCCAAGAGGAACCCCGACACGCCCTGTATTTCGATTTGCGCAGGGGCCGGCTGTATCGCTTCCGGGGCCGAAGATGTCATTGCCGCTTTCAAGGCGGAGATCCGGAAAGAGGGCTTGACGGCCGATGTGGACACCAAGGGAACCGGCTGTCCCGGTTTTTGCGAGCGGGGTCCCGTGGTGGTCATCTATCCCGAGGAGATCTGCTATCTGCAGGTAACCCCCGCAGACGTTCCCGAGATCGTCGCGCAGACCATAAAAGCCAAAAAGGTTGTCGAGCGGCTGCTCTTCGTGGACCCGGCCACCGGCGATAAAGCCGTCCATGAATCCGATATCTCCTTCTATAAGAATCAGCAGCGGACTCTCATCGGCAGCAACATTAAAATCGACCCCAAGAGCATCGAAGACTATCTGGCGATCGGCGGTTATACCGCCCTGCCCAAAGTGCTCACCGGGATGACCCCCGAACAGGTGGTTGCGGAAGTCAAAAAATCCAACCTGAGAGGAAGGGGCGGCGCCGGTTTTCCCACGGGCAGCAAGTGGGAAGGGTCCCGCAACGCCCCCGAGCCCATCAAGTACGTGATCGTCAACGCCGACGAGGGCGACCCCGGGGCCTTTATGGACCGGGCGCTGCTGGAAGGCAATCCGCATTCGATCCTCGAGGGGTTGATTATCGGCGGTTATGCCGTCGGCGCGCACGAGGGCTATATTTATGTCAGGCAGGAATACCCCCTGGCGGTGGAAAACGTGACCCTTGCGATCCGGCAGGCCGAGGACTATGGCCTCATCGGGAAGGACATCCTCGGCTCGGGCTTTGATTTCAAGGTGATCGTCCACCAGGGAGCCGGCGCCTTTGTCTGCGGCGAATCAACGGCGCTGATGACGGCATTGGAGGGCCGGGTGGGAGAGCCCAGGCCCAAGTATGTCCGCTCCAACATCAAAGGCCTGTGGGAAAGACCCAGCGTGCTCAATAACGTTGAGACCTGGGCAAATGTGCCGCTGATCATCAATAAAGGCGCCGACTGGTTTACGCAAATCGGGACCGAAGGAAGCAAGGGCACGAAAATCTTCTCGCTGGTCGGAAAGATTACCAATACCGGCCTAGTGGAAGTGCCCATGGGCATCACCCTGAAGGATATCATCTACAAAATCGGAGGCGGCATCCCCGGCGGCAGGCGCTTCAAGGCGGTGCAGACCGGCGGGCCCTCCGGGGGCTGCATTCCCGAGTCCCTGTTGAATCTGGAAGTCGGTTTTGACGAACTCACCCGGGCCGGATCGATGATGGGGTCCGGCGGTATGATCGTCATGGATGAGGATACCTGCATGGTGGATGTCGCCAGGTACTTCACCAGCTTCCTGACGGACGAATCCTGCGGCAAATGCGTTCCCTGCCGCGAAGGCCTGCGGCAGATGCACAAGATTCTGACCAATATCACCGAAGGCCGGGGAAAAGAAGGCGACATCGAACTGCTGGAGCTGCTGTCCGAGGTGGCCAAAGAAGCCTCTCTCTGCGCGCTGGGCAAGAGCGCTCCCAACCCGTTCCTCAGCACGCTGCATTACTTCAGGAATGAGTACGAGGCCCACATCAAGGAGAAGAGATGCCCGGCTTTGTACTGCAAGGAGCTGATTGCGCACTATATCGACCCGGCCAAGTGCCAGGCCTGCATGATGTGTCTCCGGAAGTGCCCGGTAGGCGCGATCGACGGGGGCAAAAACAGAATCCATGTCATCGACCAGAACAAATGCACCAACTGCGGGACCTGCTTTGAAGTCTGCCCCGCCCGGTTCGGCGCGGTAAGGAAAATCTCCGGCGAGCCTGTCCCGGCTCCGATCCCTGAAGAAGAAAGAAATATCAGCAGAAAGAGCAAAGAAAAATGAGCGATATCCTGTTACAGATAGATGGAAAAGCGGTCAAAGCGAGCAAAGGGATGACCGTTCTGGAGGCCGCCCGGGGCGCGGGGATTTCGATTCCCACGCTCTGTCACCACGAAAAACTGGAACCGTTCGGCGGATGCCGTCTCTGCATCGTGGAAGTCGAGGTTCGCGGCCGAACCAGCCTCGTTGTCGCCTGCGTTTATCCGGCGGCAAACGATTTGGTTGTCAGAACCCGGTCCGAGAAGGTCGATCGAATCCGTAAAACCATTATCGAGCTGCTGCTGGCGCATGCTCCGGATTCCTTTGAATTGCAGGATCTGGCCAAGGCATACGGGGCTGACCGGTACCGTTTTGAAAGAGAGGCTTCCTTTTGCATTCATTGCGGCCTGTGCGTCAGGTACTGTGCCGAAGTCAAGAAGGGCCACGCTGTCGGCTTTGTCGACAGGGGCACACGTAAAGAGATCAGCTTCATACCGGAAATTGCATCCAAAGTGTGCTGGAACTGCAAGGAGTGTTTTCCGCTTTGCCCCACGTCGGCCCTGCAGGCCGCCTACGTATTAACCGAGGCGCTGAGTTCTCCCGTGCCTGCCTTCAAGCAAAAGTCGGAGGAATAGGCCGAGTATTGCGTTCAGGCCAAAGCCCGGCGAGCGACTGATAATTCCGACCCGGCAGGCTTTTGAAAGCTTCCGGATGCTGTTCAGACTATGGCCCCCAATTCGTCAGACCTATCGCAGGTTTGTTAAGGCCGTCGATAGTGTGGGAGTCCTGCAAGAGATCTCATCTTTCAGATATCATTTCTAAGAACTTACTTCTCCCCATCTGGTCAATTCATAACTCTCAGCAACGACCTTAACCTGAACCCTGCACCCGGAAAACTGCCGAAGCGGATTTGGGTCAAGCGGCTGAGATTGAATGGACCTGCTGCTGTTGTTATTCCGTTCCGGGGATGAGGTGTTTTTTCCCGTCTATAATGACGACAAACTGATCGTCCGCTTCATCCATATGGTGCGCTAAGGCGAGCAGGGCGTTTTCGCTGAACTTGATGAGGTCCTCGCCGCTTTGGAAATAGAGGTCGTCGTTTCTGATGAACAACTGTTGCGGATCCAGCCTGATCTGATTTCCCGTGTTGAGGCACAGGATCAGTCCGTCGCTTTCAATGATGCGGCTGACGAAAAGCGCGGTGTCTTCATAGGGGAAATAGACCTTTTCAATATAATTCGCGTGCTCCTGTTCCAAATAGAAGCCGTCCCGGTCTTTTTTGATAAGGGAGTGGAAATAGTTGATGATCTTCCGGTTTCTGAATTTTACTTCATCGGATCGCCAGTTGCCGTTTTTATCGAGCCTGAATACGGCCTTTTCTTTAGGAATGATTTTTACCGGTTTGGGGTCAGTTGACATTATGGTGCTCCGATTACACCATATTTTTTTCCACCAACTCGGCAATATCCTGCGTCCGGATCATCTCTTCCTTGCCCAGGTCCTTCATGCCGTCTTCGATCATCGTCAGGCAGAAAGGACACCCTACGGCTACGGTTGAAACCTGTTTGGCGACGATCTCTTCCGAACGTTCCCGGTTGATCCGTTTGCCGATGGTCTCCTCCATCCACATTCTGCCCCCGCCGGCGCCGCAGCAGAAGCTTTCCCGGCCGCGGCGGTCGAGCTCCCTGAGACCGTCCTTTGAAACGGATTGCAGGAGCGAGCGCGGCTGATCGAAAATGTTGTTATAGCGCCCCAGGTAACAGGGATCATGATAGGTCAGGGCCCCTTCCAGCGACGGTTTTAATTTGATTTTTCCCGCCCTGACGAGCTGGTCGATGAACTCGGCGTGATGGATCACCTCGTAGCTTCCCCCCAATTGCGGATAGTCATGCTTCAGCGCATTGAGACAATGCGGACACGCCGTGATGATTTTTTTGACTTTATAGTTGTTCAGGGTTTCGATGTTTTCCCGGGCCATCATTTGGAACAGCATTTCATTTCCGACCCGCCTGGCAAAGTCGCCGGTGCATTTTTCTTCCACACCCAGGATGGCGAAGCTGATGCCGGCCTTTTGCAGGATCTTAGCCAGGCTTTTCGTCACTTTTTTGGATCGATCATCGAATGAACCGGCGCATCCCACCCAGAGGAGATAATCGACAGCGGAGTCTTCCGCCATCGTTTTGATGCCCAGTCCTTCGGCCCAATCGGCGCGTTTGTCATAACCGATTCCCCAGGGATTGCCGTTGCGTTCGAGCCCTTTGAGTGCCGGGTTCAGCTCCTTTGGGTAGGCTTCGGCCATCAGGGTTTGCCCCTGACGCATGGCGATGATTCTGGGCACATGCTCAATGGTCACCGGGCAAACTTCTTCGCAGGCGCGGCAGGTCGTACAGGCCCAAAGGGTTTCTGGGGCGATGACCTCGCCGATCAACTGCTTTTTGCTGTTGAGGCCGGCGATCTCCTCCTTGAGCTTTTCAATTTCCCCGGGATCCTGGCTTTGCCTGATTGCGTCGGTCAACCGGGCCCGCTTAATAATATTATCGGTATTTTCCAGCAATTCAAACTTCAGTTTGTCGTTGAATTCATGCAGATTCAGCGGCTTGTCGGTAGTATAGGTCGGGCAGACCTCTTTGCAGCGGCCGCACTCGGTGCAGGTGTAAAGGTCCAGTCCCTGTTTCCAGTTGAGCTGATGGATATGATTGATTCCCAGGGATTCGTCCTCCCAGGCGGCCTCGTTTTCCAGATCCAGCAGCTTGGGTTTTTCATGGGGATAGCCCAGGCTTTTCAGGAAAACGTTGGGGAGCGAGGTGATCACATGAAAATGTTTTCCCAAAGGCAGAATATTCAAAAATGTGAGCTGCGTACAGATGTGAATCCAGAACATGATGACCAGGATGGCGGCGTTGGCTTCCGCGCTCAATCCTGAAATCAAAGCGGCGGCCCCCACCGATATCGGCGTCCAGAGAAATTCGGAACCGAATTGCGGATTATTGAAGTAGGGGATGCTTCCCGGGTTGTTATATAACTGAATCAGGTTGCAGCGTGCGCCGTCGTGCAGCAGATCGGATATCATCAAGATCCCGATCAGCCCCAGGACCAGATAGGCTTCAAAGGTGTTGTGCAGTCGTTTCGGTTTTACAACGGAACGCCGAATAAACGCATAGAGGATCATCAACAGGACGATCCCCTCCATGATATCTTTCAAGGCCATGTAAAGATACCCGAGCAGATAATCGTCGCCGAAAAACGGCAGGTGAAATCCTTCCTGATAGCCCTGCCCGTACAAATTCAGGCTGCGAATCAACAAAACGCAGAATCCCCAAAAAATGAACGCATGCATGATGCCCGAACTTCTTTCCTTGGCCCTTGCGACCAGGCGTTTCTGGCCGACGGCCAGAATGACCATATTCATCAGCCGGTCCTTCAGATGGTTGAATCTGTCGGCGGGTTCGAGCGCCGTCAATAATTGAATTTTGCGAAACATCGTACGTCCGAAAACGGCCAGTGCGGCAACCAGTAGAAGAGACATCAATAGGGGATTCATCGGAACCTCATCAATAGTATCTGCGATCTTATTTTCGCGTTGTTTGAGGCAGAAAATTTTTTAAAATAGTTGTCTCACGCAAAGCCGCAGAGCCCGCAAAGGCCAATAAAGAAAATAGATTAACAGCCTTGGCGCCTCAGCGTCTTTGCGCGAGATTTTTTGTGCTATGGCTATGCCGGGTTAGGTTCTAATTTTCTTGAGTTCATCGCGGAGAATCGGAACCACCTCGAAAAGGTCTCCGACAATGCCATAGTCGGCCACGTTGAATATGGGCGCTTCGGGGTCCTTATTTACCGCCAGGATCACTTTTGAGCCCTTCATGCCCGCAAGGTGCTGGATGGATCCGGAGATGCCGATGGCCATATAAAGGGCGGGGGCAACGATTTTACCGGTTTGCCCGACCTGCTTATAATGCGGCATGAAACCGGCATCCACCATGGCGCGGGAAGAGCCGAAGCCGGCGTTTAAGTCCTTGGCCAGTTCCTTTACCAGTTCAACGCCGGATTGGTCCTTGGCGCCTCGGCCCACGGAGATGACGATGTTGGCATCGGTCAGGTCGATTTCACCGCTTGCTTCCGATACGATTTCCTTGATTACGGCTTTTAAGTCAGACGCCGGGGGTGAAAGTTTGACGATGTTTTCGGTTCCGGTGATTCCGCCGGCGGCTTCGAACGCGCCCGCCCGGACAACGGCCACCAGTTGTCCGGTATTGATCTTGACGCGCTGGATCACCTTATTTGTGATGGCGGGCCGGGCGACTTCGATTTGATCCCCCTGAAGCTTCACGTCGGTAATATCGGTTGCGCAGGCAGCGTTCAGCCGGGCGGCAACCCTCGGGGCGACGGCTTTGCCGCTTTCGGAAAAGCCGAACAGAATCAGGTTCGCGCCGGATTGTCTGGCTGCGTCGACGACACAGGCGGCGTAGGGACCGGCTGAAAACAGCTCCAGTCCGGGATCATCGGCGATATATTGCGTATCGGAGCCGGCATTGACCAGGCCGGGAACCAGCGATCCGATATTACTGCCGATCGCCAGCACCGCCGTTTCCGCTCCGATGGCTTTGGCTTTGGATAAAAGTTCGGCCGTGCTGCCTTTCAGTTCCCCTTGTTTGATGTCTGCAATTACGAGTACTTTAGCCATAATATTTTTTCCTTTTATGAATCAGGGTTGCGTTTGGTGAGGATCGCAAAAGATGTTTGGAATTCGTTACAGCACCTTCGCCTCATTGGCCAGAAGACCGACGACCTGAGCGGTAATCTGAGCGGCGTCGCCCTCGAATTTTCTTCCGGCTTTGCGCGTTTGCGGCGCGATAAATTCAACAATTTCCGATTTTGGACCTGCGCCTTTGACTTCATCGGGCGAAATCCCGAGTGCCGCAAGATCCATTGAGTTAATGGCCTTTTTCTTTGCCATCATGATGCCGCGCATCTGGGGAAGCCGCGGTTCATTGATCGTTACATCAACCGTAACAACGGCCGGTAATTCCAGCTCGACAAATTCGGTTCCGGTGTCGCCCAATCGGGATACTTTAATGTGCCGGTCGTCCAGCACTTCAATGGCGATCACATTACTGACGCAAGGCAATCCTAAATACTCGGCCAGTATGATACCGGTTTGACCGTTATCCGTATCCTGAGCCTGTTTGCCGGTGATGACAAGGTCATAATTTCCTTTTTCGTAAACCTTCTGCAATACCTTGGCATATACAAACGAATCCGCTTTGGCCAGGGCCGGGTCATCGATATGAATTCCGTTTTCAATACCCATGGCATAGGCTTTGCGGATTATGTCGGCATTGTCGCCCCCGCCGATACTCACCAAGGTTGTTTCCGCGCCCTTGGATTCTTTCAGCTGAACAGAGGCTTCCACGGCATTTTCGTCCCAGGCGTTCATGACATACTGCAGCCCTTTTTCAACAATGGCCCCGTTCTCCACGTGAATGTTGAGTTCCACGTCGACTACCTTCTTTACGGTTGTGAGAATTTTCACTTTGACCTCCTGATCATTAAAATATCTTTGGTACGGTCACATTCCAGCCCCAAAGCGCCTTTATTTTTTCTAGCGTAAATGCGACGGATTTTCAAACGTTTTATTCGGATTCCTTGTGAAACCGGATGATCTTAACAAGATGACCGACCCATTCGGGCGGCAGATAGACTCTTCCGCTGTTCCCGCTGGACTTGACCATTTTTTCGATCATTTCTTCACCGTAAACTTCAAATTTTACCCTGGATTTGAACGAACGGTTACGGGGATCATCATTATGAGGGGGCATTTTTTCTTCAGCCATTTTTCAAAGCCTTTACGTTTGAAAATTTATAAGCAAAAAATTTACAAACCGATAGCGTGCCCAAATGGGTTTCTGCCCCGATCTTGTCAGAATATCTGTAGATTTTGTTGATGGCAGTACGGTTTAACTACATTATAGCTATAAAATAACTAAAACAAAGGCTGGAAAGTGTCAAGAAAAAAACAATTAAGGTTCTTCTCCCAACTAGTTGGGAGAAAGGATTCCAGGATTCAAGGGGTCCAGGGGCCAAGTGTTTGTTTTCAATCAGTTATTAAATTCCAAGTGCATTTTTCGTCATTATTGCAACAAAAAAAAC